>JAFUIP010000015.1 GCA_017468435.1 Bacteroidales bacterium
AACAAAGGCGTATCAAATAAATTATTCGCAAGCACTTCGCAAAAAATCCAAGAAGGATGGTATCTCCGTAACCGAAATAAGACCAGGCTTAGTTAATACTGCGATGGCAAAAGGTGAGGGATTATTCTGGGTAATGCCTGTGTCTAAGGTTGTAGAACAGATAAAGAAGGCGATAACTAAGAAAAAATCGCTTGTTGTAGTTACAAAGCGATGGAGCATTATAGCGTTTATAATGAAATACTTTATGAGTTAAGTTGTCAGTATTCCTGTTATTTACAACAATAAAAACTAATAAATTAAATATGCGGGAGATTATACGAGAAATGGAAACTCCATAACTTTATAAACGGCTCAACAAATGAGCTACAACAAACGTGGAATGGTGGAAATATCAAACTGCATATAGCACAGAAAAGAGAAGAAACACCCTTTATTGATACACTTATAGCGTTAAGAAACAATAAAAATGTTAAATCTTCACCTTTTAGAATGCACCCTTAAAGGTTATGACCATATTTCTGACTTATTACTCGCAAAATATTGAGTAATAACTGGTTGTAAATACTCATTAAGCAAATCGCTTTCACGCATAACGATAGGAAAAAATGTCCAAAAAATAGGAATGAAAGCATTTCAAGGATGTTCTAATATAGATACGATAATATGTTGTGCTACTACTCCGCCTAAATTATATATATCATCTGATTCAACTTGTTCATCAATTAAGAAATTCGAAATATTGGTAGTGCCTACAGGGTGTAAAGAGGCATATGCCAATTCGGATTGGGGGAAATATCTTTAGTAAGTCGCAATCTAACAAGTAAAAGAGATAATATACAACCAAATAAACTTGTATATAAACTTTTGTGACACAAAATAGATATTGATACTCAACGACTTACAAACTCTGAATATTCCTTCAACGAGGATGAATATTAATAGGCAAAAGTTGAGTTAAGCTATTAAATATCAGCGGGATAAGCAGAAGTAGTTTGTTTGTCCCGCTGGTGTTTTATGGGGCTAAATGGTGTGGTTTGTTTGTCTAAATTGCGATTTTTCTGCTTAAAAATGGAATTTGTTTGTCTAAAATACACTGCCTTTGTACATCCTCAGGAATATTAAAACAAAAGGAAGCGTATGGGAAGACCGAAGAGATTATATCCGTTGGGCAAATATCGTCTCCGCACTCCGAAGGAGTCTGAAAAAATAAAGCCTACCCCATTGAGTTGGAATATACTTGGAATAGACAGATTATAGGCAAGACAACAAATGTCTTTGTTAAGGAAGCCGACCGAAATCAGAACGGCAATCAGGGGCGTGGAGAGATTCGTGTGAGTTATGATCCCGAGTACAAACGTCTCAATCAATTGTTGTTAGCACGTGTTGAGCGGATGGACTCTATGCTTGCTGAGTATAATGAAAAGCATCCCAATCAAATTACTGTTGATGTTATTACTGGATTTCTTGCAGATAAGCCATTGACTCGTCCAGACCAAGGAAAAGATTTTGTTGATTTCACATTGGTGTGCATGATTGGTGTTGTCGTAGATATGGGAAAGACAACATCATAGGCTTTCAGGTTCACCTTGATGAAACGTCACCACATATTCATGCACTTATTGTTCCTGTTGGGGTTCGTTCTAAAAGTGGTCGTGAATGTGTGATGTGGTCTGCAAAATTCGGAAAGAATAAATATGAGTATGGTTCAATACTCAAGGAAATGCATACCTCACTCTATGAAGAAGTTGGTAGCAAATACGGTTTGGAGAGGGGCGACAGCGTAGAAGGTCGCAATATTCAGCATCTGAATAAGCGAGATTATATCCTTAAACTGACAAAGGGAGCAGAAGAAGATGGGAAAAGCCATCAGAGGGTTGCAAACCATGAAGGATAATATTGAGGCTGAAATGATAATGTTTTCTAATGAATTAAAAATCTTGGAGAAAGATTTGGCTGCAGGGCGAGTTGTCTTGGCTGAATATCAAAGCAAGAAAGCGTGCATTGAGGATTTGATACATGATTGCCAAGAAAGACTTGATGATAAGGAAACCAAGTTGATGATAAAGCAGCAGGAGTTAGACTCGTTACTGAAAGATAGCCAAAACATTATTCTGTGAATAGACCGTTCAAGAATTACAAGATTGAGTTTAATGCTCCACAGATTACCGAGAAACCGCCAATTTTTGGAACCGATAAGTGGCGGGAACGCCAAAATACAATTATCGAGAAGCAATTTACCGCTATGGGGCGTAAATTGGAGGAACTTTATAGAAATGAAGCTGCTAATCAAGTTGAAGCTGTTCGCCAGAATATTTTGGTGGATATGAAAGAAGTCCATACGTTGAAAGCAGAAAACAAGACTCTTACCGAATGTATGAATTACTGGTCTAATTTGGCATTGAAGACTTTTGACTACCTCTCGATACCATCCTTACGTGATGAGTTATGTTCAGTAGCAACAGCTCTTATAGGTGGAGATTATGTAGTTCCATCAGGGGGGGGGAGGCGGAGGAAATGAATCAGACTTACGTTGGGATGGTCGCAGACCTGACGAACCTGATTTTGCATTCCAAAGAAGATGCTTCTCACATGCTGTCAAATACATTATGGCTAAATACAGTGTGAAGCAGAATAAGGGGCGCGCCCGTTAGTTTCTCAAAGACCGCTATAATCAAGAGATATGGTGGTAGCGGTGATTTGATTTTATACAAATAAGGGCAAAATCCATTTTCAAGAAAGAATTATCATAGGAATTGCTGATTTTTAATAGGCTTTTAATTATCTTTGCGTTTAAAGCAATAAAAGTTACGTCATGAACGACATCAATAGAATAAAAGTAGTTCTTGTAGAAAAGAAGAAAACTAGTAAATGGCTTGCGGAAGTTTTAGGCAAAAACCCTGCAACCATTTCTAAATGGTGTACTAATACATCCCAGCCTGATGTGGCAACACTCCGAGAAATAGCTCGAGTACTCGATATAGATGTAAAAGAGCTTCTTAACTCTACAAAAACATCATATTAAACATTGATTAGAACAATGAAGATATTGAAGCAATACATACCAACTGGTGCTCGCCACAAGCTACTGTTCACTTCGCATCATGCCGAAGGGATGAACTTTGTGGATATAGGTGCTTTATTGGCTCGTGCTATTGAGTCTTCATTATCCAATCGACATCTTTCTTTCGTTGCTGAAGAAGAGTTAGAAAAGATTATCAAGGCAAATGTATGCCATAGTTCCGAGATTGGAGATTACATCGCCATCCGCGATATCGGTATCCTATTTGAACCTGCTTTAAGACTCGATTTACATGCAAAATTCAGTACATGGTCAAAAGCATACGTGCTCATTGTAGATAGTGCTGAAGGAACAATCCAAAAGGGCATCTTCTATTTGGCGGGTGATACAGACTCTTCTTACAGAATAAATTTATCTGACATATCCTATAAAATTCATTACGATGAAATATAAAGACCTTATCCAATTCGACCCCATCGACGAAATTATCAAGTTCGGACAACTTAACAACGATGATTACCGTGCGAAGCTCGTCAAGAACTTTGTATGTTCCAATTTATATGAAACCCATATCATACCACAAGTTTGTGCCAAGCTTGACTTGAATGCTACTACCGAGACCAAAGGTATCCAGATTGTGGGTAACTATGGTACGGGTAAGTCTCACTTAATGTCGTTATTCTCTATCATTGCTGAGAATGCAGACTATCTGCCATTGTTACAAAGTCAGAAAGCGAAGGATTGGTTGAAGACGATAGCCGGTAAATACATGGTCTATCGTTTTGAATTGGGTAATAATCAAGAGTTATGGGATATCGTATGCTACCAAATAGATAAGGCATTGGCAGCATGGGGAGTAGATTATTCAATTACGGATGATACGACACCTGCTACCTATTCTGAAAAGCTTCAGTTGATGATGGCTGCTTTCGAAGAGGTATATCCAGATAAGGGCTTTATGTTGGTTATTGATGAAATGCTTTCTTATCTGAAAGGCCGTAGTGAACCATCGAAGTTGAATCGTGACTTGGCGGTACTCCAGGCATTGGGCCAAATGAGTGACCGCACCCATTTCCGTATGGTGTTTGGTGTACAGGAATTGATATACCGCTCTCCCGAGTTCCAATTTGCAAAGGAGATGTTGAGTCATGTCAATGAACGATATATCGACTTGACCATCCAAAAGGAAGATGTACAGTTCATCGTACAACAACGTTTGTTGCAGAAGAATGAACACCAGAAAGCACAGATACGCCAACATCTGTCGCAATTCACCGTGATGTTCCCTCACATGAACAACAACTTGGATACATACGTAAACCTTTTCCCTGTTCATCCAAGTTATTTTGAAAATTTCTCTCTTATCCGTATCGGTAAGAGCCAGCGCGAAGTATTGAAGACGCTTTCCCGTAAGTTTGCCAGCATCATGGAGAACGAAGTGCCTGATGCAGAACCCGGACTTATCTGCTACGACTCTTATTGGAAAGACATGTTGAGCAATGTAGATTTGAAAGCCGACCCGGATGTAAGTAAGGTCAGCGATATTGCTGCACTCATCGACCAAAAGATTGAGGATAACTTTACCCGTGGATTGGCTCCCAAGAAGAAATTGGCTCATCGTATTGTAGCAGCTGCATCCATCAAAATACTGCAAGCAGACCTCAGTCATGCTAATGGTGTAACAGCAGATTCTTTGGCAAACGATCTTTGTCACATCGATATCACTTGTGAGAATTACGACGAATTGGTTGACCTTGCTTTTACCCGTGTGCTTGACTCCATCGTTTCAGCTACCATCGGACAATACTTTGAGAAAGGTGAGAACGAATATCATTTGCGCATCGAAGGTGGTGTCAACTACGAGCAAAAAGTAAAGGACTACACCCTGCAGATGAGTCCTGAACAAAAAGATGAATACTTCTTCAAGTTCTTAGCTGAGGTACTTCCTGTAGAAGGTGATACTTACCGTACCGGTTTCAACATCTGGCCACATGCCATCGAATGGCAATCACACAAGTGCAACCGTGCCGGTTATATCTTTATGGGCAATCCGAACAGCCGTTCTACTACCCAACCACAACAGCATTTCTACATCTATTTCATGCCGATATTCAACCATACGGCAAAAGCACATGGTGCCGAGATAGATAGTGTATATTTCATCATGGATGGTTTGAGCGAAGAGTTCAAACAAAAGGTTACACTCTATGGTTCTGCCCTTTCACAAGAAGGAAGTGCCAGCAGTGATGAAAAGCCCAAATACAAATTGTTGCGTGACAAATACTTCAAGGAAGCACGCAACCTGTTCAATGTCCAATTCCTCAGCAATACCCAGGTGGAATATGTGGGTAAGCAACATCCTTTGCAGGTAATGCAGGGGGCACAAGGCGATTCCAAGATTGACATCGTAAGCAATGTAACTTCTTTCATCATGGAGCAACAGTTCGAGGCTGAGAACTCTTGCTATCCAAAGTTCACCGCATTGCTGCAACCACTTACAAAGGAGAATCGTGACAACATGTTACGTTCGGCTCGTTCAAAGATAGCCAATCCTACGACCATGAACCGCAATGGTGAAGCTATCTTGATGGGACTCGGCTTGTGGGAAGACGGTCATCTTTCTACCGAACATTCACAATATGCCCGTAGCTTGAAGCAAAAATTGGAAGCAAAAGGGGGCCAGGTGGTTAATCGTGACGAGATTCTTGAACTTTTCTTTGCAGATACCCACGAATATATATCATCAGACTTCCATATTGAAGCCGATTTGGAAATGCTTGTCATGGGTACAATGGCTGCTTTGGGTGAGATCGAAATAGTTCTCAATGGAGGTAACAGAATCAATGCAAGCAACATTGCCAACTTCAACAATTTGGCACCACAGGACTGCTATACCTTCTCTAACATTTGTCCACCTAAAGGCATCAATATTCCTCTGATACGTGAATTGATGATTGGCTTTTTTGGTGTTGACCGCACATCGGAATTGGATAATCGTGAAAGCAGCGTATTTGCCGACTTGTCAAGTAAAGCCCAACAAATGGAAGAACGTGTTGTTGCATTACAATACAAGATAAATGGTGGATATCGCTTCGCTGGAAACATTGAAATCATATCAGAAGAGGATGCCCGTCAGCTCAACCATGAGTTTGATAAGCTGAAAGGCATTGCCAATCAAATACAACGTTACAATTCCAAAGCCAAGATGCGTAACATTGAATGGCCTATCGAGTTGGTTCGTACTGCCATGCAGGAAACACGCATAAAGTTGGAGAACACAGAACGTACATTGAAGCAATTGAGAGAGTTTGAATCCTATATTTCATACTTACGTACAGCACTTTCCAACATCAACGAACCGACACTTCGTGGTGACATTTGTGAAGCTATTGATAAAGTAAAGGAAATAGTCGATAAGGACGAAGCAGCCAGAAACGCTTACAAGGGAGAACTGGATGCCATAAAGAATCGCTATGCCGATTGGTACATGGGTGAATATCTCAAAGCTCATGTTTGTGAAATGGACTATCAAAAGGCACAAGCTCTCAAAGCCACGGAAGAATATAGCGTTTGTGAAATTGTCTCGGGCGCATCATTTATCAACCCTGCACAATATGAGCAGTGGAAACAGAAACTGAATCGCCTTAAATTGGCCAATCCACAGGTAACCAAGCAAAGCATTCTCTATGCTCCTACCTCTGTGGATAGTTTCAATCCAACTATTCAGCGCAGTCAATTGCCGGAAGTGGGTACTTTGAAGGATGAACTGAAAGGCATTTATGAAGAATATGTAAGACAATTCCATGATGCATTGGAAGACCCGATGACTCGTCGAAATCGTGATGTACTCAACAATGATGAAAAGAGTTTGATAGAGCAATTCGAGAATAACCATATTTCTTTGAATCGCCAGTTTGCCCGTCCATTGATGGAGGCCATCGGCAAACTGCAACGTAATTTCACTAAGATTGAGATTACTCATGACGACATGCTTCGTATCTTCTCACGTCCGATGACCAAACAACAGGCCATCGATGCATTGATTCAGTACATCGAAGAAAAGAGTTATGGAAAACGCCAAGAGGACATTCGTATAATAATTAAGTAAAAGATAAATTATTTGGCATTTGCAAAATAAGCATGCGTAAACAGTCTTATTTTGCAAACACAAGATAATAACCTGATTATCAGAATGGTACAATTGAAAAATAAGAGGATAAAGTTGAAAAACAAGCCAGTTTATCTCTTATTTTGCAATTTAGAAATAGAAAATGATATTGATATGATTCTAACAGAGCTATTACGTAAACAAATAAAGATTAAACTCCAAATGGATAATCCATGGTGGGAGACGGGTAAGATATTTGAAGACTTCTCAAATATGACACGTCGATTGTACTTCAATGTGTTCTATCCATTAGTTACGGATTTAAGTATCAGACGAACAATCATTTTGATGGGACCACGTCGTGTCGGAAAAAGTGTGATGCTTTATCATACAATAGAGCAACTAATTAAAGACGGAGTTAAACCACAGAACATCATTTATGCGTCGATAGACACTCCTTTGTATAGCGGAATAGCACTTGAAGATTTGTTTTCTTTGGCGTTAGAGTCGATAGGTGATTCTTATAATGGCGAAAATTATTATGTTTTCTTTGATGAAATACAATATCTTAAAAATTGGGAACAACACTTGAAATCTCTTACAGACACATATCGTAATTGTCGATTTGTGGCATCAGGTTCTGCTGCAGCTGCATTAAAGAAGAAAAGCGATGAAAGTGGTGCAGGTCGGTTTACGGATTTCATGCTTCCTCCTCTTACCTTTGCAGAATTTATAAATCTCAAAGGACATCAATCTATGCTGAATAGTCAAACGATTAATTGGCAAGGAGTAGAGACTCAAATAAGTAATGTTGAGGATTTAGAAGCATTTAACCAACTGTTTCTTGAATATATAAATTATGGCGGATACCCAGAAGTTGCCTTCTCTAAAACCATACAAGCAAATCCAGGACAATTTATCCGCCACGACATTATAGATAAGGTGTTGTTACGGGACTTGCCCAGTCTCTATGGTATTCAGGACGTTCAAGAACTTAATACATTATTTACAGTCATTGCATATCGCTCCGGTGAGGAATTTAGTTATGAAAATCTGAGTAAGGAGTCTGGTGTAAAGAAGGATACCATAAAAAAATACATAGAATATTTAGAAGCTGCATTCCTTATTAGGGTAGTACATAAAGTGAATGAAAACGCAAAGCGTTTCCAACGTACTACTAGTTTTAAGATATACCTGACAAATCCGTCATTAAGATGTGCTTTATTTCAACCCCTGCAATCTAATGATTTAGAAATGGGGAATATGGTAGAAACTACAATTTTTGCACAATGGATACAACGTCCATCAAGACAAGTATATTACGCCAATTGGAAATTAGGCAGAAATAACAACGGTGAGGTCGATTTGGTTGGTATAAATATTGCAACTCAAAAACCTCAGTGGGCTGTAGAGATAAAATGGACAGATCGTTTCTATGAACGTCCTGAAGAATTGGAATCATTGAAAACTTTCATGACAAACAATCATCTTGATATGGCTTTGGTAACGAGTAAAACCAAATCAGGAGCTAAGTCTTTTACTACAGGGAATTTACTCTTTGTCCCATCATCGCTATATGCATACGAAGTTGGAAGAAATACATTTGAACAAAGAAAGACTGACTTTGGAATGTGGTAGAGTTTACAAGAAAAAATGAAATTAGTGACCCAATAAAAAGAACACAGCTATGAGCAACCCTGATATAAATCTGTTTCGTGACGAGGAGTTTGAAGAAGTGAAACTGACTCCCGAAAAGGTGGTATGCCTTGGTCTGGAATTCGAAAGCGACGAAGCCCGTCGTGCCTATTTCCGTGAAGAATTACGAAAGAAATTGCCGGAACTTCGCCAAATAGAAGGCTTTCCTATCGGTGAGGATGAGGATATCATCAACCTCTCCGACCCTCCTTATTATACAGCCTGTCCTAACCCCTGGCTCAATGACTTTATCGCTGAGTGGGAACAGGAAAAAGTGGAATTAGAGAAGCAAGGAAAGCGTAGCGCAGAATTTGAAGTGAAGGAGCCTTATGCGAGTGATGTGAGTGAAGGGAAAAGGAATCCTATATACGATGCACATACTTACCATACAAAGGTGCCACATCCTGCAATAGTAAAATACATGTCACATTATACCCAACCAGGAGATATAGTCTTTGATGGTTTCTCAGGTTCTGGGATGACAGGTGTAGCTGCGTGTCAATGTCATAGAAAAGCAATATGTAGTGATTTATCTCCTTTTGCGTCTTTTCTTTCTTCTTTTTTTAACAGAAAAAAAACTTCAGCATTTATAACGAAAGCTACTAGGATAATTACAGAATTAGAAAATGAATATAAATGGCTTTTCCAAACAACAACCGATAATAAAAATCGTTTGTCCGTTCAATCATATATATGGTCTGAAGTCTTCGGATGTCCACAATGTAGTAAAGAGATTGTATTCTATGATGTTGCATATGATAAGGATTCAGATTCTATAAAAGAAGATATGAAGTGTCCATATTGCGGTACATCTATATCCAAAAGAAACTTATTAAAAATAACAGATAAAAAATATGACCAATATACAAATTCAATAAGTAATGAAAGAAAATATGTTCCAGTAAGTGTAAAATATAAGCAAGGTAGAAATACATATTATAAAACATTTGATGATTTTGACTTTAAAATTCTAGAGAGATCTACTGCGATTCCAGTTGAAACATGGATTCCTTCACAAAAAATTGAAAAAGGAAGTAAAACAATGGAAGCAATAAATCATGGAATAGAATTTGTACACCAGTTTTACTCACATAGGAATCTGTTGCTTTTGTCTATTCTTGCAGATAAAATAGGTGATGACCATGATTTAAAAGCTTGGTTTACTTCTCAATTAGTTAACGTGTCAAAATTAAACCGTTATCGCCCGGGGGTAAGTTTTCCTTACAACCCTATGAATGGAACATTTTATGTATCATCACTTATTTGTGAAGCCAACATATTTGATGCTTATAAAAACAAGTTAAATAAGCTAAGCAACATAATAGAACTCTTAAACGAAAACAATGTAATCTCTACAAATTCTGCTACCTGTTTATCATTACATAAAAACTCTATTGATTATATATTTGTAGATCCTCCATTTGGAGCTAATATTATGTATTCAGACCTGAATACAATATGGGAGGGTTGGCTAAAGGTTTCAACAAATCAAGAAACAGAGGCAATTGTAAACTCTTTCCAAAATAAAACTTTGTTTGATTATCAGCAACTAATGCAGATTTCATTTCGTGAGTTTTATCGAATACTAAAACCCAACAAATGGATGACTGTTGAATTTAGCAATACTAGTGCATCTGTATGGAATAGTATTCAGCATACATTACAAAATGTAGGATTTGTAATAGTAAATGTATCTGCCCTTGACAAGAAACAAGGTTCTTTTAATGCTGTAACATCTACTACCGCTGTAAAACAAGACCTTGTTATCACCTGCTATAAGCCTACAGATGAACTCATTAGTAAATTTGAACAGTCCACAGATAAATCTGTCAATGCCATGGACTTCATCGAAGAATTGCTCTATCATTTGCCAGTGCATTTGGAAAAGAACAACTCAACAACAGCCGTAATTGAACGTAGTCCAAAAATTCTTTATGACCGTCTGATTTCATACTATGTGCAACATGGTTATGCTATCCCTATGGATGCACAAGAATTCCAAAAGGCATTGCGCGAACGATTCATTGAGCGTGACGGAATGTTTTTTACTGCATCGCAAACGGTAGAATATGAAGCTAAAAAAGAAAAAACAGATGGCATTGTACCTATGGCTCTCTTCATAAGCAGTGAAGCGGAAGGCATCGAATGGTTAAAACGTGAGCTTGCAGAACCACAGACCTACCAAGAAATTCTTCCAAACTGGATGAAAGATATGGTAGCACCCAAGAAAGGTGACGTACTTCCTGAACTTGCCACTATTCTTGAAGAAAACTTCATCAAAGACGAAGATGGTAAATGGCGTAGGCCGGATGCTGAAAAGGCAGCCGACCTTGAACTGCTCCGTGGAAAGAAGTTGATGAAAGAGTTCAACCTTTACCTCGAACAAGCATCAAAGCCCAAAGCAAAGCGCATGAAAGACACCCGTCTCGAAGTGCTCCGCTATGGCTTCAAGGAATGTTACAAGCAAAAGAACTATCAAGCCATCGTCACCGTAGGCGACCATATCCAGGAATCACTCCTCCAAGAAGACGAAGTTTTGTTGCAGTACTACGACATCGCTTCGATGAGGGTGTAAGGGAATAGTGGTATATTTGTAATTGATTAGAAATTGTTGAGTATGAAGAAATATACGATAGAAGAACTACAACTTCAACGAGAGTCTGAAGACCATGTTGAGTTCAAGAAAGCTGAGAATGGAAATTTCTCGTACAATGGTGCAAGCAAAATGGATCCAAAGGACCGTAGAAAATGTATTCTTGGATATGTCGTTGCATTATGTAACGAAAATGGTGGACGATTGGTTTTGGGAATGCATGATGCGTATCCACATGCAGTTGTTGGCACATCGCAATCGTTAAATGCAATCGGAGTGTTAGAAAGTGAAATCTATAAGGATTTGGGAATCCGCCCAATGATTTATGAACTTTATGACGAAAATAAGAAAAGAGTTTTGGTTATAGAAGTTCCACCTCGTCCAACAGGAAAATTGTATAAATTTGAAGATGTTCCATTGATGCGAGTTGGCGAAGAACTCAAACCAATGGATGATAAAACATATATCTCTATTATTCAAGAACAAGAGCCTGACTTCTCAGAACGTATTTGTGATGAAGCTACATTTGACGATTTGGATTTAGAAGCAATTGAAATTCTTAAAGAAAAGTATTCAATCAAACAGAAGAACCCCTCTTTTGCTTCATTGCCTCCTTTCCAAGCTTTAAGTGATTTAGGATTGCTCAAAGAAGGAAAAGTAACCAATGCTGCAGTTTTGCTCGTCGGAAAAGAAGATGTTATAAATAAGATTTTCCCACAAGCCAAAGTAGAACTTGAATACAGAAGAACAGAAGGACAAATAGAATTTAATAGTAGAAAAGAATTCGGCCAACCTTTTTATAAATTGATTGATTTAGTGTGGGCTGAAATTAATGAAAAGAATGGTTCTTTCCCTGTTAGAGAAGGTGCCTATATTTTTGACATCCCCTATTTCAATGAAGATGTCATAAGAGAGATTGTCAATAATGCTTTTGCACATCGAGATTATAGACGTAATAGTGAAATAGTTATTAAGCTATATCCTACCAGACTGGATATAATTAATGCAGGTGGATTCCCTCAAGGAGTTTCTTTGGAAAATCTTTTGACTGTGCCAAGTACCCCAAGAAATCGTCTTTTAGCAGACGTCTTATCAAAGACCGGTGTCGTAGAACGTTCTGGGCAAGGAATGGACAAAATTTTCTTATATACCCTTGCGGAAGGTAAACCTGAACCTGATTATACTAAATCGGACGACTTTGATGTTACTGCCATTTTATCGGCTTCAGTGAAAGACGCTAGTTTTGCTCTTTTTGTACAGACGATTCAGCGTGATTTACCAGATAATGAAAAACTGACTGTTTTTGACGTCATCGAGATGTGTAAAATTAGAGATGGCCAACATAAAAACATAGACAAGAATATTGCCAAAAGACTGGAAGAAAAGAATTGTATAGAAAAACATGGTAAAACCAATTCTCAGTTCTATACTCTCGCTAGGCATTATTATGAGGTTGCCGGTAAAACTGCCGATTATTCTAAGCTTGTAGATTGGACAGCCACTCAGGTTCTTGCAGTATTAGCTCCATATCTTGAGAAGTATGGTAAAGCTAAGAAATCAGATATATTAAAAATTGTAGGTGATCATGTTACAGACAAACAGTTGCGAAACTTCTTGGACCAACTAAAGAAATCAGAACTGATAAAAACAGAAGGTGAAAGAGGAAAAATGGTTTATATGCTTGGCGAAAAATATAAAAAGCAAAATGATATTATTGCTAAAGCTTTGAACATTGGCCTTAAAGCTCTTGAAGAGAGTGGAGAACTATAAGTTAGTAAAGGGCGAATAAAAGGGCGAATTGTTACTGCTAAGACGAGTCTAAATTAGCTTTAAGTATCTGATAATCAATAATATAAAAAGGGCGAATAAAAGGGCGAATAGAATGAAATATAAAGGCAAAAGCATAGAGGTAATAGGTAGCAAAATGCTATTTGGAAAGGAAACTCTTTGGATTCATATCCTTGAAGATGATTCCTTTGCACAGGTATTGCGCTCTGACTTAGAGGAAGACATGCCAGAAAGCAAACATGCCGGCATGTCATACGTGCGGTATATTGCTATAGCTGCACGTATCAAAGAAGAAATGGCGCAGAAACGCTTGTTAGCCCCCTATGAAAGTAGCCTTATCCCCTTGCCACACCAGATATTGGTATTGGAGAAAGTGATGCAGGGAGTTCAAACCCGTTTTATGCTTGCCGATGAAGTGGGTATGGGTAAAACCATCGAAGCGGGATTAGTGCTGAAGGAAAAGAAACTACGCGGAGAGATAAAACGTATTCTCTTGATTGTTCCTAAATCGGCCATGATGCAATGGCAGCAGGAATTAAAGGAGCATTTCAATGAGAACTTCTTCATCTACGATAGCGATCTCATTACTGGCATGGCAAGAACTTTTGCCAGCTTTGAAGCTGAAGAGGAACTTAACTTTTGGAAGCAACATAACCAAATCATTGTATCATTGGATGCATTGAAACCTGTATCCCAACGACAAGGTTGGAGCCAAGAGAAGATAAACGAATACAATAAATACCGTATAGAATCGGTTGTGGGTGCAGACTTTGATATGATTATCATTGATGAAGCACACCGTATGGGAGGAAGCACATCACAGGTTTCACGCTATCAGTTAGCAGAAACTCTATGCAATGCCGTTCCCAATGTTCTCCTGCTTTCTGCGACTCCTCATAGAGGTAAGAGCGACCATTTCCGCCGTGTGCTTCAGTTGATGGACACTGATGCCTTCTCAGGTGAAGGTATGCCAACCATTGAGGAAATATCGCCTTATGTGATGCGTTCGGAAAAACGATATGCCGTAGATTACAATGGAAAGAAACTTTTTCAAGAACGAGAAACCATCCGATTGGATGTACCTTTGGACAATACCGTCCATCATTTGCAAAAACAGCTCTATGAACATGTAACAGACTATGTTCGCTATTGCTTTGGTCGTGCCAAACGAGGTAGCCGTAATGCTACTGGTCTGGTGATGGTAATGATGCAAAAATTGGCAAGCAGTAGTACCGCTGCTATATTAGCCGCAATGCAAACACGCCTATGGCGATTACAACACGAAGAGATTGCAGATAACATCAATGATTACGATGAGGAAGGCGCTTTGGATTTTGAAGACCTTCTGATGGATGACTATTCTGTAAATATGCAGGGAGACAGTTTCGCCAATGAAGAAGAAAAGCTTCAAGAGTTGATAACTGAAGCTCGCTATTGTTTGGAGAATGAACAGGATGCTAAAGCTACGGCTCTTATCCGAAAAATAATTCAACTTAGGGAAGAAAAGGGAGATTCACAGCTAAAAGTGCTTGTGTTCACTGAATTTAGAAAGACACAAGAATATCTAACAAAACAGATAGAACAAGCCGGATTAACAACCGTCTGCATCAATGGTAGCATGGAACTTCAGGAGCGACAAAACGCACTCATTAAGTTCAAGAATGAAGCAAATGTGATGATTGCTACTGATGCTGCGGGCGAATCATTGAATATGCAGTTCTGCCACATAGTATTCAATTACGATCTGCCTTGGAATCCTATGGCTATCGAACAAAGAATTGGTCGTGTGGATCGTATTGGTCAACAACATCCGGTGACAGCATTCAACATGCTTACTGATAATACGGTGGATACACGAGTATATCAAATCATTGTGGAGAAGTTGGATGCCATCTTACAAGAGTTGGGTATCGACAAAACAAGTGATGTATTGGATTCAACCATTGATATGAAAAGGGTAAACCACTTGTATCTGCAATCGTTACTTGACCCTAAAAGATTTGATTTTGCCAGTGATAGTTGGTTATATGAAATTAAGAGTAAACTGAACGAATACAAATCTACAGAAGGAGCATTGCCCGTTTTTGACGAAAAAGATATAAACAAAGAGAGTGCCGGAGAGATTAAGTTCAGTCCTCTTCCTGTTTGGCTTGAAGAATTAATGGATTTATACACCCTTAGCGAAAAGGGAAAGATTGACAAGAAACTAACTGGTGTGACAGAATACTCCATCAAAGGAGACAATATTACTGCCATATTTGATTCCTCCAAGCATGGAGACAATCCTGATGCTGAACATCTGACCTTGCAGCATCCGATGGTCAAACGAATCTTGGACGAAATCGATGGTAATACACAAAGTAGTGTGCCTGCTATTATCTCGAACGACGGGAATGATACTCCCGGGTATCTAACAATATGGAAGGTATCGGCCAAAAATAGCCATGAAACAAAAACGACATACTCTGCACAGTTCATCACTGACACCGGTAAAGTGTTTGCTCCATACGGAAACGATATATGGAATCGATTGGTACAGGAAAAGAGTTGTTTCAGCTATGCTGGAGAAAGAATCTGTAATGTAGATTTTGATAATCAGCAACAGTTAAATAACAATCTCTTTACCATATTTCATCGTATGGAGAATGATATTCAAAGTAATCTGCAAACAATCGCAGAAAAGAAACTCCGCGCGCTTGGCTTTGCAGAACAACGCATTGCCCGTGTTGGTATTGAAAATATCAGAAAGGCTAAAATGCGTAGATTGCAAGCAGCGAAAGAAGAATGGACAAATACATTTACAAGAGGGCGCAGTGTGGTACCGGATGTTAAACTCATTTTAACCGTAAGAGTAGATGGATGAATTTGTTCGCAGAATAGTAGAAAGTCTGACTACCGATGGCAGGAGACTGAGTGTTGTAAGAAACCCTGATGGATTCTTGCTTGGTGTTGACACACAACAAAAAGTCTTATCTGCAAGCGGTTTATTGTTGCTTCCTGTAAATTCAGGAATAGAACTTCGTGTACGATACGAACTGGAAGACAAACATTCCGACCAAAAGGTATGCTATATAATGGACCATATCGATGAAATATTACCTGATATAAAATCACACCTTTATATAGCTCCAACTTTTACTATAGCAAAGTTGATGCCTGCATGTAATGAAGTGGAACTTCTGCAAGCCAAGATGACATTTGGTATGGCTTCGTATATCTTTCATAAGAAATTCACTCGCAACTTAACGATAGATGAAACACGATCGTTGTTGAGTGAGGCTGAAAATCTTTATGGAATGGATGTACAAACAGTATGTTCTTCACTAAAAGCCATACCTCTTCAATGGGATAAAGTAGAAACTATAGACCAAATAAGCGCAATCCTTCTGAAGGTTATAAGTCGAGGAGTATATCATGAAATTGAGTCTACGATCGAAGAATTGAATGTCATCTTTCAGGATTTCATAGACAAACGCTATTTTTCATTCATTAACTCATCGTCTGTTCAGAAACCTAAGATGGTGCATAAGGTATTACCACATTTAGCCCATGTGCATCAACGGACAGATAAAGTCGCTTTGCTTGTCATAGACGGTATGACCTATTGGCAATATTTGATATTGGACAAAACTCTTAATAATATTGGTATTTCAACAAAGAAAGACATGACCTTTGCATGGCTTCCTTCTATCACCAAGCTATCAAGACAAGCTATATTCCGTGGAGAAGCGCCCAAAACAGATTACAGGCAATCACCTACGGATGAAAACCGTTTATGGGTTGATTATTGGACTTCAAGACCTACACCAAAGCGAATGCAAGACTATGAAATCGCATATACACATGGTAATCTAACATTGGATAATAATAACTGTTATCGTCAAGCAATGGTTGATACAAATCTTGATGAAAAGATGCATGCATTAAACAGCAATAAGGATTTATATGCACTAACAAAAAATTGGGCAGAAGAAGTTGCTGATGATATAAAGACCATTCACGACCAGGGATATCAAATTTACATAACTACAGACCACGGGAATGTGCTTGCCAGTCCTTGGCGTGCTCTCAATTCGCAAGAAAAGACTTACTTATATGAAAGAGAAAGTAGAGGAAACAGGCATCTTATATATAATAATGCAGACTATCTGAAATCCTTCTTGCAATCAAATTCTGATATCGAAGAAAGTCTTCTTGTGCATGAAGAATGGGCTGTGTGGCGAAATGCAAAAAGTTTTAGCAACAAAGACGGTATAACTCATGGTGGTGCACACTTCTTGGAAGTAGTCATACCATTTATAACTATCAAGAAAAAATAATATGGAAAAGAAAGTAGGTATCAACCAACGCATAAGTATCAATGTAATGGAAATGGCAATGAAAGCAGCCCTTGATGGTTGTTTTACACCGGAATATGCCGCAGACCTTGCTTCTGGGGAGTACCAAGGAGAAAACCGTATCAACAAAGCAAGAAGTATCATCGGAAAATTGACGCTTCGCAATCCTTTATTTTCATATATAGAAGAACATCGACAGGATTACTTCACAGCAATAAAATACAAAGGAGACCGAGCCATCATTTTTACGGCTCTAATCAATGCAGCATACACATTCGGTTATGACACATTAGCAATCCTTGGAAAATTCTTTCATGTTCAAGAAGAAGTTTCCTCGCAGTTGCTCATAAACAGATTATCGTCCATGTATGCCAGCAATCGTTCTCTACCCAATGCTCTATATTGCGTCATGCCCATGTACATTGAAGCCGGACTACTTAATCGTCCACAAACAGGCGTATATACTAAAAATGACATTGAGGTAGTAACACCATTTGCTCGTGAGCTCTACAAAAAATCCTTCTTTGTGAATAATCCTATGCTGAATGAGGAGGATTATGATCGCTCGGAGCATCCTTATTTTGAGTTTGTGTAAGATTAAAGGACTATCTAGTTCACATAACTTTATAATTCATTGAATAAAAGAATAAATGGAATCATTAGTTTTAATATATACAGTCTATGAAATTCATCACATCAACACATCTAAAGCAATGGGCTGACACCAGGGAATGTCAGTCTCTCTTGCCTGAATTGATAAGAAGACTTATCTGCGCTTCTGTGAAGCAGTTAGATAGGTTGTCTTTCCCTTGTGGGGATGCTGTTCACATGCCTGGTTGGGATGGGATTGTATTCAGCCCAGAACCGATAGATATGGTTCCTGAAGGAGAATCTCTTTGGGAGTGTGGTGTGAACAAGGATATACAGACCAAGGCGAACGATGATATAATAAAACGTGCAGCGAATCCTCTTGGCCATATAAAATCAGACTCGACATTCGTCTTTGTTACTCCTCGGGAATGGACTGGAGCAGATGCATGGATTGCTGCCAATCAATCAGGATGGAAGAAGTTAGTGGTTTATACTGCAGTAGAACTCGAGGTTTGGATAGAGAAATGTCCTGCTGTTGGAGTGTGGTTAGCTGAAAAACTGAATGTTCTGAATGCAGGAGGTTATCAACTGCCTGATGTATTTTGGATGCAATGGGCTTCAGGTGATAAGTACACGTTGCCATATCAAATAGTAACTGCGGGAAGGAATCAGGCAATGGACAAGGTGTTAGAAGCATGCCTTAATCCAACTATCCTTGAGATTGAAGCCTTGACCCAGTCGGAAGCCCTTGCTTTTGTAATAGCATCAATTGCAACTTGTTGTAATGCTGATAAACTAACGGCAAAGACTATTATTGTTACAGATAAAAATACTTTCGATGATTTAGTTTCTCACTATGAAAATATAATTATTATAACGACCTTGCGCGACAATGTGTCCTATGCATTGTCGAAAAATCATACAGTTATTTGTGCAGTAACGCCAGAGGATCAAGTTTCTACAGCCGAGAAGTTGCCAAGGGTGGAACGAGAAAGTTTTGTTAAAGCTATTGAAGAATGTGGCTTTGATTCCGCCCAAGCAAGAAAAATCGCAACTGATACAGCAAGGGACTTAAATGTTGTGAGACGTAGGCTGAAGATAGATAAGCTAAAACCAGAATGGGCAAATAGTGAAGGAATATCAGCCTTACTACCAATAATTTTGCTTGGTCAATGGAATGAGAATGTATTGGGAGATTTGAAACTCGTTGAAAAATTATCTGGAAAAACATACGCAGATTACACCAAAATGTTACAGCGTTTCAGATTAATGCCTGATTCTCCGATAGCACATGTTGGAACAATTTGGCGCTTGAAGTCTCCAATGGATGTAATGTCATACGCTTCTGTTTATATAACAGATGGTGATTTAGTTGAACTGAAAGAAATATGCAGATTATTGATTGCAGACGATGATCCCGATGCGGAAGACAAAGTTACTTCAGACGAATGGAGAATGTGGCAGTTTAAGCAGCAATTTTCTTCTGATGTAAAAAAAGGGACATATCAATCTTTGATATTATTATCCTTAATTAATGATGAGAATAGAAATATATGGGTTGACGGTTTGGTACGAGAACTACTGGATAACTGGACGTTACAGCGATTCTTGTCCAACAGAACGTATTTTACTCTTTTAGCGGAGGCTTCACCTGAAGCATTTTTGGAGTTCCTTGAAAAAACCGGGAAAGACATATATGATGTTATATTTACTCCTCAGAAGTCCAATGTGGGACTGACTGGTTGGAATATATATTACACGGAGATTCTTTTTGCACTTGAGATGTTGGCTTGGGATGAAGACTATATTTATAGAATAACATCTCTTCTATTGCACTTTTCAATATATAAGAATGAGAGTAATTATGCTAACAGGCCGACAAATTCGCTTGCAGAAATTTTTCGTTTCCAACTGCCACAGACATTCGCTAAGTTTGAGAATAAGATAGAAGTACTGACGTCTCTCTCTTCTTCTTTTAAAATTCAGATTTGTGAATTGTGTTTTAGAATTTTAGATAATTTGGGAGCTGGGGCATTTTCATACACACACTTTTACAAGTGGCGAGATTTTAATGCCCATACTTTTCCTACATATGTTTCAGTACCAGTTGATGATGTGAAAGCAGTAACAAAGTTGTTATTGAACTGTACAACCCTTTCAGAGGATGACACATGTGCACTTCTGAAACTGTCAACTAAAAAATGGATGAGTTGTTGCAGAACAGATATCCTTGATGCAATCACCAAGAAAAAAGATACATTTGGTGAAAGTGGTGTGGTAGAACATACTCTTCGTGACGAACTGGCTCACCATCTTTCAATACCTGAGGCTGCGTGGGCTTTGTCTGAAAAAGAACTTGAACCATATAAAAAGCTACTTTCTGATATTGAATCCAAAGATATTGTCATGAAATATCGATGGATGTTCGAGGATATGTTTCTACGTCTGCCTCAAAGAAAAGAGATGGATTATAAAGAAGAATTTCGGATTAAACAAGATATTAGAAACAAGGCTGTTGAAGAAATCCTTTCAGAAAGGGGGAAAAAAGGTCTATGGGAGTTGGTTCATATTGTAAAATGTCCAAGTTCTGTAGTCAATAGCATGATTCAGCTATATGGTGATGGTATGTTAGAAGACGTATGCGACAAGTTTTGTGATAAAATAGTTGATCTTAATTTCCTTCAGACTTTCTTCCAAAATCTATTTTTTCAGAAAGGTGAAGATGACTATGCGAAAGTTGTGGATGATGTAAAAACATACGATAATACTTGCTTGTCTGTATATCTATATGCTCCAGGTTATAATGAAAAACTTGCAATTATTGCAAGTGACTGCGGCAAAGAAATCGAAACGCTTTACTGGCAAAATATTAAAGTGGCATATGCGGAGACACCTAATCCTACACAAATAATTGATAAGCTTGCTTCGGTAAATCGCTTTGATGAAGCTCTAGAATTGATATACCATAACAAAAAATCTAATCAAATCCCCGATATTCTTAAAGTCAATGTTGTTAAATCTCTTATATTTAATGGTCAACGAGACTTTACTCCGAGATTTAATTGGTACTACATAAATAGTGTAATGAAAGATTTGGATATGTCGGAAGACCCTGAGATTGTGCAAGCATTGATTCAAATAGAATTTTTTGCTTATCAAGCTTTCGAACATCTTAGAAATATAAACGAGCTGCGTCTAATCAAAGAGCTGATGAGCAAACCAGAAATGTTGATGGAATTGATGGTAATGGCATATAAATCTGATGATGGCTATGAGGATAAAGAAGTAAGCGAATCAGAAATAAATAATAGGAATGTGATGGCAAGATGCTCATTCCATATACTGTATAATTTATCTTGTTGTCCAGGCGTTGACAATCACGGAAATGTGAATTCCACTATACTTCGCACGTATATATACCGTTTATATGAATTATCAGTAGAACATCATCGTACTCAAGTGGTTGATATGGTGGTTGGTAGTCTTTTGGGTAATCTCCCAAGGAATGACTCCTATCCACAGAGCGTTCTAGGGGAAATAGTAGAAGAATTGAAGAGTGATTCAGTTGATGAACATATTCGGATAAAAATTTTTAATAGCAGGGGTGTAACAACGCGAGCTTTTGCAGAAGGCGGTGATCAGGAAAGGTCGTTAGTAGCATTGTTCAAGAGTTATCGAGATAAGGTAAAATTTAAATATCCGAGACTTGCCAAAATTTTTAGCAATCTGATGCAAGAGTATGAGCACTATGCAAACCATGAAGACTGCGTAGCGCAATTGGAAGATTTGGAATATTAGAAACCGAAGTGTGTTGTTTATTTGTTTGTCAGTTCGCCAACAAATATCTTGGTCACTTAACTTAGTCACTTATTAAATAAAAGTGACTAAGTTAAATGATAAAGTTAATGAGTACAAACTTAAATAATAATGAAGTAATATGGCAATAATACCTAAGTTTTTTATTGATGCAGTAGTTTCCATAGGAAATAAAAATCATACTGAAATAGATTGGATTGGAACAGGTTTTTTTGTAATAAGAAAAGTGGATAAGGAAGGAAATGCTCGTCCATTTCTCATTACAAACAAGCATGTGTTTGGTAATAAAAAATCTGTTGTTATAAGGATGAAAGAACAAGATAAGAATAGTCTCAAAGAAATAGATGTTCCTATTGTTTCTGCTGCTGGAGTCCATTTGTATAAACTTCATCCAATCGAAAGTATCGACATTGCAGTTTTGCCATTGAATGGTTCTTTTATAACAGAAAATAAATTAGAATTTCCCGCTTTTGATATAGATGAACATGCAATGCCTGTATCTGAATTACTTGAAGGAGGTGTTAATGAGGGCTCGTTAGTGTATATGATTGGTTTCCCTATGGGGTTAGTTATAAAAGATTCTCAATCTCCAATTTGTCGATTAGGTTGTATAGCTCGACTTTGTGAAGAACAAATAAAAGAGAACCATAATATCTTACTTGATATTCAGAATTTCCCAGGCAATTCAGGAAGTCCGATAGTTTCAAGACCTGAAATTATTTCAATAGAAGGTACTCCTTCGTTAAATAAATGTACATTGATAGGTATAGTGCATTCTTACATTCCTTATCAAGAGCAATTGATAAATAGCCAAACTAAGCGCGTTGTAGAGATTCGTAGCGAGAATAGTGGTATTGCAAATGTACACCCTGTGGATTACATAAGAGAGATTATAGATGAAATACAAGCAAAATATATTATTGAAGAAGATATATCATCTCAATAATGCATTTGTTTGTCAAAAAACACATATCTTTGCATTTGATAGCCTCAGATGATGTAGTTTGTTTGGCTAAAAAGCATTCTTTGAAAGATAACTGATTGAAAGCCAAATGGGGCATAACTCTTCAACGAGGATGAATATTAATCGATACGACGAGTAAAACAGTAAAACGCCTAATGGCAAAAAGCAATGTGCGCCAGGTTCCAAGACCGACTCACATTGCTTTTTTTATTTCCGTCCGAACACGCACCAACGGACAATGGGAATGCGGCGCAAAATCTCGTACAAAAGCGGCGAAGCGAGCAAAACAGCAGCCAAGAGAATAAGATAAATGGCAAAGACCGGCAGCTGCGTATGTACCTTGAGCATATAGCCGAAGGCCACGATGATGACGTAATGCACAATATAAATGCCGAAACTGGATTTTGTCATGTAGGTGGCAAAGGCGTTGGTGCGATTGAAATATTTTTTGAAAATCGCCATCAAGGCCAAGATCATCAGGTAAGCATAGAGATTGCAAAGCGGCGAAGCCAAATACACGGGATCGGTGAAGTTTTGCCCATAAGTGCTCAGCACCAGCCAGATACCACTAAGCAAAGCCGCGACGCATAAGGGCCATGTCATGGAAAGCAATTTTTCCTGCACCTCCTGATGAGAAAAAAGATAATAGCCGAGCAAGAAGGGAACGGCGTAACACAGAGGCTTATAGCCATTGTAAATACTGGCCAGCGAGGCTGCATCGGCCGACTTGATAAGGGTTTGCGAGCCAAGGTAAACAAGGAGCCCGCAGAGCAGAATGACCCAATGTTTCGTATGCTTCGTGGCTTGCCAAAGTTTATCTTTCGAGTCGATCTTTTTCAAAAGCGCCAACAGCAATGAAAGCAGCCAAAGCACTTGAATGAACCACAAAGGTCCGGTGCCGCTCAAGATGCTTATCAGGTAGCCCACTATCGGACGCGCCGGCTCAGGAATCTGTGCAAAAATGGAAATGCCCTGCACGTAGCCGGCGGTAAGTATATTGAAATAACCTGTTATCCACTGGAATACAAAGAGTCCTATGGTAGAAGGCACCAAAAGTTTCAGTGTACGCGAACGAATGAATTCGCGCAAAGAATGCTTCTCTAAATAATAACGCGAACCTATTCCGGCCACCAAGAAAAGCAACATCATAAACCAAGGATACAGCACGTACATCAGCACATCTTGCGGTTGAGAAGAGCCGAAACCTCCGATGCCACCCAAAACGCCTTTATCGTTGTAGAAATAAAAAACGTGATAAATAAGCACTGAAACCACCGTGGTCCAGCGCAGATTGTCCATCCAGTGCTGTCTCATGGTTTGATATCCTCCATCATTTTGCCCACCACGTCGCTAAAGATTTCCGTTTTTACCATAGCCATGCCGCGGCTGTCGCCCATAAGCAAAAGCGCATCGCCGGGCTTCAGATGATACACATTGCGAGCCTCTTTCGGGATGACGATTTGTCCTTTGTCGCCTATCTTCACGACGCCAAAGATGTACTTTCCATTGTCTTCTTGCATGTTGTCTGAGTTTTAAAAATTAGTATTAGTTTGAAAAGTTGGAAATTTCCCACAAATATAACGATTTTATACAAATTCAAAAAATTATTAGCACTGATTCTCAAAAAACATTTCTACTCGATCTAAAACCTTGAAAATCAAAAATAAGGGCGAATGACATTACATCAATCGCCCTTTCAGAGGTCTTGCTCAGACTACAAAAAAACTATTTTGCTGCCCAGAGGCTATGCAGATTGCAGTATTCGTAGGTAGCCGAGAGGACATCCTCGCCTTCTGCCAAAACGAAACGAGCTTCGGGCTTCATGCCGGGACTCAAATGTTTCAGTTGAAAACCATTA
Source organism: Bacteroidales bacterium (assembly GCA_017468435.1). Classification (GTDB taxonomy): domain Bacteria; phylum Bacteroidota; class Bacteroidia; order Bacteroidales; family UBA1402; genus UBA1757. Next base: position 24,770 of record JAFUIP010000015.1, read on the forward strand.
TTGGTCTCAATCATAATCCATTGGATATAATGCTCGTCGAGCATGGGATGAGCCACGCTGCCCACTTTTACCGTGACAAAAGGTCCGTCTTTATGAATGACCGGTACATGTTTTTCGCCGGCACCATCGCTGATGTTGGGCACCATTTTGCTCATGGGTTCGCCGCAGCAGATTACTTTTACGCCACTCTCTTTCAGATAAGTGATAACGTTTCCACAGTGTTTGCACACATAAAATTTTAAAGTTGCCATAGTTGTTAGGATTAAAGGATTAACGAACAGCGCAAATGAAAATGTTTTTAGCGAGATTTGTCTGTTAAAAATACAATAAGGAGTATTAAATATTGCTATATTTGCAGAATATAGGATGCGGCTCGGCATAACAATCAAACAAGTTTGTTGTTCTGCTCTCGCCTTTCACTATATTTGCATCACGAAAATCAGTTAAAAACGATATGAACAAAACCATTATCACTGTCGTTGGAAAGGACACCATCGGCATCATCGCCAGAGTTTGTATGTATCTGGCAGAGAATAAGATAAACATCCTCGACATTTCACAAACCATCGTTCAGGATTATTTCAACATGATGATGATTGTCGATATGCAGGCCTGTGAAAAAGCGTTCGAAGAAATCTCCAACGATTTGGGCGAAATCGGCCAGGAACTGGGCGTACAGATAAAATGCCAACGCGAAGATATTTTCAACAAAATGCACCGCATCTAAGATTTTGCCGTCATGATACATATTTCAGAGGTCATCGAGACCAACAAAATGATTGAGCACGAGAATCTTGACGTGCGAACCATCACCATGGGCATCAACCTGCTCGACTGCGCCGACAGTCGTTTGGACGTGCTTTGCGACAATATCTACCGAAAAATCACCACCTTGGCCAAAGACTTGGTGAAAACCGGCGACGACATTGCGCGCGAATACGGCGTGCCCATCGTGAACAAACGAATCTCCATCACTCCTATTTCTTTAGTGGGCGGCAGCGCTTGCCAAACACCCGAAGATTATGTGCAGATTGCCAAAACCTTAGACGCCGCAGCAGCCAAAGTGGGCATCAACTTTTTGGGCGGATACTCGGCCATCGTGTCAAAAGGCATGAGCCGCAGCGATGAATTGCTCATTCGTTCCATTCCGCAGGCCTTGGCCACAACGCAGTTCATTTGCAGCTCGATCAACGTAGGTTCTACCAAAACGGGCATCAACATGGACGCAGTGCGACTGATGGGCGAAATCATCAAGGAAACGGCCGAAGCCACCAAGGACCGCGATTCTTTGGGCTGCGCCAAGCTGGTGGTGCTTTGCAACGCTCCCGACGATAATCCCTTCATGGCAGGCGCTTTCCACGGTGTGAGCGAGGCCGATGCCATCATCAATGTGGGCGTGAGCGGCCCGGGCGTGGTAAAATATGCCTTGGAACAAATCCGTGAGGCCGACTTCGAAACGCTCTGCGAAACCATCAAGAAAACAGCTTTCAAGATTACGCGCGTGGGTCAATTGGTAGCCCAGGAAGCTTCGCGTCGTCTGAACATTCCTTTCGGCATCATCGACCTTTCTTTGGCTCCTACGCCTGCCATCGGAGATTCAGTGGCCGACATCCTGAAAGAAATCGGATTGGAACATCCCGGTGCTCCCGGCACCACAGCCGCGCTTGCTCTGCTCAACGACCAAGTGAAAAAAGGTGGCGTCATGGCCTCTTCGTATGTGGGCGGATTGAGCGGTGCCTTCATCCCCGTGAGCGAAGACCAAGGCATGATAGATGCGGTGGAATGCGGTGCGCTCAGCATTGAAAAATTGGAAGCCATGACCTGTGTCTGCTCCGTGGGTCTCGACATGATTGCCATCCCCGGCGACACGGCAGCCAGCACCATTTCGGGCATCATCGCCGACGAAGCGGCCATTGGTATGATCAACCAGAAGACCACGGCCGTGCGCATCATTCCGGTGGTAGGAAAAGGTGTAGGTGAAATCGTTGAATTCGGCGGATTGCTCGGCTACGCACCCATCATGCAGGTGAACGGCTTCGATTGCTCGCGCTTCGTCAGCCGAAAAGGTCGCATTCCTGCGCCCATTCACTCCTTCAAGAACTAAGTCAGAGCAAATCGAGCAGTTGCGAAAAATTATCGATAAGGGCATGGGCGCCGGCATCAAGCATGGATTGTCGGCTGCCATTGCCGTAAGTAACACCGCAAGTGTAGCAGCCGGCATTTCGGCCCATCAGGATATCGAAATCGGTGTCGCCCACCACCAAGACTTCTTGAGGCTTCAGCCCGAAATGCGACAAGGTTTTCAGCACCGGCTCTGGGTCTGGCTTGGCCTGCGTCACATCTTCGGCCGCCACGATAAAGGGAATAATGTCTTCCAAATGCAAGTCGCGCAAATAATTGTCTAAAGATTCGTGGCCTCTGCTGCTGGCAATACTCAATAGAAATCCGCGGCGGGAAAGTTCGTGCAAAGTCTCCAACACTCCGGGAAACAGAGGCACGGCGCCCGGCACATTACACAAAGCAAATTGTTTACGATAAGCTTCGGCATAACGCGGACCTATTCCTTTCAATTCCGGAAACAAACGCTCCGGAATCTCGGTGAGGCGCAGACCTATCATGGCTTTGCATTGTTCATCGCTACGACTTGGCAAATCCAAGGCACGCAGGGTCGCCTGCATAGTATTGAGTATCACTTGCAGCGTGTCGGCCAACGTGCCGTCGAAATCGAGAACGACCAGCTTTATACCTTGAAACTTATTCATTATCTGCTTATTGACCAGATTATTGTCTGGAAGCCAAATCGTCAATGGCAGCTTGGATATATCGCTGATATTTTTCAAAATAAATATCGGCAACAGAGATAATCATCTCCGTGTCATATTCTTCGCCGAAATTGGGATCCATCACTGTGCCAAAAGTCTTCATCGAAGAGGAAAGATTCAAATACAAATGAATGAGCGGCGGAATCTTATCGCCCAAGCCTGTTACGTAGGTATTGAGAATCTTGTAATTATCTACCAATGTATCGGCACAGAAAAGTTCATCGAGTTCGGCTTTACGCTCATCGCTCACTACTTCCGGATTGATACCAACGATAAGATTTTCTTTGTCGCCACAGAATTTTTCGAGGAAATAAATCATGGCTTCCAAGCTGGGACGCGGACTGGTGGCAAACATACTCACCTTACCCATCAGATACTTAATGGAAGGATCTTGCGCAATCAGACCTCCGATACCGTCCCAGATATTATCCAGAGCAAAAAGACTCTTCAAACCCATTTCGCGGCTCTGATACTTGGGCTGCACCCATGCACGCGCCATTTCAAGGGCATGAGGAAAATATCTTTCACAAAACTCGGGCGTAAACTTGAAGAGCTTAGCCGAATTGATATATGGCTGTCCGTCTTCGCGGAAGGAAGCTTCTTTCAAACGTGTAAAACGATATCCTCCGATAATTTCTTCGGCATCGGGATTCCACAACACGAGTTGATAACAAGCTTTGTCTTCTATATCGAAATGATCAATGTCGCAAGCGGTACCGCTACCACTGCCCACCGAACGGAAAGTAATTTCGCGCAGACGGCCTACTTCGCGCAAGACGTTTGGCGCATTTTCATAATTGACCACATAGACTTCGTTGCCGGCCTTGTTGGTTTTTCTGAGAAATGTTTTTTCGTTCAGTTCCTGTTTAAGCAATTCCACAGGAATGGGATCAATAATCTTCTCCATAATAATTACATGTTTGATTCACAATTGTTTCCTTCTTGTAGCAAGGATACTTTATGTTTTACCCAATCGGCCCACTGCTGATCGGTTTTGGTCGAATCGAAGGTTTGCCAAGGAATCGGCTCTCCGAAAGTAATGACGAAATGATGATGACGCTTTTTGAAAAGTTCGTCCACCAAGAACAACATTCCGATATTGAATTTCAGTCCGATAAATTTGCTGAAACGCGAAAGGAAGAAATAAAACTCCGAATTATGTCCCGACAAGTGCATAGGAACGACATCTCGCTGATAACGACGCGCTTGCGTGATGAAAGCTTTCTTCCAGGGCTCTTCCGTGATGCGGCCTTTTATCTTCTTGGCGCAAGCACCTGCCGGATAAATCAATACCTGGAAATCGGAAGCGAACATCTCATTCAGGTTATTGGCGGCTTCTCGCGTCTGTCGGCCGAAAATGCTGACAGGCACGAAGAACTCCTTGATGGGATGAAACTGAGACATCAACTCATTGGCCGGCACGCGAAAATTACCTTCGAAATAGCGCTTCAGCACAGAACCCATGATAAGCCCTTCGGGACCGCCCAAAGGATGATTGCCGGCAAAGACAAAGCGTTTTTCGGGATTGAGATACTCCCCGCCCCTGACGGTGAACGTAATATCCAGCTCCTTTAAGGCAACATCAAAGAATCCGATACCTTGCGGCTCATCGGTGCTGAGGATAAATTCGTTCAGTTCGTCCACGTGAAGAATATGCTTGAGCCATCTCTTCAGCAAACGGGGAATCTTCTGACTAAGTTTCGGACCGAGAAATTCGTCTAAATCAATTATCTTTCTTTCCATAATATTTCTTGCGGATAACCAAGAAGAAGGCAACGCCCATTACTACCCAAGCGCCCAGACTGATCCAACTGGGCAAAGCAAGGAATCCGGGCATGCCGGGTACCACCAACAAGACAATAAAGAAAAGTGAGAACAAGCAGCCCACTACACCGGTGGCCACGCGGAAAGGTTGATGATTTTTGTAAGCCAAAACGGCAGAAGAGGCTGTTGTATAAGCAAATACCACCGCAGCACCCACTGAGGTCATATCCACGATCCAACCCAAAACTTCGCGACCGAACCAAGGAGCGACAAGGCTCAAAACCATCACGAAAAGAACAGCATAGTTGGGAACGCCTCTCTTATTGAGATGACCGAACCATTTAGGCAAAGCATTTTCTTTTGCCATGGCGTAGAGCAGACGAGAAGTAGCCATATAGAAGGCGTTCATACCTGAGAATACGGCGCAGAACATGGCGATACCCAATACCCAGAGACCAAATTTACCCAAATAAGTAGCTACGATATAACCGGTGGGCCAATTGTGCTTAGCTGCCAAAAGGTCTTCCCAAGGCATCATCACAGCAGTAACGGTATTGACGGTAATATAAAGCAAGGCGGCAATAACAACGGCTGACACCAAAAGGAAGGTAGCTTTCTTGGGTTTGAAATCGTACTCTTCGGCAGCTTGGGGAATACAGTCGAAGCCGATAAAGGCCCAAGGAGCCATGGCCACGATAGCAAAAATAGCTTCCCATTGATTGGCTCCTGTGGGGAATCCGGGTTGCAAGTTGCTGAAATCTGGACCCTTAGCCAAGCAAAGAGCGGCTAACAAAACCACGGTACCCACCAAGGTCAAAGCAACAGCGGTCTGTGTCCACGCAGCCTTCTTGATACCCCAGATATTGATAACAGCCACCAACACAATAAAGAAGGAAGCCGTGAGCAATTCTCCTGTATAAACGGGCCATCCGGCCACTTCGTACAATTTTCCGAATTGCAATACCGGGAACAAATATCTTGAAATCAGACCCAATGCGGTAGCATTCAGAGGAACGAGACTCCAGTAAGCCAAGACCATGGCCCAACCGCAAATAAAGGCATTGCCTTTTCCAAAAAATGTCTTTGTATAAATAAATTCACCGCCGCTCAAAGGGAACTTGCGAATCAGATAGCCATAACAGAAGGCAATCACCAAAATCAGAGCAGCACCGATAGTCATACCCCAAACCAAACCCAGCGGACCGGCCTTTGGCAAAAATGCATTTCCAGGTAATACGAAACATCCCCATCCGATGATGGCACCCAATGCCAAAGCCCATACATCAATAGGCTTCATACTACGTTGTAACTTTCTCTCTTTCTGTTGTAGTTTTCTCTCTTTCATTTTTCTATCTATATATAGTTCAACAATTTTTAGAGTAATTTACATATTTTGATTAAAATTCGGCGACAATTGTATTTTTTATTTTTCGTTTTTCAAAACAAAACGACCAAGCAGCTATGAAGTAGTCTCCACAAGAATGGCTTCAGAATCTGCTTCGAGCAGGATATTTCCGGCCAAAGCCGCAGGCACTAACACACTCTTTCCCTGACACATAACAATAGGTTCCATGGAAGACATCGCACAAGATAAACGCACAGAACCTTGCACACAATTATACACCACAAAAGAATCTTCAGCCGATTTATCCCGACGCATGGACTGGCCGGCTTGCAGACACAAAACATTGGTATTGAAATGTTCGCAATGTATCAAATCGGCCTCATTTTCAGAAGACAAGGCATAATTGAGCTTTACTTCGGGATGATAGGAATAATCGAGCGCTTCAGCGGCCAAATCGGTATGCAATTCGCGTTTTTTACCCTCAGCGTCCACGCGATTGTAATCGTATATTCGGTACGTAAGATCGGAAGTTTGCTGAATTTCGAGCAAAAGAATGCCGCCGCCAATGCTGTGAACCAGACCCGGAGGAATGAAAAAGGCATCGCCAGCTTGCACCTTGAAACGGCGCAAAACTTCCTCAATGCGATTCTGCTTCATTCTAAGTTGGTATTCCACATTGCTCAGGTTTCGCGAAAAACCGGCAATAAGCGCCGCATAAGGCTCAGCTTCAATCACATACCACATTTCCGTCTTGCCGGAAGCCTGCGGGCCATGATATTTTTTCGCCATTGCGTCGTCGGGATGCACTTGAACGGAAAGGTCGCGCTTGGCATCGATAAATTTGAAAAGGAGCGGAAAATGCGTACCGAAACGGGCAAAGACCTTCTTGCCCAATATTGCTTCCGGAAACTGTTCCAACAATTGCGACAGCGTCGTTCCCTTCATCGGACCATTGGCCAAGACTGAGACATCTCCCTCTACTTGAGAGATTTCCCAGCTTTCGCCCACACCAAAGGCCGGCTGAGACAATTGCTTGAACCGGCTCAGACGATTGCCGCCCCAGATGGTGCGTTTGAAAATAGGTTCGAATTCGAAGGGATACAACATAAATGCTGTTGGAATTATTTCTGGATCAACACCTTACCGTGGTCTCGCACCACAGTTTCTATCCATTTATCGCTGTAGGCTTCCTGAATGGGATAAGCCGGAATGCGTTCACTATAGCCATTGTTTTGGAAACTTCCGTCGGCGTTCTGACGTTTGATATTGCCGTCTATGTACTTCACCATCAAGTATTCGTCCAGGTTTTTCCATTCACTGAAAAGCTTCGTGCCATTGTCCACGCCATACTGGGTAAGGAAAGAGATGCGCTGCTGTTTCTTCATGTCGGCCGCTTTCAATTCGATGGAATCCAGCACCTGAAGCTGACGATTTTCGTAGGTATCGATAACATTTCTCACCTCGGCACCGATGCGATCGTAGCGCAAATAGGCAAACTGTGCAATGCGGTTGACAATCCAAAACATAGACTGACGGCTGTACTCCAAGATGGAGCCATTACCTTCGCGCACACAAATGGGCACGGCCGTGGCAGCACTGTAGAAAGGCATCAAGGGAGAAGTGGCAGCGTCGTCCACACCAAACCAATAACGGCCGCCAATTTCGTCGGGCAACCAATTGCGGCTCTGAGAAACAAACCACCAACCGGTCTGCTGCGTGGCAATAGCGCGCTCGTTCACGTAGGTATTTCCTTCATATTCAAAGCTCATGGGACGCCAACGATAGGGACAATGGCTGCCACCGGCGCCGATATCCTGAGTCATATCCATGGGCGTTCCTTCGTAGTGATCGCGCATCATGTCGGCCATATCCTTCAAACCAAGCTTGCGATTGGGCTTCACGTACAAAGGCATGTGATTGTCGAGGTCGTAACCCATGGCGTAATCCAAGTAGGCATCCATGCCATCGGCAAAACGATTGAAGAAAGACCAAACACGGGCTTCACAACCACGGGCACCGCCAAAATCGAGGGGCGCATACACATCACAGAAACTAAATTCCTCATCGCTACCTCTAAAAATACCGGCTTTGCGGGCTTCGTCAATGACGTCTTCCGAATAAAGGCAATTTTCCTTGTCGTTGAAATCGATGGTGGTGATACGAGCCTGATTGGCATGCGCCGAAATATATCCGTCAGGAATACGCTTAGCCACCCAAACTGCACCTTTATTGAGATTGACACCATTTTCAAATTGAGGAATCTTGGCCATCACTTCCATGATCCAAACTTCGTTCTTGTCGGCAATGGAGAAAGATTCGCCCGATGAAGCGTAGCCGTAAGTCTGCAAAAGATTGTCCATCACTTGAATGGCTTCGCGAGCTGTCTTGGCTCTCTGCAAAGTAATGTAAATGAGCGAACCATAATCGATGATACCCGTAGAATCCACAAACTCGGGACGTCCGCCGAAAGTGGTTTCGCCAATGGCCAACTGAAACTCATTCATATTACCCATAACATTGTAAGTTTCAGCAGCTTGCGGAATTTCGCCCAAAAACTTGCCCGTATCCCATTCGTAAATTTTCATCATCGTACCGGCGGCATATTTCATAGCCGGACGATAATACACTTCGCCATACAATTGATGCGAGTCGGCTGCATACGTAATCATCACGGAGCCATCGGTGGTGGCGCCGCGTGTGGCAATCAAATTGGTACAAGCTTCTGCATTTTGCCAAGAAAACAGCAAAACAAATGCCATCAATACACTGAATAATCTTTTCATCTTATTGTTTTTTAATTATTTCCTAAAAATCCAACTCTCCTGCAAATACTTTTGTTCGGCCAAAAGGCTGATATCAGATTCTTCCTGAGACGAAAAATGCTTCGGAGATGCCTGAAAATATTCGCCTGAACGACTTGCAAAGTTATCGAAAAAAGCCTTTGAATCAAGAGGCTCAGCCAAAAAAGAGCGCAGATTGACCACCGGCGATGGCTGCGAATGAACCCCGCGAAGCGTCACAGCTTGCTTTTTCTCGGAAAGACGCACGCTGCCATCGGGCAAGGCCACCAAGCCCAAAGCGCCATGTAAATGGTCCAAACAGCTGTCGTACAAGAGCGTGCCATGCTGCAACGAACGTTGATGCGCAAAGTGCGAAGCCGTACCTGTGATTTTGCGTCCGCCTATCCACAAATCTTTTCGCCTGCCTATCTCGGCTTGCACGCCAAGGCTTTTCAAAATATCCACAATGGGCTGTAGAAAGTCTTGGCTCAGCGAACGCGCATTGCGTTGTCCCAAGAAACAAAAATTCAGATTTCCCAGGTCGTGATAAACAGCACCGCCTCCCGAAATGCGTCGGCAAACGCTTATCTGATGGGCCTTGCAGTAATCCAGATCCACTTCGCGGGCGGCGGCCTGGTTGCAACCCAATATCACCGAAGCTTGGTTGACGTACAGAAACAAAGCATCCTGCCCGGAATGAAACAGCCATTCTTCGGCCGCCAGATTCCAGGCAGGAGTATGATGTTGGCTGAGGTAAACCTGCATTATTTCACGTTGAAGGCCACGCGCAACTCATCGATTTCGTGATCACCGATGGGGCAAAGCGGACCGATAGCCGATGCCATCACCAAAGAATTGGCGCTGAATTCAGCCACTTCCAAGTAGTCGAAGGTTTGCATCAAGCGGTCGCCGGTAACGATGACGCAGTTGTTTTCCACCAAGATAGCACGATTCTTCGCAAAGAGCTTGGCCGTTTTATCCACGGCCTTGTAAATGTCGCTGAAAGGAATGGTGGGCATATCTTGCAAGAAAATCCAGCTTTCGGGAATGGTACGCACATCGAATTTCTGACCCGTCACGGCAAAGGCCATCAAGTTGGGCGATTGGGTGGTGATGATAGAATTGATATGCGGATTTTCCTGATAAATACGATGATGCAAAGCCACCGAACGAGAAGGCGTTTTGCCGGCTTCGGCCATTCCGTCGCGCACCTGGACGATGTCTTCGGGTTGGATATCCCAGCGGGGAACATTGGGCGAAGTAATCAGAAAATCGTTGTTTCTCCAACGGCAAGAAACGGTTCCATAAGTAGAAATCATCAATCCTTGGTTACAAGAACGACGAATCACATTGCACATTTCCGTGCGGATGGCGCGTTCGTCCGAAGGATAATTGACATCCATGTAATGAGGAATGTTGTGCGGGATGCTCAGGTTGAAATCGCTGATAAGTTCGTTGCTGAGATTGTTGATTTTACCGATATGGCCGGCATTCACCAAAGTACGGCAGCAGAATTCCAAAGTTTCGAAACGTTCGTAGGCATCCATCATATCCACGCCGCCAAGTACCACGCCGTGGTTTTCCAAGATAACGGCTTTGTATTTTTCGTTCTTGAATTCTTCGGCAATAACCTGACCCAATTCCTGACTGCCGGGGCAAGCATATTTAGCATAACCGATTTCACCGCAAATGTTTTTTGCCTGAGGAATGATATTGGTATTGGGAATCTGGCGGGCAATGCTGAAGGCTACCAATCCCGGGGGATGCGCATGGATAACGGCGCTGATTTCCGGACGCGTATCGTAAATAGCCTTGTGGAAAGGATATTCCGAAGAGGGCTTATGCGGGCCCACAATGGTGCCGTCTTTTTTCACACAAACAATGTCTTTTGGCGTCAGGGTTCCCTTGTCGATGGCCGAAGGAGTCACCCAGATATCACCATTTTCATCCTTGATGGAGATGTTTCCACCCGAAGTAGTAGTCATACCGCTTCGATAGATTCGACCGATAATCACATTGATTTGCTCGGCCGGATGCATCATTTTAGTGTCTAACTGTTTCATATTCTCGTTATTTAGTCGATTTTAAAATGCAATTGTTCGAAAAAAGCCCATTGGACTATGCCGGAAGCCACGGAAACATTCAGCGAATGCTTGGTACCAAACTGCGGAATCTCCACGCAATGATGACAAAGATCCACCACTTCCTGCTGCACGCCTTTCACTTCGTGACCCAGAACGATGGCGTATTTCTCGTCTTTTTTCAGCTGAAGATTCTCCAGCGAAACACTATCGTGCGCCTGCTCCACGGCATAGATGATATATCCCTGTTCTTTAAGCTTTTGCACCGCCTGCAAGGTATCGCTTTCGTATTCCCAGGCCACGGTATTTTCTGCGCCCAAAGCCGTTTTATGAATCTCCGGATGAGGCGGACAACAACAAATGCCGCAAAGCACGATTTTTTCCACACGAAAAGCATCGGCCGTACGGAACACGGAACCCACATTGTGCTGGCTGCGCACATTGTCAAGCAGCACCACCAATGGAATTTTCTCGGAAGCCTTGAATTCAGCCTCCGTCATGCGGTTCATTTCCAGTACACTGAGCTTTTTCATCTTGATAATTACTTTGTTCTGACCCTTCCGTGGGCCTTTCTGCATAACAATGCAAAAGTAGTATTTAAATTCATCAGAAAAAATAGTATCTTCGCAGCTCGTAAAAAAAATCATGCTCCTAATCAGAAAAATTATCACCGAATGAAACAAAAATTCTCCAAAGCCTTTTGGGTGGCGAACACCGTCGAACTTTTGGAACGCCTTGCCTATTATGCCGTTTTTATTGTCATCACACTTTACCTATCAAATATTTGGGGATTTTCCGACATCGAAGCCGGTATGATTGCGGGTATTTTTTCCGCCTGCCTGTACCTTTTGCCCACTTTCGTGGGAGCTTATGCCGATAAAATCGGATTCCGAGCTTCACTTATCACAGCATTCTCCTTGCTGAGCGTAGGTTACGTCGGACTGGGAATTCTGCCCACCCTGCTCGAAAGCGCCGGCCTGGTGGAATACGGCGAAGTGACCCGATTCACCGGTATTCAGACTTCGTTTCTGCGTTGGAGCATCGCGCCCGTTCTGGTGCTGATTGTTTGCGGCGGCGCCTTCATCAAAGCTGTCATTTCGGGAACCGTAGCCCGCGAAACCACTTCGGAAAACCGTGCCCGCGGCTACTCCATTTTCTACATGATGGTAAACATCGGTGCCTTCACCGGCAAATCGGTGGTGGACCCGCTTCGTAAAAGCCTGGGCGACACCGGATTGATTTACTTGAATTACTTCTCGGCTGCCATGACCGTTCTGGCTTTGCTTGCCATCATATTCTTCTACAAATCGGCCAAAACCGAAGGACAGGGCAAGAGTTTCAAAGAATTGTGGCAAGGCCTTATCCGTGTGTGCAGCAATGTGCGTCTGCTTATTCTTATCCTGATTGTGAGCGGTTTCTGGATGATTCAGAGCCAAATGTACGCCACCATGCCCAAGTACGTGCTGCGACTCATCGGCGAAGGTGCATCGCCCGGTTGGTATGCCAACGTCAATCCGCTCATCGTTTTTGTTTGCGTGAACATGATCACTTCGCTCATGGCCAAGCGTAAAGCCCTCACTTCCATGACCATCGGTATGGCCATCATTCCGGTTTCGGCTTTCGTCATGTCTCTGGGTCATCAGCTCAATGCGGAAAGCATTCTGGGTTTGCATCCCGTTGCTTTCATGATGATTATCGGTATCGCGCTGCAGGCCTTGGCAGAATGTTTCATCTCGCCTCGTTATTTGGAATATTTCTCTTTGCAAGCGCCCAAAGGCGAAGAAGGTTTATACTTGGGATTCAGTCATTTGCACTCATTCTTCTCGTATTTGTTTGCCTTCGGACTGTCGGGCATTCTGCTCGACAAATATTGTCCCGACCCACGTCTGTTCGATTCGGCCGAAGCTTATGCGGCTGCCACAGCCAACGCGCACTATATTTGGTATGTTTTCGTCGGCATCGGTCTGATTTCCATTATCGCGCTGATTATCTACAACTACGTTACCAAACGTATTGATGCCAAAAAGGCTTTGCAAGACAAATAACACTTTCTTCATCAGAATCCTATGAACCAATCTGCTTACATTGCCCAAGAAGATCGCTACGACAATGGCATGAAGTATCGTCGTTGCGGGAAAAGTGGCGTTCTTTTGCCTGAAATCTCTTTGGGACTTTGGCATAATTTTGGAGAAAAAGATCCGCTTCCGCGCTCCATGGAAATGTTGCATTATGCTTTCGATCACGGCATTACACATTTCGACTTGGCCAACAATTACGGACCTTCATACGGCTCGGCCGAGAAGACTTTTGGCATTGCCATGAAGCAGTCGTTCCATCCTTACCGCGACGAAATGTTTGTCTCGACCAAGGCTGGTTACGATATGTGGCCGGGGCCTTACGGCAATTGGGGTTCGCGTAAATACTTGATGGCCAGCCTCGACCAAAGTCTCAAGCGCATGAATTTGGATTATGTCGATTTGTTTTACAGCCATCGCTACGATCCACAGACGCCACTCGAAGAAACCTTGCAAGCCTTGGTAGATATTGTTCGTGCCGGTAAGGCTTTGTATGTAGGCATTTCGCGTTGGCCAAAGCAAGCGGCGCAGTTTGCCTACGAGTATCTGGCTGCCCGCGATGTACCTTGTCTCATTTACCAAGGCCGTTATCATTTGTTCGATCGAGAAGTGGAAGAAGAGGGCTTGCTGCAACAGGCCAAGGAAAACGGAGCCGGATTCATTTGTTTCTCGCCCTTAGCCCAAGGCTTGCTCACCGACCGATACCTAAACGGCATTCCCGAAGACTCGCGCATCGCCCACGACGGACGATACCTCAAACCGGAAGCCCTGACCGATAGCACACTCCGTCGCATCAAGGCCTTGAACGAACTTGCCCTGCGCCGTGGTCAGACCTTGGCCGAAATGGCCCTTGCCTGGCTGCTGAAAGACGACAAAGTAAGCAGCGTCATCATTGGCGCCAGCTCGGCAGCCCAAATAGAAAAGAACCTGAAGGCCCTGCAAAACAGCCACTTCACGCCCGACGAAATCGCCGAAATCGAAAATGCTTGCAAAGGGTGAAACAAACTCCGTTATGATAATCAGTATAAGAATTTTATTGAGCCGAGAATAAATACAAACATTTCACAATCATCCCTATGGCTAAACTATTTAAACATATAATACTTTTTGTAGTATATCTCTGCTCATTGTTCTTTTTGACTATTAATTATTTTGAGACAGATGAAAAGTATTATACGAGACATTCATTTGAGTCCAATTATTCTGTGTATGATATATATAAGTTTGCCATTAGAAAGAACTCTAACCTATCATATAAGTTATATGATGAGAATGATTTAGCTGAATATTCAAATCATATTGCTAATATGCCTTGTGCTGTATTTAAGGGAAATCATTATAGGGAAGAAGCTAATGAGAAACCCGAGCATAAGTGGGATAAATGGAGGGTCATTCCGGAATGGAACTTTTTTATTAATGTATATGAAACAGGACTACCGATAGAGTCTGCTTCGTCTTATTTTAAAGGTATATCTAAAGGTGTAGATTCTTTTGGGATGGATTTAAATCCAGTACAATACGATTCGTATCAAGGATTCCCAACCTTAAGGCATTGTGATGTGGTTAACAATATCAGCGCAAATACTATTGTTATTGTTACCGATAATCTCGCATATCATATAACAGCAATAGACGCGTCAGAACTCGATGAGTTGGATGTATTGTTGAATAATTTGAGCTTTGACATACCGCCTGAAATAACATCATTACCATGGATAATGATAGTCTCTATTATTATTTTAGAAATCTGTTTGATTCTCGAAGTAATAATGTCTGCTAGGGATATTAAGAGAGTTGGAGACATCAATAAAGTCGCACGAGTTTTTACTATATTCACATTTGTTATGATATGTGCATATACTATAGCCGTGATGGTTCATTCTATTGTATTTAATATTAATTTACGGTATTTTTTCGATGAATCCTATCTGTTTTTTATCTGGACTTATACAGGCGTAATGTTATCATTGGTAATATTATATAATCGTCTTATGAATTATTCTCATTCGAATAGCGGTGTTGGATTTATTCTGCCTGATAGATGGAAATCTCGTTTAAAGGATAGTGCGATCTCAAGACTAATAGTAATTGTAGTTTGTTATCCATGTCTTATAGCGCTAATCTTGGCTGGTTTTATGGCTGTTCCATTTGTCTTTATAGTGTATCTGCTTTTCTTACTGGGCTATGTTATCACTCATTCAGTAAGGTGGATTCTTTCGGGGTCAATTCAATAATCATCAAAACTATCCAATAATCACCCCAAACAATTATTATAAAGTTTAACATAGTATTCTCCACTATAATGTGGACGATTAACAAATTTATGGAGTGAATTCTATATTGATTTTACATAGTCCAATTCATACGATTCATTATACGGAGTTTAACCGCTTCAAATCTGTCAAGGGCCACGATCCATTTTGGGAGATCTTGATTAATCCATCCCATTACTCGCAGCAAGTCTTTATGAATCGATGTTACCCTATTCAAATTCCAGCAGATGGATTCGTTATGAAATATCCTGTTTCTAAATGTCCTGATGGCATTTAACGGCGCAGATAAATTCTTGCGCTGACGCAAGTTTTTAGGCATATATGGAAATGCCCTTCGCAAATGTTTCCATAGTATATTTTCGTATTCACTATTGAGCAAAGACACCCAAAATCCCAATGTTAATTCTGCTATCACCTTAGATGGTGTAATCATTTCGTGTCTGCCCGCAATTTGCTTGCAAGCTTGTGATACATAACGATTTAGATTTATCAGACTAGGCGTTTTAGAAAAAATAACATACCAATCCTCACGACCGGCCATTGTTTCTAATTCACGGCTCATAGCATTGCGCAAGGCCACTTCTAACACAGAAAGACAAGGATAAAACGATTCAGCCAATTCAATGTTGCAGCAATAGTGCATAATAGCTCGATTCTCATCTTTGTGTAATTTAAAATACCTCTCCATTCTTTTGGTAGAGAAAACTTTATCGAAATATTTTTTGTTATAATCCATATTCTATATACATTTGCAGCGCAGTCCCGGTAATTCCTCTCCCTGATATTAGATGCAGGTGATGAATCCGGGTTTTTTATTCCTTTCACTTTCTCACAAAGATAATTGTACAACATAGGGTTTGTCAATACTTTCGACCAGCCTTTTCTCAACAAAAACACCAGGCCCTTGTCAACAAATTTGTTGACAAGGGCCTGGTGTTTCTTGAAGCAAGGTATGCGGTGGCGGCCAGCTTGAGGGCGAAGGGAAATCAGCGCAACTGAGGCTTGTCAGAATGGCTGCCATGTCGTGGCGGCAAGGCCGAACGCGAAGGGAGCGTACTCGAAGTACGTGACCGAGCGAGAGGCCGCAGCCGGCGCGGCATGGCGGCCATTATCACAAGCCTCATCTTGCGGGGGCGAAACCACTAAGACGAAACTCCCCATCAACCACCTGAAGCGTATCGTAAGTAACATTGCGCACGTCCAAGTCGCGAACAAATTCGCAATTGTTCACAAATTTAGTCAGGCGGTCAACATGCACATTTTCAATGAAAACACCTTGCACGGGATCGCGTTGGTCGCCACGAATTTCGAAGATGGCTTCGGCTTCGCGACAATTGACATTGCGGATAGAAATATTGCGGATGCGAGTGATGGCAGTCTCGAAAGTGGGAACGATGTCACGCCATTGATACAAGACGTCGGTATCGATTTCGAAAACGCGTTTCATGCGGGCAGCAGAAACATTGTCCAAAGTGATATCTTCGATGAAACCGCCACGACGATGGTTGGTTTTTAAGTAAAACAAACGATAAACGGCACGTGACGAATGACAATCGTGCATATACACGCGACGCACGCCGCCGGCCATTTCGCTACCGATACCCAAAAGACAATGTCCCTGCACAATTTCGCAACGACGCACAACGACATCTTGAGTGGGCGTAGCCAAACGCCAAGCATCCTGATTACGACCAGATTTCAACACCACAGCATCGTCGCCTTGGTCGAAACGGCAATCTTCGATAATGACATGCTGGGTCATTTCTACGTCTATGCCATCGTTGTTGTGGCCATGCGCATAGACATCGAGATGATGCGCCCATACGTCTTTGCACAGGAAAAGATGAATGGTCCAGAAGGGACTTTCGCGAATTTGAAAATCGGACAACTGAATGTTGGAACAACGGTTGAAATGAATGAGATGCGGACGCATATTGGCACCGGGTGTTTCCATACGACGCTGTTCCACAGGCACATTGGTCGAACACATGGCATAGAGCTGACGCGTTGCTTGAATATGCGAAGCCGGACGTTTGAACCAAGTACGCCAGAAATCCATTTTGGGCGCCAATTTACCCGGACCGCTGATGGCAATGTTCTCACATTCATAAGCATAGAGCAAAGGCGAATAGTTCATACATTCCGTACCTTCCCAAGAAGTTTTCACCGCGGGCAGATACAAAGAAGAATCGTCAGAGAAAACGATGGTAGCACCTTCGCTCAGATAAAGATTACAGTTGCTTTTGAAATGAATAGGACCGCTAAGCCATTCGCCTTCAGGCACTACCACCCTACCGCCACCAGCCTTGTTACAAGCAGCCATCGCTTTTTGGAAAGCTTTGGTGGTAGCCGTGACATTGCCAGGTTTAGCCCCGTACTTTACAATAGAGAAGTCTTTGGCCGGAAATTCGAACATTTCCAAGTCTTCGAAAGTGAAAGGCGCTTCGGGAGCCGACACGATGGTTTGTGCCGAAAGAGCTAAGCTCGTAAGAGCCAAGATCATGACAGAGAGATACTTTTTCATTTCTTTAATCGTTTTAATAAATCATTCATGAATAGGCTTACAGTTGCGACACGCATTTTTCTACATCCTCGTCAGAGAGAATATAATCCTGCAAGTTTCCGCTGATATATTGGTCATAAGAAGGCATATCGATAAGGCCATGGCCGCTCAGGTTGAAGAGAATCACTTTTTCCTCGCCTGTTTCTATACATTTCTTGGCTTCGCGAAGGGTGGCCGCAATGGCATGACAAGATTCAGGCGCAGGGATGATACCTTCGGCGCGGGCAAAGAGCATACCGGCTTCGAAACTTTCCAACTGAGGAATATCCACCGCTTCCATGAAACCATCCTTCATCAATTGAGAAACTGCCACACCGGCACCATGATAGCGCAAACCGCCTGCATGAATATTGGCCGGCGCAAATTTATGACCCAGACTATACATGGGCATCATGGGAGTATATCCGGCTTCGTCGCCAAAGTCATACACAAATTTTCCCTTGGTCAGTTTGGGGCAGGAACTGGGCTCGGCCGCAATGAAACGGGTCTTCTTTTCGCCTGTAAAACAATGACGCATAAAAGGAAAAGCCAATCCGCCGAAGTTGGATCCCCCGCCAAAACAAGCAATCACCATATCGGGATATTCGCCGGCCATTTCCATTTGTTTTTCAGCTTCCAAACCTATAACCGTCTGATGCAAGGTAACATGGCTCATCACCGAACCCAAAGTATATTTACAATTGGGCGTCATGCGAGCCAATTCCACCGCCTCAGAAATTGCCGTACCCAAAGAACCCTGATGATTGGGCGTTTTGGTAAGAATATTCTTTCCCGCGCGGGTTGACATAGAAGGAGAAGCCGTCACTTGCGCCCCGAACACTTGCATGGCGCTTCGGCGATAGGGTTTCTGTTCGTAAGTAATTTTAACCTGATACACAGCAGCTTCCAATCCAAAAATCTTGGCCGCATACGAAAGCGCGGTACCCCATTGGCCGGCTCCGGTTTCCGTGGTGATATTGGTAACACCTTCCTGCTTGCAATAATAAGCCTGCGCCAGCGCCGAATTCAGCTTGTGCGATCCGATGGGGCTGACACTCTCATTTTTGAAATATATATGCGCCGGCGTTCCCAAAGCCTCTTCCAGACCATAGGCACGCACCAGCGGCGTACTTCTATAATAGGTATACATTTCGCGCACCTTCTCCGGAATATCTATCCAGGCATCGCTCATATTCATCTCCTGACGCGCACATTCCTCACAGAAAATCGGATACAGATCTTCTGCCTTCATCACCTCACCCGTCTGCGGATTTTTGAGCGGCATAGGCTTATTCGGCATTTCGGCCTGAACATTATACCATTGCTTGGGCAATTCAGCTTCGCTCAAAAAAAATCTTTTCTGTTTCATCATTTTTCGCTTTATGTATTGTTCTAATTTTTAAACTGATACGCCTTTCGGCGAATAACTTGGTCTTGCGCCAAAAGAGCACGCAAGATAATAAAAAAATCCGTCTCAGCATTGCGGGACGGATTGACATCTATATCGTTTCGAAACAAGCAACAACTCTTTCCACCCCACTTTATAGCACGGCAAGCCAAGAGTTCCACCAAAGTTTCTTACTGATAATCATAATCTTAAAAAGAAAAAAACGAGATTAGATTGCTCTATCCTCGTTTCAAAAAGTTGGCGGTGCGTACGGGACTCGAACCCGTGACCCCCTGCGTGACAGGCAGATATTCTAACCATCTGAACTAACGCACCTTGTTCGTTTGCGGGTGCAAAGGTAAGCAAAGATTTTTATTCTCCAAACTTATCATCAATTTTTTTTCAAAATTCATCAATATTTCACGTAAAAACCACGTAGAGCTGCGATAGTTTGTTACCTTTGCGGCCTAATTTTTATGATGACTATGAGAAAAACGCCCATTGATGCCCAAACCGTGCAATCGGTTATCGACAGTTTTAACTTGCCCGAATTCGGCAAAGCCACCATCCGCGAAGTGGTAGCCATGACCAATATGATCGAAAAACAAAGCGGTGAGCGCTATATCCGCATGGAAATGGGCGTACCAGGACTACCTCCATCAGAAGTGGGCGTACAAGCTGAAATCCAAGCGCTTAACAAGGGCGTTGCCTCCATTTATCCATTGTTGGACGGACTGCCCGAACTAAAAAGCGAAGCTTCTCGTTTTATCAAGGCTTTCATCGACGTGGATGTTCCCGCCAACAATTGCGTTCCTGTAACCGGCTCTATGCAAGGCACTTTCACCTCTTTCCTCACTTGTAGCCAATGCGACAGGAAGAAAGACACCATTCTTTTTATAGACCCGGGCTTTTCCGTACAGAAGCAACAATTGCTGGTATTGGGCTGTAAATACGAGAGTTTCGATGTGTATCATCACAGAGGCGAGGCGTTGCGCAGCAAACTGGAAAGCATCTTAAGCAAGGGAAATATTTCGGCCATGATTTATTCGAATCCCAACAATCCGGGATGGTTTTGCCTGCAAGACAGCGAATTACAAATCATCGGAGAATTAGCCACCAAGTATCAGACCATCGTGTTGGAAGACCTTGCCTATTTCGCCATGGACTTCCGCAAAGATTTGGGAAGGCCTTTCCAAGCGCCCTTCCAGCCCACCATAGCCAAATACACCGACCACTATATCTTGCTTATTTCAGGCTCGAAGGCTTTCAGTTACGCCGGACAGCGCATAGGCGTGGCAGCGATTTCAGAGGCCCTGTATCGTCACGAATACGAAGATTTGAAGCAACATTATGGCGTGGCCTCTTTTGGCAATGTGTTCGTAAACCGCGTGCTGTATGCGCTCTCGTCGGGCACCAGTCATTCGGCGCAATATGCCTTAGCCGCCATGATGAAAGCCGCCAGCGATGGTCAATATCGTTTCTTGGAAGACGTGAAAGTGTACGGAGAACGCGCCCGCATCGTCAAGGAGCATTTTCTGAAAAACGGTTTTTACATCGTGTACGACAACGACTTAGGCGAAGATCTGGCCGACGGATTCTACTTTACCGTCAATTATCCCGGCATGACAGGCGGCCAGTTGATGAAAGAATTGATGTTTTACGGCATCAGCACCGTATCGCTCGAAACCACGGGCAGCCAACAAGAAGGTCTCCGTATTTGCACCTCTTTTATTAAGGATACACAATACGAAGACCTGGCATATCGTCTGAAGGCCTTTCATCAAGACCATCCCGTCGATTAGGATTTATCGAGCCAATTCGCAGATTTTCAAGATAGTCTGCATAGCCTTTTCGGCCGAAGCAATGGGCAGATACTCAAAACGTCCGTGGAAGTTCAGGCCACCGGCAAAAATATTGGGGCAAGGCAATCCCATGAACGACAGGCGCGCACCGTCCGTACCGCCACGAATGGGCTTCACCTTGCATTCCACGCCCACGGCCTGCATGGCCTCGATGGCCAGATTCACCACGTGCATATTGTCGGGCTCGATCATCTCGCGCATATTGTAGTACTGATCTTTCAGCGTGAGCGTGGCCGTACCTTCTCCAAATTCATTGTTGATTTTGTTCACCAAGTGCGTCATTTCTTTTTTGCGACGTTCGAAAGTGGCGCGGTCGTGATCGCGGATAATATAGGTAAGCGTAGCTTCTTCCACCGTTCCGTTCATGGAAATAAGATGATAGAAACCTTCGTAACCTTCGGTATGTTCGGGCGTTTCGTGACGAGGCAACATATTGGCAAACTGACCGGCTACACGAATGGCATTCAACATTTTATGCTTGGCATAACCCGGATGCACGTTGCAACCTTTGAACTGAATCTTGGCCGAAGCCGCGTTGAAGTTTTCAAATTCCAATTCTCCCAAATCGCCGCCGTCCATGGTATAAGCCCAATCGGCAGCAAAAGCATCCACATCGAAATGATCGGCTCCTTTACCGATTTCTTCGTCGGGCGTAAAGCCAACGCGAATCTTACCATGCTTGATTTCAGGATGTTGCACCAAATATTCCATGGCTGTCACAATTTCTGCGATACCGGCTTTATCGTCGGCGCCCAGCAGAGTCTTTCCGTTGGTACAAACAATGTCTTGGCCTACAAATTGCAGAATTTCAGGAAATTGATTCACACTGAGAACGATGTTTTCTTCCGCATTCAGCACGATATCTTTCCCATCATAATTCTTGATAATCTGAGGTTTAACCTTACGGCCCGACATATCGGGGCTGGTATCCATGTGCGCAATAAAACCGACAACAGGACGATCCTCCTCACAATTGGCAGGCAGCGTAGCCATCAGATAGCCATTGGAATCGAGGCTGACATCTTGCAAACCAATGCTCTTCAACTCTTCTGCCAAGACTTGGGCAAAAGCCATCTGACCGGGCGTACTGGGCACCAAATCTGTTTCCTCATTCGACTGTGTGTCGTATTGGACATAATTCAAAAAACGATCTATCAATTGCATATTATTACATTTTAGGGGCCGCAAAGTTACAATATTTTTCGCTTGAAAATTAATAAGATGACAGCTTTCTCCCATCATTCTCGAAAAAAATAATGAATAAGCGTTTGTGGTTTAAAAATTAATCTTTTCCTTTGCGTCGATTTTGAAAAGCGCGCTTGCGCCATCAAGCCAATAAAAATAAACATGAACCAAACTTCCATTATTCTGCTAAGCGGTATTATTCTGTTGTCTGAAGAGAACGGAAGCGATGGTCGTATGTAGTGATATTGTAACAGTTGAATATTGACAGGCCTTTCGCTTCCGAGCGGGAGGCTTTTTATTTTGAACAAAATGAGCGATAGATTATTTATTTTCGACACCACCCTCAGAGACGGCGAGCAAGTGCCCGGCTGCCAGTTGAACACCATTGAGAAGATTCAGGTAGCCAAGCAGTTGGAAGCATTGGGTGTAGATGTGATCGAAGCCGGATTTCCTGTATCGAGCCCCGGCGATTTCAATTCGGTCATCGAAATTTCGAAAGCGGTCACCTGGCCTACCATTTGCGCCTTGACCCGAGCCATCCAGAACGACATCGACGTGGCCGTGGAAGCGCTTCGATTCGCCAAGCACAAACGTATTCACACCGGCATTGGCACTTCCGATGCGCACATTCGTTATAAATTCAATGCCACACAAGACGAAATCATAGAAAGGGCCGTGGCTGCCGTGAAGTATGCCCGCCGTTTTGTGGACGAAGTGGAATTCTACGCAGAAGATGCCGGACGCACCGACAATGCTTATTTGGCTCGCGTGGTAGAAGCTGTCATCAAGGCCGGTGCGCGTATCATCAACATTCCCGACACCACAGGTTATTGTCTGCCGCAGGAATATGGCGATAAAATCAAGTATCTGATGGAAAATGTCAATGGTATCGATAAAGCCATTATCTCTACGCATTGTCACAACGATTTGGGCATGGCCACCGCCAACACCATGGCCGGCGTCATCAACGGAGCGCGTCAGGTGGAAGTGACCATCAACGGTATTGGAGAACGCGCGGGCAACACTTCGCTCGAAGAAGTGGCCATGATTGTGAAATGTCACAAGGGCCTGAACATAGAAACCAACCTCAACACCAAACAGATTTATCCTATCAGTCGCTTGGTTTCCAGCCTGATGAACATGCCCGTGCAACCCAACAAAGCCATCGTCGGACGCAATGCCTTTGCGCATTCTTCGGGCATACACCAAGACGGCGTGCTGAAAAACACCAATACTTACGAAATCATCGACCCGCACGATGTGGGCATAGACGACAATGCCATCGTACTGACTGCGCGCAGCGGACGAGCCGCCTTGAAAAACCGACTGAAAATGCTTGGCGTGGAATTGAATCAAGAAAAACTGGACCTCATCTACGAAGAATTCCTTAAATTGGCCGACAAGAAAAAAGACATCAACGACGACGATATTTTGCTCTTGGCCGGTGCCGACCGTACGCTGAACCATCGTATCAAACTGGAATACCTGCAAGTGACCAGTGGCGTGGGCGTACAATCGGTGGCCAGTCTCGGACTGAATATCTCGGGCGAACATTTCGAGGCCTGCGCTTCGGGAAACGGCCCTATAGACGCCGCCATCAAAGCATTGAAGAAAATCATAGACCGTCACATGGAGTTGAAGGAATTCACCATCCAGGCCATCAGCAAGGGAAGCGACGATATGGGAAAGGTTCACATGCAAGTGGAGTACAACGGCCATATTTACTACGGTTTCGGCGCCAACACCGATATCATTGCCGCTTCGGTAGAAGCTTACATCGATTGTATCAACAAATTTAAATTATAAGGAAATGAACACCTTATTCGACAAAATCTGGAACGCGCACGTGGTGCAGGAAGTGAACGAAGGCCCGACGCAACTTTACATTGACAGGCTTTATTGTCACGAAGTGACCAGCCCGCAGGCTTTCGAAGGCATGCGACAAAGAGGTTTGAAATGTTTCCGTCCGGAGAAGATTTTCTGCATGCCCGACCATAACACACCCACCGAAAACCAAGACAAACCCATTCGAGACGAGGTTTCGCGCCAACAAGTGGAGACCTTGGAAAAAAATGCCAAAGACTTCGGTTTGAATCACTTCGGATTGATGCATCCCAAGAACGGAATTATTCACGTGGTGGGTCCGGAAAGAGGATTGACCCTTCCCGGCATGACCATCGTTTGCGGTGATTCGCACACCTCTACACACGGAGCCATGGGAGCTGTGGCTTTCGGCATAGGCACCAGCGAGGTAGAAATGGTGATGGCTTCGCAATGTATTTTGCAGATGCGACCCAAAACCATGAGAATCAACATAGAAGGCACATTAGGCAAAGGCGTGAGTGCCAAAGACATGGCCTTATACATCATTGCTCGCCTGACTACCGGCGGCGCCACCGGATACTTTGTCGAATACGCCGGACAAGCCGTACGCGAACTTTCGATGGAAGGACGTCTGACGCTTTGTAACCTCAGCATTGAAATGGGCGCTCGCGGTGGCATGATTGCGCCCGACGAAAAGACTTTTGCCTACTTGAAAGGCAAGGAATATGCGCCCAAAGGCGAAGATTGGGAACGCGCACTGGCCTATTGGAAAACACTTAAAAGCGAGGATGACGCTGTTTTCGACAAGGAAGTTTATTTCGATGCTTCCGACATTGAACCCATGATTACTTATGGCACCAATCCGGGCATGGGTATGGGCATTACGCAAGAGATTCCTGCCGTGCCCGAAGACGAAGCTTCGCGTCAATCTTTCCAAAAATCATTGGATTATATGGGATTCCAAGCGGGTGAAAAATTGCTCGGCAAGCCGGTGGATTATGTTTTTCTGGGCGCTTGCACCAATGGTCGCATAGAAGATTTCCGCGCTTTCGCCTCTATCGTAAAAGGTCGACACAAAGCCGACAATATCGTGGCTTGGTTGGTACCCGGCTCTTGGGCAGTGAAACAACAGATTGAAGCAGAAGGACTTGACAAAATATTGAAGGAAGCCGGTTTCGAAATTCGTCAACCGGGATGCTCGGCTTGCTTAGCCATGAACGAGGACAAGATTCCCGCCGGAAAGTACGCCGTTTCTACCAGCAACCGCAACTTTGAAGGACGTCAGGGTCCCGGCTCGAGAACCTTGCTGGCCAGTCCGCAGACCGCGGCGGCCGCCGCGGTCTGCGGGCGCATCACCGACCCACGCAGTCTTCTTTAATCATCTTTCCATCAGAAAACCAGAACATTATGAAACAGTCATTCCATATCATCACCAGTACTTGCGTGCCGCTTCCTTTGGAAAACATCGACACCGACCAGATTATTCCTGCCCGTTTCCTGAAAGCCACCACGCGCGACGAGAAATTCTTCGGAGACAACTTGTTCCGCGATTGGCGTTACCGAAAAGACGGCAGTCTCAACCCCGACTTCGTGCTCAACGACGCCCGCTTCAGCGGCGAGATATTAGTAGCAGGAAAGAACTTCGGTTCTGGCTCGAGCCGTGAACATGCTGCCTGGGCCATTGCGGGTTACGGATTTCGCGTGGTGGTAAGCAGCTTCTTTGCCGACATTCACAAAAACAACGAACTCAACAATTTCGTGCTGCCCGTGGTGGTAAGCGAAGATTTCTTGCAGGAACTGTTCCGCTGCATTTTTGAAAACCCCGACACCCAAGTGGAAGTAAATCTGCCCGAGCAGCGCATCACCAATCTGTCGAACGGACGCAGCGAACATTTCGACATCAACGCCTACAAAAAGCACTGCCTGATGAATGGCTTGGATGATATAGATTTTTTGGTTGAAAATCAAGACAAAACACAATTATGGGAGCAACAGCACAATTCATAGAATTTCTCGATACCACCCTGCGCGATGGTGAACAAACCAGCGGCGTTTCTTTCGTTCCTCACGAAAAGCTTCTGATAGCCAACCTCTTGCTTGAAAATCTGAAAATCGATCGCATCGAGGTTGCCTCTGCCCGCGTTTCTCAAGGCGAACACGAAGCCGTAAAAATGATTTGCGAATGGGCCGCGCCTCGAGGTTTGCTCGAAAAGATTGAAGTACTTGGATTCATAGACGGAAAGAACTCTGTCGATTGGATTACGAGCGCCGGCGGAAAGGTGATGAATTTGCTTTGCAAAGGCAGCGAAAAGCATTGTCGTTGTCAACTCGGAAAGAGCTTGGAAGAACATCTGAAAGATATCAAAAACGTGCTCGATTACGCCGATAGCAAGGGCTTAACAGTGAACATTTACTTGGAAGACTGGAGCAACGGAATGGTCCACAGCCCTGAATATGTATTCCGTATGATGGACGCCTTGGCCACTTATCGCGTAAGGCGCTTCATGTTGCCCGACACCTTGGGCATTCTCAATCCGCTGCAAGTACACGATTTTATCGGCCAAATGACCAAACGCTATCCACTATTGCATTTCGATTTCCATGCGCACAACGATTACGACTTGGCCGTGAGCAATGCCATCGCAGCAGCACTGGCCGGATGCAAGGGCATTCACACCACCATCAACGGTCTTGGCGAACGTGCCGGAAATGCGCCCATCGCCAGCGTGCAAGCCATTTTGAAAGATCATTTCGGCATCAGAACCAACATAGAGGAGACTTGCCTGAATGAAGTGAGCCGCGTGGTGGAATCTTACTCGGGCATCAGCATTCCGGCCAACGAACCCATTGTGGGAGAGCACGTTTTCACGCAAGTGGCCGGCATTCACGCCGATGGCGACAACAAGCAGAACCTGTATTGCAACGAACTTTTGCCTGAACGTTTCGGAAGAAAAAGAGAATATGCCTTGGGCAAGAACAGCGGCAAAGCCAGCATCCGCAAGAACCTCGAAGAATTGGGTTTGAACCTCGGAGAAGAAGCCATGCGCAAGGTGACGCAACGCATCATCGAACTGGGCGACAAAAAGGAACAAGTGACCGCCGAAGACCTGCCCTACATCGTGAGCGATGTGCTGAAACACGATGTCAAGGAAGACTTGGTGAAACTGAAAAGCTACATCGTCAATTTGGCAGCCGGACTGAAGCCCATGGCCACGCTCAAAATCGAAATCCGTGGCAAGGAATACGAAGAAAGCAGCAGCGGCGACGGACAGTACGATGCCTTTGTACGCGCGCTTCGCAAAGTATATAAGGTAACACTCGGCCGACGTTTTCCCATGCTTACCAACTACGCCGTCACCATTCCGCCCGGAGGTCGCACCGATGCCTTTGTACAAACCGTCATCAGCTGGAACCACGAAGGCAAAGACTTCCGCACCAGAGGCTTGGATGCCGACCAGACCGAAGCCGCCATCAAGGCTACGCTAAAAATGTTGAACATGATTGAAGAAGATTACGACTAAATATCATTGCTATGAATCTGAAAATTGCCGTTTTAGCCGGAGATGGCATAGGCCCCGAAATCTCCGTGCAAGGCGTGAATGTCATGAAGGCCGTTTGCGAAAAATTCGCGCATCAGGTTAGTTTTGAAGATGCCATTTGTGGAGCTGCCGCCATCGATGCCGTGGGAGATCCCTTTCCGCAAAGCACTTTCGAATGTTGCCAGCGCGCCGACGCCGTGCTTTTTTCTGCCGTTGGCGACCCCAAATACGACAACGATCCCAAGGCAAAAGTACGTCCCGAACAAGGCTTGTTGGCCATGCGAAAGAAACTCGGATTGTTTGCCAACATTCGTCCCGTAGAAACCTTTAAATGCTTGATTCACAAATCTCCTTTGCGTGCCGAGATTGTGGAGAACGCCGATTTCATCTGCATCCGCGAGCTGACAGGTGGCATGTATTTCGGCGAAAAATACCAAGACAACGACAAGGCTTACGACACCAATTTCTACACGCGTCACGAGATTGAACGCATCCTAAAACTCGCCTTCGAGTACGCCATGAAACGACGCCGTCACCTGACCGTGGTCGATAAGGCTAATGTGCTAGCATCTTCTAGATTATGGCGTCAGATTGCGCAAGAAATGGCTCCTCTTTATCCCGAAGTGAATACCGATTTTATGTACGTGGACAATGCCGCCATGCGCATGATTCAAGAGCCTGCTTTCTTCGACGTGATGGTAACGGAAAACACTTTTGGCGACATTCTCACCGACGAAGGCTCCGTTATTAGCGGCTCCATGGGCTTGCTGGCTTCGGCCTCGACGGGAGAAAGCACACCGGTGTTCGAACCCATTCATGGCAGTTGGCCGCAAGCGAAAGGAAAGAACATTGCCAATCCTTTGGCGCAGATTCTGTCGGTGGCCATGTTGTTCGATTATTTCGATTTGAAAGAGGAAGCTGCCCTTGTTCGCCGGGCAGTGAACGCATCTTTGGATGCTTGCGTCCGCACACCGGAAATCCAGGTGGAAGGCGGCGCTCATTACGGCACCCGCGAAGTGGGCGAATGGATTGTTCGTTATATCAGACAAGCCTGAGGAGTTCCCCATCCGGAAGAAGCCGCATCGCTTAACGAACACCCCAAACCACGTTATCACGCGGATTCTGACGCTGCTCGTACTTGAGGTCTTGCAACATGCCGGACTTCACACGAATGGAGAAGTTGTACGATTTGTAACGTCCGATAGGAATGAAACTGGCCGAGAGCACCCAACAGTGCAAGTCGCGGGAAACACTGCAGTTCATGGTAGATAATTGCTTAGTGTCGAAGTTGTAACTGCTTGAGCAATTGAATTTCCATTTGTCGGTAAGCGAGAGATTTCCGTTGAAACTGAGGTTGTGCGTCAGCTTGTGGTCGTATTCCAAACGTTCCTTGTTGAAGTTGGAACGCGCATAACGCACCGTGTAACTCAGCGAGAAGCTCCAAGGCATGGTATACGGCTTGTACAGCGCCTCTTCCGGATCGACTTTTTCCTCGGGAGGCGCAGCTGTTCCGGGCGCAGCACCATCGGCAGAGAAACCACCGCCGGCATCCGAACTGCCCGAAGACGCATCGGCCGACTTTTCTTTCTTCTTGAAGGTATCGTTGTTGATGGTGTACGAGAACGAAGTTCCCGTGCTGATGAGACGTCCCGGAATGCCGTATTTCTCAAACTGAGTCACATTCACGCGCACCGGATTGCCCGCACTGTTCAGCTGATAGGTATAAGGATCGAAGGCTCCGCTCAGGTTCAAGGTATATTTCGGACCAAATTTGATACGGATATTGGCCGAGATATTGCTCCAATTCAAGCTATCGGCCGCCAAATTGTACGAGGTTCCAAAAGAAAAGTTATCGATCAGACTGATTTTCTTGAAGGCATTCTCTTCGGTGGTATCCTTATCGTTTCTCACCTTCATTTCCAGGTTGTTGGCCACATTGAAGTTGATGGAGCCCGACTTTCCGCTTCCCGGCGTGCCGTACAGAGAATTCTGGAAATGCGAATAGGTATGCTTTTGTTCCTTGCCCGAAGCGTCCACATACTCAATGGTTTCGTAATAGCCATAACGTTCTTCGCCAAAGTCAGGACGATACGAGAACGAAACCGAAGGCGTCAAGACGTGACGAATCATATTTACCTTGGTGCCAAAGAGTTGAGGCAGGGGTTGGAAATAACCGTAGAGTTTGGTCGAAGCGCTCACGCTGGCATTGTAATCCCATACGCGATGAAAGCCCCAAACCGTATCAGCCATGATGCGATCTACTTCCGGATCGTAGTATTTGTCGGTGCGATTCGTGTACCAACGCTCTGTGTATGAGAACGAAGGCGTCACATTGATATAGTTGAGCAGCGTAAAGGTGGCACTCACGGGAATGCTGTGCTTCATGCCGTTACGCCAATCTTTGATGAGCGACTTATTGAAGAAATCGTATTCTTTCACTTCGGCAATGCTATTGGCCAAAGTTCCCGAATAACTCATGCTGATTTTTTCGTAAAAACGTTCTTTTCCAACGGCTTCCTTACGTTTGAAGGGATAAAAACGCGACACGCTCAAACTCATGTTGGGCAAGGAAACCGTCAAGGTGGAGTCTTTGCTACGCTGGGTCACGCTGGCGCTGGCGCTGATACTGAGCGGGAAATTCGGAAAACGCTGCGAGAAGTTGATGCTGGAGCTCTTGGTATTCTGCGCGAAAGCATCGGGATTGTAGTAAGAATTCAAATCGTTGCGCGAGTAGCCGCTGGTGGCGAAATTCACCGAGGCCGAGAACGAACGATAAGGATTGGCTTTGGCATCTTGCGCATGGCTCCAGGTCACACTCATGTTGGACGATTCCGAATAATCGGGCAAACCTTTTTCGCTATTGGCCGTCAAGAGGTACGAGAAGGCTAAATTTCCGGAGAATTTGTATCGCTTGCGATAATTGCTTCGCGCCTTCACGCCCCAAGAGCCCTTGGTATAATATTCCCCCGTCAGAGCAAGGTCCATGTAATCGCTCATGGCAAAATAATAGCCACCGTCTCTCAGATAAAAACCGCGCGACATTTCATCGCCATAGGTAGGCGTGATGATTCCCGATGAATATTCCGAACTGAAAGGGAAATAGCCAAATGGCACCACCAAGGGCAGATGCACATCTTCCACCACCAAATGCGCCGGTCCGGTGACGATGTTTTTGCCGGGACGCACCTTGGCCTTGCTCAGTTCCAGATAGAAATGCGGATGCTCGTGATCTTCGCAAGTGGTATATTTTCCGTCGGTCATGAACATGGCATCGTCGTCCATCTTTTTGGTACGGCCACTCACCACATAACCTTCGCCCTGCTGAGTCACCACATTGGAGATGATACCTTTCTGCGTGACAAAATTATACTTCAAATCGCGACTTTCATATTCGCCGCTCTTGTCTTTGAAAATGGGGTTTCCGCTGACATTTCCGACAGAATCTTTCAGCCCGACGGCAAAAATGGTGGAGCTGTCCATGTTCATCACGATGTAGCCGCCCGAAAGGTCCATCTCTCCGTAAAGCACCTTGCCGTCTTTGTAGAGATGAGCCGTTCCGCCGGCGCTGAAAGTCATGGAATCCACCGCCTCGAAAGTGATGATTTCGGTTAGTTCGGCCATGTCGTTTTTCTTGGGTTTGGCCGTGCTGTCGGCGGCGGCAAGCGAAGTGCTGTCGGATGAAGCCGCAAATTGAGTGCTGTCTGTCGCAGCAAGAGCGGTAGTATCGGCAGGCAACGCAAACGAGGCAATATCGGCAGGCGACGCTGAGGAAGTTTCATCGATAATAGCAAATCCTGCGGCATCGGTCGCCGTTTCGCGAGTGTTTGCAGTCGCCGTTTCACGAGTGTTTGCGGTCGCCGTTTCGCGGATGGCAAAGGCCGGAGAATCCAGTTTGGTTTGGGCGCAAAGCGGTGCAACAACAGAGAGCATCAACAGCGTGACACCCATCCATCGCCAAAAAGCATTCATTATACCGCTCGCGTGTTTTTTCATCCGATTACAATAAGCCGACAAAATTACAACAATGCACGCGATTACAAAAATCTTTCGCACCAATTATCGAAGCGATCCAGCGATTCTTGGCCGAATTTCTCCAACTTTGCACGTGCTTGCTGCGGAGTTCTTTCTTGGTCGAGATGGGTTTTCGAGAAAAACTTATCGGCAAAACAAATCAACTCTTCTTCCAAAGTCTGCGGACTTAAATCTTGTTTGGGCAAAGGCAGGCAACCTTCTTCTATCGCTCTGATGGTCAAGCCCGTTCCCGTATGACGCTCGCAAACGCGGGCACAAGCTTCCAAGCGAGAGACCAAGCGAGTCGCGTCGCCGTCCAAGCGAGCCGCTGCATCATCTTCCAGGTGCGCCGCCACGTCCGACGCCAATTCCCGCAACATAGCCGCGCCCAGAACGCCATGTCGAATGTAAGGTTCCGAGCCGAAACAATGAATGGAAGGGGCATCCACACGCACCACGCCGACATCGTGCAACAAGGCAGCATCTTCGAGCAAAGAGCGGTCAATGGTCCACTGCGGATGACGGTCGGCCAGCCTCAGCGCAAAATCGGCCACGGCATGACTGTGCAAGTAAACTACCTGATACAAAGCCTCATTGGGATCTATAAAATGATGTAAAATTTCTACGGAATTCATGCTGTATTTTTTTGCAAAGTAAATAAAAATCCATCATTTTTGTCTTCCGAAAATCCTACAACAAGCTCCAAAATTTTTCAAATAAAAATGATGCCGCGTCCGATATATATCAAATCTTTGCTTATATGCCTATTGGCCACCTCAACGCTGTTTTGTTCCTGCCAGCAGCGCCCAAAGACCCAAGGGCAAAGTTGCCAGAAAGTTATTTGCGGCGCCGAACAATGCGAGCTGTATTTCCCCTGGCTCAAAGACAAAAAATTCGCCTTGGTAGTGAACCAAACCTCTGTCATTGAAGGAAAAAGCATAGTCGATAGCCTGTGTTCGGCCGACTTGCGACCTGCTTTTATTTTCGCTCCCGAGCACGGATTTCGCGGCACAGACGATGCCGGCGCCCATGTGGCTGACGGAAAGGATCTTGCCACCGGTTTGGACATTGTTTCGCTCTACGGGAAAAACAAAAAGCCATCGCCCGCGCAGATGCAAGCTCTCGACTGCATTGTATTTGATATTCAGGATGTTGGATGCCGTTTCTACACCTATCTGAGCACTTTGCATTATGTCATGGAGGCCTGCGCCGAAAACGATGTGGAACTGATTGTACTGGACCGCCCCAACCCCAACGATTACATAGACGGGCCGCTGCTTGAGGCAGATTGTCGTTCGTTTGTGGGCATGCATCCCATTCCCCTCTTGCACGGCTGCACCTTGGGCGAAATGGCGCAAATGATCAATGGAGAAGGTTGGATAAACGGACGCTGCCGGCTCCGTGTGGTAAAAGTAAAAAACTGGCAACACGGACAAGCCTATTCATTGCCCGTAAAACCCTCGCCCAACCTACCCAACGACCACGCCATTCGCTTGTATCCAAGTCTCTGTCTTTTCGAAGGGACCATCATCAGTGTGGGCCGCGGCACCAGCACACCTTTCGAAATATTAGGACATCCCGATCCGAAATTCGGTGACTTCCGTTTTACGCCTCGCAGCTTGCCGGGATTCGACAAACATCCTATGTATCAAGATAAAATCTGTTACGGAGAAGATTTGCGACAAGATACCCTGACAAAATCTTTTTCTTTGAAGTATCTTTGCGCTTTCTTTGAAAAATCGGGAAAAGACAGTCAATTTTTCAGTCGTGCCGCCTTCTTCGACCTTTTGGCCGGAAATCATTTGCTTCGCCAACAAATACAAGAAGGTCTGAGCGAAGAGGAAATCCGCCAAAGTTGGGAAAAAGATTTGGTCTCGTACCGACAAATGAGAGAATCATACCTTTTATACGAAGAATAAAGATGAACTTGCGACAATTTTTGCTTACTTGCCTGTTTTGCCTGAGCGCATTGAGCCTGGCCGCCAACGATAAAGTGTTCACGGTAGTATTAGATCCCGGCCATGGCGGAAAAGACCCGGGCGCCTGCGGCAAAAGCAGTTACGAAAAAAACATCGTGCTATCGGTGGCACAGAAAGTGGGCAAAAAACTCAAAGACACCTACGGCAACGACATCAAGGTGGTATATACACGCAACAGCGACGTCTTTATCGAACTGGAACGACGCGCACGCATTGCCAACGACGCGCACGCCGACATCTTCATCTCCATCCACACCGACGCCGTCGATAAAAGCAGCGTGTATGGCGCCAGCACTTTCACCATGGGTATGAGCAAGGAAAGTTCCAACTTGGAAGTGGCCAAGCGCGAAAACAGCGTTATGTTGCTGGAAGACAACTTCGAAGAACGTTATGCCGGCTTCGACCCATCGTCGGTGGAATCGTACATTATTTTCGAACTGATGCAAGACATCAACATGGAAAACAGCATCAGCTTAGCCAAGGGTATTCAAGACCAACTCATTGGAAAAAAGCGACATAACAGAGGCGTCAGACAGGCTCCCTATTGGGTGTTGCATCGCACGAGCATGCCCGCCGTCTTGGTGGAACTCGGATTCATCTCCAACCCCGAAGAAGAACGCTACATGAAGAGCAGCAAGGGCCAGGAAGAACTCTCCGACTGCATCTACAAAGCCATCTGCCGATACAAGAAAAGCAGCGATAACAAAAGCAGTGCCGTAAGGAACGTGCAAGCAAGCGTTTCTGAGACGCCCACCGCCGACAAAACTCCGACACATGGCATCAGTTTCCAGGTACAGATTTTGGTTTCAAAAAGCATTTTAAAAGATAACGACAAGCAATTCAAGGGTTTAAAAGACATTTCCTACTATACGGACAACAATTTGTATAAATATACCAGCGGATCATTCGCCAGCGAACAGGAAGCCATTGCGCATAGAAAAAAGATAAAAGGCTTATTCTCAGACTCTTTTGTGGTAGCCATCAAAGACGGAAAACGTATTTCCATGGAACAGGCTCGTAAAGAAGTGTTAAAGTGAACCAAAGTGTACTGATTAAGATTTGCATATTAATTCACTCTATAATATCTTATTGAAGAATTAATATAAAGATAACACCACCTCGCAGATGCCTTTGGCTAAATGATTTGCGAGTTCAACTGCCAAAAAAGGCGCCCAAAACTGACAAAATTACAAAGTGCTGAAAGATAGCGCATTATGATTTTTTAACATAGCTACAAATCTGTTTATCAGCAAATTAACTCTAAGTCGCTCATTTCAAAGAGATTCCATTTTTACAAAAATTTTGACAACTTTATGCATTTGCAGATTAACTTTTTTTGAGAGAAATTTGCAACACTTTTTCGCCCTTGAAAATCGGGAGTGATAACAAAACAATCTCTTTATTTCCGAAACAAAAAATTTAGCAAACGTGGAGCTGTCTAAAGCACAAATATGGGACAAATGTCTGAGCATTATCAAGGATAATGTGTCGGATGATGCGTTTGTTAAGTGGTTTAAACCCATTGTTTCCATAAAATATCAAGACGATTGCCTTTGGATTCAGGTTCCGACTCATTTCTACATTGAGCAAATTGAGGAACAATATTCCGATTTGATAGGAAAGACGCTCAACCGCGTTTGTGGCAAACCTACCAAACTGATGTATCAGGTGCAGATTTCCGATACTCAGGTAAACATTTCCACCGAGAATAGGCAAAAGAACCAACTAGCTCCCAAGGCCGAGCTAGACCCTCAATTGCTGAGAAACCTTACTTTCAGCAATTTTGTTGAAGGAGAAAGCAATCGTTTGGCTCGTACGGCCGGTGTGTCCATTGCCAACAATCCGGGAAAGAATATTTTCAATCCGCTCTTCGTGTACGGAAAATCGGGTGTGGGTAAAACGCACCTGTTGCATGCCATCGGTAATGCCAGCGTAGAGCAGAATCCGAGAGCCCGCGTGTTGTATGTTTCTTCTCATGTGTTCCAGGTGCAGTATTCGCAAGCCTATTTGCAGAACAAAATCAACGACTTCATACATTTCTACCAGAGTGTGGATGTATTGCTCATAGATGACGTGCACGAGTTGTCGGGAAAGACCGGTACGCAAAACGTGTTCTTCCATATCTTCAACCACTTGCATCAGATGGGCAAGCAGATTGTGTTCACCTGCGACCGCGCGCCCAAGGATCTCGTGGGCATGGAAGACCGCCTGCTGACCCGTTTCAAATGGGGATTGACAGCCGAAATGCGTCAACCGGATTACCAGTTGCGCATAGACATCTTGCGCCAAAAAATGCAACAGAATGGTTTGGAACTTCCCGACGAAGTGGTGGAATACATTGCGCGCCATGCCAAAGACAATGTACGAGACTTGGAAGGCATCCTCACCTCGCTTTTTGCCCACTCCATCATCGAAGGAAGAAACACCGACCTGAAGCTTTGCCGCGAAGTGGTGGAAAATTCCATCCAGGTATTCGACGAAGAAAAACTCTCGGTGGAAAGCATCGAAGAAGAAGTTTGCCGTTATTATCACTTGGACAAGACCACTTTGCATTCGCGTTCCAAGAAGCAAGAAGTGGCCCGCGCCCGTCAAGTGGCTATGTTCCTTTCGAAAAAACACACCGACAAATCTTATGCTTACATCGGCGAAGTGATGGGCAACCGCAACCATGCCACCGTTATCCATGCCTGCAAATTGGTGGAACAAAGTCTCGACCTCGACAAGGCCTTACACAACGACGTTCAAAAAATCGAAAGCGCTTTGGCTTTACTGTAAAAAAACTTAGATTTGCGCCAAATTAAGGCTATTTCTATGTTAAAACGATTTCTCATTCTCATTGAATGCTGCTTTGTTGTGCTTTGCCACGCAGCGCATCCCTCTTACGACAGTACCATCGACAGTTTGCGCATGTCCATGCCCGAATTCGATTGCCGACACGGATTTTACCAAGAAGCTTTCGACGTGAGTATCAACGCCAAACCGCAAGGTGCCATTGTCATGTACACCACCGACGGCAGCGAACCCTCGGAAAACAACGGAACACGCTACACCAAGCCCATTCGCGTGGAAAAGACCACCGTGCTGCGTGCCTGCGTGCTGAAAAGCGGAGAATGCGAATACGACAGCCGCATTGCCACCGTCACTTATCTATTTCTCGAAGATATTATCAACCAAGGAGAAAGCATAGAAGGCTATCCCGACAAATGGGGCCCTTACTCGCAAATAAGCGGCACAGCCAAGGCAGACTACGGCATGGATCCTGAACTGACCGCCACAAGCGCGCAAAGAGACAGCATCATCAAGGGTTTCCTCTCTTTGCCGGCCGTGAGCATAGTCACCGAAAAGGATTATATCTTCAACCACGAAAACGATTCGGAAAGGGGCGGCATCTATATTTACACCGACCCGCCAACAGGTTATCCCAAAGCACAAGTAAAGGATCCGGGCACCAAATGGCTGCGTCCCACTTCGGTGGAATTTTTCGATGCCGCGGGAGAACTGTCCATCCAGGCCGATTGCGGATTGCGTTTGCATGGTGGCCACAGTCGTCTCGCCGAGAAATCGCCTAAGCACGGATTTCGTTTGGTGTTCAAAGAAAAATACGGAAAGAAGAAGCTGAAAGCCAATATCTTCGGAGAAACGCAGGCCAAGAAGCTCGATAATATCGTGCTGCGCGGCGGCTTCTGCAACACCTGGATTCACGCCAATCACGTGGAAAGAGGCAAAGCCTTGTACACACGCGACTCTTGGGCCAAAGAAGTGCAAGCAGCCATGGGTCATCCCCACTCGCATCAACGTTTTGCGCACTTGTTCATCAATGGCATTTATTGGGGCATGTACAACATCACCGAACGCATAGACGAAGGCTGGTGCGAAGAATATTTGGGCGGTTACGACACCGACTACGACGTTATCAAGGTAGAAGACAATCCGCAGAGCGTGGTGGCCAATAGCGGCACCATGGCCAATTGGGAAGCCCTTTTTGCGTTCAGCGAGGCCCAGGCAAGCGAAAGCAACTACCAGGAAATAGAACGCCTGCTCGACATAGAAAATTTCATCGACTACATGATCATCAACATTTACGGCGGCAACACCGACTGGGATCGTCACAATTGGCTGGCCGTCTATAATGCCATCGAGCCGAACGAAGGATTCAAGATGCTTTGCTGGGATTCCGAACACGTGCTGAAAGACCTGAACCAGGATGTCGGTCTGGGAGAAATGCGCGATCTTTGCCCGAGCACGCTGATGCAGAACCTGTTGAAGTATCCCGAATTCTGCCGTTTGGTAGGCGACCGCATTCAAAGACAATGTTATCAGGACGGCCCGCTGGAGCCAGAAAACACCCGAAAAATATGGCTGCGACTTTCCGAAGAAATTTCATCGGCCTTGCATTGCGAAGCAGCCCGCTGGGGCGATTACAGACGCGATGTTCATTCGTGGAAATCAAGTCCTTACGAATTGTACACCAAGGAAACGCATTATAATCCCTTGCAAAAGGATATGTTGGAAAACATTCTGCCCTATCGTCGCGATGTGTTTGTCAATCAGATGAAAGCCCGCGGATTATTTCCTGAGATTCAGGCGCCAGTCATTTACCTGAACGAGGAAGTGTATAAGGGACAAGCCATTTTCCAAAGCGACATCATCAGCCTCGACTGCGAATCGGGCGACATTTATTATAGTTTGGATGGAAAGGATCCCGTGGAATGGGATGCCGATGGAAACGGACAGGTATCGGCCACGGCCAAGAAATATATGCGCCAGGAATTCATGCTCGAAGTGGATAGCTTTTGCCTGATGGCCCGCGTACAGAAAAACGGCAAATGGAGCGCGCTGAGCCAAATAGAGTTGAGCCCACAGCAGGTACAGACCTCGCTGAAAAGCCCGCAGACGGCTCATCTTTTCGAAACGGAAGCCACCCTCGTTGCCGATGGAGTCATCAGACTGAATGCCTACAGAAACCGTTTACATATTCGTCTTTTCTCTTGCAGCGGAGCTTGTCTCAGACAATGGCAAACCGAAGGACAAGAACGTCACACACTCGATATCAGCAACTTGCCGAGCGGCATCTACCTATTGCAAGCCCAAAGCGGACAAGAACAAAAACATGTCAAAATAATTTTACCATAATGTATAAGAACGATCAGAGGGTTGTCCTGACCTTAGATGCCGGTGGCACCAACTTTGTATTTTCAGCCATCAGAGGCTACGAAGAAATAGTACCCGCCTTTAGTTTGCCTTCGCATGCAGATCATTTGGATGAATGTCTGCAAACTATTCGCGATGGATTTACCAGTGTTTTGAAAAGTTTGCAGACAATGGGTTTGCAAGCCATAGCCATCAGTTTTGCCTTTCCCGGCCCGGCCGACTTCAGGCGCGGCATCATCATGGATTTGAACAATATGCCGGCATTTCGCGGCGGCGTGCCCTTGAAAGATTATTTGGAAGACATTTTCCATCTGCCCGTGTTCATCAACAACGATGCCGACCTTTTTGCTTACGGAGAATGCATTGCCGGTGCCCTGCCCCAGACCAACGCCCTGCTGGCAGAGAAAGGTTGCAGCAAACAGTTCAACAACCTGATAGGTTTCACTTTCGGCACCGGGTTCGGCTGCGGCATCACCAGCAACAAGGAGTTGTACATAGGCGACAACAGCAGCGCCGGCGAAATCATCATGATGCGCCACAAACATAAGAGAGATATCATCGTGGAAGAAGGCGTGAGCATACGCGCCATCAAGAGAGTCTATCACGAGCATTGCCAGGACGAGCGCGACCTGACGCCTTACGACATTTTCCGCATAGGCAAAGGAGAGTTGGAGGGCGACAAAACGGCGGCGCTCAAAGCCTTTGAAGAATTCGGCGAAGTGGCCGGCGACGGCATTGCCCAAGCCATCACCCTGCTGGACGGTCTTATCGTGTTGGGCGGCGGTCTTTGCGGCGGCAAGGAACTGTTCATGCCCGCACTGCTCAACGAACTCAACGGCAACGACATTTACGACTTAGACGGCCGCCGCAAAGACCGCCTCCGCATGAAAGTCTTCAACCTCGACGACGAAGCCGGTCTCGAAGCCTTCTGTGCCAGCAAGACGAAACAAATCCCCGTTCCCGGCAGCCAACGCTTTGTCGAATACGATCCTGTGAAACGTTTGGGCATTGTCTTTTCGAAACTCGGCACCAGCAAAGCCACCTCCATAGGCGCCTACGCATTCGCTCTGCACGAATTAGACAAAAAGCAATAAATCACAGCGTATGAAAACAAAGATCTTAATCCTTCTCATATCGCTTTCTTTGCTTGCTGTTTTCTGCGCCTGCACGCCGCGAGAACAGCGCAGCATGAGCCCGCGTGAAACACTTTCCCGCGCCGAGGCCCTGATGACGCAAGCACCCGACTCGGCGCTGATGCTGCTCGAAGACCTGAGCAAGGGCGCGCTCCGTGGCCGCGAAAACCGCGCCCACTTCGCGCTGCTCTACTCGCAAGCCTTAGACAAAAACTACATCGACCGCAACAACGACTCCATCATCCGCATGGCGGTAGATTACTACGCTCCTCGCAAGGATAATAATCGCAAAATGCTGGCTTACTACTATTTAGGCCGCGTGCAGTACAATGCCAAAGAGTATCAGAAAGCGATTGTTAGTTTAATGCAGGCCGAAGAAGCAGCAAAACTTTCCAGGGATAATTTTTATCTCGGCCTAATTTATCGATCGATGTCTGATATCCATAGCGATATTTATAATTTCACTGAAGCCCTTCAATATGCTAGAAACTCTTACAATAGCTTTACTCTTAGTGACAATCAACACTATGCTGATTGGAGTATATGGAGTCTTGGTCGTGCGTTTCATAATTCTGCTCAATACGATAGCAGCATCGTGTATTCCAAGCAAGTAATAGATCTTGCACAAGCTCGTCAAGACAACGTTTTACTTGGCGATGCCTTAAGCTTGTTAGGAAATTCATATGCAGCGAATCGCCAATACCAAGACGCTATTCAAGTATTTAATCAATTGATAGACTTAGGAACAACTCCATTAACAGCGAGTAACTACTTTTTACTGGGATTATCCTATTTGAAAACCGGAAAAAACAGTGAGGCAAACCACTGTATGGAAATCTTATCGACACTTAATCCCTCTCAAAAATGGTTGTCGTATGAAATAAAAAGATACAACAAAGAATATAAGACTGCGCTTGAATCATTAGAGCATGAGGTAAACGCCATTAATCAAAAATTCTCAAAACTTATCAATCAAAACGTTACACAAGCTACCAAAAATTTCTTGCGCTACGAAAACCAGTTACAGGAAGAGGCATTGAAACAAGCTAAGCTTTCTAGAGCCCTCCTTATCCTTAGTATCATCTTTTGCATTGTTTTCATCGTATTAGCAGCCTACATTGTACAACAACGCATAAAAGCCAAAAATTTGGCTATCGTCGAATATATGGATAAGGTGCAGGATTTGGAATCAAGTCTTCACTTTAATTTAGCACGTTATTCAGAAAATAAAGCCAAAATTAATACCCAAATCCATGAGTTGTTTGCTAAAGAATTCTCTACGATAGACAAACTTTGTACGATTTATTTTGAAATGCATCCAACAAGGAATGAAAAAGAAGCTATCTATAAAGAAGTGACAAAAGAGATTGAAAAACTAAGTGGAGATATTGTCCATTTAGAGAAAATGATAAATAAATACAAAGATGATATTATGGTAAAATTCCAACATGAGTTTCCAAAAACAACTAAACTAGATTTACGTTTGCTTTGCTATTTCTTTGCCGGATTCTCTGCTAAATCTATTAGTATTTTCACAGGAAATCCTTTAGATACCATTTATAAAAGAAAATCAAGATTAAGGGCAAAAATTTCTAAATCAAATAGTATATATAAGGATTTTTTTCTATCAGAGTTGTAATAATCTTCTATATATCAATGTGTTATATTAATATCTGATATTCTATTTTTTCTAGGGGGGGGTAATTGTCAGATTATCAGTTGATTATAAAATAATTAGAGAGTATGTCAGATTTTAAAATCTGACATACTCTCTAATTATTTGTTCTACTGATAGTTACATTGTAATTATGTCAGGCTGTTTTTTGCCTTTTTTCTTGGCAAGCAATATTGGGTGTCATAGTTTTGCGTACAAGTTAAACATGTAAAAATCCTAATTATGAGACGCTTTTATCTCTCGCTAGTGGTATCTCTATTTGCAGCCATAGTATTAATCGCAAATGAGTCTTCAGAGTCTTCAGGTAACATTACTCAAATTCCATTACTGCCTACTGAAACAGAGAACTCACCAAATCTACCCCGCACCCTCGTTCAAGACATCGAAGCCTACCATACTAATACTATGGTATATCTCACTTTCAACGAGAACTTGGGCCAGGCAAACATTGTTATCACCAACGCTAACACAGGTGCTCAAGTTGAAACTTCCGTACCTACCAATTGTAGCAACGTTCAGGTGGATATCAGCAGCCTCGGCCAGGGTGATTTCGAGATTGTTATCAACACAGCAGAAGGCATCTATACCGGGGCATTCTGCTTATAATCCTATTCACAAATGATGAGGACATATTGTATCCTACTCTCTTTCATCGCTTTACTGAGTGTCAGCGCCGAAGAGCAAGTGTTTTGCAACGACAGCAACATCTATTGCGTCAATCCGGCGCTACACCTAAAGCCACTGTTGGTAGAGCACGAAAAACGATTATTGCCGATGTTGCCACTAAACGCCTACTACAATGATAGTTTAGTGGTTGTGGAAATGATGGGCGATATTGGCCGGGCGCAACTCATCATAACAGATTTAGATACTCGAACCACGATAAGCAAACCCTTGGTTTACACAATACATCCCGACTCTGTTGTCAGTCAAAGATTTCAATACGAATCGATACGATTGTTCTCCAAACCGCGAAGTTGTCTATTGCAGATCAAAACCGAAAATGGCGATATTTTTTCTGCCGACTTCGGTAATGAAAACTACATTCTCGTCGATCCGCCAATGTGAGCCGTGTGAAACAACAACAAATTAATTATTTATAAAACAAAACATTATGAAAAATCTCTCATCAATTTTACTGGGTATTTTCTGTTTGGCTCTTGCCGGATT
Source organism: Bacteroidales bacterium (assembly GCA_017468435.1). Classification (GTDB taxonomy): domain Bacteria; phylum Bacteroidota; class Bacteroidia; order Bacteroidales; family UBA1402; genus UBA1757. The sequence continues at coordinate 67,368 of JAFUIP010000015.1, forward strand.
GACCTTCAGCTCTTGCCGCGGCAACGAAGGCGGCGAAGAAGAAATCAAGCCCGATTATAATCCGGAAATCAGCACCTGGTATAAGGAATTCGAATCGATTAAGCAAACGGGCACATTCGGCCTTTGCTGGGGACATAGTCTGCGAATTCCCGAACTCAAACTCAACGATTACACTTACAAAGGTATTTGCGACACGCCCGAAAAACTTGCCCAGTTGCGCGAAGATATCTTCAGCGACGAAACTTATTTTCCGGCCTACAGAGGCAGCCTGGATGTGTTTAGCTTAGAAACCTGGAATCAGATGCTTGCGAACGAGCCAGACAACATTGATCCAGATTGGTGGAGACCTCAGATATACATGTTCTTGCAGGAAGAGCCGGAAGTGGTCGAATTACATTGGACTTACAATGACAACCTAAGTTTTACAACCTACGCGCTGGTATCGCCTTTCAAAATTATTTACGATAATATTTTGAGTTTCCTTATTTATTACTATGGATCCAAAAGCACCAAATCTACAGAAATGGAAAGAAGGGTTCTTCCCACCAAATCATCTTCTGAAGACGGTGGCGCAAATTCAAATAATGAAATCTCTCACACTGAATATCACAAGGTTGTGTTTTATTTGGGCAACAAAGAATATTACTCTCAAGTCTCTTGTACATTGTCTGGAGAAAAAATAAATGACGACCAAATTGTTAAAGACAGAGAGTTAGATACAGATAACAATGTGGAAGGGAGTAATTATCAATCGAAAGAAGGTATTACCGAAAAATATTTTACCGAGGGCTCTGGTGGTTCTGTATCCTATGACTACGCTTGTGGAATTGCAAATGCCTCAAACTCTGTATCCTTGACATATGAGGAAGGCGAATATACTTTTTTAGGCTCATATATAACTAAAGATTGGGGATCTCATGCCATTCTTGCAAATGAAATGGACTAAAATAATCTTATGAGATACTTGATTCTCATAGTATTGGCGCTTGTGGGTGCGACGTGGTTGGATGCTTCGGCGTGGATGAATGATGCTTCCATTGCCGGCAGGATGTATTGGGTGAACATCTGTTTTTGTCTGGCTGCCGTCATCTATGCAGTAGAAAGTCTTTGTGGAAGAAAAGAGAAAGTCATAAGCATACAAATCATATCCTCTATCGTGTTGGGCAATGCCTTTGCGCAAGCAATGTACGGCATTGCCCAATTTTTCTACCTCATTCCTTCCTCGGGCAGTTTTCGCATGATGGGAAGCTTCGACAATCCGGCCGGATTGTCGATTTGTCTGAGTCTTAGTCTGCCCTTTGCTTTGAATCTGATTCATGGTAAAAAGTGGCAGCAAATAATCGCTTGGGCAGCCTCTCTTCCGATAGTGCTTGCCATTGTTCTTTGCGGCATGCGCTCCGGCATCTTGGCTCTTGTGGCAATAATGGCATTGTCTTTGTTTCATTTTCTTCCCAAAAGACGCAAAGCCATTCTTCGTGTCGCTGTTGTTTCTTTGTTGATTCTTCTGCCTAGTCTGTATATACTGAAGAAAGACTCTGCCGACGGCCGCCTGCTCATTTGGCGTTGCGGTGTAGATATGGTCTTGGATAAACCTCTTTTCGGACATGGCACCGGGGCCTTTCGTGCGCATTACATGGATTATCAGGCAGACTTTTTCAAGCAACATCCAAACAGTCATTTTGCGGTTTTGGCCGACAATGTGCAACAGCCCTTCAATGAATACCTCGGATTGGCGATTCATCATGGCTTGGCGGGGCTGTTTCTTTTGTTTGTCATGATGTTTATTCTGTGGAAGGCATATAAAGACAGTCTTCGCCGTGAAGAAAGTTTCTCCGCTTTGCTTTCTTTGGTGGCATTGGCTCTTATCGCATTGTTTTCTTATCCGGGCATGTATGCCTTTTCCCGGGTGATGATGCTTGTCTGCTGTATCATCCTGATTGGCAATGCTTCGTGGACTTGGAAAGGAGAACTTGCCAAGAGAAAAAACGGGGATGTTCTTGTCGCTCTTGTCCTTTTGCCGTGTTCGCTCGGCGCCGGACTTAAACTCTCGCAAGACATCGCGGCCGAGGTGAAGTGGAAAAAGGCCACGCAGACAGCCTACACCTCACAAACGCAACATTGGATGAATCTGTACCAAGATTTGGAGAAACAACTCTCGCAGCATCCTTTCTTTCTCTACAACTACAGCGCACAACTCTACTTGAGTGGTCGTTACGAGGACTGCATTGTCAAGGCCATGGATTGTCGCCGCTATTGGGCCGACTACGATGTGGAGATGCTCATTGCGCAGGCTTACGAAAAACTGCAACAAGACGATTTGGCCGAGGCGTATTTTATCCATGCCTCAAACATGTGTCCCAACCGATTCTTTCCGCTGTATTATCTCATGAATCTTTATCAACGCAAAGGTGATAGTGCACGTACTCGAGATATGGCCGACAAGATTATCACCAAGCCTGTGAAGGTTCCATCTTCTGAGGTATCGAGAATGCGACAGGAGGCTAAGAAGATTTTGCAAAGCAACAAAAACGACCATTATCCTAGATAAAAACAGTGATGAACATGATTCAAAAAACATTATTAGCGCTCTGTCTATTATTTGCATCCTGCACACCGAGTGCCTTGGACAAAGCCTTGCGTCTGGCGGGCGACAATCGTGGCGAATTGGAAAAGGTGTTGACGCATTATGCATGCGAGACCGACGACAAACAAACCGACGAGGCTTATCGAGCCGCGGTGTTTCTTATCGAGAACATGCCGGGTCATGGCGCTCTGATGGGTGGTTGCATGCCGCAGTACATTGCCGCAGTCGATAGTCTTTATCCCGACATGCCCGACCCCGTGCGGAGCGTGGTCTATACCATTCCGCATCGCATCGAAGAGTATGCCAAGGACATGAGCTTGCAAGAAGACATTCATCATATCAAGGCCGACTGGCTCATTGCGCATATCGACAATAAGATGCAGGCCAGAGCCGAGTGTCCCTGGGTGAAGAAGCTTCCTTTCGAAGTGTTTTGCCAGTACGTGCTGCCGTATCGTTTTGCGCAGGAACCGCTCATTGCCCGGCCCGACAGCAGCCGCTTTTGGTGGAAATCGATTTTGGAAACAGTGGATTTCTACAGCACGCTCTCTTATAGCATGGACGAGTTGCGCCACATACAGCGCATGCATTTGGGAAAAAGCGACGAGAAGTATCGCTACAACATTCATCTGCCCGTGTTGGAACAGAAACACATCTTCGATTGTCTGGACGATTGCTATTATAATGTAGCCATGCTGCGGGCTGCAGGCATCCCTGCCTGCATAGATTTTGTGGGCGATTGGCCCACGCGCAACGGACGCCACTACTGGAGGGTGCTCATGGACGAGCATTATCTCTTCGGCGAGCATCCCGACATGTCGGCACCGCGGGCTGCCAAGGTGTTCCGATGGACCTTCTCGCAACCCATGGTGCTGGACGTGACAGACAAATACATAGATGTGGCTAATGTATCGCTGAAGCTTGATAAAAAAATCTGTCGCAGCACAGATGAAATTTATTTGGCCGTTTTCAACACCTTGCAATGGAAACCCATCGTCAAAAGCCATCTCGTCAACGGCAGGGCGCGTTTCGACAAGATGGGAAAAGACATCGTCTATTTGCCGGTGTATTTCCGAGGCGAAGAAATGCTTCAGGCCGATTATCCGTTTTTGCTCGATGCCCAAGGCTGTGTCAAGAAGCTTATCCCTGTAGATTCCACTCACTCGCTGACGCTGTATCGTAAATACCCCATCACACTTGCCAAACTATCGTGGAGCGAAAAAATAGTAGGCTGTCATATTGAGGCATCCAATCATGCCGACTTTAGCCATGCCGACACCATACACAACATCACCGCGCCCAACGCGCATCTCACCTGGACGGAAATCCGACCCGAAAAAAGCTATCGATATTGGCGATTCGTTATCAAAGAACGCTTGAATTTAGGTGAAATGATATTTTTGGACGAACAGGGAAATTACCTGAACAGCGAACTAATTTTTCACCCTTCCAACAAAGCAGAGAAAATGACCAAGCCGGCCACCGATGGCGATGTGCTCACTTACACCAATGCCCAGGAATGGATAGGCATGGACTTTGGCAAACCCACGCTCGTGTCGGCCATACGCTTCATCACCCGCACCGACGACAACGGCATCAATCCGGGTCAGACCTACGAACTTTCGTATTGGACGCAGCACGGCGAACAAGTCATAGAACAGAAAGTGGCCACCGCCGACAGCATCTGTTTTCATGGCGTGCCACGCGGCGCTCTGCTATGGCTCAAAAACCTTGAAACCGGCCTCGAAGAACGACCCTTCATCGTGGACGAGAACAGAATACTTTATTATTAACCCATTAAACAAATTTATTATGAAGAAATTATTTGCTAGTTTGTTATCATGCTTGATGATTTCATTATTTTTGTCCTGCTCTATGGAGCCTGAACAGAATTTTGTTGAAAATGAAAAAGAAACATTCGAAAGTTTGAAGATGAAAGTGGAAGCTATGGCTCAGGAGTATGGCGTAGGCGTCAGCATCAACGAAAATGTTTGGAGAAAACGTCTTCCTTCTATCGATGACATCGAAAAAGACTTTATCCGTATCAAAGAACTCTCTGCTGCCACCAGATCCAATATGGATTCGACAAGTGTAAATCAATCTTATACCTCGGTTTTCAGCAACGTCAACACCAATATTTCCGCTTTAGGAAACAAACCAAGAGTGTTGAAAACCAGCACGGAACATCTACCTGACAGAGGTTATTATTCGCAAGATATTACAGTAAATAGCACCAAATTCAATGATCCTATTTATGAAATAGCAGCCTCTGTATCATGGTGTTTTGGTGGAGTGAAAACATCGTCTTACGTTTCTTTTGATGCGATTGTAGCAATGCGTAACAATGATATCAGTAGTCCAAATTTTGGGTCTATCGTACCAAATACACTTTCAGAAATCGAATACCCAACATACGAATTTACAGGCAGTAGAATTATGTATCGTGGAAAATCTTTTTCAGGAAGTTGTGTCATTCATTTCTATAATAGTATAAATCATGGGATATCTCCTGATAAAGTATTCTCCTATAACACATGGTATAATAATGAAAATGGTGTTGGTTTGATCTCCATTCGTTGATTAAAATACTAGATGATAAAGTATTATAAAAAGACATCCTTTATTCTAATATTGTTCATCAATATCATATTAAATTGTGCATCTGCTACAGTAGTCATAACTTCGGCAGATGCACACACATCTTATTCAATCGAAGCCAAGATGGCGGCTTACTTTCGGGATATCAATGCCTTCAACAAGATGTATCCGCAAGAGAAGGTGTATCTGCATTTCGACAACACGGCCTATTTTTTGGAAGAAACCATTTGGTTCAAAGCCTATGTGATGGCGGCCAACGCGCAGCGTCAGAGCCACTTGAGCAAGGTGCTGTACGTGGAATTGCTCTCGCCCGAAGGCGCGGTGCTGGAAACGAAAAAATATCCCATCGTGAACGGCGGCTGCCATGGCGAGTTTCATCTGGATTCTCTTTATCTGTCTGGTTATTACGAAGTTCGCGCCTACACGCGCTACATGCTCAACTTTGGCGAGGATGCCGTTTTCTCGCGCGTTTTCCCGGTGTATAAAAACGTTCCCGAAGGGAATTATCATCAGAAAACCATCCTCGATAGAGATTTGAGCCGAAGAAAGCAAGTGAAAGAACATCACGTATGGGGCGAGCAATCAGTGCTTTGGCGTTTTGTCAATCCGAGCAAGACCGCGCAAGAGAAATATTATTTCGAACCCGTAAAGTCTCGAGACCCGAAAGATAGGCTTAAACGTATCAGTTCTGATCGCGCTTTCGATGAACAGTTTTACGAAAAGGAGAAAGATATTTATATCGACTTTTATCCCGAAGGAGGAGCTCTGATTGAGGGCGTGCAGCAGAACATTGCCTTCTGTATCAAGGACAAAGAGGGAAAAGGCGTGCATGCCACCGGCAGAGTCTGTAATGCCAAGAATGAACAGATAACGGCCATTGCTCCCATTTTGGATGGTAAGGGCGTGTTTTCTATTATCGCCGCCGACCAACCTTGTCATGTGCAGCTATACTACAACGACGGACTGTATCGTTTTCCCTTGCCCGAAGCTCAGGATGGCGGTTGCGTGCTTACGTTACGACATCATTTCGACAATAATCTTGTGGAAATCACCACGGACTACCGTCACAATGAAGTATTCAACGATAGTATTGTGGCGGTGGCGCTGAGTCATGGCGGCAATATTTATCGCTTCGAGTTGGTGGAGACAGCCTGTATGCAGCGCCTGCTCATTCCCTCAAATGCGATGCCCGAAGGCGTGAACATAGTGAGTGTATTCGATAGAGAAGGTCGTACGCTGGCCGAAAGACTTTATTTTGTGCGACACGAAAACTCAAAACCCACCAGCCTGAGTATCAAGGACAACAGCCGAGGCTATGCCTTCAATCCTTACGGAAAAATAAAACTGAAGCTGCAGGCCAAAGATGCAGATGATAAAGCCTTGCCGGGCCAGATTTCGATTTCGGTGCGCGATGCCGAGAGTGACGATCTAAGTTTCAATACGGACAATTTCTACACTTGGCTTTTGCTTTCTTCCGAACTGAAAGGTTACATCAAGCAGGCTTCGTATTATTTCGAGAAGAACGACCGCATACATCAATTGCATTTGGATTTGCTCATGCTCACGCAAGGTTGGTGCCGCTACAACTGGCAGGAAATGAGTCCGGAACAAATTCCGCATTGGAAACAACCTTTGGAACGTGCCTTGATGGCCGATGGCGCCATCTACAATACCGACCGATTGCGTAATCCCCGCCTGAAGAATGCGGTCATGAACATGAGTTTCATGCTGAACGACAGTATCCATTACTACGGAGAAGTGAAAACCAACGATCTGGGTTTGTTCGCTTTGCAGTTTCCCGACTTTTATGGACAAAGTGAGTTGCGGCTTTTCATGCAAGACTGGAATCTTCACAATAACCATCTGGTGGGTATCAATAAATGGTTCAGTCCTGCGCCAAAGAAGATATCCTATTACGAACTGAGCATTCCCGAACCGGAGTCATTGATAGGCGACCAGACGAGCAATTATCGTATCGACGATAACTTACGGCGCATCGATTTGAATGAAGTGGGCATATCGCGCAAGCAACTTACAAGAAACATACAGAAACATTATTCCTTGCGTCATTACAATATTGCCGAGGAATTGGAATACATGTTCGATACTTATCATTTTGGTACAGAGATGTATATCGAAGATCCTAATCTTTTGGTAATGAGTATTATGGATAGATATAATTTCCCTCCGAACCAATTTGCCTGTGTTTTTGCTAAAGCCTATTATTCAGATACGCAACTGCCGGAGGGTAATCTGTTCTGGCAAACCTACAAACGTCGCAATCGTTCGGTGATGTTCGAAAGTTTGGTTATCCGTTCTGATTCTGCCATTATTGAGAAATATAGTTTGCCTATTTTAGCGGCCTCCATGTGTTGTGTGGACGATCAGTTTTTCCGCCCCGGAGAACAATGGTTTATCAATCAGAACATTCCTGCCGTATATGCCAATTGGTTGATGCAATATGCTTCTTTGGTAGAAACTGTAGAAGATCGGAAACAAAAGGAGAATGATTTCACCATCGAAGTCGAATTGGAATTTCCAGAAAAATTTATCTATAAAGGTGAAGAGCAATCAAGCCTTTCGGAAGATATTGAATATCCCAGCGAAATTGAATTTCCCGAAGAAAGAGATTTAACCGAGGATGTTGGACAAAGTAAAGAAATCGACTGTACCAGATATACAGACATCAAAATGCCCAAGCGCTTCAACCTGTCTTCATATGATAGTTTTCTTGGTAATCCCGAACTGGACTGCGTGGCAGTATTCATTCCGCCGGCCGACAGCAGTGTTGTACCTGAATTTCCCGTGGTGATGGGCCAACGCAAGACCAAGGTTCAGGGCTACAGCTACAGCAAAGAATTCGTGCATCCCGACTACACGGGCGTGCCGGTGCAGGACTTGCCGCGCGATTATCGTCGCACGCTCTACTGGAATCCCAATGTGACGCTCGATGAAAACGGCCGCGCCGAAATTGAATTTTTCAACAACAGCACTTGCCGCCACCTCTCCATCAGCGCCGAAGGCCTCAGTCACGACGGGAAACCGCTGGTTTTCAAGAAGTAATATTTGTTTTTTTGCATAACTTGGCTACCTTTGCGAGTCAGTGAAATAATTAACCTATAAAAATAAAGGTATAATTGCCAAAATAAACAAGTATGGTACTCGGAGTATTTTTCCCTTTTGATGGTTTGGTGTTGATAGCCATGACTATTGCGTATTTTCTTTGTCCGAAAAAGTATTTGGAAAACAAGCTTGATTATGTGAAGTTTTTCCTGACTTATGCCAGTGTGTATGCGAGCATTTTCATGCTGATTCACGCCTTTTTTTATACGCAGATTTCCGGCTCGGAAGCCGCTTTGCAAAGTTATCATGCGGCATTTGCATTAGGCATTGCGCCCACACTTTGGATAGCACATCGTCTTTGGCCATTCAAGCAAGTAAAACGCAATCAGCATATTAGCTTTTTCTCGGCCATCATCGCTCTGGGCGAAATCGCTGCCATCGCTTTGCTTTGGTTGATGGTTGCCCTTTCGGAAATGTAAACTTCTCGCGCGGAAAAGTGAGAATCAAAATCTTTTGCTCTTCATGTCGAAAAATATTCTCTTCTCGCTGTTGATTTGCTGTGTGGCGACGCTGTGCATGAGCGCGGCGGCAAGCGAACTGCCGATGGCCGAAACGAGAAGCGCAGCGGCCGAGGATACGACCTCGGTCGAGGGCAAGATGGCGGCTTACTTTCGGGATATCAATGCGTTCAATGCGATGTATCCGCAGGAGAAGGTGTATCTGCATTTCGACAACACAGCCTATTTTTTGGAAGAAACTATTTGGTTCAAAGCTTACGTGATGGCGGCCAACGCGCAGCGACAGAGCCAGTTAAGCAAGGTGCTGTACGTGGAATTGCTCTCGCCCGAGGGCGCGGTGCTGGAAACGAAAAAATATCCCATCGTGAACGGCGGCTGCCATGGCGAGTTTCATCTGGATTCTCTTTATCTGTCTGGTTATTACGAAGTTCGCGCATACACGCGCTACATGCTCAACTTTGGCGACGATGCCGTTTTCTCGCGTGTGTTTCCCGTCTATAAAAACGTTCCCGAAGGGAATTATCATCAGAAAACCATTCTCGATAGAGATTTGAGCCGAAGAAAGAAAATTCGCAGCTATCACGACGACGGACAGTACAGTCTGTGGTCGTATATTTTTCCGCCTACCAAAGCGCTTCGCAAAAAATATCACTACGAACCCTTGCCCAAGTGGGAACCCAAAAAACGCCGTAGCACAGTAAGCGCAAGCACGGCTTTCGATGATCAGATTTATGAAAAAGAGGCGCCCATCAAGATGGAATTCTTTCCCGAAGGTGGCGTCATTGTCGATAGTGTGGAGCAGCGGGTTGCTTTTCAAATCAGCGACAAAGAGGGACGCGGACTAAACTTCAGTGGCGGTGTGTATAATAAACGAGGTAAACTGGTGGCGCAAATTAAGCCCGCCATGGATGGTTGCGGTGTTTTCACATTCAAAGCTTCGGCCCAAGAAAGTTATGAGGCAAAAATTCAGCATGCAGACAGGGAGTTTCGTTTTCCTTTGCCCGAAATTTATCCTTCCGGCTGTGCCTTGGCGGTAAACAATCAATACGGTAGCTCTCAGATGGTTATTACGGCTCATTATCGCAAAGACGAACTTTTCAATGACAGCCTTATTGCGGTGGCACTAAGTCAGGGCGGAAATATTTACCGCTTTCATGTTGTTGAGGCCGCAGATGAATACCAACTTTCTATCGATAAAGACTCCATGCCGGAAGGCGTGAACAGCATTAGTGTTTTCGATCGCGAGGGACGCGCCTTGGCCGAGCGGATGTGTTTTATCAAGCACGACAAAGCGCATAGAAATAGTTTGAGCATTCAGGACAACAGCCATGGCTACGCCTTCAATCCTTACGGAAAAATCTTGTTACAAGCAACGGCCGAAGACCACGAAGGCAAACCTGTGCAGGGCAATATCTCTCTTGCCGTTCGCGATGCAGAAAGCGACGACATTAGCTACAACAGCGACAATTTCTACACTTGGCTTTTGCTTTCATCCGAACTGAAAGGATATATCAAGCATGCTTCCTACTATTTCGAAAAAGACGATCGCAACCGACACCATCACCTCGATTTGCTGATGCTTACGCGCGGATGGAGCCGTTATCAGTGGGAAAACATGAACGAACAATATATGCAGGCCGGATGGAAACAGCCTATCGAAAAAGGAATCATGGCCGATGGCAGTGTCATCAACTTGGAACGTTTGCGCAAACCTCGCCTGAAAGATGCTAAACTCTCGTTCACCTTTTCTATCAACGATGAGCCTTATGAGTATTTCGGCCGCGTTTCCACCAACGAAATCGGCAATTATGCCTTGCTGTTTCCTCATTTTTATGGCCAGGGAAATCTTTGGATAAGCATGCGCGATTTTATGGTGGGTCCCCATCACATGGTATCGATGAACCGATGGTACAGTCCCAAGCCAAAATTTATTTCCTATTACGAACTGAATGTGCCGAGCGGCGAATACGCATCATCGTCCGAGACGAATATTTATAGCATGGACGATGGATTGCGTCAGATCGACTTGAATGAAGTGGGCATCGAAAGGAAGTCGCTGCGTCGTCGCATCAGGTATCAGTATTCTATGCAGCATTACAACATCGCCGAGGAATTGGAATACATGTGCGACACTTACAAGATTCCCTTGTCGGCCTACTATGAACGACCCGACACCTTGGTAATGAGCATCATGGACCGCTATAATTTTCCGCCTTGCGATTTCAATACCGTGTTGGCTTCGTCTTATCCTTCCGATAGCGAACTGCCCGAAGGTAAATTATATTGGAAAGTGTATCAATATGCCAAGAAGATTCCTTATCAGAAGGAAATCGTGATTCGTTCCGAACCGGAAGTGCTGGAAAAATTCTGGATTAGTCTGTACGAGGCCTTCATGTACTACGACCTCGTCGAATCGGGTGTAGCCTACACTGATTCATTACCTCGACAAATGGAAGTGCCGGACATTGGAGAAAATAGTGCCGTGTTCAAGGCGGACTTCGGTAAAAACATCAGCATCGTCAAGCCCACGCGTTTCAAATTGCCCCGTTACGACAACAGCGACATGCGCCCCGACTGCGTGGCCTTCTTCCTTCCTGCCGACAGTGCTGAAATGATTGAGCCGCCACTGGTGATGGGCCAGCGCAAGACCAAGGTTCAGGGCTACAGCTACAGCAAAGAATTCGTGCATCCCGACTACTCGGGCGTGCCGGTGCAGGACTTGCCGCGTGATTATCGTCGCACGCTTTACTGGAATCCCAATGTGTCGCTCGATGAAAACGGCCGTGCTGAAATTGAGTTTTTCAACAACAGCACTTGCCGCCACCTCTCCATCAGCGCCGAAGGCCTCAGTCACGACGGGAAACCGCTGGTGTATAAGCAATAAGAGCACTTGCGTGCAGACATTAGGCAAAGAAAATCTACCGCTTCTTTTGTCATTACGAAAAATTTCCGTACCTTTGCAGCCCGATTTCGGATTTTTTGAAATCAAGTATCTAATTCTTAAAGTTTTAGCACTTGTATCGAATTTCCGGACGGATTATAATTATCATTTTTTATTAACATTAAAACTTAAAAGCAGTGGACAGTTTGAGTTACAAAACCATTTCTGTGAACAAGGCAACAGCACAAAAAGAATGGGTTGTAGTTGATGCAACCGATCAAGTGCTCGGTCGTTTGGGGACGAAAGTGGCCAAGTTGCTGAGAGGTAAGTACAAACCCAGCTTTACTCCTCATGTTGATTGTGGTGACAACGTTATCATCATCAATGCAGAAAAAGCTAAACTTACCGGTTCAAAATGGAACGATCGCATTTATTTGAGACATACCGGTTATCCCGGTGGTCAGCGCGAAACGACCCCGGCCCGTTTGATGGCCAAGAACCCCGAAGACCTTTACCGCAAAGTAGTAAAAGGCATGCTTCCTAAGAACCGTTTGGGCGATGCTATCCTTAACAACATGTATGTGTATGTAGGTAGCGAACATCCCCATCAGGCACAAAATCCTAAAGTTATTGATTTAAACAAACTTAGCTAATTATGGAAGTAGTAAATGCAGTAGGTAGAAGAAAAGCAGCAGTAGCTCGCGTTTTCATCAAAGAAGGCGAAGGTGAAGGTAAAGGCAAAATCACCATCAATAAGAGAGATTTGAAGGTTTATTTTCCCTCTCCCCTCTTGCAATATGTTGTTTTGCAACCCCTCAACAAGTTGGGCGTAGCTGAAAAGTACGAAATCAACATCAACTTGAATGGTGGTGGTTACAATGGTCAGGCCGAAGCTGCCCGTTTGGGTATCGCTCGCGCATTGGTCAAGATTAATCCTGACGACAAGTCGGCTCTCCGTTCAGAAGGCTTCATGACACGTGACTCACGTATCGTTGAACGTAAGAAACCCGGACAACCGAAAGCTCGTAAGCGTTTCCAATTCAGCAAGCGTTAAGCTTTATTTTATTGCTGTTTAAGAAACTTATTAAAACACTGCTCATAAAATAGAGACGTTTAGTATCTAAACATTCGGGACTTCTCCTTATTTCGTATAGAGAGCTACCCGGGTGTTGAATGAGCCCCAAAAGAATGTAAACGAAATAAATACAAGCATTATGTCAAGAACAAATTTTGATCAATTATTGGAAGCCGGCGTACATTTCGGACACCTTAAAAGAAAATGGAATCCCGCCATGGCTCCTTATATCTTCATGGAACGTAACGGTATCCATATCATAGATTTGCACAAGACTATCGCCAGCATTGACGAAGCTGCTGAAGCTATGAAGAATATCGCCAAGGCCGGAAAGAAGGTTCTTTTTGTTGCTACCAAAAAACAAGCCAAGGACGTTGTTGCTGAAAAGGCTACTTCTGTAGGTATGCCTTATGTTATCGAACGTTGGCCCGGTGGTATGTTGACCAACTTCCCCACCATCCGCAAGGCTGTAAAGAAAATGGCCACCATCGACAAAATGGAAGCTGATGGTACTTTCAAGAACCTTTCTAAGAGAGAACGTCTGCAGATTTCTCGTCAACGCGCCAAATTGGAAAAGAACTTGGGTAGCATCGCCGATTTGAACCGCTTGCCTTCAGCTCTTTTCGTAGTTGACGTTTTGAAAGAAGCTATCGCCATCCACGAAGCCAATCGTTTGGGTATTCCCGTATTCGCTATGGTTGATACCAACTCTAACCCCGGCAATATCGATTACGTTATTCCTGCCAATGATGATGCCACCAAGTCTATCGAAGTGGTTTTGGATGCTATTTGCGCCGCCATCAACGAAGGTTTGGAAGAACGCAAGGTAGAAAAGGCTGATGCCGACGCAGCTGCTGCTCAAGCTCAGGCCGAAGCCGAACCCAAAAAGGAACGTCGTCAGCGCAGTCGCAAGAAAGCTGAAGAAGCTCCCGCAGAAAAAGACGCAGAATAAGTTTAACCTCTAAAACACATTACTATTATGGCAGTTACAATGGCAGATATTCAGCACTTGCGCAAAATGACCGGTGCTGGTATGATGGATTGCAAAAACGCATTGACCGAGGCTAACAACGATATGGAAAAAGCAATTGAACTGATCCGCAAGAGAGGTCAGGCTATTGCTGCAAAACGTAGCGATCGTGATGCTTCTGAAGGTTGTGTTTTGGCTGGTATCAACAATGATTTCGCTGCTATCGTTGCAGTAGCTTGCGAAACCGACTTCGTTGCCAAGAATGCTGATTTCATCGCTTTGACCAAGTCTATCCTCGATTTGGCTTTGACCAATCAGCCCGAAAGCAAGGAAGCTCTGTTGGCTCTCGATATGGATGGTTTGACCGTTGCCGATCGTATTACCGACCGTAGCGGTGTGACCGGTGAAAAGATGGAATTGGCCGAGTACTCATTCGTTAAGGGTGGTACCGTTACTTCTTACATTCACCCCGGTAACAAATTGGCTACCATCGTTGCCTTTGCTCAAGAAAATGCCGAATACGAAACGATTCACGGTGTGGCTATGCACATTGCTGCCATGTCTCCTATCGCTATCGATGCTGACGGTATTTCTCAGGAAGTAAAAGACAAAGAATTGGCTGTTGCCATCGAAAAGACCAAAGCCGAACAAGTAAACAAGGCTGTTGAAGCCGCTTTGAAGAAAGCCGGTATCAACCCCGCACACGTTGACAGCGACGATCATATCGAATCTAACATGGCCAAGGGTTGGATCACTCCTGAACAAGCTGCTCAGGCTCGTGAAATCAAGAAGACTGTTGCCGAAGAAAAGGCTAACAACTTGCCCGAACAGATGATTCAGAACATTGCTGCCGGTCGTATGGCTAAGTTCTTCAAGGAATGCACCTTGGTTGAACAGAAGTACGAAGGTGGCGGTGACAACACCGGTAAGGCTACCGTGAAGGAAGTATTGGCTCAGAAGAACCTGACCTGTACCGCTTTCAAGCACTTCACCTTGAATCAGGAATAATCCTCACGATTCATACAAAGAAAAAGGAACTCGATTTTTTCGGGTTCCTTTTTTGTTATTAGCTCAGCACTTGCGAGTGATGGCTCAAGCCACAAGGAGTTTGCAGATATCAACATCACTTCACTTCGCCTTTCAGTTTATAGCCGTCTTTGCGCAGAAAATCAGAGACTTTTGCTCTCACATCGCCTTGCAGCAGAATCTCGTCGTCTTTGGCTGAGCCGCCAATGCCCAAAGTTGATTTCAGTCGTTTGGCCAAATCTTTCAATTCCTGCTCGCTGCCTTGAAACTCGCTCACGATGGTGGCCGGCTTGCCATTTCGTTTTTCGTAACGGATATACAGGGTTTGTTTTTTCGCATTCGTCTGAGGTTTAAGGGATTCCTGCTGAGTCTGCATTTCCTGAACTTGCGGTTCATCTTGTTGTAAAGCCGACAAAGCGGCCAATTTGTCTTTCCAATCCATCTTCTTAAAATATCATTAACGGGAAGCAAAAGTACAATAATTTGCATTATCTTCGCAGGCGTTTGCAAAATGATTGACCAAGATGAAGATAATTTGCGTGGGCATGAATTATCGCCCGCATTGCATAGAATTGAACAATCCCATCCCGCAGGAGCCGGTGCTTTTCTTTAAGCCCGACTCGGCCTACGCTACCGACAAGAATCCATTTTTCTTGCCCGATTTTTCGCAAGAAATTCATTACGAGACGGAGTTGGTGGTGAAGATTTCCAAGTTGGGAAAAAACATTGCCGAAAAATTTGCTCATCGCTATTACGAAGAATTCACCTTAGGCCTCGACATGACGGCGCGAGACATTCAGAATGAGGCACGTAGCAAGGGGCTTCCTTGGACCACGAGCAAAGGTTTCGACCAGTCGGCCATCGTGGGAAAGTTTTTGGCAAAAGATTGTTTCAACCTGCAAGCGCTTCATTTTCATTTGGATATCAACGGAGAACGCCGTCAAGAAGGCTTCACCGGCGACATGATTTTCAGCATAGATCAATTGGTATCGTACGCGAGCCGCTTTTTTACGTTGAAAACAGGCGATCTGATTTTTACCGGAACGCCCATGGGCGTGGGTCCCGTAGCCATCAACGACACTTTGGAAGCTTACGTGGGCGAAAGAAAATTGTTGGAAGTCCGCATTAAATAAAACATCATTATTCACAAATAAGACGCATGAAACGCCTCATTTACACGATTATCGTTCTACTTTCCTGCCTGAGTGCACAAGCGCTTGAGCCGGCTTGGTATGTAGATGACCGTCAGGTTTGGCGTTTGGAAGAATCTGCTCAAGCCGACAGCTCACAATTGGATTATTATCACGAATTTCTCATTGATAATGAAGCTGATGGCATTGGTATTCAGTATCCTGTTTTCGAAGAAATCAAAGGTGCCCAACTGCGTGCCATGTTGCCCATGCTGCAAAGAATGAATCTTTCAGACAGCCTGCAACTCACTGTCAATAAAGGACTTTATCGGAAGAATGATTGTTGGGATGTGTACTTCTACCCCTTTATCTGCCGCGACAAAAAGTATTATCGACTGCTTTCTTTCGAATGGAAAATACAAGATTCAAAATCGAAAGTAGTTCAGGATGAAGGCTTTGCCTCGGTAGCCAATTTTACTTCCCTGCGCAGCGGAAATGCCCAAAATGCAGCCGACAGATACGCGGCCAATTCGGTGCTGAGTAAGGGTAATTGGCAGAAAATCAGCGTCACGGAGAATGGCGTTTACAAACTGAGCTTCGACGAACTGAAGAAAATGGGCATTGACCCGCAAAAAGCGCAGGTGTATGGCTACGGCGGACATTTATTGGCTGAAGATTTTAGCGACGCTAGCCGTCCGTACATTGACGATTTGCCCAAGGTTCCCATGTATAAGAACGATGCTGAAAAGTATATCTTATTCTATGCCAATGGTTTGAGAAGATGGATATACGATGCGAAAGCGGGCATGTATGTGCGCGAACTCAATCATTACAGCGACAAGGCTTACTATTTCGTGAGTGAGAGCGAAGATGGGCAAATGCTTATGCAAGAGGCACTTGAAGCAGGAGAAGCCACGACGCAGAGCCAACATTACACAGCGTTTATTCTGCACGAAAACGATTGGGTCAACCTCGGCACCACCGGACGCGAGTGTTTTGGAGAAAGCTTCATTTCGGCCTCGCAGCAGCATTTCAAGTTTGACATAGGCGAGCATTTTGTCAGCGATGAAACTTCGCAGATGATGGTGGAATTCGTGGTCCGTAACAGCCTCAGTACCAGCTGTCAGGTTTATTTGAACGACAATAACATAGGCGTGATGTCTTTCCCGCGCATTTCGCCCGACGACAACTATAATTACGGAGAACTCAAAAGCCTGAGCAAATCGTTCAAAGCGAACACTTCCATAATTGATATTGCGCTGGATTACAGAAACATGGGCTACACACCGAAGGCGGCTTACCTGGACAAAATCACCCTGAATGTACGCAAAAAACTCAGCGGAAAACAGCCTGTGCTTCTCTTCCGTGATCCGGGCAGTGTGGGCTACGAACAAGTGACCGAATATCAGATAAGTGAGGCCGGTGAAAATCATATCGTATTGGATATCAGCAAGAACACAGAACCGCGCATAGTCCCCACTTACATGAAAGATGGCAAGCTTTGTTTCCGCGCTTCGGCCGACAATTTGAAAGAATTTGCTTTGATCGACCTGAAGGCAGGCATTCCTTCGCCCAAAAAAGAGGGAAAGGTGGACAATCAGAATTTGCATGCCTTGGCTCAACAGGATTTCATCATCATCAGCCACAAGGATTTCTTGCAACAGGCCGAGCAACTGGCTCAGGCTCACCGCGAACAGGATGGTTTGCGCTGCGTGGTGGTGGAAGTGGAACAAGTGTATAACGAATTCTCGTCGGGAACGCCCGATGCCACCGCCTACCGTCGCTTGATGAAGATGTTTTACGACCGGGCCCAAAGCGAAGACGACATGCCCGAATCTTTGTTGCTTTTTGGCGATGGTGTATATGATAATCGTTTGGCTACCAATCAATTTGCCGGCATTTCGAACAAGCCAAACAAGTTATTGACTTACCAATCGAAAGAAAGCCTTTCGGGTACGAGTTCCTTCGTGAGCGACGACTATTTTGCCATGCTCGACGATACCGAAGGAAAAATACTGGAAACCAGCAAGATGGACATTGGCGTGGGACGTTTTCCTGTTAGAACCCAAGCAGAAGCTGAAGTCGCCATCAGCAAGAGCATCAACTATTTGAAAAACAAGGATAAAGGCACTTGGAAAA
Source organism: Bacteroidales bacterium (assembly GCA_017468435.1). Lineage (GTDB taxonomy): Bacteria > Bacteroidota > Bacteroidia > Bacteroidales > UBA1402 > UBA1757. The sequence goes on from JAFUIP010000015.1 coordinate 85,349, forward strand.
ACCAACTCTGTTTCTTGAGCGATGATGGCGACAACAATTCACATATAGGTCATGCCGATGCCTTGGCCGAAATTGTCCGCGCAGCGCATCCTGAGTATATCATCAACAAGATTTACATTGACGCCTTCGACCGCGAAAACAGCGCTTCCGGTTCCAAGACTCCTGAGGCCAATAGACAATTCAAGCAATTGCTGAGCAATGGGCTGCTCATGCTCAACTACAGCGGCCACGGCTCCACCAACGCCTGGACAGCCGAGGGGCTTCTGAGCATCACCGACATCCGAGACATGAAGAATACGCGTCTTCCGCTTTGGGTAACAGCCACTTGTAACTTTAGCCGCTACGACGACAGCGAAACCAGCGGCGGAGAAATGGTCTTCCTCAATGCCAACGGCGGCGCTTTCGCCATGGTCACAACTTCGCGCGCGGTGTATTCGTCGCCCAACTTCACGCTCAACAAAGCCTTTATCAATCAGGTGCTTAAAAAGAAAAACGGCAGGCGCCTGAGTTTGGGAGAAATCATGTGTCTGACCAAGCAATCGACAGCGCTGAGCAGCGACCGCAACAAACTCAACTTTGCCCTTATCGGCGACCCGGCATTAAAACTCAATCATCCTGATTATCAAATTTGTATCACTTCCATCAACGGAAAGGAAATCGATCCGGCCGCACCCGACACCCTGAAAGCCCTGAGCCAGGTGAGTATGCAGGGCCAGGTGCTGACGCCCGAAGGAGAAGTGGACAACAACTTTAACGGCATTCTTTATCCCAGCGTGTTCGACAGCGAGGAAACGGCTTATACTCAAGGAAATGCAGGCAACGATGTTTTCGCTTACAACGAACAGAACAAGGTGCTTTATGCCGGAAAGGCTTCGGTAAAGAATGGAGCATTCAGTTTCGATTTCATCGTTCCGAAAGATATAAGTTATTCTAACAGAAAGGGTTCTGTAAATTTGTATGCTTACAGCGAGGACGGACGCAGCGAGGCGCAAGGCGTCTTCAAAGAATTTATCGTGGGCGGCAGCAACAACGAAGCCACCATTGACAGCATCGGCCCGACAATCAGGCTATTCCTGAACGACACACTTTTCGTTGACGGCGGCCGGACCAACGCGCAACCCTGCCTCATTGCCTTCCTTCACGACGAGAACGGACTGAACACCAGCGGCAATAGCATTGGCCACGACATCGTGCTAAACATAGACAACAAGGAAAAATTCAACTTGAACCAATACTACGAATCGGACATAGACAGCTACGTATCGGGCATGGTGAAGTTCGTTTTGCCGGAATTGACGGAGGGCGAACACAGTATCACGTTGAAAGCCTGGGACATGCAGAATAATTCATCGACGGAAAGCCTCCGCTTTTTCGTGAAAAAAGACCTTGGACCGAAGATTTCTGACATTGTTTTCCGACAAACGGAAGAGATGGCCTACTTCGTCTTCGGCCACGACAGACCTCAGGTTTGGACCACGGCAGAACTGCGCATCTACGACCTGAGCGGACGCTTGCAATGGTCTCATTCACAGTCGATGATAAACGGAATCGAACAGAGCGAAAGCATTGAATGGAATTACGTGGGCAATAGCGGACGCCGCGTGGAAGACGGATTATACATCTGCCAATTGCGCATTCGCACGGATTACGGAGAAGAAGCCCTGATTTCCAAGAAGATACTTGTCGGAGCCAAGTAATTCGGCAAGCAATTAAATTATTCGGCAAGCCAATAAATAATTTGGCAACCGACACAATAAAATAGTATTTTTTGCGTTAGAATATTATCGCGCGCAGGCGAAGAACATTCTCGCAGGCGAAGAACATTCTCGCAGGCGAAGAGCATTCTCGCAGGCAAGAGTCATCAGTGATCAAGGGCGAGTCTATGCAATCAAAAATGAATAATACAAAAAAGATTAACGATATGAAAATTAAACACTTAACCTTAGCAATCTGCATTATGGCCGGCATTTCTTTTGCATCGGCCCAAACGAGTGAACCTGCGGGAAAAGATTATAATCCCATCATCACTTCTGTACCTTCGTTGAGCATTGCTCCCGACGCTGCCGCCACCGGTATGGGTGACGTTGGTGCCGCTACCGAAGCCTCTGTGCATTCACAATATTGGAACCCCGCCAAATTTGCCTTCATCGAAGACGAAGCCGGTTTCGCCATGTCTTACACGCCTTGGTTGAGCCAATTGGTTTCCGACATCGACTTGGCATATCTGACCGGCTACATGAAACTGGGCGACATGCAGGCCATCAGCGCCTCTATGCGCTACTTCTCATTGGGCGAAGTGATTCTGCGTGAAAGTCTTGGCGACATAGGTTATGCCATCCAACCTTACGAAATGGCCGTGGACGTGGCCTATTCACGTTTGCTCTCGCGCAATTTCTCCATGTCGGTAGCCATGCGTTATATCTACTCTGACTTGATGAGTGCCGATGATCCTGCCGGTCAGGCATTTGCCGCAGACATCAGCGCTTACTACAAGAAGCCCGTGTATTTCGGTCGTGAAAGAGGATTCTGGGCCGTGGGTGTGAACGCATCCAATATCGGTACCAAGATTTCTTACGATGCCGGCAACAACTACTACTTCATTCCTACCGACTTGCGCATCGGTGCCAGCTTGAAATATCCTTTCAACGCCTACAATGCCATCACCGTGGCTGCCGACGTAAATAAACTGATGGTGCCCACGCCACAGAGCAAGGACGAAATCTACAGCGACATTTCTTCTATGGCCGGTATTTTCCAATCTTTCTACGATGCGCCCGGAGGCTTTGCCGAAGAGTTGAGCGAAATCAATGCCTCATTGGGTATGGAATACGCCTACGACGATCAATTCTTTGTACGCGCCGGTTATCATTATGAAAACAAGTACAAAGGCAACCGCAGCTACTATACTTTCGGTGCAGGTTTCAAGATGTCCATGTTCAGCATAGATGTGTCTTACCTTATTTCGCAGGCTCAGAGCAATCCGCTCGACCAGACCTTGCGATTCACCTTGGGATTTGACATTGAAGGACTTCGTCAATTAATTGGAAGATAATGAAAATACGTGTTGGTCAAGGCTACGACGTCCATCGTTTGGTAGAAGGCCGGGCCTTGTTTTTGGGCGGTATTGAAATCCCCCACGAGAAAGGATTGTTGGGACATTCCGATGCCGATGTGTTGATCCATGCTATCTGCGACGCTCTTTTGGGTGCCGCAGCCTTGCGTGATATCGGTTATCATTTTCCGGACAACTCCGCCGATTTCAAAGACATAGACAGCAAAATCCTTTTGAAGAAAACCGTGGACATTTTGGCAGAAAAAGGTTGGAAAGCCGTGAATGTTGATGCCACCGTTTGCGCGGAACGTCCCAAAATCAATCCGCATATTCCCGCCATGAAGGAATGCTTGGCACCGCTCATGAAGCTCGATGTGGAAGACATTTCCATCAAGGCAACCACCACGGAAAAGCTCGGTTTCGTGGGCCGCGAGGAAGGTATGGCGGCATTGGCCGTAGTCTTGATTGAAAAAATATAAGCCATGGCAGACAATTTCTTAGGCAACAAGATGGAGGAACATCTGGCCCGACAACAACATAGCAAGGCCGCCAAAACAACTCGGAGTTTCAATCAGTTGGTATTGGAAAACCGAAGCTACCGCGCTTTCGACAAAAGCTTCGAGGTGAACGAACATCATCTGCGGCGTATGCTGGAAGTCTGCAACAAAATCCCATCGGCCCGCAACCAGCAAGTGTTGCGTTATAGAATGGTCTGGGGTGAAGAGGCCGAAAAGTTGAATGCTTTTATTCGCTTAGGTGGTGCCCTGCCCGAACTGAATCTACCCGCGCCCGGCACGGAACCAAGTGCCTACATCATTATTTGCAGCACGGTGGAAGAAAGTCGTTATGTCAGTGTAGATTTGGGCATTGCTGCGCAAACCATCTTGCTCAAAGCCGCCGACATGGGCCTGAACGGCATCTGCATTGGTGCATTCAACAAGGCTGCCGTGACGGAAACGCTTGCCCTGCCCTGCGAACCACTGCTTCTGCTCGGCATTGGAAAAGGCGCTGAAAAAATCGTCCTCAGAGACATAGAAGCGGGAGAATCGCAAAATTATTATCGGGAAGAAGGCGTCCACGTGGTACCCAAACTCAGGTTGGAAGATTTATTGATACATTAAAAAAGACAGGATATGAAAAATGGCAAACAAACATTCAGTGTTATCACCATCGTATTATGCGTGGTCATTCTCGGTTTCGGACTTGGTTACGGTATTGGCTACATAGCTAGCAAATTGTTCCAACCCAAGGCCTTTTACAAAATCATCGATGAAAAGGCAGAAAAATTAGTGCCCGAAGCCAATTTCGACTTTGTGGAAGGAGAAACGTTTCCCGACGGAAGCCTCATTCCCGAATGGTTTCACGATTATACCCGCGTTAAACACGATGCCTCGATAAAGCAATACAATATCCGCAAATACGGCGTCAAGAACGACAGCACCCTGCTGCAAACCGAAGCCATACAGGCTGTTATCGACTCGGCTGCCAACAACGGTGGCGGTGTCATTTACGTTCCCAAAGGCACTTACCTGACGGCTTCGCTCTTCTTCAAACAGGGCACGCATCTGTATTTGGCCAAGGGCGCCGTGCTGAAAGCCAGCGACAACATCGGCGATTATCCCGTTATCGACACCCGCATGGAAGGTCAGATTCTGAAGTACTTCCCCGGCATTGTCAATGCTGACGGTGTGGATGGATTCAGCATCACAGGAGAGGGTATCATCAATGGTAATGGTTTGCAATTCTGGCGCTCGTTCTGGCAACGCAGAAAAGTGAACCGCAACTGTACCAACTTGGAAGAACTTCGTCCGCGACTCATTTATATTTCGAACAGTAAGAACGTGCAAATCAGCGGCATCAAGTTGGTGAACTCGCCTTTCTGGAACTCACATTTCTATCGTTGCGAGAACGTGAAGCTTTTCGACCTTTACATTTTTGCGCCCGTCAAGCCAGTGAAAGCGCCCAGCTCTGACGCCATCGACATTGATGTATGCACCAACTTCTTGGTAAAGAACTGCTACATGGAAGTGAACGACGACGCGGTGGCCATGAAGGGCGGCAAAGGTCCTTGGGCCGACACTGATCCTAACAACGGTTCCAACATCAACGTCATCATCGAAGATTGCACCTACGGTTTCTGCCACGGCGCCATCACCTTCGGAAGCGAATCGGTACACGACAGAAACATTGTGTTGCGTCGCTGCCAGCTGGATCATTGCAACCGTCTGCTTTGGCTGAAAATGCGTCCCGACACGCCCCAAAAGTACGAATACATCACGGTGGAAGACATCAGCGGCCATGCCAATCACTTCCTCTACATTCGTCCTTGGACTCAGTTCTTCGACTTGAAAGACCGCAAGGACATTCCCATTTCGTACGGACAAAACGTCACCATGCGCAACATCGACTTGGAATGCCAACATTTCTTCAACGTAAAATCGAGCGACCAATATGTGCTGAGCGACTTCACCTTCGAAAACATCAAGGTGAAAGCCACCGTCAACGGCGACATCGACAGCACGCTCATCCGTAACTTCGTTATCAACAACGTCATTGTCAACAAGTAAGCCATGTCACAGCATCATACAGAGAAAATGCGCTGCCCGAAATGCGGGGCCCAGGGCGAAATGACCATTTGGGACAGCATCAACGTACAGCTCAATCCGGAGTTGAAAGAGGGCATCATGGACGAAAGCCTGTTTTTTTGGACTTGCCCCGACTGCGGACACAAGGTTTATGTCACTTTCGGCACGCTGTATCACGACGTGGGCAGCCAGTTCATGCTGTTTTTCGACCATAAAACGGAAGACAACGACATCAGCGAAGACGCTTTTCCCGACAGCGAAGAATTCCAACAGTTCAACAAAAATTATCGCCTGCGTTACGTACACGGCATTCATGCCCTGAAGGAAAAAATCTTCATTTTCGACGAAGGACTTTCCGACATCGTGGTGGAATTGTTGAAATATTTTGTGCGCAACCAAGTGATTCGCATCAACGAGAGCGACCCGAATTTCCTTATCGGCAAGGCCATCTACTTCACCAACCTGAGCGACGACGGCGAGCAACTCATCTTTGCCATCGTCTCAGCTCGCAAAGGCGTGGTGGCTCATTTCGCGCTGAGCATGGATCTGTACGAACAATGTCTGCAGAAGTCTATTCTGGACGAACGTTTCAAACAAGAGAAGAACTGCATCATGAATATCTGTTACGAATGGATTGATGCCAAACTAAGAGCTGCCAAGTAAATAGATTTTCACCCCTTATATGCGATAAATTCCCCCAAAACGGCTGGTTTTTATCCCATCACAAGCCTCCGCTATCCCCTTTATTTTAGAGGGCGGGGGCTTTGCTCTACTTTTGTATCGCCTTTCGTGGATTGGTTCTTTGCCATCCATTGAAAAAGGAGATCAATTTATTATTTATAGAGGAATGAAAATTTTAGGAACAGGCTCGGCTTTGCCCAAGATGACGCTGACCAACGACATGCTGACGCAGTATTTCGACACCAGCGATGCGTGGATTTCGTCGCGCACGGGCATCAAGCAACGACAAGTCATGTCGGACGAGCATTTGGAAGACCTGGCCGCCGAGGCGAGCAGGCATGCTTTGGAAAACGCAGGATTGACAGCCACCGATTTGGACTTCATCATTTGCTCCAACGTATTGGACGAATTCATCAGCCCGCCATTGGGTTGCAGGGTGCAAAGCCTTATCGGAGCTCAGTGTCCGAGCATCAACATGAATGGTGCGTGCGCCGGATTCATTTTTGCCCTGAACACGGCCGAAGCCTACATTAAAAGCGGTATAGCCAAACACATCTTGGTACTGGCTGCCGAAATGCCCACGCGCATGGTCGATTGGACCGAACGAGGCACTGCCGTTCTTTTTGGCGATGGTGCAGGTGCCATGGTAGTGGGCGAAGGTTCGCAGCTGAAAGCCGTTCATCTGGCCACCAAAAGTGCCATAGATTGTCTGTATCAAAAGCAATTTATCAACTCAACACCCTTCGACATCCAGGAAGCCAACAAGAAAAGCGCCTTGCAGATGGAAGGACGCGAAGTGTTCAAATTGGCCGTTTCGTCTGCCATGAAAGATATTCAGGCATTGATGACGGAATTTAAGTTGGAGAGCAAAGACATTCAGCACTACATCCTGCATCAGGCCAATACGCGTATTCTCGACAGTATCTGTCTGAATCTGAAGGAAGACAAAAGCAAGTTTCACCAGAATATCCAGCGCACGGGTAACACCTCGTCGGCCAGTATTCCCATCCTTATGGACGAATTGAACCGGGAAGGAAAACTGAAAGAGGGCGATCGTCTTATCTTGAGCGCCTTCGGCGCGGGATTTTCAACGGGAACCTGCCTTTTGCAATGGTAACTTGCTTCGTGGAAAATTTTGTTAACTTTGCCCACGATTAACCTATAAAACACAAGACAATGAAAACAAGAATTACTGATTTATTACATATCGAATATCCTATTATTCAAGGTGGTATGGCTTGGGTAGCCGATGCAAGTCTGGCCAGTGCCGTATCGAATGCCGGCGGTTTGGGTATCATTTCGTCCATTTATGGAGGCGCCGAAGCCGTGCGCGAAGAAATACGTAAATGCAAAAAACTCACCGACAAGCCTTTCGGTGTCAACATCATGTTGCAAGACCGCTTCGCCGAAGAAGTGGCCAAAATCGTAATTGAAGAAAAAGTGCCCGTAGTGACCACCGGAGCCGGTTCGCCCGCGAAATATATGCCCGCCTGGTTGGAAGCCGGCATCAAGGTAATTCCCGTAGTGGCTGCCGCAGCCTTGGCCATCCGCATGGAAAGAATAGGCGCTTGCGCCATCATTGCCGAAGGTGCCGAGTCGGGAGGTCATATCGGTGAAATGAACACCATGGCCTTGGTTCCGCAAATTTGCGACGCCGTTTCTGTGCCTGTCATTGCTGCCGGTGGTATTGCCGATGGTAGAGGTTTGGCCGCCGCGTTCATGCTGGGCGCCGAAGCCGTTCAATGTGGCACCTGCTTCCTCGTGGCCGAAGAATGCACCATTCACGACAATTATAAACAAAAAGTATTGAAAGCGGCCGGCACCGACACTGCCGTTACCGGAAAAACATTGGGTCACCCGGTGCGCGCCATCAAGAGCCCCTTCACCCGTAACTTTGCCGAATTGGAAAAGAATCCCAACAGCACGCCCGAAGAAATCATGGCATTCGGAGCCGGATCTTTGCGCAAAGCCGCTCGCGAAGGCAACGAGGCCGAAGGTAGCTTCATGGCCGGACAGAGCGCCGGCTTGGCCAACAGCATCAGACCGGCCAAGGAAATCATCGACAACATGGTACATCAGGCCGAAGAAATCATGGCAAAATTTGCCCTCTAATCCATTTTAAAACAAACACTTAAGAAGAAATGAAAAGAGTAGTTATTACCGGTGTCGGAGCCATCACTCCCATCGGCAACAATATTGATACATTCTGGAACAACCTCCTTGCCGGCACTTGCGGCATCGATTTCATCAAGTCTTTCCCCACCGACGATATTCCTGTGAAAGTGGCCGGCGAAGTGAAGGACTTCGTTCCCACCGAACATGGCATGGATGCCGGATCTGTCAGACGTAGCGACCGTTATTCGCAGTTTGCCATGTGCGCTGCCAACCAAGCCGTTGCCGACAGCGGCATCAAAGATCAAATAGAACCCGAACGTTTCGGTGTGTACGTAGGTTCCGGTATCGGTGGCATGCATACCTTTGTCAACGAAACCGAAAAATTGCTCACCAAGGGACCGAAGATGATTTCTCCCCTCTTTGTGCCCATGATGATTTCTAACATTGCTTCGGGAAACATTGCCATCGCCCATAATGCGCAAGGCCCTTGCTTGCCCGTGGTAACAGCTTGTGCCACAGGTTCTCACGCCATCGGAGAAGCTTATCGTTGCATTGCCGGAGGTTTTGCTGACGCCATCATTGCCGGAGGCGCGGAAGCCAGCGTACATCCTTTGTCTGTGGGTGGTTTCATGAACAGTAAGGCCCTGAGCCGCAGCGAAGATCCCCTGAAAGCATCCATTCCTTTCGATGCCGAACGCAGCGGATTTGTCATTGCCGAAGGCGCCGGTGTTTTGGTGCTGGAAGAATACGAACACGCCATGGCCCGCGGTGCCAAGATCTATGCCGAAATCTGCGGTTACGGAAACACCTGCGACGCTTATCATTACACGGCTCCCCGTCCTGATGGTTCTTGCGCCGCACGCGCCATTAAAATAGCTTTGGACCAAGCCGGTTTCGATGCAGAGAAAGATGTGCTGCACATCAATGCGCACGGCACGAGCACGCCGCTGAACGACAAGTCGGAAACTCAGGCCTTCAAGTTGGCCTTGGGCGAAGAAGCCGCTCGCAAAGCGCATATCTGCTCTACCAAATCGATGACTGGACACATGTTGGGTGCCGCCGGCGCCGTGGAAGTAATTGCTGCAGCCCTCGCCCTGAAGAACGGCATCGTACCGCCCACCATCGGTCTGAATACGCCCGACCCCGAATGCGATTTGAACTACACGCCCAATAAAGCTGAAAAAGTAGCGCTTACCGCAGCCATCTCCACCTCGCTCGGATTTGGTGGACACAATGCCTGCATCGCCTTGAGAAAAATCTAAACCCTTTATTGAATAACATGAAAAGAGACGAAATCAAACAATTGTTGCCCCACCGCGAACCCATGTTGCTGGTGGACGAAATGGAAATCGATGAAAACAAGATTGCTCACGGAAAATATACCGTGAAAGGTGATGAGCATTTTCTGCAGGGACATTTCCCCGGTCATCCCGTGGTGCCTGGCGTTATTCTCTGCGAAATCATGGGACAATGCAGCGCCCTGCTGGTACAAGAACATTTGGTTGGCAAAACGCCTTTCTTCACCGGCATGGACAAGGTTCGTTTCCCGGCGTCGGTTTATCCGGGTGATACCATCGAAGTGACCGGAAGCATTGCCATGAGCCGAGGTATGTTCTTCTTCATCGATGCCAAAGCAGAAGTAAGAGGAAAATTATGTTCAGAGGCGCGTCTGTCTTTCGCCTTGGTCGATAACAACAAACTCGACGAAAGAGAAGCCGCAGCCAAATAAGTTTTAATCACTATGAAACTGTTAGAAAACAAAGTAGCGCTGATTACCGGCGCAGCCAGAGGTATCGGAAAAGCATTGGCTTTGAAATTTGCCTCAGAAGGCGCAGCCATTGCCTTCACCGACATCAGAGAAGATGAAAATTTCAACAAGACCCTGAGCGAACTGCAAGCCTTGGGCGTACAGGCAAAGGGTTACGTGTCGAACGCTGCCAATTTCGATGAGACGCACGAAGTGGTGAAACAGATTGTAGCCGACTTTGGCCGTATCGATGTCTTGGTAAACAATGCCGGCATCACCCGCGACGGCCTGCTGCTCCGCATGAGCGAAGAACAATGGGACGCCGTTCTCACGGTAAATCTGAAATCGGCTTTCAACTTCTGTCACGCCGTTGTCCCTATCATGATGCGCCAAAAAGGCGGCAGCATCATCAATATGTCGTCGGTAGTGGGCGTGGGCGGTAACGCCGGACAATGCAACTACTCGGCTTCCAAGGCCGGTATGATTGGTCTGGCTAAGTCTATCGCCAAAGAAATGGGTGCCAAGGGAATCCGTGCCAACGCCATCGCTCCGGGATTCATCATCACCGAAATGACCGGCCAGTTGAGCGAAGAAATCAAGGCTCAATGGATGAAGACCATTCCCCTGCGTCGCGGCGGTACGCCCGAAGATATTGCCAATGTGGCCACCTTCTTGGCCAGCGACATGTCGAGCTACGTTACCGGACAGGTCATCCAAGTGGACGGTGGCATGTAACACAAAGTCTGCGATCACGCGCCATCTGCCAAAGTCTGCGATCACGCGCCATCTGCGGCGCCCGCTTCGGCTCATCCTCGGTCACGTACGCCAGTACGCTCCCGTCGTCTTCGCCTCGCGGCCACCACAGCTGACGCATTCTCGCAAACTTTGCTCGCGCTGAGGAGCTCGTCGCACTGATAATCTTGCTTGTGCCGAGGAGAAGATTGCACTGAATGAGCTTATTGCACCGAGAAGCCTGCCAACGTGTGAGCAAGGCTGTACGGCGCAGATTTTTAAAATAGGAAGTTGCTTAACGGCAGCTTCCTTTCTTATTTTACCCTGACACGAGCGAGCCCTCTTCAAAAGTGAAACGAAAAATTTGTCAGAATCGGTGAAATGGCGTGGCATTGAGATTTGAGGCGAAGGGAGTTTACTGAAGTAAATGACCGAGCCGCAATATCGAAAAATGGCGCGCCAGTTCGCCCGGTCACTTCACGAACCTCTTCCGAAATGAAACGAAAGATTTGTCAGAATCGGTGAAATACGGTGGCGACAAGTTGCGAGGCGACGGGAGCGTACTGAAGTACGTGACCGAGCCGAGCAACGCAGGCGGCGCCGTAGTTCGCCGATTATCACAAATCTTTCCTGTATTTCCAGCGATTGTGCGTCCACAACCAAGCCTCCGGCGCCGCCATCAAATCCTGTTCAAGCAAGCGCGCATACTTTTCGGTGATTTCGCCGGGCGCAGTTAAGGTAGGTTCATCGCAAAGCATTTCCAAATGACAATGATAGCGACCACGTCCAAGCTTGCTCATGCGCGCATAAATGACAGCATAATCGTACTTCTTCGCCAAATATTCGGTGCCGGTAAGGAAAGGCGTATCTTGCCCGAGAAAAGTGGTCCAATGCCAACGGGAAGGATTCTTGCGCGAAGGCTTTTGGTCGGCAATCATGCCATAAAAACCGGTCACACCCGCCTGGTGATTTTTCTCGAGCTGACGCATGAGGTCGTGCATTTCTATGTTGATATTGTGACGACGTTGACGCACATCCATCATGATTTTGTCGAAATGTTTGTTGGAGAGCGCGCGGTAGATGGTAAAGTAGTTGTAATCTTTTTCGAAAGACAATTTTGCTCCCGTAAGCCACTCATAATTACCATAATGCGCTGTCATGATAAAACAAGCCTGCTTCTTGGCCAAAGCCTCGTCGAGCACCTCTTTGCCGCTGTAAGTGAGGCGTTTCTTTATTTCGGACTTAGACATGTGTATGCTATACATGGATTCTATCATCACGTCCACGAAATTGCGATAGACCTTCCATTCCATGCGACGGATTTCCTTGGGCGTCTTATTCGGGAAAGAATTGCATAAATTCTTGTGAACCAACTTTCTACGATATCGGATAACATGATACATCAGCAAGGCGCAAAGGTCTGACAAGGGATAGAGCAAAGGCAGCGGAAGCCACATCAGAAGCCACAAAAAGGCATATAATATCCAAAACATATTTCTATATCGATAAACGTTCGTTTTCAAAAATCATCAACAAAATTAATCATTTGCACGGAGATGGCGCAAAAAGCCAAGCAATAAAAGCCATGAAAATTTAGGGCGCAATGAATTCGTCCTGAAAATTAACCAAATAGATTTTTTCGGTGGCACGTGTCATGGCGGTGTACAACCAACGATAATAGTCGAGCCCCATCCAGTCTTCTTGCACGTAGCCTTGGTCTAGGAAAATGTGCTTCCACTGTCCGCCCTGCGACTTATGACAAGTCATCGCGTAACCGTATTTCACTTGTAAGGCATTGAACCAAGGATCTTTACGCATATTCTCGTAGAGTTCTTTCTTATTGTGGCAGAAGGAATAATCTTCCAAAACCGATTGATACAGACGTTCTTGCGATGGCGCATCGAGCGAAGGGGCCTCAGCCGTCAGGGTATCGAGCAGCACGCGCACGGGCATTTCCCAACCGGCATCCATGAAACGCACCTCCAAATCGGCAAAACGAAAGCCGTACATCTCTAAGGTTCGACGCACGCGCATCACCTCGAGCAAATCGCCGTTGGCAATGAAAGGCACCTCCTTAAAAGTCTGAGACCAGAAATAATTGTTTTTGGCCACCATGAGCAAATCACCCGAAGAAAGTTCGTCTTCTTTGTACAACACGCGCGAGCGAATGCCTTGGTTGAAGAGCACGGCCCGCTTGTTGGAACGACAGATAATCTTGCATTCGTCCATGCCCACTTGCTGATACGATTCGGCAATGGCATCCACCAGATCTTCGCCCTGCAAACGTATCACTTCGGTTTTATCTACCTTTATCTGAGGAAGTTCGTCGAAGGCAAAATCTTGCATGGCCTGACGCAAGTCGGTGGCATTTTCCAAGAGAAGCGAACTTTCCTGCTGGCGGACAACCTGCGTGAGTTCTACCATATTCACCTGAAAACCAAGATGCTGCAAATAATCTTTATCGAGCGCGGGACTAAGATCGCGACCCACCGGAGGCAACTGCGCCGTATCGCCCATGAGCAGCAACTTACAGTGACGTCCGCAGTACACATATTTGAGCAAATCTTCCAGCAAACGGCCGCTGCCAAAAAGAGAACCGTCCTCTTGCGAATTGCCTATCATAGAGGCTTCATCTACAAAGAAAATGCAATGATCGTGCAGGTTCTCGCCCAAAGCGAAGCCGCCGTACTCGCCCGTCACCACTTTCTGACGGTAGATTTTTTTATGGATGGTGGTTGCCGGATGATGGCTGTACGAGGCGAAAACTTTGGCCGCCCGACCCGTCGGCGCCATAAGCACGGAAGGCACTTTCAGCTGGTCGAGCAAGCGGATGAGCGCGGCCACCAAGGATGTTTTTCCCGTGCCGGCATAGCCTTTCAACACAAAAATGGCATCGTCCTCGCGACTGAAAAGGAAACGTATTATCTCGTCGAGAGCCAGTTCTTGGTCTGTAGTTGGCTCAAAACCAAAAATCTGCAGCAGTCTCGACTTTATTTCTTCAAAATTCATTTTTATGCGACATTTTTCGGCTATAAAAGTAGTTATATTAAAATTCTTGTGCTATTTTTGCCCGTTAGTTCTTGAAAACTTTTTTCGGGAGCCGATTTTAACGCAATAATCAATAAAAAAATACATTATTATGAAAGCATTTTTCCGCGTTTTACTTGTGTGCGCCATCTGCTTGATGGCTTATCTCTGTGTCGATAGCATCATGCGTCCTATCCGTTTCGATCAGGAAAAGGCTCGTAGAGACAAGGCTGTTATCGAACGTTTGGTTGACATTCGTACTGCACAGGTTGCATTCAAGAACGCTCACGGCATGTATGCCAACGAATTCGACACTTTGATCGGTTATGTCAAGTATGGTCAGATGCCTTTCGTTTTGAAAGAAGGCGAATTGACCGACCAACAGTTGGAAAACGGTTTGACCGAACACGAAGCTGCAGCCATCGTTGCCCGCGGCAGAGCTTGGGAAATCAAGAAATGGGGCTTGGAAGGCTTCCGTCGTGAAACCACTTATGTAAGCGTTCTCGACACCTTGTTCGGCGCCAGCTATCCCATCGACTCTTTGCGTTATGTGCCTTTCGCAGTTAACGGTGAACAATTCGAATTGCAAGCCGGCGACGTTAGTACCGGTGCTTCTGGTCTGATTGTTCGCGTATTCCAGGCCAACACTCCGCTGGAAACCTACTTGGTAGGCATGGACAAGCAAGAAGTTTTGAACCTTCGCATCACTGCTGAAAAATTGGGCAAATATCCCGGTTTGATGGTAGGTAACATCTTCGAAGCCAACAACAACGCGGGTAACTGGGAATAATCGTAGAAAAGCATACTTTTTCGATGATATGCCAAGAAGCTGCTAAGAACAATGGCAGCTTCTTTTTTTGTAAATCTTTTTGAAACATCCTCAATCTATTTGAAACAGCCTCAATGAAAACCTTGGTACTTCTTTTTCAAGGAGATAGTTTTGCCAGCCCGAAACGTCCCGAGCAAAGCTTTTCCTGCGATGTCTTCCGCGACGAATGTCAACGACAGGGCATTGTGGGCAGCGAAGAGGTGTATCTGCAAGTGGTTTTTCATTGTAAGCATTTCACCGTCATTCCCAAAGACATAGATGCGCAGCGTATTTTCGAATATCATTTTCCGCCATTAGCTGCCGAATCTTGCGAAAGCGCCCTTCTCTTGGACGACAAGCAGAAAATGATATTCAAATCGGAAAGTACGCTCAGGCAAGCAGCGCGGGAAATGTTGCCCCATCACAATCTTCTGCCCGATGCTTATTTACTTGTCAATCACTGCCTTAGAAACAGCAAAGACAAGTCGCTGATGAACATTCACTGGAAAGACGATTGCCTGCAGATTTTTGTCGCGCACAACAACCAACTCGTATTTGCCAACGCATTCCAAGTAAAATGCGACGAAGAGGTTCAGTATTTCGTAGCCAGTGTCAAGCAAGAATTTGCTTGCGACCCCGCATTTCAGGCCAATCTTATCGGAAATCAGAAGCTTGAATCGCTTGTCGGAGAGTTTTTCAAAAAGACGGAAACATTCGACATAGCGGAAAACATTCATTCACTGCTCTCGTATCAAAAACAATCATTATGAGAATTATCAGCGGAGACTTCAAAGGACGACGATTTCAATTGCCCGGCAACCTAAAAGCCAGGCCCACCACCGATTTCGCGAAAGAAAGTTTGTTCAATATTTTGCAAAATATCACCGATATAGAAGACTGTACCGCGCTCGATTTGTTTGCCGGCACAGGAAGCATCGGACTGGAATTCGTTTCGCGTGGCGCCAAGCAAGTGACCTGCGTGGAACAATATACGCCTCATGTGGCTTTTATCCGCAGCGTGGCCGAAAAGCTCAAAGTTGACAACTTGCTTTTGGTGAAAGGCGATGTGTATCAATACATTGAAAAGTGCGGCCGCCAGTTCGACATTGTCTTTGCCGACGCACCCTACGCCGACCCTCGACTGGGCGAAATTCCGCAATTGGTATTTCAGGCCGGACTGTTGAAAGAAGGCGGCTGGCTGGTGGTGGAACATTCCAATCACAACGATTTTAGCCAAGAGCCTCACTTTAAAGAACTTCGCAAATACGGCAGTGTTCATTTCAGTTTTTTTCAAGCAGAATAAACCCTCGCATCCATGTCAAGCCAAAGAATATCCGCACCAAACAAGAAGAGTTTACAGACTCATTTACAAGCACTTTTGCAAGATTACGAAGCCTCGCAGATTTTCGTGCTATGCGACGAGAACAGTTTACGACATTGCGTGAGCATTCTGCAAGATTGCCATCCCGTTTTCCGCGAATCGGAGCGCATCGTTTGTCTGCCGGCCGGCGACGAACACAAAAACATAGAGTCGCTTTGCAAGGTCTGGCAAGCGCTGAGCCAAGGGAAAGCCACGCGTAAAGCTCTGCTTATCAACGTGGGAGGTGGCATGATTAGCGATTTGGGCGGTTTTGCGGCGGCAAGCTTCAAACGAGGCATAGATTTCATGAACATTCCCACCACCCTGCTCTCTTGCGTGGACGCGGCCTTGGGCGGAAAAACCGGCATCAACTTCAACGGATTGAAAAACGAAGTGGGCGCCTTTTGCCCGGCCAAAGCGGTGATTATTCATACGCCATTCTTCGACAGCCTCGACTGGGCCAATCGTTGCTCGGGCTATGCCGAAATGCTGAAACACGGACTGCTCTCGTCGGTGGAACATTGGAATGAAGTGCTTTCGCTCGATTTGGATCATTGCCAAACGGAGGCCTTCGGAGAGGCGGTGCTGCATTCCATGCTGGTGAAGGAAAACATTGTGCAACAAGACCCTACGGAAAAAGGCCTGCGCAAGGCACTCAATTTGGGACATACCATCGGACACGCTTTCGAAAGTCTTTCGCATCATAGAAAAGAGCCTGTGCTTCACGGATTTGCCGTGGCTTGGGGTTTGGTTTGCGAACTCTATCTGTCGGCCAAGTTGTTGCAATTTCCGCACGCCCGTCTGCAAGAAGCCATTACCTGCATCAAGGAGACCTACGGCGCCTTCCATTTCACTTGCGAGGATTATCCATTCCTGCTGGAAGCCATGCATCACGATAAGAAAAACCACGATGCCGCCATTCGTTTTGCCTTATTGTCTGACATTGGAAACATTCACATAGACCAGAGCGCCGAAGAAAAACTCATAGCAGAAAGCTTAGATTTCTATCGCGACGTGTTTGGTATTTAAATTTGGTATTTGCATTGAAAAGCAGTAATTTTGCGCCCTCAAACAAGATAAAGACAAATCCTTGTCAACAAATTTATTATCAGCAAATTAATTAATTTCATCATCAGAATGAAAGAGCAAAATATCAGAAACATTGCCATTATTGCCCACGTTGACCATGGAAAAACCACCTTGGTAGATAAAATGCTTTTGGCAGGCCAGTTGTTTCGTGAGAACGAAAGCAGCGGCGAACTCATGCTGGATAACAACGAATTGGAACGCGAGAGAGGTATCACCATCCTGTCGAAAAACGTTTCCATCAATTATAAAGGTGTAAAAATCAATATCATCGACACTCCTGGACACGCAGACTTCGGTGGTGAAGTGGAACGCGTGCTCAACATGGCCGACGGTGTGCTGCTGCTGGTGGATGCTTTCGAAGGCCCTATGCCTCAGACGCGCTTCGTGTTGCAAAAGGCTTTGGAAATAGGCTTGAAACCCATCGTCGTTATTAATAAGGTAGATAAGCCCAACTGTCGTCCCGCCGAAGTGCAGGAAGCGGTGTTCGATTTGATGTTCAACCTTGACGCCACCGAGGAACAGCTCGACTTCCAAACGGTTTACGGCTCGGCCAAACGTGGCTGGATGTCTGACGATTGGAACCATGAAACCAGCGATATCACTTACCTGCTCGACCAAATCATCAAGCATATTCCTGCGCCCGAAATCAACGAAGGCGCTTCGCAAATGCTGGTTACTTCGCTCGATTATTCTTCGTACGTGGGCCGTATCGCCATTGGCCGTGTGCATCGTGGCAGTTTCCGTGAAGGTCAGGACATTATGCTTATCAAACGCGACGGAACGCAGCAAAAAGCACGCATCAAGGAACTGCACGAATTCGTGGGTTTCGGCCGCAAGCATTGCAGCGAAATCGCATCGGGCGACATCTGCGCCATGGTGGGCATAGACAACTTCGAAATCGGCGACACCATTGCCGACATCAACACGCCCGAAGCCTTGCCTCCCATCGCCATAGACGAACCTACCATGAGCATGGTTTTCACCATCAACAACTCGCCTTTCTTCGGAAAAGACGGCAAATACGTCACCTCGCGCCACATTCACGAACGTCTTATCCGCGAACTCGATAAGAACTTGGCTCTGAGAGTGGAAAAGGATCCCAACTCGGACATCTGGACGGTATATGGACGCGGCGTGTTGCATCTTTCGGTGCTTATTGAAACCATGCGTCGCGAAGGTTACGAGCTGCAAGTAGGCCAGCCGCGCGTTATCATCAAGGAGATTGACGGCGTCACTTGCGAACCCATAGAGGAACTCACCATCAACGTCACCGAGGAAGCCGCCAGCAAAATGATTGACCAAGTGACGCGTCGCAAGGGCGAACTCACCAAAATGGAAACCAAGAACGACCGTGTATATCTGGAGTTTAACATTCCTTCTCGCGGTATCATCGGCTTGCGCAGCACCTTGCTGACGCTCTCGGCCGGCGAAGCTGTGATTGCCCATCGTTTCATCGAATTCCAACCTTACAAGGGCGACATTGAACGACGCGAAAACGGCTCCATGATTGCCATCGAAACGGGAACGGCTGTGGCTTACGGTATGGACAAACTGCAAGATCGTGGTCGTTTCTTCATCAGCCCGGGCGAAGAAGTGTATGCCGGACAGGTGGTGGGCGAACATGCCAAAGAAGGCGACTTGGTGATCAACGTCAACAAATCCAAGAAACTTACCAACGTGCGTGCTTCCGGTACCGACGAAAAGGTAACCTTGCCGCCGCCCATCATTTTCTCTTTGGAAGAGGCCTTGGAATACATCAAGGAAGACGAATATGTGGAAATCACGCCCAAGCACATGCGTATGCGCAAGATTATCCTCGACGAAATAGAACGCAAGCGCTTGGCCAACCGCGCCGCCGCTGCCGCTAAAGCTTGATACAACAGCTTGACAGCGAGGCCTGACGGGTTTTCGGCGAGGCCAAGCAAAGCACAAAAGGCTTGATTTTCAACATAAAACTCGCGAGTGAAGATTTTTTCTAACAAAGCGTTTGCAAAATAAAAAATTCGCATTACCTTTGCGCTCGCATTTCGGGATGTAGCTCAGTTGGTTAGAGTACGCGTCTGGGGGGCGTGAGGTCGCTGGTTCGAGTCCAGTCATCCCGACATCACACAAAGCATTGATAATCGCAAGATTGTCGATGCTTTTTTGTTTGTGTGCAGATCAAGTTGCACTTTCATATTCATTAGGCCGCTAATCGAGCAGAAGCCGTCATTAAAAAATTCTTCAAAAAAATATGGAAAACATGTTTGTGGTCTCAAAATTTAGACCTATATTTGTGCGCCTTAAAATTATCATCTATGCCAACAATATTAACCATCTTTGGATTACGTTTCTTTTTTTACGCCGACGAGCATTTACCTATTCATATACACTTGGAGAATGCAGACGGATTAGCAAAAATAGAATTAGAGCCCTGCATTAAATTAATTGAAAACAAAGGAATTAAACCCCGCGATATAAAAAGAGCTATAACTATTGTTGAGCATTACAGAGAAGAATTTATAGAACAGTGGAAGAAATTTCACGACGAATAACAAAACAATTATGGCTACAATTGAAAAACTATGGTTTGAAACAGAAAGAATCTGGATCACAACCAACGAAGGACAAACATTGAGCCGCCCGCTGGAGGCATTTCCCAACTTGAAAGATGCCAGCGAATCACAACGCGCCGCATTTAAAATAAATCGTTTTGGCGACGCCATCCGTTGGGACGAAATAGATGAAGACATTCATATCAGTAGTTTTTTCGACAACAACGAGCCAGACCTCAACAACGAAATCGCCGAAATTTTTCGCAAGTTTCCACAACTGAACGTTTCCGAGGTAGCCCGAAGTATGGGCATACACAAAAGCTTGCTTTCCAAATATATTTATGGTATAAAGCGTCCCAGCGAAGAACGCAAGGAACAAATAAAACAAACCCTTCGAGACCTCGGCAAAGAGCTGATGGCTGTGTAGAAAGCAAAGCATTGATAATCGCAAGATTGTCGATGCTTTTTTGTTTGTGTGCAAACCGACCGAAGCCTGCGGTTTAATTGGTGGTTTAAACAAATGTTGGTCACCCGGACAAAATTTTCAATATTTTATCTACAACATTTCACTTATAAGTAAAATATCATTATCTTTGCCACATCTTAAATCTTAATATCTATGAACACTGCTGAACTTATTCTTGTTAATCAAGGTGATGGGTGCACCATCTATACCATTCAATTTCTATCTGAAAACAAAAGTGAATTTGAACGCTTTTATCACAAATTTAAAAATGACGCCGAGTACAATCCAGACCTAATGAGGATAGTTGCCTTAATAAATAAGATATCGGATGTGGGTGCACTCGAACTTACAATGAAGACAACTCATTAAAAGGTTATGTCATCAATTTACAGAACTTCGAGAAATTGATCAAGGAAGAAGAGAAAAATGGTGCCATCAGAATAAGCACCAATACGATAGAAACAACACTAAATTTTGATATATGAAGACAATAGAAAACTCTTTCCAACAAATGTTGGATAACATCCCCGCCGACACTCGATTAGAAATCGATTGGTCGTTTGCCATTGCCAACCGCATCGACTACCTTATTAAGAAAAACGGACTGAGCAAGAGAAGTTTCGCAGAGGCATTGGGCAAACGCCCCAGCGAAGTGAGCAAATGGCTGAGTGGCCAACACAACTTCACCCTACGCACTCTCGCCACTATCAGCGCATACTTCGGCGAAGAGTTGATACATCCGCGCGGATGAGACTTCATACAGTCAACAAAGCATTTGGTACATTTTACAAACAATAATTTAGACTCTTTATTTCATCTTAACAATTTATTTTTACCTTTGTGGCTGTTCCTTCGGCCAAAGCGTTGGCAAACAGAGGAACAACATAATTGAATGTGTAAGCCAACTAAACATTCTCTCATAGATTCGTTGGCAGGGCATTGCCCTATTTAAAAATAATCTTTGATTTTGAATACAGTTATGAAAATAGCAGTTAACAAAATTAAGATTGAAATCACACCATGGGAGTTAGTGATTTTAATCACTTTCCTCAAAGTGATTCTCCTAGGATGATTTTCTAAAAGGACAGGTGAACCTGTCCTTTTCCGCCAAGCGTCTCTATCATGGGTAAAACCCTGAAACTAGTCGCTTTTTATATCTAATACCACAACATTATTGCCACTATACTAATCCAGACCATCAATCAATATAAATGGGCACCAATATTTGGGATTGTTGTACATTTTGTTGTTATAATTTTTCACATAGTGTTGTGCTCGCTGTAAAGATTCTATTTTTGTGTATCCTGCAAATAGATGCTTATAAAATTCCCTCATTAATAGGTATGTAGCTTTATCATTAACATCGTCTAGACTTACTAATAAAGAATTCGCCCCTGCTTTTTTGAACCCACGTTGAAGCCCTATCAGTCCCTCACTTGACAAATCTCCCATCGCAGATTTACAAGCAGAGAGCGTGACTAAGTCTAGATTAATAAAATTCATTTCGGATACTTCATTCGCAAATAGAATGCCATCTTCTTTCGAATCTTTTTCCTCTGGCGAAAAAAGCAATGCAGATCGTGCCATGTTCATATCTTCAATCGTAAAATCTCCCCGTCTTTTTCCAATATATTTGGATATAGGGTCGGTCGCTCCATATTTGACACGTCTGTCCCAATAAAAGCCGTGTGAAGCTATATGCAGTATATCGATCTCAGAAGTATTTATACTCTTTAACAAAGATTCAGTGGCATTCTTGCCCACATATTTTGTGCATAAAATATTATTCGGAAGGTTATGGTATATACTATCAACTTCAAAATGAGTAAATGGCAGCAATCCGATTTCATCTCTATTTATTACAACTTTGTCAGAATCATAATCCATATCTCCAAATAATGCCATTTTGAGATTGTGGGACGACGTGTTCTTCCGGGGAGAATATGTGATAGCCTCTTTTGTAGATGTTACGCGATAAATATTATACCTATCACTTATAGAGATTCCTTTTTCGTCAGGTATATATTCTATTGCAATTTTATGTAGATCACCAATAGGGGAGAAATAAATATTATGACAATTTATGTTTTCAAATAGCATTGATAGCTTTCCCCAAACCAATTCATATACAGAATTAGATGTATAATAATCATTTTTAGATATTTGGTCTAACTCCTCTTGCGTAAATAAATCAAGGCACAGAATACCTCTTTCTCGTTCAGCATATCTCATAGCAATCAAGGCCCCATAGGTTAGTTTAGAGCCTGATGAAGCATAACGAACAAAGTCTACATAAATGTTTCCTATCTGTATATCGTCAATATACTTGTTGTTGATTGTCCAAGGATAACTGCTTGAAATATTGTTATCTAAATTTACTTGTTGGATAATTTCATCTTCTGTTAGAGTGATCCTTTGGCAAAGCGTATCGGTTTTTTCAATGGACCCATCTTCATAGCATTGATAAAGCTCTGATTTTAGATCTTTTAATTCATTATATCTTTCCTTAAGCTGTTTGTCACTAGAATTATAGATCATTTGATTCAAACAACGATCCGAGTGTAGTAATATATTCTTTGCCATTTGAACCCCATGATATGCACATGCCAATATGGTGTCATTTATTGCCAAGTCATTATTCTCACAAACGAGCCTCGGAAGGAGTTCTTCAAACCATTCTTTGTATGGTCCATTGTTCCATATATGTAGGCGCTCTGATGATGATGAAATAGCAAATTGTTCTTTAAGATGTACCAAATATATCGAAGACACTCTTTCTATCCATCTACTCCAAATATGTTTGGTTTTCACTCCAGAGTATAGTTCTAGATCATTCTCAATAATTAGTTGTATCGTTTTAGCAAATAACAAACTATGTTCATTGTTGCTGTTTAGTAACACTGTATACGCTATATATAGACACTCCCATGTAAATGTTGAATACTTGTCGTGTAGCTTTTCATTCATTACGAAATCATAAAGAATCCTAGCTATATCTGGATGATATTTGTTGATAGCTTGAATATCATTAAGAAGATCAAAATAGTAATACAAAGCCTCTTTGTCTTTCTTTTGTAAAAGAAAGAATTTTGCGAATGCAAGCGCTTCCTTGTAATCACTAATAGACCGACCTCCAAATACCCAATCAATAGTATAATGTTGCAAGTTGTGATTCTCCAAGAGGTTACACGTTCTTTCATATTCATTATTTTTTAACAATAATTCCACGCGATTAAAAAATGAGAAATCCTCTTCTCCATATTTAAATATGGAATCATTTGAAGACAGAGCTCTATTATTA
The DNA here is from genome assembly GCA_017468435.1 of Bacteroidales bacterium. Classification (GTDB taxonomy): domain Bacteria; phylum Bacteroidota; class Bacteroidia; order Bacteroidales; family UBA1402; genus UBA1757. The sequence continues at coordinate 108,846 of JAFUIP010000015.1, forward strand.
TGAGTTTGAACAATTGAATCTAATAAGATTAAATGCCTTTCCGCATCATAGAGATATCCTAATTCCAATTCGCAGTTAATAACATAGTTGGTAGCATTCACGAATTCTCTTAGAGCAGACGAATAATATAAAATGCCTTTTCCTTTTTTGTCGTTGTCATAATAATTATTGTAATTATCGAATGTGTTTTCCTGGTGTCTCAACGCAACAGATAAGGCTTCCTTATATCTCTCTAATGAGAAGCAAGACCTCATTAAGCAATCTATTGCTGAGTCTCTTAAAGATATGGCGCTCTTCCTACTACATGATTCAACATATGCTAATACAGCATATGAATAAGCGAGATGTAATTCTCCGAATTTGTATTCATAGACATGCGCCTTCATCAGTGCCATACACCTATGCCAATCGAAATCTTCTTTAAATGGCAATACCTTGAGAGCAAGAAGTTGAATATCACACGCGCTTTCCCAATCGTTTAAATAATTCCCATATATCTCTGCCTTTATTGACAGCCATTCATGATGAGCTAATGGAGATTTGTATTTTCTCTTGCACATCGTTTCGATTCTTTTCATTTCTCTCATTGCCGTTGTAGTGTCGCCACCTACAATGAGTTGAGGTATAATTTCCCAGTGTTCTCCAACTGAGGTTTCTGTTCTAAATGAGTATGAGGGACTGATAGATGTGATATCGGCCTTTATTATACATGCATAGAGGAAGAATACTGCAATAAATAAAAAAAGTTTGTTGTTTTGTTTTATTTTCATTATTGTGCTTAATGTATAATTAATACGCGAAGATGCCCATTGAGCGACCCAGAAAAGGAGTATCAACCAAAGCGATATCCATTGGTCTAGCGTTTTGTACACTATAATTTGTATCCAATTCAGTTATGCAAAAGTAATTATCAAAACTGAATTATTGTGTCTTTTCCCTCGAGATAGAAACTATTCGAGTTATACTATTCACCTAACAGTAAGTATTTATGGCACAGTAGAATTATCCTATGCAGGGCACTCGCTTGTACAAAAAAAACTTAATTTTGAAGTTTTACTTGTTCTATTCAAAGAACAATTCCATAACTCCATTAGTTGCGTTAATATTCTTTGTTACAAGGAATGAAAGAGAAAAATCATTAATTAGAAATACAGACTCTCACTCCTACTCCTCATTGTAGAAATCCACTTTTGCAAGATTGCTTCGAGTTACGAACTTTCTCGTGCCATGTAATATTTTATTAGCAATATGTTTCAAGTGCAACGATTAAGTCTCGTAATTCCTCGCTTTTAGTATGTTGACCGAGTATCACAACAAGTAACTAAATTCAACATGAGAGAGGCTTTATATGCTTATCTCCTTTACACTGTTAATTCGTTGCGCGTCAAAAAAAGTAACAAATTAACAATCAATCATCTCAAAGAAACATTTCGTTATTCTAGTGGATACAGAAGTACAAAAATCAGTTACATGCATCTATCATAACAAATCCTGCCCAATAATATGGATCGGATAAATCTTTATCTTTTCCTCGTATTTTCCCACTGAAATTGCGAACATATTCTTGAGCTCTTATAAAGGACTCATATTTTGGTTCTCCAGAAAGGTACCTACGATAAAATTCCGTCATTAGAAGCTGTGTCGCATCATCATCCACATCCCATAAACTCATTACCATAGTTTGAGCTCCTGCCATTTTAAATCCACGTTGTAGCCCATAAACCCCATCCCCTTTAATTTCTCCTACGCCTGTTTGACATGCGGATAGTACTAACAGGTCCAATCCGTAAAAATCCAGTGTAGACACCTCCATTGCTGTAAGCACACCATCTTCACGTCCTTCTGGTATATTAGTTTCAGAAAGTGATTGATTAGCTCCCGCAAACAATAGTCCAGTACGTGTCATCGGCTTGTGCTCAAGATATCGAATCATATTATCCCGCCCAATAATAGATACATCTAAAGGATTGTTAGTCAACTCCGATTCTGGCCAATAAAATCCATGTGTAGATATATGAATAATAGAAATTCCTTTTCCATCAAGTTGCTTCAATGAAAACTCGCTAGCCATTGAATCTTCATATAGAACTGCTTGAATACTATTCTCTAAACACAAATCTTTTATGCTCTCAACTTCTACCAAAGAACCAATCAAAGGTCCATAAGACCTTCCTCTAATACCTATCGAATCAAGATTAACTCTACTTTTATTACGAGTTGTCGAGATGGTATCGTGAACAACCTCCATATATTGTGTATTCATATCATAACGTATCCCACCATAAAGGACCACTTGAGTTTCATTTGGTTGAGACTTCAATCGCACTAATTCACGAGTCGATGACAAACGATATAAATTCCAAGAATCAAACATATACCCATCTTTCTCATAATGTGGTAACGATTCAACTGCTATATTGTTCAGTTCTCCATCAAGTGCAAAAAAAATTTTTGTAACATCTTTCAATTCTTCATCTATAGGTTTCCATAACAAGGTAGATAGGGTTGCATCTTTGTAATAATTCTCTGAATCAATCACTTCCAATTGTTTAGATTCAAATAATGGTATCATCCGAGGAGCAACATAATCTCTTTTTAATATCAAAGCTGAATACATCACACTATCATTACCCATAGGAAAAGACAAAAATTCAATTGCAATTTCGTCCTTTTGTAATTTATTTTGTACCTGCCTCCAATTTATAGAAAGACTGTTTAACACATCTTCATATGCGGTCGTTTTGTTAATCAATTGATTTTCAATATCCATCGCGACAAACTCCAACGAATCAGCATATGCTTTATCATTCAACAAAGAGCGTTCATATATTTTATAGAGCCTTGATCGAATCTCTCGTAATTTATTGTACAAGGCAACCACATTCTCATCACCACATTGCGACAATACTTTAGAATATTCAGCATCTGTATGCAGCAACACTCCTTTACTCAATAAGGCGGCATCATAGGCAATACCTATCATTCTATTTGACTTATCTATAAAAGAATAATATGGAATAATGCTTTTATAATAATGCCTTATAGAACTCCAATATTTTGTTCTATTATTCGAATCAAGACTCGTAAAGTACTTCTTAACATTTTCCATTCTAAGTTGATACAAATCTTCCCACATTTCATAAAAAGTGTCAAACTCACCCATTTTATAATACAACAAGCATTGTCTCTCCAACGCGTTTGTATAAAAAGGATGATATTCTCCATATTGCAACATCATTGATTTCAAAACTTCTTCACGTAGTTTTAAAGCTTCTTTATCTTTATTAGCGTAACTATACACTAAAGCGACAATATCCTTTATATGAGAATGATAACGAGATTCATTATTAACTCGTAACCCCCCAAGCGCCTTTCGTCCCATTTTTACAGCCTTATTGAACTGACGAAGCCCAACATAACAAAGAGCAAAATTGGCGGCTGATATGCTATTATCTATTGTCCTTTTTCTTCGAAACTTTCTAGATTCTTTTTCCAACTCAATAGCGGCAGTATATTGCTTAGATGCTCTATAGCAAATTGCTAAATTGTGTAATGTCGTATAATATTGTATGGACTTATCACGATCTTTCAAAACTTCCAATGCACGTCTACCATATGCTATAGCCAAATCATTAGAACCAAGATTCAAGTATAATTGAGATATCATATCAAGACATTTCGAATATTCCAAAACATACTCTTGAAATCCATTCTCTTCCATAATTTTTAGCGATCTCATCGCTAAATCAATAGATTGTGAATACTCACCTAATCCCTGATAGGAAAGCGATAGAAGATATAACGAATTCGCAATATCTATGTTGAGGCAATCGTCAATACTTTCATATGCAGAATTGGCAATATTCGCATATTTAATAGATTCCTCATAATCTCCTAAAATATAGTGAATATATCCCAAAGTCCATGCTGAAGAAGCATAATCAGAGTCTATTATATTAATGCTTTGCTGTATAGCCCAATCAAGCTGAGCAAATCTAAGAGACTTCTTATAATCTCCTAATTCATAGTAATATGTGCCTAGATTGTGTAGTGAACTAGCAATGTCGGGATGGTTTTTATCCAATGTATTATTCCTAATATCTATTGCTTTTGATTCTAATCTGATTGCTTTTTCTAGATTCCCCAAATCTGCGTTATATACTGCCACGTTGCTTAATGTAGTTGCATACTCAGGATGAGCATCGCCTATAGTTTGTCTTTGTAGATCCAAGGTCCTCATTCCATACTTTATAGCTTCATGAAGAATACCCAAAGAATACAAATCCCATGAATACGTCCTTAGCTCATCAATATACTCTACACTTGTTTCTCCTTTAGCATCTCTAAGAATTCTTAATATCTCTTTCTTGATTGCCAATGCATTTTTACAATTCCCTAAGGCCCATCTTTCCGATGCAAGATGTCGCAGAGAATCTATCTGTTGTTGATATATCTCATTAGTATTCCCTTTTATCGTTATACAATACATACATATCAATATCGCAACCATTAAGTTTTTTAGGTTTTTCATAATAATATATAGTATTCTTGTATTGCTTACATTTATATCATTTGGATTATTCAAATGGCAACTTGCATATCCTTTTGCTATTTTGAACACGTCTAACTAATCATAATCGTCTACAGAGCCCTGCTATTCAAGTGTAGATACAATATATGGCTTTTGTTTGATAGTAATTCGCATATAGGAATCTATGGACTGTGTCCATTCTTTTATTGAGTCAAAATCAAATACTCCATAGGCATTAGCCATTGAATAAGATAAAGGCCCATAAGACACTCCATTATCCTTTACTTCAGTGCTTGTATCATACGGCATACAAGCACTGATATATACAACATCGGCAACAGAGTCTTTACTACAAAGACTAACATAATCTACCTTATCTTGATGTTGGTATATGGTATACATGCTGTCTTTTGATATGGTATTCAGTCCAAATATCTCTGGCGTTCCACGAACAAACACCTCCTCTTCATCAGATTCTCCGCCTCGATGAGAATCCCCACTATGACAAGCATCAACGGTAACAACAACTAAACCTTTGGACCCCACACTACTTCTCAATTCATTAACCAAGCCTTCGATTTCATTATCCACAAGATGTTTTTCCCCATTGTATGTATTACTCCGAATTCTTGGTGCATCATACGGAATCAGCGCCTCATCCAACAAATCAGATTCATTGGGGTCAGATGATATCATTTGCTGTCCATGTCCAGAGAAGTGGAGTAGAACTTGGTCACCTATGCATGAGTTTTTAATCAACTGTTTTACTGCGGTGATTATACCTTGATATGTAGCATCCGAATCACAAAGTGTAGTTATAGCACAAGTTTCAGGAAGGGATTCCCTCAATAGATTAATATCATTATATGAATGTATTTTACCCCATCCACTTCCATCTTGATATGTTGAAACACCTATCAATAATGCCTTATCTTGAGCAATGGCTGATAAAGACATTATACATATGATGGCGCATAGTAACTTTTTCATTTCGTAAATAAGTTTGAAATAGGTGAATACCAATACAATCTTTCTATCATTTCAGAAGCTTTAGGATTAGTAATTCCCCTTAGCGTTTTCAATGCCAAAGCTCTATCCCCCTTCAACAAATACACATTTGCTTTTTCAATCATCAAATCTTCTCGTCGCTCAAATAAGACTTGACTATTTACCTTCTCCATAATCTTATCAAGTTCCGATATTTCTTGTTCCAAAACACCAAGCGCCCTATCATATTGCTTGTTTTCTATAAAATACGTCACATCATCACTACTTCGACTTACGACATATAATTCCTGACCGACATTCATAGTATACTGCCTCAGCCAGATGTTATATCCACCTACGCAGATAATAACACAAGCTGCTATAGAGGCGATCCGTTTAAATGTTGATAAAACAACCTTAGGTCTATTCGTCTTTTGACGTTGTTCTTTGTATGCGACTTCTGCGTCCCGAACAGCATTAACAGCTTGAATCTCTATCATGAGCAAACGCTGCAATTCGACTTCATTTCGTAAATTCTCATTATGGACCAATTCTGATTCAAAAAGCGTTTTGTCTTCCTCAGAAAGATTTCCCAAAAGATAATCTACAATACATTCTTCGACATTCATCATTAATTATCCTTTCTTTTATATTCACTATTGAATTTATTCTTAAATTTCTGAAAACATCTAAAATGCTGAACACGTGCCACTTCAGCATTCACATAGCCAAGCATACTCGCTATAGTATCCCATTTCTTTCGTTTCTCACCACCCTCATAGTAAGTGACCCTAAAAAGGCTCTTACATGGATCGCGCATATCTTTAACAATTTCCCTTATCAAGGAGATACGATCGTCCTCTTCTTCATAAGGATCTATCAAAGCATCCTCATAGTTATTATCCATCACTTGACACTCACAGTCCTCTGATAAATACGCAGTTGTTGCCATCAAATCATCAATATCCACTGTTGACACATTTCGTTCGCTACGTTCCATCTCTCGAAGTATATATACCCCAATTTTATACAGATACCCATATAATCCTCCCATGTATGCTTTTTGTTCTCCATTCTTGTTAATTGTATATAAATAGCCTTCCTTGACATACAACTTATGTTGATGTATCTTCTCAATCATTCGCATATTGCTATCTTGATACATCTCATCAAGATATAGATCTCCTCGCATAAACTTAGGCCTCCGATTGCCAGTCTCATCTTCCGTATTTCTACATTCTTTGGCAAAGCTATTAATAAATCGCTCACGATTTTGAACATAAAATTTACCAAATAGCGTATAATCGCCTCGCTCAATCTGAGCTACTAGCTCAACTTCGTTGACTCGTTTTTCCATATTATTAATTATTCCGCGACGAAGGTAAGTATATTTTCTCACAAATAGGCACAATCTGTATTCTATTAATATACAAGACTCTACACTTTGTATAACATCTTATTATTATAAATTTCAAAAATAGTTCAGTTAATGTGTTACGCTTTTTCATCATTTTCTTCATTTATAATTGTAACAATCATTAATAACTATTTAAAAATTAAACATTATGAAAAAGATTATTATCACTATTTTGGCCTCCTTGGCATTAACAACCTCGAGTTTTGCTCAAATTAACAGCAGCAACAATTTATGGTCTACTAATTCTTCCATTAATTTCAGTAGCACTAATGTTGTTTATCAAAAAGGTTACACCCGCAGCAATGGAACATATGTTCAAGGACACTATAAGACTATCTCGAATAGCACAAACTGGGACAACTTCTCAACAGTCGGTAATACTAATTCATATACAGGCCAGAGAGGAAGTGTCGCACGTGACTATTCTAGTAGTGCACTCAATTATGGAAGTGGACGCACAATATACACTGGCTCACGTGGAGGACAATACTATATCAACAGCAATGGCAATAAAACCTATGTTCCTAAAAGAAGTACAACAGCATATGGTTGGTAAGTTATAAATCGATTCCGAGAGTCGCACTAGATTCAATTAATATTGTTCCAGAAGCAAATAAACATCATATTATGAATACTACATACGTTGGAGTTGTTTCAAAATTAGACAACGGAGATTTAAGTTTTAAAAAGGTACAAATCTCAAAAGAATTCACAGACGTAATTGCAAATTTAAAAGCAATGCGTGACAATCCTAATAGAACGTTGTTAGATATGCAAAATGAATTCACCAGAAATCTTCAGGTTAAAAATTATTACTACTTATGTTTGCCATATTCTTATTCTTCGTCATATCTTGAAGGCACCAAATACCCCTCATTGCTCTCATTTGATGTATATCAAAAAAAGATAGAAGAATTACAGAAGGGTCTTCAAAAAGAAGATTATTCAAACAATAGCATACAACGTCGCGTAGAAGAATTTAAACAACACCTCAAAAACAATTTTTATCATCAATGCTTTGATTACATCCAGGCATACAATTTTAGCAAAACGATTTCACTTATTAAGTCTCAAAATGACACTGTAATGTATTCCACAGAGAATATTGGATGGACCACTTACAATTACCCCGTCAATAACGATGTAGTCATTTCTATTTATACGAATTTTGGTTATGGAAATAGTTCCTATTTTTTTCTTGGACTTAAATATAAAAACATTGACATTTTACCTTATGCAAGTATTGTCCACTATTATAAAGCCAACATCAAAGAACTGCGCAGACATACCCGCCAATATACGTTAAAACGAGATAGTTGGAATACTGCTTTTGACTTTGTTGTAAATGTTACCAATCTTGCAAAAAACAAACCCGAAGAATTTATTCAGAAATGGATAATTAATGAGGTTAACGAAATGATGAGCGGATTAAAACGCATTAATGAAAACACAGAGTCCGAAATGTTGAGATTTATCAACAACTATGAGAATCCTATTCCTAATGGGTTTTACTATACCGTTCGAAATGTTTCAGGTAGCGAAAAAGAAGATTTTGCAGTATTGAAAAACGAAATGCAAATTGCACTCAAAGCTGAAAAAATAACTGGAGCATTGTTAATGTTAGACAAATTAAGTGAACTTGCTTCCATCGCTCCCCAAATACAAGATGCCATTAACACCATTAAACTATTGAATATTGAATTACTGCCTGAGATTGAGAAAAACATCGGCTTTATTCAAACAGATATTCACAGATTAAATATCGAATTAGAACAGCGAAGAAAAGAAGAAAGGGATATTGATGAGATGCTAAAACCTCTTCAAGATGAACTTGAAAAACTGTTAGAAAACAAAACTGATTCTGAGAGATCTCAAATCAGGGAGACCTTCGTTACAATCCACCCCGAGATTCTTGAGTACAGAAAACAGAAAGGAATTATTCAAGAGATGATTAATAAGTTAAACATGTCATTGTTTAAACGACAAAACTTTGTATCTCTTTTATCAGAATGTATCAACAATATCAACACGTATGTCGCTGCATAATTATTTATTATAACCAATTAACACAAACATTATGAGTACACTCAGCAATAACCAATCAAAAATCTCATCTATTTCAGCTGAAAATATTAAAGACGTTGATTTACATAGCAAGTCTATTATTGAGAAACTTGTGAATAATATGATTTTTATAGAATCTGGTATTTACACAGAGAATATTTACGCTGTAAAAACCTTTTCAGGATCTCTTGTTACAGAAGCAAAACCAAATACCATAGAAATAGAATCCTTTTACATCTCAAAATATCCGGTTAGTCAAAAAGAATGGTCTTTATTAATGGACTATGATCCATCAGAGTATACTGTTTCGGACGAAGACTCACCAGTATTTAATGTTTCATACGAAGAATGCTTAAGATTTATAGCCAAACTCAATCGCATAACCGGATTAAAGTTCGATTTACCTACATCTACGCAATGGGACTATGCAGCACATGGTGGAAAATGCAACGACTTCCATTTATCTGACAAATCCTATAGTGAAATAACAGAGTATGCCTGGATAGAGAATACTGAACCTTTTCCAATTGGTTTAAAAGAACCTAACTCTATCGGATTACATGATATGTTTGGCAATATCGGAGAATTGTGTAAAAGAACTATCAGTAAAGACATTATTATGGGTGGCAAAATTTCTTCAGAACGAATCTATAGTGGAGCTGTAATTAATGGATACAGTATCTATAATTATGAAGAGTATTGGAATGAAAAAGGTCATCCAGACTGCATTGGCTTTCGTTTAGTTTGTAGAGTCTTGTAATACAACATAATTCTCATATAACTCAACTTTGCCTTGAAACACAAAATATTCACTTAAAGATTTCTGTTTATGAAAAAACATGTATTTATCCTTTTGTCGGTCTTGCTGCTTGGCGCGATGTATCCTTTGCAAGCGCAGAAAGCACTGAGAGGCGAGGTTGCCAGCGAATACACCAATTTATCTTTCGAGGCTCTATCCGAAGGGAAACATAACGAGGCGCTTGAATGGGCTGACAAAGCTTTAGCCTTGACTTCCAAAGATGATAACATACTTCGATCCTTGTTATATCTGTACAAAGCGGAGATTTCTTACGCAAAAGGAAATCTGCAAGAGGCACTCGAACACGCCACGGCAAGCATTACGAACGATCCGCGCTATACCTTCGCTTACGACCTTCGCGGCCAAATATATCGTGACCTGGAAGATTATACAGCCGCCGAGCAAGATTTTCGAGTAAGATTATCCATATTCTCCAACGATGGTTTTTGGACAAGACATTCGCTTTGCCAAACTATTGTGGCCCAAGGCCGTTTAGACGAAGCGTTCGAGATGGCCAATGCCTTGGTTTCTGATTATCCCGAGAATTATCTTGCCTACCAAATTTGTTGCGATGTAAACCTTTTTCGTCAAGAGTTCACGTCGGCCATGGAAGATGCCGTAAAGATGTTGTTTTATTATCTGCTTTATGTTGAAGAAGAGAGTCTTATCGAGGTTTTAGCAAGATTATTCATACTTTCCGACATAGACAAAGACTATGTATTCAATCGCCTCAGAAAAGAAGATGCCGAGTATGCCTACGAAATAGGTATCTGGGGATTGGCGCTGGGCGCACTGCATTTGTACTATGAGGAGAACGAAGAGGCTTTGCCCTATTTGGAACGCTATTTCGCGCACAAGTACGACCACTTCATTGCCAGGGAATTATATACTGTTCATGAAGAATTGGGAAACTATGAAAAAGCCTTGTATTATCTGAACTATGCTGCGCTCGGAGAGCCGGAGCATCTGCCCTACTATATTCATCGCGGCAACTTGCTGTTCGAATTGGGACATTTAGACGAGTATTCGACAGAAATTGGGATATTTTTTGAAAAACTCTCTACCTATTATTTGAAGGATAGGGACTATTTATTCAGCATTGGTTATTCCGAAAAAGCTTTTTACTACGAATGTTTGGAAAATTTCGAAGATGCGGCATACTACTACGGCCTAGCTATTAATCACGACTCTACCAATGTTTATTATTACTTGGCACGTGGCGATATGTACCAACTTTTGGGCTGGACTGAAGAGGCTAAACGTGATTATCAAACTGTGATAACCGCGGACTCTGTCGATTACACTTTAGCCATGTATGCTCATTTAGCCTTGGGCGATACCATCGAGGCTGTCAATTACTTGCATAAGATACTGACTTCTGAAGGCATTGATAAAACGGATTATTACAACATTGCTTGCTTCTATAGTCTGATAGGACAAGAAGACTATGCCATGGAGTATCTGCGCACGGCTTTAGAAAATGGATACAGAGAGCTTACCTATATGGCATACGACAGAGATTTGGATGCGCTTCGCGACAGGGAAGATTATAAAGCTTTGGTGGAAGAATATCGAAAAAGTACTACTTTTGCGGATACTCCTTAAGCAACAATAAGATATGAGAAAACAGTTCTTCGGCATTATCCTTTGCGCATTGGCAGCAAGTTTAGCCAGCTCGGCCTCGGCGAATACGGGCGCTTACCCTTACACGCAGGTGCCGTTTACGGCGGTGCAGGTGGCAGAGCAGTCATTTTGGGGCGAACGTTTGAAAGCTGCGCGCGAGGTGACGGTGCCATTGGCATTCAGCAAATGCGAAAGCGAAGGTCGTTACGAAAACTTTGTGAAGGCGGCGCATCCGAGCCCGCAGTACGATGTATCGAGTTTTATGGGATTTTCGTTCGACGATACCGATGTGTACAAAACCATTGAGGGCGCCAGCTATATTTTGCAAACCTATCCCGATGCCGCGCTCGAGGCCTATATAGACAGCGTGCTTGACTTGGTAGCCGCCGCGCAAGAGCCTGACGGATATCTATATACGGCGCGTACCATCAATCCTGAAAAGCCGCACCGCTGGGCAGGAAGCAAGCGCTGGGAAAAGGTGGAAGATCTGAGCCATGAGCTTTACAACCTCGGTCACATGGTAGATGCCGCTTGCGCTCATTATCAGGCCACCGGCTCTACAAAATTTCTCGACGTTGCCCGCCGTTATGCCGACTGCGTGCTGCGCGAGGTGGGTCCGAATCCGGGTCAGGCTTGCGTGGTGCCGGGACACCAGATTGCCGAGATGGCGCTGGCCAGACTGTATGTGCTGCTCAATTCGGAAGAGTATGTGAAAGAACACGGCCCCGTAGCCGATAGTCACCGTTATTTGGATCAGGCGAAATTCTTCCTCGACATGCGTGGAAAAACATCGTTCAAGACTTCGTACAGCCAAAGCCATCAGCCGGTGACAGAGCAGAAAGAAGCCGTGGGGCACGCTGTCAGAGCCGGATACATGTATGCCGGCATGGCCGATGTGGCTGCGCTGACGGGCGATTCTGCCTATATCAAGGCCATCGACCAAATCTGGGAAAACATCGTCAGCAAGAAGTATTACATCACCGGGGGCGTGGGCGCCACCAATCACGGAGAAGCTTTCGGCAGAAACTACGAATTGCCCAACCTGACGGCCTACAACGAAACTTGTGCTGCCATTGCCATGGTGTACCTGAACGAGCGAATGTTCCTGATGCGTGGCGATGCCAAATATATAGATTGCTTGGAGCGCACGCTCTACAACGGTGTCATCAGCGGAATGTCGATTGACGGAGGTAAATTCTTCTATCCCAACCCTTTGGAAAGCCGCGGCAATTACGAGAGAAAAGATTGGTTCGGATGCGCTTGTTGTCCGAGCAATATCAGCCGCTTTATTCCTTCCCTGCCGGGATATATGTATGCCGTTAAAGATAACAGCTTGTATGTCAACCTTTATGCTGCCAATACTGCCGAAATTTCTTTACAAGGGAAAAAGATTCTGTTGGAAGAAACAACGCAATATCCTTGGGAGGGTGATATTGCTATCAAGATCTTGAAAAACAACGCAAAGTCTTTCCGAATGATGCTGCGTATTCCCGGCTGGCTACGCAACGAGCCTGTTCCAAGCGATCTTTATCATTATGCTGACAACAAGCAACTTGGCTATCAGATTTCGGTGAATGGAGAAGCCGTGCAGGGTGAATTGGAAAAAGGTTATTTAGCCATCGAGAGAAAGTGGAAAAAGGGCGATGTGCTGCGCATTCATTTCGACATGCAGCCCCGTTTGGTGCAGGCGCATCGGCAAGTGGCCGCCGACCGTGGACGTTTGGCCATTGAGCGCGGCCCTATCGTGTATTGCGCCGAGTGGCCCGACAACGATTTCAATTTCTTCCATTTTATCCTGAACCGAGATCCAAAGCTGAAAGTAATTGAAAACCACTCGATTGTCGCTGAATCGGAAAACCCAAAAACACAGACCATTAACTGTATTTCGGCAGAAGGCTGCGTGCTATCTTTCGATGAAAATGGTCGCGTGCAAAGCCAGGACGCCACGCTGAAACTCATCCCCTACTACGCTTGGGCGCACCGCGGACCGGGAAACATGCTGGTTTGGATTCCCAACGAAATCGAACACGCCAAGTAGGATTCGAGCAGCCAGGTAGAAATTCAAGCTGCCAAGTAGAAATTCAAACGCGCAAAACAGAAAATCAAGCGCGCAAAACAGAATTTTACGCGCGGTTTTTCGATTGTCGGTAAAGCTGATAGGAATTGAAGACGTTGTGCCAAATGCTGTAAAGACCACCGGCCAGCGAGGTGACGGGATCGAGGAAAGTGTAGCCCAACCAAATGATGAAAACAGTGTTTTTCTGTCCGAGCGATTGTCCGGCTGCGATTTTGTCGCCATGTGGCGCTCCGATTTTCTTGCCGAGATAGAATTGCAAGGCGCAAGCCAAGATGGAAACTATCGTGATGCCTGCCACCAAAGAAATGGATATTTGGCTTTGCATCAGACTGCGCGTGGTGACGGCGATGGCCAGTGCCAAGGCGAGGGCCCAAAGATAAAAGGCCAAATCGCTCTGCTTCAATATTTTCTGCAAGAGTTTCGGAAAGAAGTAGCGCACAGCCCAAGCCAACAGCAAGGGGAACAGCAGCAAAGGGAAGACTTTCAACAAGATAGACAGAAAGGCGCTGAAAAAGCTGATGCCGGCATCGGGATTGACCAAGGGCAGAAAAACAGGCACGACAATGGCCACGCAGAGATTCACCAATATCAGGTACGAAGTGATGGATGCCGTGCTGCCGCCCAACTTGGCTGTAATGACGGGAGAAGCCGTAGCAGTGGGACAAATCATACAAAGCATGGCTGCCTGCAAGACCACGGCGTAAGCCTTGTCGGAAAATCTCATGGAAAGCAAAGCCAACAACACAAATGCCGACAATTGCACGGCCAACAACTTGAAATGCCAAGGCCGCCATCGCAGGTCTTTCGGACTCAACTTGCAGCTGCTCAGAAACATCATGGCAAAGAGCAAAGCGGGCTGAATCACCTCCACCGCGCGACTGCAGGAATATCTCAGCGCATCGGAAAGCTGGCAGGCATCGTATAGGATGTAGCCAAGCGCGCCCACTATCATAGCGATGGGCAAGGTCCATGTTTTCAAGAATTTAACAAGTGAATTCAGCATCATCCCCAATTATTTACGGCTTGCCATTTGTTTTGTCTTCAGTTTGGCCCTCGGTTCTTTTCGGCTTGGTTGCAGCCAGTTTTAGCCTGGCCTTCGGCTCTCGTGTCGGCCTCATTTCATCCTTGCGACGGGAATTTTCAAAAAAGCTCAAGGATAAAATTGCGGCAAAGATACGACAAATCCGAAATTATCCTTATCTTTGCGGCCGTTTTAAGGCTGCCCGAATGGTGGAATGGTAGACACGAAGGACTTAAAATCCTTTGGCCATAGCGGCTGTACGGGTTCGAGTCCCGTTTCGGGTACAGAAAGAAGACTTTTCGAAAGAAGCATCGAAGAGTCTTTTTATTTGTCCGCTTATTTCGAACGCCACAAAAGATAGTTTTCGTTTTGGAAGGCGTCACCGGGATGTGGATAGATTATTTGCAAAGCCTGCTGATGATTGCGATAAAAACCGAAAGATTTTGTGCCCACCAGGTAAATGGCATTATCTATCTGCAAATCAACCAAAGCCTGCGCAAAATCGTGGAAAGACTCCTGCGTACGACTCATCACCACCAATATTTCGCCATTCCTTTCGCATAGCGCCTTTCTAATAGCCTTTCCTTTCGGTTCATTTTCTATCATCACGCCATTATCAACCAAAGGATACTGACGAAAGAAATAGCCTTCTTTTTCGGTAGCTTCTTCGAATAATGGCGAATTTTCTGCCACTCCTATATTCAATTTTCCGTCAATAATGCCGGCATAACCCTTCTTCGACAATCCCCAAGACAAAGGCCTGCCTTTCAACACAAAAGCCCCAACAATCTTGCCATTATCGGCTCGCACGTCGGCAGCTCGGGTGGCAAAAACAATGCTTTCGTCTTGCTCATCGGGAACACCCATATACAATTCGGGCATCGCATGATGAGGAATGTAAATATCCAAAGGAATATCGTTTATGCTGTCTTGCAGATGTTCCACATAAGCTTTCTCGACAAGCGTATCGGTGTAATGTCCCAATGGAGGCAAACTATCCTGTTTATCAGATTCATAAACAGGAGACGACACAGGTTTATCAAATAAGAACAAAGCCGCCAAGACAAACACAAGCACTGCCAAAGCAAACACAGCTATCCACGTATATTTCCGTGACTTAGGCTTCTTGCTTTCCGAAAGCAGCGTCTTCTGTCCGACTATTCTCAATTCGTCGTCGTGTATGTCGAAGTTATTTTTGCCCATCGTCGTAATTTCTTAATGATTCCATATAGGCCTTCAGCTTGATTAAGACTTCGCGCGAAGCAGAAAGTTCGTGATAACAAGTGGCGCAGTCCGACAGAATCAGTTGTTGTTTTGCAATATCTATTACATAAATATATTCCGTGTTGATAATCAATCCCCTACCCAGCCTGAGAAACTGAGAACCATCATCGCCCAACTGGTTGCCAATCAGATCTTCCAACTGACCCAATTGAAACGAAACCAAGCGACGGCGGTTGTCGAGCGTAACAACATTGGAATAATTACCTTCGGAAGAGATATACACAAGTCTCTCCTGCGGTATTCGCAAGAGTTCTGTGCCCTTTGATATAACGATAGCGCTCATCCGAGAAGTTGAATTTTCACAAAAGTACAAATTAATTCCGTAGAAATTGACGCAGGCAGTTCTTAAGTACGAAATGAAAATATAGTGTACGAACGAGCCACCGCCATGCGCTTTCGTATAGCAGAATTGCAACTCATACATTACAGACAAAAGACTCTTGTGATCAAACAATTAAACACGATTTTTGCAGAAAATTCTTATCAAATCATTTAATCAAAAAAGTCATGAACACGAAAACAAAACGCATCATCGGCATTTCTGCCTGGAGTCTGTTGGCTGCCATTCTCGTTGTTGGTATCATTTTCATTAGCACACACGAAAAGCCCATTGCTGAAAACGTGTCGGAAGAAGGATTCCTCCTCAACGACGACCTGGTTGCCCTCAGAGAAAACGACGGAAGAATCACCATCAAGAATGAAAAAACCGGAACCATCACCGCCGAAAACATCAAACTAGATTGGGGAATTCCTTCGCCCAACGATTCGCTGGGTGTATTCAGCACCGACGGCAAAAGAGGCTATTACAATTCATACACAGGAGAGATTGTCGTTGAAGCTCAATACCGTCGCGCCTGGGTGTTTTCGGAAGGTTTGGCGGCTGTGCAGAAAAACGGGAACATTGGCTTTATCAACCGAAAAGGGGAAGTTGTGATTCCTTTTGTATATCCTTATCATGGCAATCCGCTTCACGAGTTTATTTTCAAGAACGGACATTGTATCGTTGCCGATACCAACGGAAAATGCGGTGTCATCAACACACAAGGTGAATGGATTATCCAACCTAGATACGATCACATCGAAGCCTACGATGAATATATCATCGCCTCCAGCGCCGGCATTAGAAAGCAGCTGACTTACAACGAGGAAATAATCAATGCCTTTGTGGTGGACCGCATCAGTGCCTTATCGTTCACCGAATCGGAGCGCTACGAAAACAAAGATGGAGAAATTGTATATATCGACAAAAAAGTTGCCACCGGACTGTTCTCTTATCGAGTGAGCGGACGCTGCGGCTTGATGGACGCCAATTGCAAACGACTCACCGACCCTTTGTATGAGAGCATCATTGCCGTAAACAAAAATATGTATCGTGCCACTTTGTTGGACAGTTATTCCGAAGTCATTCTCAACGCCAAAGGCGAAATTATGCAGTAAATGAAATACTTACGCGACATAGCACTGATTTATCTTCCTTGCTTATTCCTGGTGGGAAGTTTCACCTGGGTAATGGCCTACAAATTCTTGCCCGTACACTGGACTCCCTTGATGCTGAAAAGACAGATAGAAAACGCTTCGCAGGATGATTATCGCCGGCTGCAAATCTGGGTGAGCAAGGAAGATATCAGTCCGCTGTTGATTGATGCCGTTTTACTGGCTGAAGATCAACGTTTCTATCAACACAAAGGTTTTGATTATATTGAACTCAGAGGCATGACACATGCTTATCTGCAAGACGAAAGCAAAATTCGCGGTTGCAGCACCATTTCTCAGCAGGTAGCCAAAAATTGCTTCACCTTCGGTTGTCGTAGCTGGTGGCGCAAGGCCATCGAGAGTTATTACACCATCTTGATAGAGCTACTATGGAGCAAAGACAGAATCTTGGAAATATATTTGAATATCGCCGAAACGGGGCCGGGCTTATTCGGGGTGGAAGCTGCTTGTCAAGAATACTACCATCTAAGCTCGGCCGATATTTCCATTTCCGATGCCGCCGCTCTGGCCTGCGTCCTCCCCCAGCCGTTGGTACGAACGCCGCATAACATTTTCCATTCTTTCGCTCACAAACATGCCCAACTTGCCAAAAGCATTGGAAAAAATCATTCCATGTTCAACTGAGCCACTTTAATAGCTTCCGACTGCTCCAATATTTTCAGTCCACTTTCGAGTGCAGTTTCCGGTGCACTTTCTGGTGCACTTTCTGGTGCACTTTGTAATTTATCTATGCACCGTGATGCTGCCGTCGGGAGAAAGGGTGCAGCGATAGCGACGGAGCGGTTCGTCGCAGATGCCGAGCGAGGGCGTTCCCATGCCGAAACCAAGGTTATAGACTTCGCCGCAATGCGGACAGGTGGCGTTCAGACTTTCGTCGGGCAGATCGATGCGTTTGGAAGCCTGGGCCTCATGCGGACAGGCCATATCGAAAGCATAATATTGATTGTCAAAGGCGTAAACAAGAATAATACCACCAAAACCCACTGCATCAGACACAGTTTGCGGACGCGTGATGTGCCAATACGATCCGGGCGCTAAGCAATTGATATTGACCAAATAACGTTCCACATACACCGGCATGTCGGGAATGGACGAGCGATAATTACCGCAAGCCGACAATAGGGCCGACAGCATGGCCGACAACATCAATACGAGGCAGATTTTGGTCTTCATTTCAATGACGTAACGAGTTATTTTGTCGCAAAAGTAAAAAGTTAATTTGAATTCTCCGAAGCTTTCACTATTTTCGCACGTTTTTGTCAAAATGAAAAAATCACATAAATAATTACTTATATGAAAAAACTTTTGTCACTTTGTTTGCTCAGTATCATTATGATGTCTTGCAATCAATCTAAGAATCCATTTTTCGAAGAATATGACACGCCTTATGGCGCCGTTCCCTTCGACAAGATTAAGGTAGAACATTTCATGCCCGCCTTCCAAGAAGGTATTAAGCAACAAACAGCTGAAATTGAAGCCATTGTAAACAATCCGGAAGCACCGACTTTCGAAAATACGCTCGAAGCCATGGAAAACAGTGGCCAATTGCTCAGCAAGGTTTCGTACGTTTTTTCTTGCCTTACCGGCGCTGAAACCACCGACGAACTGACAGCGCTTTCTATGGAAGTATCTCCCCTGCTTTCGGCGCACAGCGACAATATCTCGTTGAACGACAAGCTTTTCCAACGCGTCAAGGCCGTTTACGAACAGAAAGATCAGCTGAATCTGAACCAGGAACAGGCTCGATTGCTGGAGATTACCTACAAAGATTTTATCCGTTCGGGCGCCGCTTTGAACGAAGCCGACAAGAATCGTCTGCGCGAAATCAACATGGAATTGTCGAAATTGGCTTTGCAATTCTCTGATAATGTGTTGAAAGAGACCAATCAATATATGCTGGTGATTGACAAACAGGAAGATTTGGCCGGTCTGCCTCAGAGCGTGATCGATGCCGCTGCCATTACCGCCAAGAACAAGGGTCAAGAAGGGAAATGGGTGTTTACTTTGCACAATCCCAGCCGTTTACCTTTCTTGCAATATAGCGAACGTCGCGAATTGCGCGAAGCATTGCTGAAAGCTTACATCAACCGCGGCGACAACGACAACGAATTCGACAACAAGGCCATTATCAACAAAATGGTCAACTATCGCATTGAACGTTCTAAACTTTTGGGTTACAACACTTTCGCTGATTATGCATTGGAAAACAAGATGGCTCAGACGCCTCAGGCTGTTTTCGATTTGATGGGCAAAATTTGGGAACGTGCTCTGCCTCAGGCCAAAAAGGAAGCCAAAGAATTGCAGGCATACATTAATAAAGAAGGTGGAAATTTCAAATTGGAAGCATGGGACTGGTGGTACTACACCGAAAAATTGCGCAAGGAAAAATTCGACCTCGACGAAGCTGAATTGAAGCCTTATTTCAAGATGGAAAACGTGCGCGAAGGTATTTTCATGGTGGCCAACCGCTTATATGGTCTTACCTTCAAACCTGTTGATAATGTGGCTGTTTATCATCCTGAAGTGGAAGTTTTCGAAGTGAACGATGCAGACGGTTCTTTCATCGGTCTTTTCTATACCGATTATTATCCCCGCGATGGCAAGAGAAGCGGCGCTTGGATGAGCAGCTTGCGTAAACAGCAGGTTCTCAATGGCAAAAACGTAAATCCTCATATTTATAATGTAGGTAACTTTACCCGCCCCGTGGGTGATATGCCGGCCTTGCTCAGTCTGGACGAAGTGGAAACCATGTTCCACGAATTCGGCCACGCTTTGCACGGATTGCTGAGCAAATGTACCTATAACAGCCTGAGTGGCACCAGCGTAAGTCGCGACTTCGTGGAATTGCCTTCTCAAATCATGGAAAACTGGTGCATGCATCCCGAAGTGCTGAAATTGTATGCCAAGCATTACGAAACCGGCGAAATCATTCCCGACGAACTGATTGCCAAGATTCAGGCTTCCAACACTTTCAACCAAGGATTCACCACTGTCGAGCTGGTATCGGCCGCTTATCTGGACATGTACTGGCACATCCTCGACAAACAGCAGGATTTCGACGTTCGCGCTTTCGAAAACGAGCAGTTGACCAACTTGGGCCTGATTCCGGAAATCATTGTACGTTACCGCAGTACCAACTTCATCCATATCTTCAAGAACAACTACAGCGCCGGATATTATTCTTATCTCTGGTCTGAAGTGTTGGATGCTGATGGTTTCGGTTTGTTCGAAGAAAAAGGCATTTTCGATCAGGCATCGGCTACTGCCTTCAGAAAGAATGTTTTGGAAAGAGGCAACACCGACGAACCCATGAATCTTTATCGTGCGTTCCGCGGTGCCGACCCCAATCCCGAAGCACTGCTCTTGCGTAGAGGTTTGTAAGATGCCTTTGCAGCCGCATTTTTATGCTTGTTTTTAATGATTATTTTCAAAAAATAAACTATCTTTGCGGCTCGCTTTTCTCTGAAGAGCAATGAAATTAACTTATTATCAAGCACTTAGCTACAATCCTCTTATTTAAAAAGGGTTGTTAGGTGCTTGGTATCGGTTGTTTTGGTATTGTTTTTCGGGAAGCATTTGTGAAATTTTTAATGAAACAATAATAATTTTAAACACAATGCAACAAAAAGGATTTGTAAGACTGTTTGCCATTCTGCTGGCCTTGGTCTGCTTGTTCTACCTTTCTTTCACTTTCGTGACTGCCAAAGTAAACAAGGACGCCAAGAACTATGCTCAAGGCAACGAACTGATGGAACGCAACTACTTGGATTCCATCGCCCTGGAAAAAATTTATTTGGGCAACACCTACAAAGATTGTCAAGGCAAGGAGTTGAACCTCGGTCTGGACTTGAAGGGTGGTATGAACGTTATTTTGGAACTTTCTATTCCTGATGTATTGAAGTCTTTGTCGGGCAACAACCCCGATGCCAATTTCAACAAGGCTTTGGCTGCCGCTTCTGTACGTCAAACCGAAACCAACCGCGATTATATCGACCTTTTCGTAGAAGAATATAAGGCTCTCGACGAAGGCGCTCGCTTGTCTGCCGTTTTCAGCACTTTCGAAATGAAAGGCCGCATCGACCCCACCACCTCTGACGAAGATGTTATTAAGGTGTTGAGAGAAGATGTTCAGAGCGCTATCGACAACTCATTCAACGTGTTGCGTACTCGTATCGACCGCTTTGGTGTGGTTCAGCCCAACATCCAGCGTTTGGAAACCAATGGTCGTATTTTGGTAGAACTTCCCGGTATCAAGGAACCCGAACGTGTACGTAAGTTGCTGCAAGGTTCTGCCAACTTGGAATTCTGGGAAACCTACGACTTGGCCGAAATTTACGAAAGCTTGATTGCTGCCAACACCATCGTTCGCGATATTAAGGCTGCTGAAGCTCCTGCCGTTCAGGAAGTTGCCAAGGAAGAAGTAAAAGCTGAAGCTCCCAAGGCCGATTCTGAAGAAGCCGCTTTGCTCGAAGGCATGGACGACAATCAGGCTGCCGAAGAAGCTCAATCATTGGAAGAATGGAAGAAGGAATATCCTTTGTTCGCCGTTCTCCAGATTAACCAAACTGAACAAGGTGTAGGCCGTGGTCCTTGCGTAGGTTACGCTTTGGGTAGAGATACTGCTCAAGTGAATGCTTACCTGAACATGAGCAAGGTTCGCGAAACCCTTCCCCGCGACTTGAAGTTCGTATGGGGTGTTAAGCCTATTTCTGAAGAAAGCAATCTTTATGAATTGATCGCTGTGAAGGCTGGCAACCGCGATGGTAGCGCTTCTTTGGCCGGTGACGTTATCACCGATGCCCGCGACAACTTCGAACAAGCCAACGGCCGCGTGGTGGTAGATATGGAAATGAACGCCGAAGGTGCCAAGACTTGGGCTCGTCTTACCAAAGACAATATCGGTAAGAGCATCGCCATCGTTTTGGATAACTACGTTTATTCTTATCCTACCGTACAAACCGAAATCACCGGTGGTCGTTCACAAATCTCTGGTAACTTCACCGTAAACGAAGCTAAGGACTTGGCTAACGTATTGAAATCTGGTAAGATGCCCGCTCCCGCCCGCATCGTACAGGAAGACATCGTTGGTCCTTCTTTGGGTAAGGAAGCCATTCAATCAGGTTTGATCTCATTCATCATTGCATTCTGCTTGATCCTGGTTTACATGGTATTCTTCTTCGGTTGGAAGGCTGGTTTGATTGCCGACTTGTGTCTCTGCTGCAACATCTTCTTTATCTTCGGTATTTTGGCTTCATTCCAGGCAGTTCTTACCTTGCCCGGTATCGCCGGTATCGTATTGACCTTGGGTATGGCTGTGGATACCAACATCCTTATCTACGAACGTATCAAAGAAGAATTGGCTTCAGGAAAGAACATCAAGAAAGCTGTCAACGAAGGTTACAAGAACGCATTCTCTGCCATCTTCGATGCCAACTTGACCACCTTGCTCACCGGTATTGTATTGTTCGTATTCGGTACAGGTCCTATCAAGGGTTTTGCCACCACTTTGATTATCGGTATTCTTACCTCTTTCTTCTGTGGTGTATTCTTGAGCCGCCTTATCTACACCAGCTTCTTGGATAAAGATAAACTCTTGAATCTTACCTTCACCACCAAGGTTTCTGCCGGTTTCTTGAGAAATCCTCGCATCAACTTCATCGGTAAACGTAGAATCGGTTACATCATTTCACTCGTTTGCTGTGTATTAGCCATCGTTTCTCTGTGCTTCCGCGGCATGAGCCAAGGTATCGACTTCTCAGGTGGTCGCAACTACGTAGTACGCTTCGAAAAGGCTGTCAGCACTGAAGACGTAAGAGTTGCATTGGAAGATGCTTTCGTTGATGCCTCTTTGTCAGTTATCACCATCGGTGACGAAAACCAGGTACGTATTTCTACCAACTACAAGATCGACGACAACAGCAGCACCATCGACGGTGAAATCGAAGAAACCTTGTTCAACAACTTGACAAGCTTCTTGCCCGAAGGTACCACCTTGGAAGACTTCACGTCTAACCATATCGTATCTTCACAGAAAGTTGGTCCTACCATTGCTTCTGACATCAAGATTTCTGCTATCTGGGCCGTTGCCATCGCTTTGATTGCCATCGCATTGTACATCTTCTTGCGTTTCCGCAACTTGGCATTTAGCGTCGGTGTTATCGCATCTTTGTCATTCACCGTATTATTTATCTTCGGTGCATTCTCATTGCTCTACGGTATCATGCCTTTCAGCTTGGAAATCGATCAGACATTCATTGCCGCCATTCTTACCGTTATCGGTTACGCGGTGAACGATACCGTGGTTGTATTCGACCGTGTACGTGAAACCATCGGCATCTATCCCAACCGTCACAAGAAGATCACCATGAACGTATCTATGAACTCTACCTTGCTCCGTACCTTCAGTACCTCACTGAGTACCTTGGTAGTATTGATCGCCATCCTGCTCTTCGGCGGTGACAGCATCCGCGGCTTCGCCTTCGCCATGGCTCTTGGTGTGATTGTAGGTACATTCGGTACATTGTTCGTGGCTTGTCCTTTGGCTTACGATATCCAACGCAAGCAACAGGGCTTCACCGACGATGTAAAGGCTATTGAAGAATAATTTGTAATAACCTGATTAGTAAGAGGGTAGCTAAACATCAAAAATATTTAGTTGCCCTCTTCTATTATTAAATAAAGAATATGGATACTGTAGTTAGTGGCATCCGTTCGACAGGACATCTGCACTTGGGCAATTACTTCGGAGCTTTGCGCAATTTCGTCAGAATGCAGCAAGAGAATCGTTGTTTCTTCTTTATCGCTGACTATCATTCTCTTACTACGCATCCCGATCCCAGCATCCTGCACGACAATGTAAAGGACATTCTCTGTGAATACTTGGCCAGCGGCATCGATCCCGAAACGGCCACCATTTATGTGCAGAGCGATGTGCCTGAAACCGTTGAACTTTACCTTTTACTCAACATGCATGCTTATTTGGGGGAATTGTCGAAGACGGTTTCTTTCAAGGAAAAAGCACGCAAGCAGCCCGAAAACGTGAACGCAGGTTTGCTCACCTATCCTACCCTGATGGCTGCCGACATCCTCATCCACAATGCCGACAAAGTGCCCGTGGGTAAAGACCAGGAACAACACCTCGAACTGACTCGTCGTTTTGCACGTCGTTTCAACGGTATGTACGGACAGGAATACTTCAAGGAACCTTCGGCCTACAATTTCGGACAGGAACTCATCAAGATTCCCGGACTGGATGGTAGTGGAAAAATGGGCAAATCGGAAGGCAACTGCATCTATCTTTGCGAAGATCCCAAGCTCATTCAGAAGAAGGTGATGCGCGCGCTTACCGACCAAGGTCCCACCGAACCCAACAGCGTGAAGCCCGATTATATCGAGAATCTTTTCACTTTGATGAAGGCTGTTTCTACACCCGATACCATCGCTTATTTCGACGAAAAGTGGAACAATTGCGAAATTCGTTACGGCGATTTGAAAAAGCAATTGGCAGCTGATATCATCAGCTTCACCACACCTATCCGCGAACGCTACCTGGACATTTGCAACAACGAAGATTACTTGCGCAAAGTGGCCAAGATGGGTGCTGAAAAAGCTCGTGAAAGCGCTGCCAAGACCATCAAGGAAGTGCGTTTGTTGATGGGCATCAAGCCATTCTGAGCGTACTGACAAAAGATCTCGCATGAAGCCCTGTCTTCATATTGCCATACCTGCCATGGACGAAGTGCATTACCTGCCTTCGACCATGGCTGATTTGTTATCGCAGGAAAGCAGCTACGCGTATCACGTTTATATCTGTGTCAATCAGCCGGAAAGCTATTGGCAAGAGAAACCGGAGGTTTGCCAAAACAACCAGGAAAGCATCGCTCAGTTGCAAGCCTTGAGCGAAAAGCATCTGAAATCGCTGAGTGAAGCAAGCACGCAGTCTTCGAGCGAAGCAAAGCCGAATCCCTGGTGCTCGCGGTGCAAAAGCATCTACATCATCGACAGAAGCAGCCGCGGAAAAGGCTGGACCGGCAAACACAAAGGAGTGGGTTGGGCACGAAAAACGCTATTCGAACAGATTCTAGAAACGGCCGCCCCGCACGACATCATCTTGAGCCTTGATGCCGATACGCGCGTGCAAAGCAATTATTGTCAGACAGTTGGAGAATGTTTCGAAAAAAACGACAGTTTGGACGCTTTGGCTCTGCCCTATTATCACCCGCTCTGCGGACAAGCCGAGATTGACAGAGCCATGCTGCGCTACGAAATGTACATGAGGTTCTATCATCTTAATTTACAAGCTATTTCATCGCCTTTCGCATTTACTGCCATAGGTTCGGCCATGGCCTTTCGCGTGAGCGCTTTGCAAAGAATCGGGAACATCAAACCGCTGCCTTCGGGCGAAGATTTCTACCTCCTGCAGAAATTCTGTAAAACCTCGAAAGTGAGCCACTTCTGCAACACGGTGGTGATGCCCGCCACACGACTTTCGTCGAGAGTGGATTTCGGCACAGGACCCGCCCTGGCAAAGGCTTGCCAAGGCAATTGGAGCAGCTATCCCATTTATCATCCGAAGTATTTTGCCATCATCGGGGATGCCTACTCGCTCATAGAAGATATTTTTTATGATAAGTCACTGCCACAGAACGAGTTCCTAGAATTTTTAGCCAAGCAAAATAAGGATGAGAATCTGTGGATACCGCTACGCAAAAACCTGAAAGATCTGGCGCATTTCAGGCAGGGATTTCACGAAAAAGCCGACGGGCTGCGCATCTTGCAATTTTTAAAACAATCCTGCAACGGAAAACAAAGCGCCTACACAGAAAAAGACAGCCTGCAAGCCAACTTACAACTGCATCTGAAAGAGGATTTTCCTTACGATAATTTAGAAGAAGCGCCTACGGAATATTTACTTTCGCTTAGGGAAAAACTTTTCGATAGAGAACTTGCTATCAGAAAGATACAAAGCAACCAGCAGTATTGAAACGGCAGAAGGGATGGCCCAACCCCAGGCAGAACCCGTGCCGATGTTCTCGGCGAAATGCTCAGGAAGCCAAGCTTTTGCCACGGCAAACTCGCTGAGTACCACCAAGGCATTATTCATGGCGTGAGCGGCCACCGGCACCCACAAACTGCCCGACCATACGAGCAAATAGCCCAGCCAAGCGCCTATCAACATCCTGGGAATGAAGCCATAAAATTGCATGTGGATAGCACTGAAGAGAAAAGCTGTCAGCCAAATGGCAGCATGTGGCACTTTGTCAGTACGCGTCATCATGCCTTGAATGCCGCCACGAAACAAGACTTCTTCGGCGAATCCGGTAAGCAGAGCCATAATCAAAAGATTGAGAATCAGGCCCAAAAGACTGATATCCGAGGTAAGTTTCTGTGTCACTTGTAAAGCGGCATCTTCCTGTTGGCGCAGCCATGTTTCGAGCGCAGCCATGGACTCGGGCAAATGCAAAGATTCGTTCCAAGCCACCATGAGATTCATGAAAGGCATCATCAGAATAATGCTCAACACCGCCCAAATGAGGTGTTTACGAGAAGGTTTGCGCAAATGGAGAAAATCGGCCGCGTCTGTCTTGAAAAGCCTCAGCATGAGGAAAACCGGCAGCACAAACACCAACACGGCCTGAAGCGTCTGCACCAATCGCAGCCCAGACACCGAAGTCATGAGTTGCATGGCCGTCGCCAAATCGCAACCGTGAAAGAGCATCAGCAAGGGAATTGCCAGGGCATAAATCAAGATGAAACCCATGGCCATACACATCAGCAACACAATAATTTTCAATAGATTCCTTATCATCTGGCACAATATTTGCAATAGTACGGGACAAAAATACAACAAGTAAAAATTAGTTTGTCCATTTGAGAATAAAAAATTAATTTTGCGCTCCAAAAAATTTTTCAGAACATGAACGTAGAAAAAGTCATTATTGATGCTGTTAATGCACAGATTAAAATCACTTTAGAAAAAGCTGATTATCAAGAAAGTGTAAACAAAACACTGAGAAGTTACCGTCAGAAGGCCCAGATTCCCGGATTCCGTCCCGGTATGGCTCCCATGAGTCTGATCAAGAAGATGTACGAAAAGGGCGTTACTGCCGACGAATTGAACAAGACCTTGTCTGATTCTTTGTTCAACTACATCAAAGACAACAACTTGAATATTTTGGGCGAACCTCTGCCCAGCGAATCACAGGTAGCGCAAGATCTCGACGGCGAAGGTCCTTTCGAATTCATTTTCGACATCGCCTTGGCTCCCGAATTGAACTACACCCTCAACAAGAAGGACAGCATTCCTTACTATAACATCATTGTTACCGATGAAATGGTTGATTCTCAAGTGAAAGCTTATGCTTCACGCGGTGGTCGCTACGAAAAGGTAGAAGACTTCCAGATGGGCGACTCTATCAAGGGCAACTTGGTAGAAATCAGCGAAGCAGAAGATGCCGTTAAGGTAGAAGACGCTTTGATGTTGCCTTCATTCTTCAAGAACGAAGACGAAAAGGCCAAATTCAACGGCGCAAAGGTGGGCGACGTTATCACTTACAATCCTCACAAGGCCAACGATGGCAACGAAGCAGAATTGGCTTCATTGTTGCGCTTGCCTAAGGATGTTGCCAAGGACGTTACCAGCGATTTTACTTTCGAAATCAAGGAAATCAACCGCTTCGTAGAAGGTGAACTCAACCAGGAATTGTTCGACCAGATTTATGGCGAAGGCGCTGTTGATAGTGTTGAGGCTTTCCGTGCCAAGGTTAAAGAAGACATTACCAGCCAGTTCGCTCCCGAAAGCGATTATCGTTTCATGGTAGATGCCGAAGAAAAATTGGTGAACAAACTGAAAGACGTGGTATTCCCCGAAGCTTTCTTGAAACGTTGGTTGCTGGTAGCCGACAACAAAAAGACTGCCGAAAGCATCGATGCCGACATGCCTAAGATGATCGAAGAATTGAAGTGGCACCTGATGAAGGAAGATATCATCAAGAAGAATAATATCAAGATTGAAGCAGAAGACGTTATGGCTATGGCCAAGACCATCACCAAGGCTCAGTTTGCTCAATATGGCATGGCTAATGTTCCCGAAGAATTGCTCGAACAATATGCCGGCGAAATGATGAAGAAACCTGAACAGGCACGCAATTTGCAAGATCAGGCCATGAGCCAGAAGGTGGCTGAATTCTTGAAGGGCGCTGTTAAGCTGAACGTAAAGGAAATCAGCACCGAAGACTTCAACAAATTGTACGAAAAAAAGAAATAATCAAACAACAAGACCATGAACAACGACTTCAGAAAATTCGCCGTCGGACATCTTGGCATGAACGGCCTTGCATTGGACCAGTATGCCAAAGTGACCAGCAGCTACATCAACCCCACCATCATAGAGGAACGTCCTTTGAACGTTGCTCAGATGGACGTATTCTCACGACTGATGATGGATCGCATCATTTTCCTGGGAACGCAAGTGGACGACTACACCGCCAACGTGGTGCAAGCTCAGTTGCTTTACTTGGATTCTGCCGATCCCGGTAAGGACATTTCGCTCTATATCAATTCGCCCGGAGGCAGTGTTTACGCCGGTTTGGGCATTTACGACACCATGCAGTTCGTATCGAGCGACGTTTCCACCATCTGCACCGGCATGGCTGCTTCCATGGCTGCTGTATTGCTGGTTGCCGGCACACAAGGCAAACGCTTCGCCCTGAAACATTCTCGCGTGATGATACATCAACCTATGGGCGGTATGCAGGGACAGGCTTCCGACATGGAAATCACTTTCCGCGAAATTCAGAAGTTGAAAAACGAGTTGTACCAGATTATTGCCGACCACTCCGGACAAAGTTTCGAACAGGTTGAAAAGGATTCCGACCGCGACCACTGGATGACCGCCCAAGAAGCCAAGGCCTACGGAATGATTGACGAAGTGATGCTGAAAAGCAAATAATTATGACTAAGAAATCGGAAGATAGATGCAGCTTTTGTGGCTGCGCCCGTTCAGAAGTGCCCCTGCTTATCTCGGGCATTTCTGGTAATATATGCTCTGATTGTGCCGAGCGCGCCAAGGAAATGGCCGACGAAATCTTGTCGAAAGCCTCGGGCAAGAAAGGCAACAAGCACGACGACATCAAGAAGGAAGATCTCCCCACGCCTCAGCAAATCAAAGAGTTCCTCGATCTTTATGTCATCGGACAAGACGAAGCCAAGAAATTTCTCTCTGTATCTGTGTATAACCACTACAAGCGTCTTTTGCAAGACAAAGGCGAAGATGGCATCGAGATTGAAAAATCCAATATCATCATGGTGGGCTCTACGGGTACGGGAAAAACTTTGCTGGCGCGCACCATTGCCAAATTGCTGAAAGTGCCTTTCACCATCGTTGATGCCACCGTACTCACCGAAGCCGGTTACGTGGGCGAAGACGTAGAAAGCCTGCTCACGCGCTTGTTGCAAGTGGCCGATTACGATGTGGCAGCAGCCGAAAGAGGCATCGTCTTCATCGATGAAATCGACAAGATTGCCCGCAAGAGCGATAATCCATCCATCACGCGCGACGTGAGCGGCGAGGGAGTTCAACAAGGCTTGCTCAAACTGTTGGAAGGTTCCATCGTGAACGTGCCTCCACAAGGCGGACGCAAGCATCCGGAGCAGAAGATGATTGCCGTGAACACCAACAATATCTTGTTCATTTGCGGCGGCGCTTTCGATGGCATAGAGAAGAAAATCGCTTCGCGTATGAACACCACCACCGTGGGTTACAGTGCCAGCAAGGACAGCAGTCACATCGACAAGGACAATCTCTTGCAATACATTGCGCCTCAAGACCTTAAAGCCTTCGGACTGATTCCCGAAATCATTGGTCGAATGCCGGTGCTCACCTACCTCGAACCGCTTGACAGAACTGCGCTACGTTCTATTCTGACAGAGCCCAAAAATGCCATCATCAAGCAGTATATCAAGCTGTTCGCCATGGACGACGTGAAGCTGGAATTTAACGAAGAAGTGTATGAATTCATCATCGATAAAGCCATAGAGTTCAAGTTGGGTGCCAGAGGCTTGCGTTCCATCACGGAAAGCATCATGATGGACGTGATGTACGAAACGCCTTCTACCGACAACAAAACGGTGCGCATCACGCTCGATTATGCTAAATCGAAAATGGAAAACAGCCAAGAAGCTCGCTTGAGAAACGTCTGAGTGTACCAAAATGTACTGAATCATACGAAAGGGGATTTTTTTGTTAAAATCCCTTTTTTTTCATCCAAAACGTTTGTATTTCTGTGTGTTTTGTTTATAAATTTGCTATTTCATAGAAAAATTCACAACTATGTCAAAATCAGACAACTTGGTTGAAAAACTAAAAGAGTATTTTGGATTCGACACCTTCAAAGGTAATCAGGAAGCCATCATCCGTAACGTATTGGACGGAAAAGACACTTTCGTATTGATGCCGACCGGTGGCGGTAAATCTTTATGTTACCAGTTGCCGGCACTTATGATGGAAGGAACTGCCATCGTTATTTCTCCACTGATTGCCCTGATGAAGAATCAGGTAGATGCCATGCGCAATTTCAGCGAGGAAGACGGCATTGCTCATTTCATCAATTCTTCTTTGAACAAAGCATCTATCGATCAGGTGCGTAGTGACATTTTGAGCGGCAAGACAAAAATGCTTTATGTGGCGCCCGAGTCGCTCACCAAAGTGGAGAACATCGAATTTCTCCGCAACATCAAAATCTCGCTTTTCGCCGTGGACGAAGCGCATTGTATTTCGGAATGGGGACACGATTTCCGTCCCGAG
This sequence comes from Bacteroidales bacterium, assembly GCA_017468435.1. GTDB lineage: Bacteria > Bacteroidota > Bacteroidia > Bacteroidales > UBA1402 > UBA1757. The sequence goes on from JAFUIP010000015.1 coordinate 139,947, forward strand.
TACCGCCGTATCCGCCCGCTCATCAACGAGATTGGCCGCACGCCCATCATTGCCCTCACCGCCACCGCCACGCCCAAGGTTCAACACGACATTCAAAAGAATCTGGGCATGACCGATGCCACGGTTTTCAAATCGTCGTTCAACCGTTCGAACCTCTACTATGAAGTTCGTCCCAAAACCAACGACGTCGACAAGGATATTATCAAGTTCATCCGCGCGCACGAAGGCAAATCGGGCATCATCTACTGTCTGAGCAGAAAGAAGGTGGAACAATTGGCCGAAACGCTCTGTGTGAATGGAATAAAAGCGCTGCCCTATCATGCGGGAATGGACCCTGCCACGCGTTCGCAGAACCAGGACGACTTCCTCATGGAAAGAGTGGATGTCATTGTGGCCACCATCGCTTTCGGTATGGGTATAGACAAATCGGATGTGCGCTATGTTATTCATTATGACATTCCCAAGAGTCTGGAAGGCTATTATCAGGAAACCGGACGTGCCGGACGCGACGATGGCGAAGGTATTTGTTTAGCTTTCTATACGAATAAAGATTTAGAGAAATTAGAAAAGTTTATGCAAGGCAAGCCCGTGGCTGAGCAAGAAATCGGCAAGGAACTTTTGCTGGAAACCGCTGCTTATGCCGAATCGGCCGATTGCCGCCGCAAATTGCTGCTGCATTATTTCGGAGAGACTTATCAGCAAGACAATTGCGGTAATTGTGACAATTGTTTAAATCCTAAGAAAAAAGTGGATGCTACAGAGTTGTTGACTACGGTTATTGAAACTATCGCTGCAGTCAAAGAAAAATTCAAGACAGACCATATTATTGATATTTTGGTCGGAAAAACAACGGCTGACGTGGAATCGTATCAGCACGATGAATTGGATACCTTCGGTTCTTGCAAAGATGACGGCGAGGAAGTTTTGAACAATGTTATCCGTAAAGCACTTATCGAAGGTTATTTGGATAAGGAAATCGAAAACTACGGCGTACTGAAGATTACGGCTGCAGGCAAAGCTTTCCTTAAGAAACCCAAGGCTTTCCAAATTGTCATGAAAGACGAAATGGATGGCGATGACGAAGAAATACAAATGGCAAGCGGAGGCACCAGCGCCGTGGATCCGGCCATGTTCTCTATGCTAAAGAACCTGCGCAAGCAGATTGCCAAGCAGATGAACCTGCCGCCCTACGTCATTTTCCAGGATCCTTCTTTGGAAGCCATGGCCACCACCTACCCCATCACCATCGAGGAATTGCAGAACATTCCCGGCGTGGGACAAGGCAAGGCCAAACGTTACGGAGACGAATTCATCGCCCTAATCAAGCGCCATGTGGAAGAAAACGAAATTGAACGTCCGGAAGATTTGCGCGTGCGCACCGTGGCCAACAAGTCGAAGGTGAAGATTTCCATCATCCAAGCCATAGACCGCAAGGTGGCGCTCGACGATTTGGCTCATTCCAAGGGAATGTCTTTCGGAGAATTGCTCGACGAGATCGAAGCCATCGTTTATTCCGGCACCAAAATCAATATCACCTACTTCCTGGAAGAAGTCATAGACGAAGACAAAATCTACGACTTGCTCGAGTACTTCAAGGAATCGGATAGCGACAGCGTCGATGATGCCATGGAAGAAATGGGAGATTGCACGGAAGAAGAAGTTCGCTTGGTCCGCATTAAATTTTTATCAGAATTCGGAAATTAATAATCACTACAAAATCATATCATTATGTCCTTTATTGAAGATAAAATCGCCTATGATGGCCTCACCTTCGACGATGTGTTGCTTATTCCTGCTTATTCGGAAGTTACACCTCGCGATGTCAATTTGACCACTCGTTTTTCTAGAAACATCGAACTGAAGATTCCCGTAGTATCTGCTGCCATGGATACCGTTACCGAATCGAAATTGGCTATTGCCATTGCCCGCGAAGGTGGTATCGGTGTCATTCACAAAAACATGAGCATCGAAGAACAGGCCAAGCAAGTGCAAATAGTGAAACGCGCCGAAAACGGCATGATCTACGATCCTATCACCATTCAATCCGGCTCTTCTGTACGTCAGGCGCTCAATTTGATGTCTGAATATAGAATCGGTGGTATTCCCGTCGTTGACAAAGAACGTCTCCTTATCGGTATCGTTACCAACCGCGACCTTCGTTTCGAAAAAGATATGAACCGCATGGTTGACGAAGTGATGACTAAGAAAGAAAATCTTATCACCACCCAACAATCGACCAACTTGGAAGCTGCTGCAGAAATCCTGCAACGCCACAAAATTGAAAAATTGCCCGTGGTTGACAGCGAAGGCCGTTTGGTTGGTTTGGTTACTTACAAAGACATTACCAAGGCTAAAGACAAACCTTCTGCATGTAAAGACAGTTTGGGCCGTCTGCGCGTAGCTGCCGGTGTGGGCGTTACTCACGATACCCTCGACCGTATCCACGCATTGAAGGAAGCCGGTGTTGATGCCGTTGTTATCGATACGGCTCACGGCCATTCTCGCAACGTTATTGAAACCTTGAAAAAGGTGAAGAGCGTATATCCTGACCTGGAAGTGGTGGTTGGAAACATTGCCACCGGCGAAGCTGCCAAGGCTTTGGTTGAAGCCGGCGCTGACGGTATCAAGGTGGGTATAGGCCCGGGTTCTATCTGCACCACCCGTATCATTGCCGGTATCGGTGTGCCCCAATTGTCTGCCATCTACAATGTTTACAGTGCTTTGAAGGGTACCGGTGTGCCCATTATCGCAGACGGTGGTATCCGTTACTCTGGCGATATCGTGAAGGCTTTGGCCGCCGGCGGTAGCTGTATCATGATGGGTTCTTTGCTGGCCGGCGTGGAAGAATCTCCCGGTGACACCATCATCTTCAACGGACGTAAATTCAAATCATATCGCGGTATGGGTTCTATCGAAGCCATGGAAAAGGGTTCGAAAGACCGCTATTTCCAAAGCGACGAAAGCGACTCAAGAAAATTGGTTCCCGAAGGTATCGTGGCTCGCGTTCCTTTCAAAGGCTCTCTTTACGAAGTGGTTTACCAGATGATTGGCGGTTTGCGTTCAGGTATGGGTTACTGCGGTGCCAAGAACATCGAAGCCTTGCACGATGCCAAGTTTACCCGCATCACGGCCGCCGGTGTTTCTGAAAACCACCCGCACGATGTGACCATCACGGCCGAAGCTCCCAACTATTCTCGCATGGGTTAAGATTTAAAAACAACGAACAACACATTGACTATGAAAAGATTACTATTGTTATCCAGCCTATTTTGCTTTGCTACACTTTTTGCCCAGGATCCCGTGGTGATGAACATCAACGGAGAAGATGTCAAATTGTCTGAATTCGAATACATTTGGAACAAGAACAACAGCAATCAGGTGGCCGACAGCAACTCGCTGGAAGAGTATGTGGATATGTTTGTCACTTTCAAGCTGAAAGTGGCTGCCGGAAAAGAAGCCGGGCTGGATACATTAGCATCTTTCAAGAACGAATTGGCAGGCTACAGAAACCAACTCACGCCCCAATATCTGAGATCGGAAGCGACGGAAAAGGCCTTGCAGGAAGAATGTTATCAACTGATGCAGACTTACCTTGAACTGAGCCATATCCTTATCGCGGAAAATGATGATAACTCGGCACTTCAGACGGCAGAGAATATTCTGCAACGCATAGAAAAGGGAGAAAGTTTCGAAGCCTTGGCCAAGGAGTTTTCTAAAGACAATAGCCGCAACAATGGCGGATACCTGGGTACCACTTTGGCATCGCGCTACATTTATCCTTTTGCCAAAGCTGCCATGCAGTTGGAAAACGGAGAAATCAGCCAGCCGGTGAAAACCCAGTTCGGCTATCACATCATCAAGATGCACAACAAGAGAGCGGCCATCGGTCAGTACGAATCGGGACATATTCTGAAGACCTTGGCGCCCAATGCCACCGACGATGAGAGAGCCAAAGCCAAGGAAGAAATCTTCGACATTTATCGCGAAATAAAAGCGGGCCGCACTTTCGAAGACATGGCCAACGGACACCACAACGACGACCGCTATGTAGTGGGCAACAACGGACGTTATCCTTTGCTGCGTGGAGGTTCGCTTCCCATCGAGTACGAAGATGCTTTGCTCACTTTGAAGGATGGCGAATATTCAAGACCTTTCGAGTCGAAATACGGATGGCACATGGTGAAGCGTTACGGTATCAGCGAGTTTCCTGCCATGGAAAGCCTGATGCAGGAAATCAACCAGATGCTGTACCGAGACGAACGTCGTGAAATGCCTGCTTATGCTTTCAGCGAACAACTGAAAAAAGAATACAACTATCAGGAAGACAGCCACGCGCTGCAGTTGCTGAAGATCACCTTGGGCGAACGTGACAAATTCGACGAAGCCACCAAGCGCGTCTTGAACAAATTTCCCGACATCGCCAGCTTTGCCGACCAGAAACTGAGTGCTGCCGAATTCATCGAGTTCCTCAACAGCCGCAAAGAGCTTGCCAACGATATTGACAAGGCTTGGAATCAGTTCGTTCACAAATCGCTGATTGCCTACGAAGACAAACAATTGGAAAGCAAGTATCCGGCCTTTGGACACCTGATGCAAGAATATCACGACGGCATCCTCTTGTTCGAAATCAGCAACCGCGAAGTGTGGAACAAGGCATCGACCGACACCGTAGGTCTGGAAAAGTTCTTCAAGAGTCATAAGAAAGATTTCCGCTGGGAACAGCCTCGCTTCTCGGGCGTATTGGTAGGTTGCCACGAAGAAAGCATGGTGAAGGAGGTAAAGAAGTTGGCCAAGTCGCTGCCCATCGATTCTATCGCGCCGGTATTGCTCCGCACCTACAACAACGACAGCACCTACAACGTGCGCGTGGACAAGGGTGTTTTCTTTAAAGGTGGCAGCAATCCCATGGTAAACAAAGTGGTATTCAACGAGGGAGATTGGACACCCAGCGGACATTATCCTTACTTCTTCTACGTGGGCAAGATCCAGAAGCAGCCCAAGACCGTGGACGATGTTCGCGGACAGGCCACAGCAAAATACCAAGATTATTTGGAAGCCACCTGGGTTGCCGCTTTGAAGGAAAAATATCCAGTGAAGATTTACCAAGAAGTGATTGACACACTGAAATAAACGTTTTTGAGATGAAGGCTTTATTGTGCTTGATTTTGATTTCCATCCCCATGTTCTTGCAAGAATGTCGGGGCGTAAAGAAGGATAGCGACCGCACGCCCGTGGTGGCCACCTCTCAGCATGTGTTGTATCTCGATGAAATTCAAGCCGCTATTCCTACGCATCTCGACCAAGAAGACAGTGTAAAAGCCGCTCAGTCTTATATCGACAATTGGGTGAAGGAAACTTTGGTGTATGAAGCCGCGCAAGAGAATCTGGCCGAAAGTCCGGAAATCAGGAAGATGGTGGAAGACTACCACAAATCGCTGATGATTTACGAATACCAGGAACAGGTCTTGCTCGAAAAACTGAAAACCGAAGTGAGCGACGAGGAAATTGCACAGTACTACGAAAAGAATGCCCATCGTTTCCTTTCGTCTCAGCATTTGGTGAAAGGCATTTTCATCAAGCTTCCTGCTCATTCGAGCAGCACGAAAACCATCAAGAGCCTCTATCGGAAGACCGACGAAGCCTCTATCGAAAAGCTCGACCTCAGTTGTTTGCAAAATGCCGAAATCTACGAAGTATTCCGCAGCGAATGGATGACGCTCGACGATGTGATGGATTATATTCCTTACAACATGAACGACCAAGCCAAGTTCTTGAAAACCAAGGATTATCTCGAAGTGGAAGACGAGAATTACGCTTACTTGCTGAAAATCGACGAGTATATCCTGGCGGGCAATCCGGAGCCTTTGGAATTTGTCAGCAATCGCATCAAGAATATCATTATCAATAGTCATAAAACGGCCTTTCTCCGTCAATTGGAAGAAGAAATGAAGCGTGAAGCCGAGCTGAAAGGTCAAATAACGTATTATCAAGAATGAAGAAATTTATCTTACAACTTGTCATCATCGTAGCTGCCAACCTGGCCCTGCAAGCGCAGAACAACATCATCGACGAGGTGGTGTGGGTGGTGGGCGATGAAGCTATCCTTAAATCGGATGTGGAATCACAGCGCCTCCAGGCCTTGTACCAAGGCCAGAAATTCAATGGCGACCCTTACTGCGTTATCCCTGAACAAATTGCCGTGCAGAAACTTTTCCTGCATCAGGCCGAGCTGGACAGTATCATCGTCACCGACAACGACATTATCTCGACGGTTGACAGACAAATCAATTACATGATTGCCCAGCTGGGTTCTAAGGAAAAATTGGAAGAGTATTTCGGCAAACCTCTCTCTAAGATTCGCGAAGAACAACGCGAAATTGCCCGCGAAGAAAGAACCATCGACATGATGAAAGAATCTCTGCTGGAAAACGTAACGGTGACGCCGGCCGAAGTGCGCGCTTATTTCAAGAACGTTCCTTCCGACAGCATGGTGATGATTCCTGCCGAAGTGGAAGTGGAGCTCATTACCATCGAACCCGAATACGATCCGCAGGAAATCGAAGAGATCAAATCGCGACTGAGAGAATATACCGACCGCGTACACAAGGGCGAACGTTTTTCTACTTTGGCAGTGCTTTATTCGGAATGCGCCTCGGCCAAGGATGGTGGCGAATTGGGCTTCAAAGGTAAAGGCGAGTATGTGCCCGAATTTGCCAATGTGGCTTTCAACCTGACCGATCCGACGAAGGTTTCCCGCATCGTGGAAACGCAGTTCGGTTTCCATATCATTCAGCTTATCGAAAAACGTGGCGACCGTATCAACTGCCGTCATATCTTGCTGCGTCCGCATATTTCGGCCACGGAAAAGAATAAGGCCATGCTTCGCTTGGACAGCATTGCCGACGCCATCCGCAACGACAAAGTCAGCTTCAAGAATGCCACTCGCTTGTATTCGCAAGACAAAGACACGCGTAACAACGGCGGTTTGCTTATCAATCCTTACACCGGCACTTCTCGTTTTCAGATGGAGCAATTGCCTCAGGAAATAGGAAAATTGGTGTACAACATGAATGTGGGCGAAATTTCTGAACCCTTCACCATGGTGGATACCCGCGAGAACCGCAACCGTGAAATCTGTGCCATCGTGCGCGTCAAGAGCAAGACCAAGGCGCATCCGGCCTCGGTAACGGAAGATTTCATACAGCTGAAAGACATTGTATTACAACACAAAAAAGAAAAAATCATCGAAGACTGGATACGAGAAAAACAACAGGAAATCTACGTGCGTATCAACGAAAATTGGCGTAGCTGTGAGTTTATGTATCCGGGTTGGATTAAACAATAAGCATGCGTCATCGTCTCATTGTCCTACTTTGCTGTCTGAGCGGATTGTTTGCGCAAGCTCAGGACTTGATTTACCTTGAACATGCCAACACTTTGGTTTTCGACGAAGACGTCAACAAAGATTACCAGAAGTTGATTGGCGATGTCCGCTTCCGTCATGACAGTGCGTGGTTGTATTGTGACACAGCGCATTTCTTTCGCGAAAGCAACTCGCTATATGCCTACGGACATGTTCACATGACGCAAGGCGATACGCTCACCTTAGACGGAAAAACGCTTTATTACGACGGCAACAGAAAACTGGCCATGCTGCGCACCAATGTGGTCATGACCAACAAGGATGTCAATCTTTATACCGACAACCTCAACTACGACCGCGCCGCCAACGTGGGTTATTTCTTTCAAGGAGGAAAAATCGTCGATCCGACCAACACGCTGGCATCAAGCTACGGAAGCTACAATCCTGCCATTGACAAGGCTTTCTTCAAAGACAGTGTCACCTTGACGCATCCCGATTTCGTGATGTACACCGACACACTCAATTACAACACCGAAACCCGCACGGCCTCCATTGTTTCGCACACCCGCATCGTGGGCGACAGCGCAGTGGTTCACGCCTTCCGCGGCTGGTACAACACCAATTCGGGTGAAAGCGAACTCTACGACCGATCGTACGTGCTGAGCACACCTTACTACATGATTGGCGACACGGTCAGCTACGACCAAAGCCGCGACAAGGGCTGGGCACGAAGCCATGTGCAATTGATGGACTCATCCAAGGCCATGATGCTCACCTCTGATTACGCCTACTACGACAAGGCTTCCGAAACCTCCTTCCTGACGGGAAAAGCCCTGCTCAAAGAGTTTTCACAAGAAGGCGACACCCTATACCTGCACGCCGACACGCTGATGATGCGCAAGGATTCCATCTACGACAATTTCCTGGCCTATCACCACGTGCGCATTTACCGCAGCGACTTGCAAGCCGTTTGCGACTCCATGTTCTACTCGAGCCGGGACTCCATTCTCGACATCAACGGACAGCCTATTATATGGTCTGACAATCAGCAAGTAAGAGGCAATCACATGAAGCTTTTCCTCATCAACAATACGGTAGATCATCTGCATGTGGAGCGCAATGCTTCGGTCGTTTCGCAAGAGCCGAGCGACACCTCCTACTACAACCAGTCTTCGGGCGACGATTTGAAGGCATACTTTTTGAATAACAAGGTGAACCGTGTGACCATCGAGGGCAACGCACGCTCCATTTACATTCCTCACAACGAGGACGACGAAATGATTGGCATGGTCAGCTTGGAGCAAGGCGACATAGAAATGTTCATGGACAGCACGGGGCAGATGTCGAGCATCAAGGTGGCACCGCAGCCCAAGGGCAGATTCTTCCCATTGAGTTTGGTAAAGCCTGAGGATAAACACATTCCGCTCTTTTCTTGGCCCATAGAGCTTCGTCCCACGGGGCCGGAAGATGTGTTCCGCCGTACCGACTTGAAAGACGATCGTTTCGAAGAAACGCGCAAGAAAGGCAGCACCGTGAAACGATCGAACAGAAACAGACGAACAAACAGATAAACATATAGTTATGAGCTTCCTTTTCCCCATTTTGAAACAGCCGAGGGCCAGACAATTCAATCATCAGCCCATCTATTACGACAAACAGAAAGAAGAACGAGAACAACGTTACGAACGCATCAGAAAAGAAATGAATATGCAAGCCGAAAACGAAGATAAGAACGTCCGTCAAGATTTTGAAAAGGACATTCGCGGCAGTTTCCGCAAGAACGTTCCCGGCGGAACCAAAATTGATCAAGCCAGAAAAATCAGCAACATCGTCAGCATTGTCTGCGTGGTGCTTCTGATTGCTTTGCTTATTGCTTACGCCTTAATTTCGTAATGGAAGATGAGCCGTATCATTGCCGTTTTACCCGATCATGTAGCCAATCAGATTGCTGCCGGAGAAGTGATTCAGCAACCTTCTTCGGTCGTGAAGGAATTGATGGAGAATGCCATCGATGCCGGCGCGACCCGAATTGAGGTGCTCATAAAGGAAGCCGGAAAAACACTTATCCAGATAAACGACAATGGTAAAGGCATGTCGGCAGAAGATGCGCGACTTTGTTTTGAACGTCATGCCACTTCTAAACTGCGCGAAGCCAGTGACTTGTTCAGTCTGCAAACCATGGGCTTTCGCGGAGAAGCCTTGGCCTCGATTGCGGCCATTGCCCAAGTGGAATTGCAAACCCGCCAGGCAGAAGACGAATTGGGTACCAAGGTGTGCATTGCCGGCTCACAAATTGAGAGTCAGGAAGAAATGGTTTTGCCAAGTGTAGGCACGCGCTTCATGGTGCGCAACCTGTTCTACAATGTTCCCGCCCGACGCAAATTCTTAGGCAGCAATGCCAAGCAATTTTTGGCCATCCGCAACGAATTCATACACATCGCCTTGGCGCATCCAGAGTTGGAAATGAGTCTGAACCACAATGGCGAAAACCTGTATCAGCTTCCGGAAAGCAGCCTGCGTCAGCGCATTATCGCCCTATTTGGCGCCACGCTCAACAAGAAACTTTACCCCATAGAAGTGGAGACCGATTTCGTGCGTATCAGTGGCTTTGTCGGAGACCCGTCGGCGGCGCACAAACGTAGCAGCGAACAATTTTTCTTTGCCAACCAGCGCTACATCCGCCATCCTTATTTCCGAAAGGCCATTCTCGATGTGTACGAACCCCTTATTCCCAGCGGCATGCAACCGGCGTACTTTCTCTTTTTGGAAGTTCCCACAGAAAGCATAGACGTGAATATCAGCCCCACCAAAACGGAAGTCAAATTTGAGCACGAACAAGTGATCTGGCCCATTTTGAATGCCGCCGTGCGCGAGTGTTTAGGCAAATTCAACGCCGTTCCCTCCATAGATTTCGACCAGGAAGACGCGCCTAACATTGATGTTTTGCCCAACGACAGAGACTTTGCCCAGCCGCAGGTGGAATTCGACCGCAACTATAATCCCTTCGCCACACCATCCTTTGACAAGCCTGTCGTTTCCTACTCATCGACGCCGGCTTATTCAAGAACTTCGTTCGACAAGGGAAATGTGTCACGACAATGGGACCAACTGGTAGAAAGCTTCGAGCAAGCGCGAGACTTCAAGCCTACGACAAACGATTTCGAATCGACGCCGCGTGCACAAGATATTCAGCAACCACAGGAGATTCAGCATCTACAAGAGTTCCAGCATCCGCAAGATGTTTTGGAGATTCTCTTCAACGACGAAGATACCTGGGAAAGCCATCAACAACATCTGACACAAGTGTTTGGCCGTTACTTGATGTTGCCCATGGGCGAGCAATTGCTGTTCATAGACCAACACCGTGCAAGCCTGCGCATTCTTTTCGAAGCATACAGCCGCCAATTGGCTCAGCATCAATCCGTTTCACAGAGTTTGCTCTTCCCCGAAGAAATAGATTTGCCTCATCATTTGTTGGACGAATTCGAAGCGCTTTGCGAAAGCCTGAACGATTTGGGATTCCGTTTCGAGAAGAATGGCCAAAGTTATTTGCTGACAGGCATTCCACAGCAATTGACCGGAAAGGATGCTCACAGCGTCTTACAAGATCTGTTACAGGCCAAATTGGAAGACATTCCTGGATTTTCTTGTTTGCTCAGCGATAAACTCGCTCTACAAATGGCCAAATCAACAGCCCTGCCCTATGACGTAAAACTTGGCGAAAGCGAACAAAAAGACCTCTGCCAACAATTGTTTAGCGCTGCCATTCAGAACTTTACCCCCGATGGAAAACGCATCATTTCCTGCATCAGCCAGGAAGAATTAATGAAAAGATTTTTATGAAGAACACTATGAAACACAAAAAGAAAACAAAAATAGCCCGCATCACCAAGGCTGACCTCAAACAAGAGATTATGCATTTTTTCCGGAGAAATGTCCGGAATAGTTATAATTACAAGCAAGTAGCCGCCGCACTGGGCATTACCCGGGCTGCCAGCAAAGAAATGGTGCTCGAACTGCTCAAAATGCTTCATCAGCAACATTTCCTCACGATGGAAAGAGAAGGCCGCTACACCTTGGCCCAACAACTGCGCAAAGAGCGTAAATGCCTGGGCGACGACATCATGGGCGAATTCGAATTGCCCGAAAGCTACCCGGCCGAAGCCGAAAAGGAAGCCCTGACATTCAACGAAGACATTCAGCCGCAGGAATACAGCTACCGAGAAGATTTCCGCAAAGTGACCACCTTCACCATCGACCCGCTCGAAGCCAAAGACTTCGACGACGCCGTGTCTATCAGACAATTGAGCAACGGACATTGGGAAATAGGTGTGCACATTGCCGATGTCACATTCTACGTGAAGCCCAAATCACTCATCGACCAGGAGGCAGAAAAACGTGCCACTTCGGTGTATTTGGTAGATCGCGTGGTGCCCATGTTGCCCGAAGCGCTTTGCAATCAGCTCTGCTCGCTGCGTCCCGACGAAGAAAAGCGTTGTTTCTCTTGCATTTTCGAAATGAACAGCAAGGCCGAAGTGATTAAATCGCGTATCAAACGCACCGTGATAAAATCTTGTCGCCGAATGACTTACGAAGAAGCACAAGAGGTCATTGAAGGTCGTAGCGATGTGCTGAAAAACGAAATCCTTAGCTTGCACGCTTTGGCGCAGATCATGCGCAAAAAACGTATGCAAAACGGAGCCATCCAATTCGAAAGCAACGAGATTGGTTTCAAATTGGACGAAAACGGCAAGCCTATCGAAGTTTATTTCAAGGAATCGAACGAATCGCATCAACTTATCGAGGAATTTATGTTGCTGGCCAATAGAACCGTGGCCGAATTCGTCAACAAAAAAGGCACTACGCCGAAGGCCTTCGTTTACCGCGTGCACGACCTGCCCGACCCTGACAAACTGAGCGATTTATCCAAGTTCATCAAACGATTCGGGCACACACTCAACACCGACGGCGACCAAAAGCAGATAAGCCAGAATATCAACAAGATGCTGGGCGACATACAAGGAACGGCCGAAGCCAACATGATTTCTGCTCTCACCGTGCGCGCCATGGCAAAAGCCATATATACCACCGACAATATCGGACATTACGGCTTGGCATTCAAGTACTACACACATTTCACATCGCCCATCAGACGTTATCCCGACATGTTGGTGCATAGACTCCTGGAGCGCTACCTGAACGATGGAAAGAGTTTCGACCGTGAACGTCTGGAACGTCAGTGCGAACATTGCTCTGCCATGGAACAACTGGCCGCGCAAGCCGAGCGTGCTTCTATCAAGAGCAAGCAGGTGGAATTCATGGCCGGCCAAATGGGAAAAGTCTTCAAAGGCAATATCTCTGGCGTGACGGATTTTGGATTCTTTGTGGAATGCGAAGAGAACAAATGCGAAGGCCTGGTGCCCATGCGCGACCTGGACGACGACCACTACATCTTCGACGAAAAGAACTTCTGCCTGATTGGACGTTACCACAAAAAGGTGTATCGCTTGGGCGACAGCGTGGAAGTAATGGTGGCCCGCACCGACATGGACAAACGTCAATTGGACTTTGTGTTGGTAAACAATGAGTAAAACCGATATAAATTGAAGAAGGTGCCTCGGCTCACGCAGAAACACCTTCGAACATATATATAGAGGAAATTAAAAAGAGTCTTGTTTCGGACCGCAAAAATATTACTAATTTTGCAATCAAGACGCAAGAAAAACGAAAACGTTACAAAAAATCTGACGAAAATATGAATTTAACAATCTTTAACAAAATTCCTTATAAAGTAGCCGATATCAGCTTGGCCGATTTTGGTAGAAAAGAGATTGAAATTGCCGAAAAAGAAATGCCCGGATTGATGGCTATCCGTCGTAAATACGGCCCGAAGAAGCCGCTGAAAGGCGCTCGCATCATGGGTTCGCTGCACATGACCATCCAAACGGCCGTGCTCATTGAAACACTCACCGAGCTGGGTGCCGAAGTGCGTTGGGCCAGTTGCAATATTTTCTCTACGCAAGATCATGCCGCTGCCGCTGTGGCCGAAAAGGGCGTGAATGTTTTTGCTTGGAAAGGCGAAAGTCTGGAAGAATATTGGTGGTGCACCCTGCAAGCGCTCACCTTCGAAGGTGGCAATGGTCCCAACCTCATCGTTGACGATGGCGGCGATGCCACGCTGATGATTCACTTGGGCGTACAGGCTGAAAAAGATGCCGGCGTTCTCGACACGCCCTCGCATGGCGAAGACGAAGCCGAGCTGAAAGCCATCCTGAAAAAAGTTTTGGCCGAAAAGCCTGGATTCTGGAGCAGCATGATTCCCGAAATCAGAGGCGTTTCCGAAGAAACCACCACCGGCGTGAATCGTCTGTACCAAATGATGAGCAACAAGGAACTGCTCTTCCCTGCCTTCAACGTGAACGACTCCGTGACCAAATCGAAATTCGACAATCTCTACGGCTGTCGCGAGTCTTTGGCCGACGGAATCAAGCGTGCCACCGATGTAATGATTGCCGGAAAAGTGGCCGTCATTTGCGGCTACGGCAATGTGGGTAAGGGTTGTGCCCAGTCGATGAGAGGTTTCGGCGCTCGCGTCATCGTGAACGAAATCGACCCGATTTGCGCTTTGCAAGCGGCCATGGAAGGCTACGAAGTGAAGCCCATGGAAGACAGCCTGGAAGAAGGCGACATCTACGTCACCACCACCGGAAACTTCGACATTATCCGCATAGAACACATGGAAAAGATGAAGGATTGCGCCATTGTCTGCAACATCGGCCACTTCGACAACGAAATACAGGTGGATCAGCTGAAGAAATATCCCGGCATCCGTCATCGCAACATCAAGCCGCAGGTAGATCAGTATTTCTTCCCCGATGGCCACAGCATCATTTTGCTGGCCGACGGTCGTTTGGTCAATTTGGGCTGCGCCACCGGTCACTCTTCTTTTGTGATGAGCAATTCTTTCACCAACCAGGCCTTAGCTCAGATGGAACTTTGGGAAAAAGCCTACGCCATCGATGTGTATCGCCTTCCCAAACACCTGGACGAAGAAGTAGCCCGCTTGCACCTCGACCACGTAGGTGCCAAACTTTCGAAGCTTACTCCCGCTCAGGCCGAATACCTTGGCGTGCCCCAAGAAGGTCCCTTCAAAGCAGAACATTATCGATATTGATGCCCATGAAACAGCCTCGTCTTTCTGTTGTCACGGTTACCTACAATGCCGAGAGTTGCGTCGAAAAGACCATACTCTCGGTCTTGAATCAGACCTATGCCAATGTTGAGTATCTCATCATCGACGGAGGAAGCAAAGATGGTACCATGGATATTGTGAATCGTTATAAAGATCGTATCCATTACATTGTCAGCGAGAAAGATAGAGGCATTTTCGATGGCATGAACAAGGGAATATTTGCTGCACAAGGCGACTACGTCATCATGATGAATGCCGACGATACTTTTCACGACAACAAGGTGCTAGAAGACGTAGCCGCGTTCATTGCAGAACATCCCGATAGTGATGTCGTTTTTGGAAATGCCAATGAAGAGCGCGAATATGGTTTCTTTGTCACCAAGCCCGATTTGGCATCCATCTCGAAAAAAATGTCCATCAGCCATCAGGCATTATTTGTAAAAACTGATTTGCTGAAACAAAAGCCATTCGTGGTAGAACATCGCTATGCGGCCGATTTTGAACAGATTTCTGCTTTTTACTTAGACGGCAGGCAGTTCTCGTACATCGACAGAACCATTGCCGACATCGTGCTTTCGGACGGCACCACTTTCAACAATCATATTGCGTCGGTAAATGAATTGTATGATATCCGTGAAGCTCGCGGTGAAAACATCCGAAAAGAGCGCCGTTCGATGATTTGCCGAAAAAAAACGGTGCGTTTCATGAAAACTTGTTTACCCTCTTTCGTCAGCAAGCCTCTTTTCCGCCTTGTAGCCAAGTTTTACAAGACGCTTTAGGCCAACTTATTCCCAAAGGAACTAATACACCGACCAAGGTGTACAATGCCCAATAGCCCGGCACGGCAAAGCGCGACATATATTCCATGGGCAACTCTTTTAACTGTATCAGACAATAAGTGAGCAGTTTGAAGGCCATAAAATGGAAAATAAAAATATCCATCGTATGCATTCCTATATACTTTAGCCATGGCATTTCCACACGAGCGAGACCATCGCAAAACAACAATAAGGCGATGACGGAAACCATGGACACAAGATAATAGAGCAATATATTGCCGGCACCTTGTATAATAGTCATTGAGGTGCTGAAATAACGCGACAGCCACCACATGAACAGCAACATTGCTATTCCCGCCCAAAGCGAATGTTTCCCTTTTAAATAACAGGCGCATTGCTTTAGTAGATAAGCACTTAGCATATACGACAAGGCTAGTAAAGCTGAGGTTTTCAGATTGGGAATCCACAGCCATTTCAAATTGATGCTCACTGCCAACAAAAGACTCAGCGCAATGGCCAAAACCAAGCCGATTTTCTGTCTGCGAGGAGAGGAGGCCATTTTGCAAATCTTAATCGTGGGCCAAGCCATCATCAGCGCATAAAACATATCACGCAAAAACCAGAAACCCGGAAGGATGTAGGCATCTGTACTGGCCATTCCCAAGGCGCAAATGATCTTAATCAGTATTTGCTTGAGCTTGTATGTTTCCCCCACTATCTGCAAAGGAAAAAGTACACTGTTGTGAATAAGGATGGAAAAAATTGTCCAACACACATAAGGCCACCAGATGCTTTTTAATTTCTTTTTGAAAAAAACTATGCCATGCTGCAAATAATCATCCTTAAATAAAAAGCCCGTCACGAAGAAAAACAAAGGCATATGAAACAAACAACTGAATCGATGCACGACCATAGGAACGCCCGCATGACCGAGAACCATCAGAAGTATACAGATAGCCTTGGCATAAGTGATTTGCAAATCGAGTTTCATGTTACTTTATCTTCTGCTGCAAACAACGGAATACGCGCTCGCAAGAATGAGCATCCAGATGTTGATGATAACGATTCAATATTTCCGGATGCTTGATATATGCGGGGACGCCGGCCTTTAAACACTCTTTGATATTATGCAGCAATCCATTCTCATCTTCGCTGATAGGACCGACTTGCGCCATATCTTCTTTGGTGATGTAAATTGGATTGTCGGTATGAGTATAATCGTCGTAATCGTGAAATAAGATAGGACGCTGCAAAAGCATAAAGTCATACACACAGCTGGAATAATCACTGATAAGCATGTCAGAAATAAAGAGCAATTCCTGAGAATCCACCTTCGCATCGGCCGAATAATCTCGGAAACAGTCTTCGTGCGCAAAACTTTCGTAATGATTCGTCATGTTGATATGTTGCTTCCACACCAGCACGATATGATGCTCTTTGAAGTACTTGATAGCCTGCGGATTATCCTTGAAGATATAGGGAGACAAAGCGCCTTTTCCGTAAGAACGGTGCGTAGGCATATAGGTGATAATCACATCCTCGGGTGAAAAACCATATTTGCGTCGCAAACTCAAGGCATCGAAGCTCAAAAAATCGTCAGTACGCGGCTGTCCTGTGATTTCTACGCGAGGATTGCGAGTAGATTTCTGAATGATGGTTTTGAACAATTCGGACGTAACCGGCAAAAATACAGCATCTTCCAAACGATAGTTGCCCACAAAATTGGCAGTAAGGAAATCTGTAAATTTCACAAAGCAAGATTTCTTGGCTTCAGGCGTATCGTAATAGCCCACCTTAAGAGGCATACCATGCATCAGATGTAAATGATGCTGTCCTTTTTTTCTGAATGTATAACGGATATCGTCGAACCAAGTAGTAGTCACAACCACTTCGGCCGAAAGACAAGCCTTGATGCCTTTAAGAGAAGTGTTCATCAACACCGGCAAATTTCGGGCTTGCAAATCACGACAGACATCTTGGGAATGGCTTATCCAATAAGCTTCTATCTCGGGATGTTCTTTAACCACATATTCAAATAGATAACGCGCATTCTGCGAATAACGTCTTCCCTTATCCGAGCCGAAGATCCAAAGATTTTTTCGTACAGATATGAATGGACGCATGGGACATACCAACAAACCGCGCAAAAAGAACTTTACTTGTGATAGTTTCATAAGACTTCTGTTATCGCTCCCATTTAAACAATTCTTCCAGCACGTAGATATCTCGCGAATATGTCAATTTCATATTCTTTTCCTCGCCTTCCACCACATAAATGCGCTCTTGCGGAAGATATTTAGCTACAGTGCCACAGTCTTCGGTTGATACAAAATCGGGATCTTGTAAAGCCAATTGATAAGCCTTGGCGATAACTTCCTGACGGAATCCCTGAGGAGATTGTCCCCTTCTAAGATACTTACGATTAGGCACCTGTGTAATCAGATGTCCATTTTCATCTACTTCTATGATGGTATCGGTTGCGGGCACAGCCACATTCACCGCACTATACTGTTTCAAGGCATCCAGCACATCATTGATAATACGTTGACTTACCAAAGGACGTACGGCATCGTGAAACAAGAGATTTGCCTGAGGTTCATCCATATAAGCATTGACAGCAGCCAAGGTAGATTCGTAGCGTTCTTTTCCTCCGGGCAAGACTTTCATCAACTTTTTCCAGTTATTCTTCTTGCTAAGAGCATGAATCTCACTAATATAATTGATGTTAGACACCACAGCGATTTCGTCTATACCTTCGTTTTGCTCAAAAGCATCTATGGTATGTTCGATGATGGTTTTACCGTACATCTGATAAAATTGTTTAGGCTGTTCTTTGCCCAAACGAGATCCTACACCTCCAGCCAAAATAACTGCAATATTTCTGTTCTTCATTCTCTTTTCATTTAAAAGCCGGCGTTACTAATGCTTGCAAGGCTCGCAGACAAAAGTACCTAAAATCTTTGGATGTATAAATTTTTTTATATCTGCGAAAACGATGACAAAAAGCCCTGAAATGATAGCTTTTACGCTTGGCATGAAGATAGTACCACATCCAATCACGCAGAAACTCGTCCAAAGCCGGAGACATTGGCTGAATTCTTTCCCTTAAAGCATCATGAAGATAAATCCTGTCTGGCGAAAAAGTAACATGATGACGCATCTTCAGCTCCCTGAAAATGGAAGGCTTTCTGTGCGAAGTGACATTCTTTCCATGCTGACGATAAAGCGTAATGATGCGATCGGTATCGTTGATACCCGATTTACAACATGCCATCGCCGCCGTCCATACATCGTGAAAAGCCAAGCCTTCCGGAAATGGCAACAAACTCTCTTTTAAACTCTTAGTCAGCAACATACTAGCTCCCTGATATACCGATTGACGATAGAAAATAGGATACAGTTTGTCGATCTCGTTCTCAGCCACATTATTGTACCGAAATTCTTCTCGCAAACTAAAGCCCATGGAATGGGCCTTTTCGTCTATCAGAAGTGCGTTTCCCACCGCCAAATCCTTATCGGCTATCAGATTCATTAACACCTCAAGATGATCATCGGTCCAGATATCGTCCTGATCGCAGTAGGCAATATAGTCGCCTTGTGCCTCTTGCAATGCCAGCGCAAAATTCCTCATAAAACCCTGATTGTTCTCGTTGCGTGAGATTTTCATGGATGAAAAACGTCGGGCATAGTCGTTCAAAAATTCCCAGGTAGTATCCGTACTAGCATCGTCGCGGACAATAATCTCAAATGCCGGCATTGTCTGTCGCATCAAAGAATCGAGCTGTTCTCTGAGAAACTTGGCGCCATTGTAGGTGCATAAAACGATGGAAATAGACGGATTCATCTTTGAGGCATGAGGGTTTTCTTCATCAGGTGCGCTATATGATGACACTTGATATATAATTGTTTAAGATAATACTTAATAATAGACGGCGTTTGATAGTAACGTGATGCCTTTACCCAACCATACTTTTTCACTGCTTGATGAAAAGAGCGTGAATGTTTGTGCGCTTGACGACGAATCTTCAAAGCCGGATTGCCTTGGTACGCCTCTTCTATGCTTCGTTCCTGACACTGTAGATAGGGAAATTCCAAACTCATTTGAGCCATTATTTCATCCGCGTGGACCGATGTGGTAAGTACGACCGATGTGTTATACAAAGGCCCGGTAAAGGGTTTCGAATGGCCCAAGCCGATAAAATCACCGGTGGAAAAATCGCCCGAACGTTCCAAACGAGCATAGGCACAAGTCTGACAGGCATCTCGCAAACTTATTCCGTCTAGAAAAGCACTAAAATAATACTGAGCCTGAGCCTTTTTCCGATAAAGCAGTTGTCCTTGGTTCCAAAGTGTCAGATAGTAATTATGGCCATCGTTGCCGCGAAATCGAATATCATCTATTTCCTTGATTTTGTGCCTTTTTTTCAGATACTCAATTTCCTCGGTCAAATAAGAGGACGGAGGTGTTCCATGACAAAACAAATCACAAGTGAGCAAATTATCGGGCTTTTCTCCCAAAAACTGATACAATGACGCCACTTGACAAGGCAAACCAACAAAAAGAACCAAAGGAAGATGCTTCAAATCTTCTTGTATTCGTCGATACGTATCATTGATTTTACTATGCGTATATTTCGATCCTTTAAGATACTGCAGCATACTTTCGTTATCCACACGCTCATAAACAGCCTGCCATGTCTCATTGTAGCGAACACCATACACCACGCCTCCACGGAAAAGCACATATCGCGAAAGCAAAGTAACAAAACCGCCACTGGCACACTGCTTACGTTCGGTGTGATCTTCGCACCAAACAGCAAAACAACGACGGGGAGTACTAAGTAATTTACTCTGCATAGGGCGACAAAGCTTTGGTCAAATAATCCATGGAAGTTGCTCTTTCTTGTTCCAAAACAACATCCACCTTTTTAAAATCTATCTCATGATGCCAATTTGTATCCGATTCTTGATAGAGTTTATCGGTTAAATGAAACTTAGACAAGAGGTCGGTCATACGTGAATGCTGCGATTTTCCATCATTCTGACGAAATCGTGTCAAGGCCACAAAATTCTTGTGCATCAACAGACAAAGCACAGTGGAATGAAAAGAATCTGTCACAACATAGGCTGCATTACGCTTCAATGCCAAAAACTCTGCCGGCCCGGCCCATTCACAATATTCTCCATCGATATGATTGGCATGATTGGCTCGCGCCGTCACCACACAAACTCGATTTACACCCAGTTGTTGACGAATGCGCTGCACCTGTGCTGCATAATAATCATTTTCACCCACCAAATAACAAAGAATATAAGGCTCTGTTGCTGGCATTGGAAGTTGCACGCTGTCGGCCAAAGCTTCCCATCGAGAAGCAGGCAACAAAAATACCGGATCGAGCACTGTTTGAATATCTTGTCGCTGCAAGAGTTCTCGCAGCAAGCGATTTCCTGTATCTTCTCTTACTGCGATAGACTTAAACGAAGGCAGATGTTGCAGATACTTGGCTTTTTTGTCCTCCGGAATAAACGAAACGCCCAAAGAAGATGAATAGGCTATTTTATCGGAAGCAAAAGACAGGAGATGATAGTCGTTCACGTAGTAAGGATTCCAAATCTGGTCACTACCGGAAATAGCACAACAGAACTTATCGGAATAAGCATCGTACTTGCAAAAACTATCCAAATCGTACACACTGACATGGTTTCTCAAAAAACGGAAAGTATTGCGATAACGTTGCTTGTCGGGGATCTCAAAAAGGACATAACGTGCCGCAGGCCGCAAAGGAATAAAACACCTACGAAGCAACAGATATAACCTATGAAAAAGGGATTTTCGCTTGGCCGGATTAACCACCAAATGAAGCAAGGCCGCATCGAAGCCCATGTTATTCAAGACTTCGTGGAGCGCATAAGCCTGCAAGTTCGTGCCGATGTTATAACTCCCGAACCATGTAACAATTCCTATTTTTTGTTTCTTCTTACGCATCATTCCGCTTAAATTTCCGGATAATAATCTGCCTAATTTTTGTTCTTTCCGACATGGACAATCCCACTGTATAAACCACCAAAGACGTACTCAACACTGCCAATGAGACCGACAGACAGAATCTCAACCAAGAGATTGGCATCAGATAACAAAGCAACAAAGGAAGAATGGTCGATAAAATGGTCACATAGAATAGATTCCACAAAACTTCTTTAACATACGAAGCAATAGACAACTCCAATTGCCGTTTCATGCTTATCATTCTGAACACATGTGCCAATACAGACATCACGATGGAAACAATAAACACGCCTTCTGGCGCTATCAATCTAAATTTCAACAAAATATACGCAATAGGAACAATCAGCAGCAAAGAACCTCCCACCGTAATCTGATACCATTTTACTTTTCCTGTAGCCTGAATGGAAGTATAGAAAGGCGTGGCCAAGGTATCTATCAAAGCATTGACAAGGATAAGTCGGGTAAACAAGGCTGTATGTTCGGGAACCTCTTTCAACCACAAATTCAAAACAAAATCCATTTCCATGAAAAGAGGCATGATCAGAATAAATAGAAGATAATAGGAGAATCTAGAACTTTGGAAGACCAATTTCATCATTTCCTTACGAATTCCCGAAGCATAGGCCTTAATGATTTGAGGATTGGTAGCCATCATATAATTGGTGACAAATTGATTGATGGTCATGTACACCTGATATGCCACACCACGAGCCGCATTCACTTTTGGCCCGAAGAACATATTCAACAAGATATTGATACCCTGACTCTTACCCACTCCGGCCAAGCCTCCGCAAACATTCCATGCGGTATAGCCGATAATTTCCTTAAAAAGCGGATAATTCCAATAAAAACGATAACGGCATTCTGCATAATAGCGGCGACAATACACATAATAGAAAGCATTGATTCCTATGGTAACCACCAACATCAACAAAGCATAAACAATAAGTTTGTCTTCTTGGGATACCAACAATACATACACAATCAGCAACTTCAGCACCGCCTCCACCACTCCGCAATAGGCAAAGACTTTCATCTTTTCTTTGGCAATGATCATGCTTCGGTACGGAGTTGACATCATGTTGAGTATAAATGCAATGATGCTGGTTTGAAACACCCATTGTACCGCCGTGTAACGCTCCGGAGGATATACCATCTTGTGATTCAGAAACCACAAGCCAAAACTTTCGGACAAGAGAAGAATGATAAGTCCCAAAGCTATAAACACCGTAACATTCAGCTTGAAAACCCGCGCCAATGCTGCATAGTCGGAACGACCGATTTCTATGGAGAAATATCGTTGACAGGCGGATGACATAATACCATTGAGAAAAGAAAAAGCTACCACAATTCCTCCTACTGCATTGTAGATACCATAGTCTATCTCGCCCAAAGCATCCAGCACTTCTCGCGAAGTATAGAAACTGATGAGCATAATAAACAGCATCCTCACATATAGCAGGGCTGTGTTTTTGGCTATTTTTTTCTGGTCTATTACCGACATAAGAGGCTTTTCAAAAAATTGAGCTTCACAATGATTGCAAATGTACTATAAATTCGCCACTTTTGCACAAATCAATCATTTGTTCTTATGCTGTTCTCCATCATTGTTTGTACCTACAATCGAGATGCCTATATCTACCGCGCGCTGGAGCATGTGGCGAAGAATCGTTTTCCCTACGAGGATTACGAGGTTTTGCTTATCGACAACAACAGCACAGATAACACAAAAAGCGAGTGCAATCGTTTTCAGCAAGCCTATTCGCAGGTGCAGTACCGCTACATCGTCGAAGAAAAACAAGGACTTTCGAATGCACGCAACCGTGGTATAGCAGAAGCCGCCGGACAGTGGCTCATCTTTATCGACGACGACGCCTTTATGCACGATGATTATCTATCGCAATTGCAAGCTTATTTGCAGGCACATCCCGATACCATGAGCTTCGGCGGACGCATCGATCCATTGTACGAAAGCGGAGAAGAACCGGCTTGGATGAATCCTTGGATGTACTCCATCATCTCGGCCATTGATATGGGAGCAGAAGTAAAGCCTTTCGATAAAAAATATCCCATCGGCGCCAATATGGGCTTCCACAAAGATTGTCTGAAGGCGGTGGGCAGCTTTAACCCGAAATTGGGACGTTCCAAGAAAAACCTAATAGGCGGAGAAGAAAAAGAACTGTTCGGAAAGATAAAGGAAGCCGGCATGCCCGTGTATTACTTCCCGAAAGTGATTGTGCAGCACGTAATTCCGGAGAACCGCACCACCGAAGATTACATCCGCCGCGTGGGCGATGGCATAGGACAAAGCGAACGTATCCGCACCTCGCACAGCAAAAAAGCCTATCTGAAACGTGGATTTTTGGAAGCCGTCAAATGGGCCGGAAGCCTGGTGCTCTGGTGCTGGTATCAGTTGAAAGGACAAAGCATCAAGGCAAAGATGATCATCGTCTTCCGCTATCATATCACCAAAGCATTTTTAGGAAAGTAATAGTATGTCACTCAATAAGATAGTTATCATCGGGCCGGCGCATCCCTACCGCGGAGGCATCGCCACTTTCAGCGAAAGATTGGCCAGACAATTTCAGGCAGAAGGCAAAGAGGTGGAAATGTTCACCTTCACCTTGCAGTATCCGGGATTTTTGTTTCCGGGAAAGACGCAGTACAGCGAAGATCCGGCGCCCGAATCGCTGAAAATCACACGCAACATCAGTTCGGTGAATCCCTTCACTTGGATAAAGGTGGGCCGTCAGCTCAAGAAAATGCAGCCCGATATGGTAATTTTTGCTTATTGGATGTCGTTCATGGCGCCCTGCTTCGGCACGATTGCAGCCTTTCTTCGTAAAAGCAAATGCCAATGTGTAGGACTCATTCACAACATGATACCTCACGAACCCAACATTCTCGACAAATTGTTGCCAGGCTATTTCGTGAACAAAATGGACGCTTTCATGGCGCTCTCGCAGTCGGTGGCCAATGATGTGAATCGTTTCGACAAAAAAGGCAAGCCCAAGATGTTTCGTCCGCACCCCATTTACGACCATTACGGCGATCTCTTGCCTCGCGAAGAGGCTTTGCAAATGCTGCAACTCGATGCCGATTTCCGTTACATTCTGTTTTTCGGTTTCATCCGCGGATACAAAGGCTTGGACTTGCTCGTTGAGGCCATGGCCGACCCGGAATTGCAGCAAATGCCTGTGAAACTGATTGTTGCCGGAGAATTTTACGAAGACGAAGAAAAATACACCCAGCGCATCGCCGAGCTCGGATTGCAAGACAAAATCGTCTTATACAAGAAATTCATCTCGAACAAGGAAGTGAGCCGTTATTTCAGCGCCTGCGACATCGTGGCCCTGCCCTACAAAACAGCCACGCAAAGCGGTGTCACCCAGGTAGCTTTTCATTTTGAAAAACCCATGCTGGTGACCCATGTGGGCGGCTTGGGCGAAATCGTTCCCCACGAAAAAATCGGATATGTCGTTGAGCCTCAGCCTCAGGAAATTGCGGCTGCGCTGAAAGATTTCTTCCTCCGTCAAAGGGCTGCCGAATTTACGACCAACATACCCGAAGAGAAGAAGAAATACGCTTGGTCTAACCTGACAAACGCCCTCGAAGAGAACTACTTAAGAAGCTTGTAATTACTTGCAGCGC
The DNA here is from genome assembly GCA_017468435.1 of Bacteroidales bacterium. Taxonomy (GTDB): domain Bacteria; phylum Bacteroidota; class Bacteroidia; order Bacteroidales; family UBA1402; genus UBA1757. Next base: position 164,939 of record JAFUIP010000015.1, read on the forward strand.
TTGTAGCAGATCAGGGCGGCACGCAAGGCCAGCACAGCCATCACCACATACATCAGGATAGCGCAAACCACAGACAATCTACCGCCTTTATACACGCTGTCGGGACGGAATTCGAAACGGATATCGTGGTTGCCTGCGGGCACATTCAAGGCTCTCAGCGCGTAGTTCACGCGGAAATGTTCCACCGGTTTTCCGTCAATGTAGGCCTTCCAACCATAAGGATAATAGATTTCGGAGAATACCACGGTGCCATCTTTCTTTGAGAAACTCTGATACTCAAGCGCATCCGGCGCATACGAACTGAGACGGATACTGGCAGCGGCATCATTTCCGGGAACAAAACCCTCGGTGAAAGAGGCAAAATCATCGTCCAAAACTGCCGTATGACGAAGGTCGATTTCGTTGAGCGCGGCACATTCTTCGTTGGGCGTATTCACCACCACCAAAGAATCTACAAACCAAGCGTTTCCAAATGCCTCCGGATTGCGTTGCGGTACGGCCTGTCCCTGAGTGGGAACAATGATATACTTGGCATTCAGCATGTTGATGACCGGCATATGCATCTTGGAGATATGCTCATCAATCAAGTCTTGGTAACGACGCAGTTTGGCTGCCGAATAACCGCCAAGCGACTTGAAATAATACGAAGTGCGCGAATCGTTGAACGTGTTGGCGGCCAAGTTGAGCACGCGGAAATGCGGATCCTTGTCTTGCAGAATCTGCGCTTCGTAAGGCTGCATCTTGAAGTAATTCTTGTTTTCCTTTTGGGTAACGAAATTATTTTCATTGAGGAAACGACGATCCACAGGCCACATATCCACCAAAATCAAAGCGCCCAAACCGAGTATAAAATAGGCGTTTTTCAGTTTGCCTTCGGCATAAATCCACAAGAGCAAAGCAGCCAAAGCAATGAAAATGAACGATCTCCAAGCATCAGAGCTGAGCATGTCCGCACGTTGTTCCACAATGGCCAGCGACAACCACTTAGGCAATTGCGCAAACATTTGGGCATCGGCCGGCGAAGTGAATGAAAACATAGACTTCCCGAACAAGGCAAAAATCAGACAGAGTCCGGCAGTAATGCCTGCGGAAATATACAGAAGACTTCTCTTCAAGTGCTTGGCATCTACCTCTTTAGCCATGATGTTCTTTAGCGCCAAGAATCCCAAGAGCGGCATGGTCACTTCGGCCACCACCAAAATGGAGGAAACGGCGCGGAACTTATTATACATGGGGAAGTAGTTGAAAAACAACTCCGTAAACGGCATGAAATTCTTACCCCAACTCAGCAGCACAGAGAAAATGGTAGCCACCAACAATGCCCATTTGTAAGGACCTTTCACAATGCACAAGCCCAAAACAAAGAGGAAACAAACGATGGCGCCCACATATACCGGACCCGAAGTGAAAGGCTGCGTGCCCCAATACGTAGGCACCGATTGACAGAATTCTGCAGCCGTTCTTTTAGGAATGCCCTTAGAAACCAAAGTCTTATACAACTTAGAATCTTCACCCACATGGTAATTCGAAGAAGCGCCCTTGAAGTTGGGAATGAGCAGGGTCATGATTTCGTCAATGCCGTAGCTCCAAGCCGTGGCGTAATCCAGGTCGAGACCCTTGGTCTTGTTTTCTGCGTCGTCGGCCTTCACCAATTCGGAATGACCACCGCGCATGGTTTCCTTCACATATTCGTTGTTGGCCTTGATACTCGCATAGTTAGGTCCGGCGCCTATGGCCACCGCCGACACGAAAAGCAAGGTTGCCAGCAAAAAGTCTTTGACGCGTTTCTCCTTGATATGAATATAGAGTTCGGCAAAGAAAAGCACACCCATGAGCATAATCAGGTAGTACGACATCTGCGGATGCTTCATCAATCCCATGAAAGTGAACAACATAGTGATGAGAATGCCCCAACCGTATTTTTTTCGGTACATCAGCACAAAACCAGCCAAAACCGCCGACATCCAAGCAATGCCTTGTGCCTTCGTGTTGTGGCCCGCCTCTATGATAATGAAGAAGTACGACGAAAAAGTGATGGCAATGGAGCCGACAATACTCATCCAGGCATTCATACCGAAAGAGCGCATCAAGATGAAGAAACAACAGAAATAGGCCAGCACCATCAGCAAGGTTTCGCTTTTCAAGCCACCGAAACGCATCACTTTGGTAACAGGACTCAAGATGCTGGCTGCCGGATATTTTCCGCCACCTATCTGATAATTAGGCATTCCGCTAAACATGGAGCCCGTCCAGAAAGAGTGATTTCCCGTTTCCTTCGTATAGGATCGACATTCTTCGTAAGCGCCTCTCCACGTGAGGTTATCGCCCGATTGCAATACCTTTCCCTCCAAGACAGGAGCACAATAAATCAGTGTCAAAGAGACGAATACCAAAGCTGCCACCAGATATGGCATAATGTTTTTCCAGTTGTGCTTCATCCAATTTTTCATTTCAAATAAGATTGATTCTACTACGATCTATTTACAATTGATTGGCCAAATAAGCCATGATTTTCTCCGTACCACCGCTGCTCTTCAGGACATAGTCACGAGCCGCCTTTCCCGAAGTCTCGAGCAGTTCCTTATCGGAGCGCCAAGCATCGAATACCCGAGCCAATTCTTCTTCGTTGACGATACTCTTTGCTGCGCCCTCAGCCAACAAGGCCTTAGCTTCTTCAAACTTCTGATAACGAGGACCAAAGGCCAAAGGCAAGCCGTAAACCGCCGCTTCGAGCGTATTGTGGATGCCCGCACCGAAACCTCCGCCAATATAAGCCATGTTGCCATAACGATAGACAGACGACAACAAGCCATAACAATCGATGATGATGCAATCGGCCTTGGCCACCTTCTCTATGGTGAGTTGGGAATATCGCACCGCCGGACGCTTCAACAAAGACTCGATGTACAACAGATGAGACTCGTTCACTTGGTGAGGCGCGATAATCAGCTTCATGTCGGGACGAGCGTTGAAGTAAGGAATGAGCAGTTTTTCGTCTTGGGGCCAAGTGCTGCCGGCCACCAATACGGAGGGAGCCTTGAAAGTATCGAGCATGAAGAGATTCTTAGCCTCGGCTGCCACCTGCAAAACCCTGTCACAACGCGTGTCACCGCAAATTTGAACCTTCTCGCCCAAACCTATGCCCGTAAGCAAGTCGGCCGACTCGGTGTTCTGCACAAAGAATTGATGAAAACCCTTGAGCATGCGACGGAAAAAGGCCGAACCAAACGACCAGAAATAAGCCTGCGATGGACGGAAAATACCCGACACCAAATAAGCCGGAATATTCTTTCTGCGTAACAACCTCAAATAATTGGGCCACAAGTCGTACTTCACAAAAATAGCCGCCATGGGATGAACCCGACGATAGAAACGACGCACATTATGTCGCGTATCGAAGGGCAGATAACAGACCACGTCCACCTGGTCATAATCCCTGCGCACCTCGTATCCCGAAGGAGAATAAAAGGTGAGCACCAATTTGTAATGCGGATAACGACAACGCAATGCCTCAATAATGGGACGAGCCTGTTCGAACTCGCCCAAAGATGCCACATGAATCCATACACAAGAATCCTCAGGACTGATTTTCGAGTCCAGATCGCGGAAGGTTTGTCGCTGTCCTGCAACCATTTTGGCGGCTTTCTTATGAAACAGAGCCACTAAACGAAACAGCCAAACATATATTTGAAAAAAGATGTTGTACATTATCGCAAAGCTCCCTCTTTACCCCAGAACTTCCACACAACGACGCAAGCGACGCAAAGTTTCTTCCTTACCGATAAGACGTGTAATATCAAAGATATGAGGACCTTTACCCTCGCCCACCAAGGCCAGACGGAAGGCGTTCATAGGAATACCCATACCATATTCGTTGCTTTCACACCAGGCAGCCACCTTGGCTTCGAGTGCGGCCATATCACTGAAATCGTCGGCCGATAAAATAGCGTCGAGTTCGCCCATTTGCTTGGCAGACACATCTTTCCAGCGTTTGGCGACGGTCTTTTCATCGTAGGTCTGAGGCGCGGTGAAGAAATAAGCCGCATTGGCCCAGAATTCGTGCAAGAAATTCATACGACCTTTTACCAAGGCCAAAACTTCTGCCACATAATTTTCATTGGTTTCGATGCCTTTCTCTTTCAAATCCGGCATCAGCATGGCAGCCAGTTCCACATTGTCTTTCAGCAACATATACTGATGGTTGAACCATTTTCCTTTTTCGTAGTCGAACTTGGCACCGGCCTTGCTGCAACGCTGGATGTTGAAAGCCTGAATAAGTTCGTCCATGCTGAACATTTCCTGTTCGGTACCGGGATTCCAGCCGAGAAGCGCCAAGAAATTGATGACAGCTTCGGGGAAATAACCGGCTTCGCGATAGCCCTTGCTGATGTCGCCCGTGGCAGGATCTTTCCAATCCAAGGGGAAAACAGGGAAGTTCAGACGATCGCCGTCGCGCTTTGAGAGCTTGCCTTTGCCGTCGGGCTTGAGCAAGAGAGGCAGGTGGGCAAACTGCGGCATGGTTTCTTCCCAACCGAAAGCACGATAGAGCAAAATATGCAGAGGCGTAGAAGGCAACCATTCCTCACCACGGATAACATGCGTCACTTCCATCAGATGGTCGTCCACCACGTTGGCCAAGTGATAGGTAGGCAATTGGTCGGCGCTCTTGTACAAGACTTTATCATCGAGCACGTCCGATTTGTAATGCACCTGACCACGAATCATGTCGTTGATTTCGATGACTTGGTCGGGATCTATTTTGAAACGAACCGTATATACATCGCCGCGACTGAGACGTTCCTGCACTTCTTCAGCACTGAGGCTGAGAGAGTTGGTCATCTGCAAACGGGTATGTGCGTCGTATTGGAAGTTGGCATTCTCGGCACGTTTGGCATCGAGTTCGGCAGGCGTATCGAAAGCATAATAAGCCTTGCCATTGGCAATGAGTTCATCCACGTAACGCTTGTAAATATCGCGTCTTTCCGACTGACGATAAGGGCCGTGGTTTCCACCGAAACCCACACCTTCGTCAAATTTGATACCCAACCAGGTGAGACCTTCCACAATGTAAGCTTCGGCACCCGGCACGAAACGCTTGCTATCGGTATCTTCGATTCGGAGAATCATATCTCCACCCAAGTTTTTGGCAAACAGATAATTATACAACGCGGTACGCACGCCGCCAATGTGCAAAGCGCCCGTAGGACTGGGTGCAAAACGCACGCGAACTTTTCTATTTTCAGACATATCTTATAATTTGATTACCTTATTTATTTATGAAAGCGCAAAAGTACAATTTTTATTCTTACTTTTATCCACTTTTTTCAAAACAGCTAAGAGATGGCCAAAAATGCATTCAAAGTACTGCTGTTCATCGTGGCAGCAGCCATTATAGTTTATTGTTATCCTCGTGAAGGACGTTTTCGTTATCAATTCCAGGAAGGAAAGCCTTGGCGCTACGGTTTGCTGACGGCTCCCTACAATTTTTCCGTCTATAAAAGCGAATCTGCTTTCAAGGCAGAACAAGATAGCGTACTCTCTCATTATCGCCCTTATCTACAGCAAAACAGCGATATTCTCCCGCAGATGCTCGAGAAACTCGAAAAAGATTATCAGGACTTCTTGCGCATCACCGTACCTCCACGCTACATGGATTATCTTCGCGAGCAATTGAGCCTTATCTACAACATCGGCATCATTTCGGCAGAAGAAATGCAATTACTTGAGAAAGAAGGATATACATCGGCCACGCTACTTATTGACAACCTGGGAGAAACCCGCGACATCACTTCGCTTTTCACGGCCAAAAAGGCTTATACAGCGCTGCTCACCAACCTGCCCAACCACATCAACAAGAATAAGCTGATTCAAGATTGTCATATCGAGAACTACTTGGTAGAGAACTGTTTCTACGACAAAACCACCTCGCAACGCTCCAAGGAAGAATTGCTGAACAGCATTTCGCAGACCAGCGGCATGGTACAAAGAGGCGAACGCATCATCGACCAGGGCGAAATCGTGAACCACGACACTTTCCTTAAATTGGATTCGCTCAGGCGCCAAGCGGAAAAACGCAACGACCAAGCCGGAGGTAACTGGCTGCTTTTAGGACAAATACTCTGGGTGGGCATGGCCATGTCGATGTTGGGCATTTACCTATACAAAATCCGTCCGGGCATTTTCAAACGCACGGCCGACATTGCTTTCATCCTGATTTTGGTGGTGATTCTCTCGCTGCTTTCGGCATTGGTTATCCGCAACGACCAGCTGCTGAACGTTTACATGATTCCATTTGCCATCATCACCATTCTGGTAACCACGTTTTTCGACTCCCGCACAGCGTTTTACGCTTACATGATAACCATTCTCATCTGCGCTCCCATCACGCACTTCCCCTTCGAATTCCTGATGTTGCAGCTGTCGGTGGGCGTGGTAAGTATTCTCACCCTGAAACGATTGACGCAGCGTTCGCAGCTCATTTTCAATATTTTGTGGATTCTCTGCATTTATTGTCTTGCCTACACCAGTATTTCGCTCTTGCAAGAAGGAAGCTTAACCATGGTACAATGGAAGATGTACGTTTCCTTTGGCATCAATTCCTTGTTGCTGCTCAGTTCATACCTGCTTATCTATCTGTTCGAGTGGATGTTCGGCTACATTTCCGACGTTACTTTGGTGGAATTGGCCAATATCAATTCAAAACTGTTGCGTGAATTTTCGGAAACCTGTCCCGGCTCTTTCCAACATTCGCTGCAGGTGTCAAACTTGGCTTCGGCCGCTGCGCAGGCCATCAATGCGAATGCTCAGTTGGTGCGTACCGGCGCTTTGTATCACGACCTGGGAAAAATGGCGAATCCTTCGTATTATACCGAAAATCAGAGCGATGGAGAAAACCCGCTGCTTCACATGCCCATAGAGACGGCTGCACACATGGTGACCGACCATGTGCCCAATGGCCTGAAAATCGCATCGCAACATCGTCTGCCCAAGGTGATTAAAGACTTTATCCTGACGCATCACGGAGCTTCGTCTGCACGCTATTTCTATACCCTTTATAAAAACGAGCATCCGGACCAGGAAGTGCCCGAAGGCTTTTTCTATCCAGGTCCGGATCCGTTCTCAAAGGAAACCGCCATTCTGATGATGGCTGATACCATAGAGGCAGCTTCCAGAAGTATGAAGGTCTATTCCGAAGAAAGTATTTCCAATTTGGTAGAATCGCTTATCGACAGCCAATTCAACGAAGGTCGTTATAAAAACGTACCTATCACTTTCCAGGAACTCGAACTTATCAAAGAAGTTTTCAAGGAAAAACTCAGAAGCGTTTATCACGCCCGCATTGCTTATCCCAAGGAAAACAAGTAGGCTTACTTACTTCTTGCCCACGTATTTAGCTACCACTTCCTTCATGTGATCGCCGCGCAAATCGCGTTCGATGATGGTGCCGTCGGGGCCAAACAAAATGATATGAGGAATACCGCCGATACCATACAAATCGGTGGGAATGCTTTGTGCATCAACAATTTGATTCCAAACAATACCCAATTCTTTGGCAGCCTTCAAGGATGCTTCGCGCTGATCCCAAACGGCCACGCCCAGCACGTCGAACTTAGGACCGTGATATTTTTTGTAAAGTTCTGCAATGATGGGAATTTCGCGACGACAAGGACCACACCAGCTTGCCCAGAAATCTACCAACACATATTTACCCTTGCCCACATATTGCGACAATGTAGCATCGCTGCCGTCCAGGTTGCCGCCGGGGATGGTAAAATCGGTAAACATCTTGCCTGCAGTGGTGTTCTTAACGGATTCGTTGCGCTCGATAAACGACTGAATGGGAGCAAAAGACTTGCTGGCTTCGCCGGCCACGGCCAAGAGATTGTCGAAATCTTCGCCCTTAGGTTGAGCCTGCCACATGGTGAACCACAATACATAGGTACCAAACAGATTGTCGGCATTGGCCTTCAGGATAGGCGTTGAGAACTTGCAAGCCATCTTCGTCCATTCTTCTTCGGTGGTGGCAGCCTGCATCAAAGTGTACATTTCGGTGATGTAATTGTGGATGGAATCGTTCATGGCGGTTCCCTTAACAGCCATCACTTCGTGATCTACCGTCATTTGGCCTTTTTCCAAAACAAAACGTACTGCCGGACGACCGAACTTGATTTGGCAAAGTGCTTCCTGGGCAGCCTTACCGTCAAATTGATACGTAGCGCCTTCAATCACAGCAGAATCGATCACTTCGGAAGTAGCCATGTCGGTGAGATACAGCGTTTCGCCATCCCAAGATTCATCGGGCAAAGTTCCGTTAATCTGATACTTGAAGCCATTGGCTTGACAAGAAGTCATAGACATCAAAACGATACCTACAACATAAAGAATAGATTTTTTCATAATGATAATTTATAGGGTTATTCTTATATTAACAAACGCGATGCTGCGGACAGCCTTGCAAAAAAGCTCTTACATTGTCGGTGGCGATGCGGATAAGGCGTTCGCGCGCTTCCTTGGTAGCCCAGGCAAAATGCGGACTGATAAAACAATGCGCTGCACTGAGCAAAGGATTGTCCGCCTTCGGCGGCTCCGTACTCAAAACATCCACCGCGGCCGCATAAATGCGGCCTTCGTTCAAGGCATCGGCCAGAGCCTGCTCATCGACCAAGGGGCCACGACCGGTGTTGATGACAATGGCCGTAGGCTTCATCAGCGAAAGCATCCCGGCATTGACAAAGGCAAAGGTTTCTTCGTTGAGCGGACAATGCAAACTCAACACATCGCTCTGAGCAAAAAGGTCTTCCTTGCTCACTTTGCGCAAGTTTTCTTGAGGCACAGCGGGAAACATCGCCTGCAGCTCTTCTTGGGTTTTGGAGGTAAAAGCCAGCACCTTCATGCCGAAAGCCAAAGCAATGGCAGCCACCGCTTTTCCGGTATTTCCCAAACCTACGATGCCCATGCTCTTGCCGGAAAGTTCCATCAAAGGAGAGCAAGCAAACATAAAATCGGGCGAATTGACCCAAGCGCCTTCATGCACCATGGCATCATGCCTGGCCACCTGATGCGTGATATTGAGCAAATGAGCAAACACCGTCTGCGCCACGGAAGCCGTACTGTAAGAAGGAATATTGGTCACCACGATACCGCGCGCCTTGGCTGCAGCCAAATCTACCACATTGTAGCCGGTTGCCAACACACCGATGTACTGAAGCTTGGGGAGTTGTGCTATTTTATCTGCATCAAGAACGGTCTTGTTGGTCAACACGATTTCGGCATCCCAAGCACGCTCCAAAACCTGCGAAGGCGAAGTCCTGTCGTACACAGACAAGGGAGCCAAAGCAGCCAGAGCCTCCCAAGACAAATCACCGGGATTGGCGGTATATGCATCCAATATACAAATCTTCATCGTTTCTGAATAAGGGTCATGAATTCTTCGCGAGTCTTGGCTTCTTTAAAAATGCCTGTAAAATCGGAAGTTACCGTGATGGAGTTTTGCTTTTCCACCCCGCGCATCTGCATACAAAGATGTTTCGCCTCTATCACCACCATCACACCCAGCGGATTAAGCGTTTCCTGAATACATTCCTTTATCTGCGTGGTCATGCGCTCCTGTATCTGCAGGCGACGGGCAAAAATTTCCACCACGCGGGCCACCTTGCTCAAGCCCGTGATATGTTTATTGGGAATGTAGGCCACATGCGCCTTTCCGTAAAAGGGCAACATGTGATGTTCGCAAAGCGAATAGAAGTCTATGTCTTTCACGATAACCATCTGACGATATTCTTCGTGAAACATGGCCGAGCGCAAGACTTCATGCGGATCCTGCTCATAGCCACGGGTCAGAAATTGCATGGCCTTTGCCACGCGTGTCGGTGTTTTGAGCAAACCTTCGCGCTGGGCGTCTTCGCCCAAAAGTCCGAGAATAGCTTCGTAATGTTTGGCCAATTCGGCCTGCTTTTCCTCTACCGACATATTCTTAATCAAGTCCTTGTCTGTCATAATGGAAGATTGATGGTTTCTCTGACAATAGACATTTCACGTCCGAAAACAAATGTCTTTCTAAATTCCACCAACTTGGCATAAGCATCTTCGTAGGTTTGAAAATCGCCCACCCTGACGCGCCAGAAAGGAGCTTGGTATTTCACATACGAAGTCATACCGGGCACCGCTTGCTTAATGGCGGTTTCTCTACGAAAAGCCTCAGCCTTGGCTGTTTTCTGGTTGTTGCTCGAAAACACTTGGATGCGATAACCCAACATCTGCAAACAAGGACGGTTCTGCACGATGACAATATTTTCCGGACGGTTCACACCGGGCTGACCGATAAGCTTGTAGATGGCCGTATCTTGCTGCATGGTCACCTTGGGCTGATTTTCCTCGCTCTGTACCAAACGCTCCACAAAGCTCTGTCTGACAAGGGAATCTTCGGCCAAGGAAGTTTCTTCCACAATCGTCTGAGCCGAAAGCGACAGCAGCGGCAAAAGGAGCAACAAGGCTGATAATAAATGTTTCTTCATTAGGTCTCAGATAAAAACAGACTCCCCGGAGTATGTCCCGAAAGAGTCTGTCTGTAAGATACTTTATAGCATTAAAGCGTTTCCAAAACGGCGTTGGTCTTGCGCACAGCTTCTGCGCTCTTTTCGAACAAAGCGTTTTCTTCTTCGTTCAACTTGAAGTCGATCACTTCTTCCCAACCATTGCGTCCCAAGCGAACGGGAACACCGATACAGATATCGTTCTGGCCATATTCGCCTTCGAGATATACGCAGCAGGGAACAATGCGCTTCTGGTCGTGCAAGATGCTTTCCACAACGAAGGCTGCAGCAGCACCGGGAGCATACCAAGCAGAAGTACCCAACATTTTGGTCAAGGTAGCACCACCCACCATGGTATCGGCAGCCACTTTGTCCAAAGTTTCCTTATCGAGGAACTGAGTAACGGGAACACCCTTATAGGTAGCAAAACGAGTCAAAGGAATCATGGTCGTATCGCCGTGACCACCGATAACGGTAGCTTCGATGTCGTTCAGATTGGCATCGCCCAAAGCCATAGACAGATAAGTTTTGAAGCGTGAGCTGTCGAGAGCACCACCCATACCGATAACACGATGACGATCCAGACCTGTTGACTTAACGGTAAGGTAGGTCATGGTATCCAGAGGATTGCTTACCATCACCAAGATAGCATTGGGAGAATATTCCAACACGTTGGCAACCACGCTCTTTACGATACCGGCATTGACGCCGATAAGTTCTTCGCGGGTCATACCGGGTTTACGGGGAACACCGGAGGTCACCACTACCACGTCAGAATTGGCAGTTTTACTGTAATCGTTGGTCACACCATACAATTTGGTGTCCATAGTCAACAGACAAGAAGCCTGTTTCATATCCAATGCTTTACCTTCAGGAAGACCTTCCTTAATGTCGAGCAATACAACTTCGTCAGCTATTTCTCTACAAGCCAACACATTGGCAGCGGTAGCACCCACATTGCCTACACCAATAACGGTAACTTTTGACATAATATTTAAAATTTAAATTGATTTCTTAAAAGGCTCGCAAATATAATACTTGTTTTCAATTTAGCCAATAGGCAGAATGATATGCCTCAGACTCATTTTCCAGCCTTCACCAATTCTTCGTACATCAATGAAGACCAGATAAATGGACCAACAGCCTTGCAGTCGTTTTCGATGATTTTCGTTTCGTTGATATAGTAATCGAAGGTACCGCTGCGCATTTCCTTTCCGCCCAATCCGGCACCGGCGCAACAATCAGTGATGGAAATGGTTCCGTCTTCGTTCACCTTGATGAAACAATCCACAAACTTACGATACCAATCCATGGCCTTGAAAGTGTAGCTTTCGTCGAAAATGCCCAACTTGATTCCTTTCAGGAAACCATACACAAACATGATAGAACCGGTAGATTCCAAGTAGTTGCCTTTGCGATTGGGACATTCAAGCACCTGATACCACATTTTCGTCTTATGGTCTTGATACTTGGGCAAAGTATAGAGATAAATATCTTGCAAGATTTTCACCACGGCATCGCGACTTTCGCCCTCGGGCAGGAATTCCAAAGCGTCCACCATACCCATCACGTACCAACCTAAGCCACGTCCCCAGCAATGAGCCGACTGGCCGGTTTCAGGATCGCACCAGAACATGCTCTTGCTTTCGTCCCAACCATGGCGATACACCTGCGTCTTGGCATCGTAAGTATGCTTGCCAACGGTGATAAACTGATGCGCAACATCTTCGAAATAAGCAGCTTGTTCTTCGGCAGGAATAAAGTTGTGAATATATTCGGCATTGTAAGGAGCGCCCATGTACAAACCATCCAACCACATCTGATGCGGATAAACCTTCTTGTGCCAATAGCCGCTGTCTTGCGTGCGCGGATGCGTCATCATCTGCGAGAAAAGCGTATCCATGGCAATTTTGTAACGCTCGTCGCCGTAGCGGGCATACATATCGAAAAGCATCTTGCCGGGGCAAACATGGTCGATGTTGTAGTTGGAGACCTTGTAGCTGGTGATGATGCCCTTTTCGTCTATCATCGTGTCGATGTATTGTTTGGTGAAGTTCCAGAAGCGTTCGTCGCCGGTGGCGGTACTCAAGTCCATGAAGGCCAACATTTCGATGCTCGAAGTATAGTTCCATTTCAGACGGCCGTTCATGCCATCCAAGTAAGTGCCGTCGGGGATGCGTTGCAATTCACTTTCAGCCATCCATACAGACAGCGGTTTTTCCGGATTCTTCCACAATTTTTCCGAAGATTTTTTCGGCTGACAACTTACCATCATCACAGCCGACAGCATGAGTAACAGATGTTTCGCTTTCATTGTTTTTCTTTTTTACATTTTATGGGCCACAAAAATAATGAAAAGGATAAAATTTCGCTACTTTTGCGCCCAACAAAATAGTCTGAATTTCATGAAAGTCTTTTGCATAGAGAGCGGGTATTTTTCGACGGATGGCGGCGCCATGTTCGGCATCATGTCGCGTAAGATCTGGGCGGGAAAATATCCCGTTGACGAAGAGAATCGTTGCCCGCTGGCCATGCGTTGCTTTTTCATCGATTTCGGAGAAAGGAAAGTGCTGTTCGACAGCGGTGTGGGCCTGAAACCCATTGGCATGGACTATTACCGTTTTCACAGCCTGACAGACATTCGCCAAGCCTTGGCCGAAAAAGGCTACCGTGCCGAAGAAGTCACTGACGTGGTGCTGAGCCACTTGCATTTCGACCATTGCGGCGGTTGCACCTATCTCGACGAAAACGGCCAACTGCAAATCACCTTCCCGAACGCGAAGCATTGGACCACCCAGGAGCAATGGCAGAATTCCTTGCAGCCGGGCCCTTGGGAAGGAGATGCTTACTTGCGGGAAAATCTGCAAGCCGTGGACGAGGCCGGATTGTTGCAAAAACTCCAACTCGCAGACGACGAAAGCTTTGAGGTATTTCCCGGACTCAGACTGAAGAAATCGGAAGGCCACACTTGCGGGCAATTGGTTGCCTTCGCCCGCACCGACCAAGGCCATTTCTGCATCTCGGGCGATGTGGTGCCCATGTGTATGCACATCACGCCGGCCTGCATTGCCGCCATCGACAATCATGCCGCGCTGGCCGTTACCGAAAAAATAAAAGTGCTGCAAGAAGCTTTCCAAGACGAATGTAAAATGGTGTTCTATCACGATGCCGTCACTGCGTATGCCACGCTCAGACAAATGGGCAGACATATTTCGGCCGGCGTCAAATATCCATCCACAAACCCAATACTCAGATGATGACCACAGACGAGGCAAGAGCCATGGACTTGGCCTGTATGGCCGGACAGATTCTCCTGGAAAACGGAGCAGAGCTGTCGCGCGTGGAAGAGACCATGAACCGCATTGCCGACCATTATGGCGTGGAAACCAGACAGTTCTATCTGCTCACCAACGGTATCTTCTCTACCAGCGGCGGACGTTACGCCAAGGTTAATCCCATTCCTGTGAAAGGCTCGCAATTCGACAAAGTAGAAGCCGTGAGCCAGCTTTCGCGCGACATAGTCAATGGCAAATACAGCATAGAAGGCGCCGTGCAACGCCTCGAAGAAATAAAGGTGATGAAGCGTCTTCCCAAGTGGAAAGTAATTTTGGCAGCCGGTTTCGGTAGCGCCGCATTCAGCATACTTTTCGGCGGAAATTTCCACGACGCCTTTGTAGCCTTGTTTGCCGGCTGGGCGCTGTATATCTTCGTTTCTTTCGTGGGCAATGCCCATCTTTCGAAAATCTTCTGCAATATCGTGGGCAGTTTCATCGCTGCTTTCGTCTGCTTCTTAGGATTCCATTTTCAAGTGGGAGAGCATCTGAGCCAGATGGTTATCGGCGCCGTGATGCCGCTTATTCCCGGTGTACCTTTCGTGAACGGTATCCGCGACCTGACCAACGGCGACTATCTTTCGGGCTTCATCCGCATGCTCGATGCCATACTTATATTCGTGTGTATTGCTTTCGGTGTCAGTATTGCGCTGGTACTCGGAAACTTTTGGATGGGAGGAGTTGTGCTATGATTACCTGGAATGAAATGTTGATTCAAGTCTTGGCCGGTTTCGTGGGAACCTACGCCTTCTCGCTCACCTACAGCGTATCGCCTCGTCACTTCTTTTTTGCCGGACTGACGGGTGGCATAGGCTGGGCCGCTTACCTTGTATGCTTCAAGATTTTTGGCTTCGGCGCTGTCATCTCCAACTTCATCAGCACCTTGTTCATCGCCACCTCTGCCCGATGCTTCGCCGTATGGAGACGTTGCCCGTCCATGATATTCCTGATTCCGGGTCTCTTCCCCATTGTGCCGGGAGCCGGTATTTATTGGTCGTTCTACTATCTCTTTGTCAACAACTTAGACAAGTCACTCGAATTCGGTTTGCTGGCCATCAAGTCGGCCATGGCCATCGTGCTGGGCATTGTGTTGATACACGAAATTCCGCAAAAAGTGTTTAGCGTTTTCAAAGTGTTCCATCGTTTTTCCAAAACAAAAGCATGAGCAGTTTCATCTCTTACGAATTTCCCCTGGTTCAGGTCTTGCCCGACATGGCGCAGATTTGCGAATATCTTCATCTGACGGAAGATGACGAGGATCCGGCTTACGCCTTCATCAAACAAAGACATTTGGAATTGCAACAAGAAGAGCGCAGCATAGGCGGTTATTGCGTCGTGCCCATCAAGGAAGTGAATGTGGCGCAAGGAGAAGTGCTGTTGGAAAACGGACTGCTGCAATGTGGCCGACAAGTGGCCGCTTACCTGAAAGACAGTGCTTACGCGGCGCTTTTCGTCTGCACGGCCGGAATGATTTTCACCCGCTTGACGCGCGAGCACACCCGCAACGACGAACAATTGGAAGCTTATCTCACCGATGCCTTAGGTTCTTTGGCCGTGGAAAATGCCATGGACCGCATCCAGAATCTGCTCGAAGAAAAATGCCAGGCGCGCGGCTGGAACATCACCAACCGCTACAGCCCCGGCTACTGCAACTGGCCGCTCACCGACCAACGCGCCCTGTTCTCCATGATTGGCGAAAATCCCACGGGCGTGAGTTTGAGCGATTCTTGCCTGATGTCGCCCATCAAATCGGTCAGCGGCATCATCGGATTAGGCCCGGAGAGCAAAAAGCGTCCTTACGGCTGCGCCATCTGCCAAAACAAAACCTGCATCTATCGTCGCGTGATGAACAAGCAGCCATCACATCAACCTGCGTAGCTGTGCATGCCGCCCAGAATAAAATTCACGCCGAAATAAGTGACGAGTACGCTCAGGAAAGCCAAGATACAGAACACGTGAAAATACATCGGACGACGCATGGCGGGCAAACTCTGCCTATGCATGGCTGAAGCGTAAATGAGCATGGTGATGAGCGCCCAGACTTCCTTCGGATCCCAACTCCAATACGCGCCCCAAGACACATTGGCCCAAACCGCACCGATAAAGATACCCATGGCCAAGAGGAAGACCGCAGGATACAGCATCACTCTGCTGATATCAGCCAGATTGGCAATGCTTTCGCTATGGTCGCCGGGGCGGAAATGCAACATCAGGGCCACCCATCCGTTGAGCATCATGAAAGCCATCAACACGTAGGCCAACATAATGACAGCCACGTGAATACTCATGAGCGGAGAAGCCAGCACCGGCATGAGCAAGGATATGGGTGAATGGCTGCCGCTCATCATAGCCACCGCGCAAGTAAGGCCGCAGAGCAACAAGCCGAAAGGCTGCATCAAAGGCAATTTGCGCGAAGCAAAAAGCGAAGCTATCAGCGAGAGCCAGGCCATGAACTGCATGGTTTCCGCACCGTTCGACAAGGGCACATGTCCACCGATAATCCAACGCAACACCAACACCGCGGTGAGCATCAGCAGCAAAAGGCTCGTGAGCACATGCACGGCAATTTGCAAAACGCGGGGAAGCGGCTTTTTTCTCGCCATGCGCAAAGTGGTGTAAAACAAGAAGAAAAGCCCCACGAACAAGGCCGGAAAAGCCACCCATTTCAGTTTGAAATAAGTATTGTAATATTTTTCTGCCTCGAAGACAAAGCGGCTCGGCAAGACCTCATGCGCTTGCTGTTGCTGATATAGTTTGATTTTTTGCAAGACATGACTCAGCTCGCGGTAATCTTTTTTGATGACCAACTCGTGCACATAATCCCAAGATTTCTTGATGAAAAACCATTCGTCGTCGCTCAGGGTAGAAGGCAAATCATTGTCGCCCTGCGTGTACCAACGAAGCTGTCCGCTGGCATCGGCATGCGGATAAATCTTCATCAATTTGCCGGAATAAAAGGTAGCCACCAAGTTGAATTTCTCGTTGGCATCCACAATGCTTTTCGTTTCGCCATCGGCCTTTGCCTGACGAATGAGTGACATGGCATCCTCTAACAAATACTCATTGCGAGGCCCGCGGAAATCTTCGAAAGCCACATATTTTTCATCGCTGTTGAGCAAGCCGCGCACGCGTCCTTTCTTGGTTTTGATCATGGGCTGCTCTTTCCACGAAGCGTAATAAAACATCCATCCCGTGAAAACCTGTTCGCAGGAATATCCTTCGTAAGATGCTTTCCCATAGAGTTTTAAGGTGAAATCTTTAGCAAGCGTCTGTAGCGGGCAAATACGTCCGTTGTAATAGACATACAAATCGCCGAATTCGGCAGCCACCTGCTGTGGTAGAACTTTGGGCGCCTTCGTCTTCGAATAATCCGAAACAGAGGCGGAAGCATTCACCGAAACACTCAGCATCAGCAGCAAGGCAATGGTTTTCAAACTTTTCTCCACCGCGGACGATACCGAGGACGAGCGCAAAGAAGCGAGCAGCTGGCGGTAGGATTTATCCATCAAGAGAAAGAGTATCATCGTCAGGAAAAGAAGCGCGTAGGCCGTGTAAGTGATGGCGATGCCCCAAGGATCGCGAGAAACTAAGAAGGTGCAGCCCTGCCTGTCTGGGTCGTAACCCGACTGATAAAAACGATAATGACGATAGGTTTGTATTTTATTCATGGCAATCAGGCCTTTATCTTTCTGCGAACCTTCTTCCCAAAAGGAAACGTAAGCCTGATAATCGGCGGGAGAATCGGTGCCGGGATAACAAATCACCTCGAAAGCATCGAGTTTAAGTTTCATGGACAGCGGACGCGCCTGCATATCTTCGTCGTAGAAAACCGTCACTGACTCGTCTATGCGGACGTGAACGGAGCCTTTTTGTCCGAAACAGAAAGTGATGAGCGCGCCCAACAGAATCAGGCCCAAACTCAGATGCAGCATAAACACGACAGGACGTCGCCACAAAGCCTTCCGGCAAATATACATGAGCGCCGTGAGGCCGGCCAAAGCCCAAAGCGCAACAAAACACCAACTGTCGTACACGAAAGCGTGAATCCAGGGCGTTCCATACATTTTTTCCAAGATGGTGGCCAGCACCAAAACAAGCACCACCAAAGCCCAAAGGGCCAATGTCAAAAAAGATAGCCGGGGCCGTCTATGGCAACGACCCCAGGCTTTGAACCAATTATTAAATCGCATTGATGAATTTGATGACAGCGTCACGTTCTGATTTATCGAGTTGTCGGAAGGCTTCCACCGTCCAGCGGGCATCGCTCTGTGCATTTCCGTGCCACATGATGGCTTCCATCACGGTACGTGCGCGGCAGTCGTGCAAGCGGTCGTCGGCGCCGGTGACCAATTCGCTCAGGCCTCGTCCCCAAAGCGGTGTCGTTCTACACCAGCCTGTACGGATATCGTTCTCCATGAACAAGCGATGCTGCACCATGTCGGAGTAAGGCCAGATGGTTTGATAAGGGAATCGGGGCAAGCGAGGATCGTTCTTTTCGAAGAAGCCGGCAGGGTCTTCCACATCGTCCGGACCGGTGGTCCAAGAAGGACGGTGACAAACGGCGCAACCAATCTGCGTGAACAATTCCTTGCCTTTCTGCACATCTTCATCGTCGAGATCGCGAGCAGCAGGCACGGCCAAACCACGATGCCAAACCATGAAGTTGGCATATTCTTCGTCGGTCATTTCCACATCCAAATCTTTTGCCATCAAGTAGTTGTAGATATCTGCTTCCACATTGCCGGTTTTGTTCTGTTCGGGGAAATGAGCATAAAACGAAGCCTGCACTTCGGGATCTTGCGAAGCGGTCTTGGCATAGGTTTCGGTCATGTAGTGGTAACGACGGTCGCTACGCGTAACATTGGTGATGTTCCAGATGGCATTGGCACCGGCCGCATCCTGCAAGGGACCACGACTTAGAGCATAAGTAAAGCGCTTGGCATAAGGCGTTCCGTCGCCCTGGGTAGCATTCTTGTAATAGCTCGTCCATTCACCATTCTTAAAGATGGCCGGATTAAGCCATTCGCTGTCGCCACGTTCCAGCGCAGCCACTTCTTGACGCGCATATTCAGCCTTCAAAGAATCGTCGGGAATAGCATCGAGCAAGCCTGTTCCATACACACCGATGGTCGATTCCAGGCGGATATTGACATCTTCGGCAGCCAAGGTTACTTTTTGTCCGTTCTGCATCACTTCGATGGGAACATAATAAGCATCGGCAGGAATGCTCACTTCGGGATAAATAAGCTCGTAGGTTTCGCCATCGTCAAACTTGTTTCCCCATTCGTCGGTATAAACCTTCCATTCAATCTTTATTTTAGACTCGTCGATGGGAGCCTTGAAAGGTTCCACGGCCAAAGTCTGAGGCATACCCGTCACAGAGCTGAGATAAGTGTTGTAATCGTCGAAAAGCACCAGCAGATAGCCATTTCCGGCCTTGTCGGCACGATACTCGGTCTGACGTTTTCCATGACCATAATTGGGGTGACAATACAGACAGCCTCTGCGCACCATGAGCGGACCAAGACCGGTGAAAGCACCGTTTTTGTTTTGGTTATAATCGTTTTCGAAAAGATATTCGCCATATTTGAAAGCAGCCGCCATACCGGGAACATTTTCAACGGCAGGAGCCGGTTGTTCGTAAGCATAAGAAGTGGCATTGAAAACCGTACCCAACTTACCGCCGGCATACCATTCGGCCGACAATTCTTCAGGATCCTTGCCCTCGTTTCCGCCATTGTCATCGTCATTTGTAGGATGACAAGCAGCCAAAACAGCAGCAGAAGCAAAAAGATAAAACAATTTATTGAGTTTCATAGTTCTTCTATTTTAATCGCAAAACTTATTTATTGCATGATACATTGACGAGCTTCTTCCAACTTAATCAACAGAGCGTCGCAAGCCTCGATGGCAGCTTCGACCTTGGCGTCGGTGTAGTTCAGAACGAAAGGCTTAGGCATCTCGTTGATGGCGGCCAGACAATCGTCCAAGGCATTCTGCACCTCGGCATCCAAATCGCTGTCGATAGATTTCACTAAGGCGCTGATAGAAGTAGAAAGAGGCTTATTGGCATTCATCTCGCCGAAATACACGCTCTGCACACCCTTGATGTTGTCGTAGAAATCCTGGATGGAATTGTAGGCATGAGGCGATTCGATATTGTTGATATCTTCCTGATAATAAGGCGAACCAATCTTAGACATAGCCACTTCATCGACGATGGTCTTGCAACCTTCGATAATTTGTTCCGTGCCCAAAGCCACCGAGCGCCAGATACTTCCGGCCTGACCGGCGTTCTTCATCATATCGCCGAAATTATCTTCGGGTTCCATTTCGGCCTCAGCCAGGATGGCAGCCTTTTCATCGCTGACATTGCTTGCCCAAGCAGCTTCCAGACGGATGCAACTCAAAGCCAAGTCGGCAGCCACAGCGATGGCGTAATCCAGTTCTACAGGCGTGATGGCCTCCATTTTGCGGGGCTTACCTTCGCGGAAGATGATGTATTCCAAACCATGAAAACCTACCAAACCATTGTTCATATCGGCGATGGTGCCGGCAGGATCTTGTTGAAACAATTCGCTCTTGAGCAAGGTTTCCAGACGCGTCTGATCCAAGGGCCAAGTATCAATGTGCGGGTCGATGGCATATTTCGAAGCAGCGCCAAAGAGGAAAGCCTCGCTCCATTCCCAATACTGACGGGCCGAAACCCACAGCGCGCAAGCTGCTTCCACCTGAGCATCGCTTGGATTGCTTTTCAAAGATTCCAAAGCCGTTTGCAAATCCAAAGACTTGTCGGCCAGGTTCTTGTAAGTGGGAACCACGATTTCATCTACAAAGGCTTCGTTGATTGCCTGCATGTTGTCGTCCGTGTTTTCCGGGCCTTGATTATTCGGGCCTTGGCAAGAGACAATGGCCAAAGAAAACAAAGCGACACTGAAACTGTAAAAGATTTTTTTCATAATTGTATGTTTTTATTGATGATTATTTTCTGGTAAAAAAGCCGCAATAAGCGATGCCAAGCGACACTGAAGGTTCGTCTATAAAGGGTTCCACCAAAAATCTCTTGGAATATTCCGCCTTAACAACGATTTCATTCATAGGATAATAATTGATGCCGGCAGCCATTCTGTGACGCGCGTACTGCGGATAATCCATATCGGCCTTCACCGTCTTGAACATGGAGTCGTAAAACTCGTAATGCGCGAAAACGTAGAGTTTCTTGTTGTCTTTCTTCATGGCCGGAACATGGGCAAACACATCGTAACCTGCTTGAATACTGGCAGATAAAGCATCCGAAGCCACGTTCTGATGAGGCGAGGGCGAATCGGAAGACATGGATTTATTGAATTGGGTAATTTCGTAAGAATCGTTCAGATGCGCGTAATCGACATTTCCTCTGACAACAAGGTGGTGTGCATCGTAATGAAAATCGAAAGCGCCAATCATCACTTCGCCTTTGCAATCTTGGTATTTCTTGTTCTTGCGCAAGGAGTTGTCGAAACTATGTCCGTAGTAGCCGCTCAAACCAAGACGCAAGCCCATGGGCAGGTAAAAATCGTGACGCATGGCCGTGGCATAATTATTGGCAATCTTGAATTCGTAAGGACTTCCCGCGCCTCCGGCAATAAAGTTGGCCGAACCGAAACGATCGGAATCCAAGCCGGCCAGGAACTGCCATTCATAGCGCCACCTACCGAGATGTCCCCAAAGGCTGAGGCCGGTTTCGTGCCAAGTACAAGGAAAAATCGTACTCTCGCCTTCCTGACGATAATTGGTGAAAAACTCCACCGGCAAATGATATTGGTTGGTCAGACCCACCGGCACGATGATATGGCCCATTCGCAGGTTCAAGGCCTTGTTCCAAGATTTCTGAATCCAGAATTGTTCCAAGGCCACTTCGCCACCGCGTTCAATCTCGCTTTCGTACTCACCGGCTTCGTCGGCTTCCATTTCGACAGCGCTTTCCGTGCCTCCATGTTCAAACTCTATTTCGCTGCTCATGGTCCAGCCTTGACCGAAATCGTAGCCAAGATTCACCACGAAATGTGGCAAGTCGAAACGTCCGTGACTTTCGTCCGAAGCATAATCTTCGGGTTTGATATAACGTTGCCAAGAATCGCTGTAAAAGTTGCGCGTCATCACAGCTTCGCCATAACCGCCCACGCTTAGCTGAGCCAAGGATTCCAGGACGAAACAAAAGACAAAGAGAAAAACTATGCTGATTTTTTTCATGTTGCTATATTTTCATTCTACTCGTTTTCGGCAGCAAAAATAGAATCGGCAAAATTTTTGAGTAATCCCCATTAATGGTTGAATATTTTTTTCCTACTCATCATTATTGGTTAGAAAACACGAGATTTTGTTGTATTTTTGGCGCTCAATCAATAACGAGATTCATTAAAAAAACAACAACGACTATGACAAGATTTGTGTACAACATTCCTACGAAAGTATATTTCGGCAAAGATCAATTGTCGGAACATTTGGCTGAAACTTTGGCCGGCTACGGCAAACGCGTATTGCTCACTTATGGTGGTGGATCCATCAAGAAAACAGGGCTTTACGACGCTGTAATGAAAGAACTGAACGCAGGCGGATTCCAGGTTTTCGAGCTTTCCGGCATAGAGCCCAATCCGCGTATCGACTCGGTGAGAAAGGGCGCACAACTTTGCAAAGACGAAAACATCGACGTTATTTTGGCCGTGGGCGGTGGTTCTACTCTGGATGCCAGCAAATGGATGGCCGCCGGCGCTTGCGTAGATTTCGACCCATGGGATTTCTTCCAATCTCCGCGCAAACCTTTGAACGGTGCATTGCCTTTGGTAACTATTCTGACGCTTTCGGCCACCGGTAGCGAAATGGACGGCGGCGGCGTTATCAGCAATCCCGAAACCAACGACAAAATGGGCCGCATGGAAGACGAACTTTATCCGAGAGTTTCCTTCCTCGATCCTTGCAACACCTTCACGGTGAGTCCTTACCAGACGGCTTGCGGTGCTGCCGATATACTTTCGCACATCATCGAAGAATATTTCAATGCCGAAGATGGCAACCTTTATATGATAGACCGCATCATGGAAGCCTTGATGAAAACAGTGGTGAAATATGCGCCCATCGCTATAGCTCAACCCGACAATTACGAAGCTCGCGCCAACCTTATGTGGGCCTCTTCTTGGGCTATCAACGGATTTATCAAGGCCGGCAAGAAAACCTCTTGGAGTTGCCATCCCATGGAACATCAACTCTCTGCTTACTACGACATTACCCACGGATTGGGCTTGGCCATCCTGACACCGCGCTGGATGAAACATTGCATGCAGGCGCAACCCGACACCACGCAGAAATTTGCCGATTTTGCCATCAACGTATTCGATGTAGATAAGACTTTGCCCGCTGCTGAAGCTGCTTTGGCCGGTGTGGCTGCCTTGGAAAAATTCCTCTTCGAAGACTTGAAGCTCACCTCCAACCTGAGCGACTTGAACATCGGACGCGAGCATTTTGCAGACATGGCGCAGAAAGCCGTAGAAGGCGGCACCATGAAGGCTTACGTTGCCCTTTCGGCCGATGATGTAGCAAAAATTTACGAAGCTTGCCTCTAATTTTCCGAACCAAATTCTCCGAACAATGAGAAGCATTCGCAAAGCGACCTTAGATGATTGCGCATTGATCCGCACCTTGGCTTGTATCTGTTTTCCGGACACTTACGAAAAAATTCTGGAAGAAGAGCAAATCGATTACATGATGGACTGGATGTATAGTCTGCCGAGCCTGCGACAACAAATGCAAGACGGACACCATTATTATATAGTGTACGAAGATGATGACCCTGTTGGCTACGCGTCTTTCCAACAGGAAAAGGAAGATTTGTTTCATTTGCAGAAGATATACCTGATGCCCGAAGCGCAAGGCGTGGGTCTGGGTACTTATCTTTGGAAACACATTCTTCGAGAAATCAAGACTTTGCAACCTGCGCCCTGTCGTTTGGAACTGAACGTGAACCGACAGAACAAAGCGGTAAAATTTTACGAAAAAATGGGCATGAAAAAAGATCGTCAGGGCGATTTCCCCATTGGCGAGGGCTTTTACATGAACGACTATATAATGACTATTAGCATCTGATATGACGAGCGAGGAAATCAAAAGCATCAAGGCTTTGATGAAAAGAGAAGTGGTATTGGCCATGGGTTGTACAGAACCCGTTGCCGTGGCGCTCACCGTGGCCAAAGCGCGCGAAACTTTCGGCGCCGTTCCCGAAAAAGTGGAAGTGTTGCTCAGTAAGAACATTTTCAAAAACGCCATGGGCGTGGGCATTCCCGGCACCGGCATGATTGGGCTGCCCATCGCCATTGCATTGGGCCTTGTTGCCGGCAAAAGCGAACGTGGATTAGAAGTGCTCGACCTCAGCAACGACGAGATTCAGGTGGCCAAACAATGGTTAGATGCGCATCCCGCGGCCATCAACATCGCATTGAAAGATACCGAGGAAAAGCTCTACGTGGAATGTATCTGCCGCAGCGGCGACTCTTTCTCCAAAGCCATCGTGGCGCAACAGCACACGCGTTTCATCCACATAGAAAAAGACGGAGAAGTGTTTTTGCACAAGGCTTTGACGGCCAATTCTGTCATCACGCAGGTAAACGCGCCCAAACTCAATGCTCGCAAGGTGTATGATTTTGCCACGCAAACCCCGCTCGAAGAACTGGAATTCATTCTCGAAACCATTCCCTACAACGTGGAAGCCGCCTTGGAAGGCATGAAGGGCTATGGTCTCTCAACAGGAAAAATCTTGATGAAGAGTGCCGGATGCGACATTGTACACAATGTCATTGCCAAAACGGTGGCCGCCGCCGACGCCCGCATGGACGGATGCACCAAGCCTGTTTACAGCAACTCGGGCAGCGGCAACCAGGGAATTACTTGCACCTTGGCCATCTACGAATACGCCAACCGCAAAAACATTGAGCAGGAAAAGATGACGCGTGCCCTCATCATGAGCCATTTGTTCTCTATTTACATCAAGCAGGGCATTGGCCGATTGTCGGCGCTTTGCGGCATCGTGAACGCGTCCATCGGCGTGGCGGCGGGCATTTGCTACTTGCAAGACGGCAGTTTCGAGCAGATTTGTTTCGCCATCAAAAATATGATCAACACCTTGGCGGGCATGGCTTGCGACGGTGCCAAACCGAGTTGTTCGCTGAAAATCACCACCGGACTTTACTCGGCCTTCGTCACCTCGGAGCTGGCGCTCAACAACAAGGTGGTGGAACACACCGACGGACTTTCGGAAAACGACATCGACCGCAGCATCGCCAACATCGGCCGCTTAGGCCACGACGGCATGAACGAAACCGACGACGTCATCCTCGACATCATGACCCACAAGCAGTTGTAGAATTAGCACCTTTACGAGAAATGACGAACTACCAGATTCCATATATAAATGCCTGCATTAGAGCTTTCGCCAAGCGATTTACCATCACGGCAAAAAGTGCCTTTGAGTACCTCTACCAATTCAAAGGCATCCAATTTCTCGTAGATTTTTATGAAGTCGAGCATTTGCAATCGATTGAAGATGCAGTGGATGATCTTATTGTTTGCTGCCTAAACAATGGAGGGAAATTACAATGAGATTATATCACGGCACCAACATAGATTTTGATGTCATTGATTTGGGCAAATCCAACAAATACAAAGATTTTGGCCAAGGATTCTATCTGACTGATATTCGTAGTCAAGCAGAGGAACTTGCCACCAAAAAAGCCAAACTATTTGGTGGAAATTCTATTGTACAAGAATATGAATTTAATGAAGATTTATTGAAAAAAAGTGATCTACAAATTCTTCGATTTGAAGCACCTAACATAGAATGGGCGGAATTCATTTTCAAGAACCGAAACCGGGAAAGTCATTTTTCTCACCAATACGATATTGTTATTGGACCTATTGCAAATGATGGTGTTGCCTATCTGCTGGGACGCTACAAAGAAGACACCATAAGCCTTGAGGAATTGAGCAGAAAATTAGAATTCAAACATCTCAATAGCCAATATTACTTCGGAAGCGAAAAAGCACTTGCATATTTACAACGTATATGACTATTCTCGTATGACAACTCAGGCCCAAAAAGATTTCTTAGTGTATCATATCATAGATCAACTGACAGAGTACATTATCATAGACAACCATATAAGTGTTGCCGAAGCCTTGAAACTGCTCTATCAATCCAAGGTCTATCAACAATTGATAGATGAAGACACGGAATTATATATTCAAAGTCCTTCGTACGTTTACGAGTTACTCAAACAAGAAATCTATTAAGCACCTGTTTTCTGCGCTTTACCAGATAAAGGGGAAGAGTCTGTATTTCACTTTTTTCTTGTAGTCCTTGTAGCCGGCAAGCCCTTCTTCCAAGACAGATTCTTCGCCTCGGATGCGCTTGACAATGACCGGAATGTATCCTAACATGATAACAAATGAAGGAAGCGAGCCGAGCACCAAAGGCATTGCCAGAAATAAAATAGCGGTGGCAGCATACATAGGATGCCGCACGATGCCGTACAGACCGGTGTCGATAACTTTCTGATTTTCTTGCACTTCTATAGTTCGAGAAAGATAGGCGTTTTCTCTGAGCACTTCCGCGTACAAAAAATACGAAGCTACAAACAAGGCCGAAGCCGCATAAACCACCCAGTCGGGCAAGAGCAGCCATTGAAAACGCCAATTCAGTCCGGCCACGATAAAAGCCATGAGAAACAAGCATCCGCTTATGGCCACCACAGCTTTCTGCTCCGAGTCTTTTTCCTTCGCATTCAGCCGTTTACGAAGCAAATCGGGGCTTTTCAAAAGCAAGATTATCCCCACAAAAAACATGGGAACGAACAAAATACCCATCAGCAGCCAGGCTTGCCAATAAGCGAAGGAGGCCGCCGGCAAAAACAGCAGCAAAGCGACCAAGACAATGCCGGCCAGAAACTTTGTCAAAGCTTGTATCAATAAGGATTTATTCATCGCTTTTATTCAAAAAATTAATTCAACTTTTCGTCAATATTTCAGTTAGAAGATTGTCTATCAAACGATTCACCATTTCGGGATTGTCGGTGTTGGCATTGTGTCCGGCATTTTTAATCCAAACGAGAGGAATGCCGCTATGTTTGTGCCAAGCCTTGCTGTATCGGATGCAGGAGCCCGCCCTGTCTTTTTCGCCGCAAATAAGCAGCGCCGGGCATTTTATCTCGTAAGGAAGATCGGCCTCCATGGCCTGAGCCAACATACGGAAACCATGTCCCGAGATCTTGGCGTAACGTTCTTGCGCACCATCGTAAGTCATCATGATATCGTGCATCAGTTGTCGGCCGTAGGTGGTGGTAGATACGCCCTTGCTACCGGTTTTCAACAAAGATTTCCAAGGATAATAACGATACACGGGCTCCATTTTCTTCAACAGAAAAATTTCCATCGATGTGACAAAACGTCGTTGCAAGGGCGCGGAATCGATTGAGATAAAACCTTTTAGCTTGTCTGGAAACAATTGGCTGTACATTTGGCCGACGTAGCCGCCCATTGATTGTCCCACGATAATGGGCCGACGAATGCCTTCTTGCTGAAAAATGCCCTCTAACCAAATGGCCTTGTCTCTCAAAGTCGAAGCTGAATGGCCAAGAGGCTCCATGAGCGGGCGCATCCCACACCAACACGCGGCATTTATCCTTGAAATGAGCCACTTGCTTGTCGAAAAGTCTGTGGTCGGCCGTCAGGCCCGGCAAAAACACCAGCGCCGTCTCCTCTTGTAACACCTGTGCTGTCTCCTCTTGTAACACCAGCGCTGTCTCTGCCTGCGCTTCCTGCTTGCCCAACTTCTGCCCGCCCGACTTCTGCCTGTCCGACTCGATGGCGCTCGCTTCCAGCTCGCTGTTGTGCACGTCAAACTCAATGGTGCGTTCGTACGACTCGCAGTTATTCACGCTCAACTCGCTGTCGTTCACCCAGTAATGAATGCTGCCACAAGGCGTCTTATACGTTTTTTCTGTCATCTTTTCTACGTTTATTCTCCGTTTTTCCCCGTTTTGAAAAGTCTCTACGAGCCAAAACGCCCTGCACCTTCGCTCGCAGTTTTTCGCTCGAAAACCAACGAATTTTCTTCGCCGAAAAACTTTCGCTCAGTGCTCGGGACTTATAGAGGAACAAAAATAGTAAATGTTGGCGGATTACGAATTATTCTATTTAGGCCTTATTAATATTAATTAATTTTTAACTCATTGATAATTTTACAAACAAAAGAAACTATCTTTGCGACATTAAATCTTGAATAACCATGAAACATTGTTTGAAGAATAATATCATAATACCTAAGGGTAATAGCAAAGATGACATCAGACAGCGCGAACTCATTATCCGTCAATTTTATCAAAAATGGAAAGTTGAGAACCCATCACAACGCAAATTCAACCTATCGTTGAAAGATTTCATCAATATCAGAATGATTTCCATCGTGGAGACTAGCGAACATGCAGCCAAAAGATATCTCTCAACATTGGCCGTACTACAACTTGATGCTATATTAACCGGGGCCCAAACAGTCGCCATCACTCGCCCTAAAAAAGGAAATAAAAATCAGCAATCATTTGAAAGAATGATGATTATGGCCTACCATCTACCTGGTATTGGCATGGTAAAAATGACTGTAGGGATACGTAGACTGAGCAAAGAAAAAGTACAATATTGCATTACAGCCATTTCGGGAAGCGACATAAAAAAAGCACCTCAAGAATGAGATGCTTGCCCCTTGTGCGTGAGGGAGTTTTACACATTCCGTGTGATGCGATGCGGGCGGGGACTTTGCACTACCCATTACATCGTCCACTCACGACTAATCTTTTCTTGCCGGCAAAGATACTGCAAGAAATCCTCCACGCAAGCACTTTTCCGCAAAAATTTTCGACGAATATTCCGGCTTGCAGAGCCAATGGTGCTGGGCTCGGCTGCCCGCGAATGGGAATGCGAACCTGCCGGCCCGCGCGAAAACCAACGAATTTTCTTCGCTGAAAAACTTTCGCTCAGTGCTCGGAATCTGTTAATCTGGCCTATCACTTAACAATCTACTCGTGCGATTTCATAATCGCGCTGTTTAAAATGCTTTCAATCGCATAATTCTCTGGTGAGGTCGTTTTTCCATATCCAAAATTATAAGTAACCTTCAAAGCAACAGTTCGACCTTCTTTTAAATCATACTTCTCTATATGCATATCATAACAAGAATAATTCATATAACGTTCAGTTACAGCATACTGAGACCATGGATTATGAATAGAAGCTTCTAAATTCCAATTCTTCCAATTCCACATAGCATACAAGGTTGCTTTTAAAGGAACTTCCACAAAATATGGTTCTCTGATATCCAAGGCATTATACGGAGATGCCGCCTCAAGCCCAATACGTGTTTTATTTATACGATAATCTATTTTCAACTTCGCCCTCAGCACATTTTTTGAGAGATTATACACATTTCCTTTTAACATGTTGTATTCTTCAATAGCTGTCAAAGCAATCTGCAACCTATCTTCACAAAACTTTTGTGCCACGGTAAGTGTCAACATATTACCATAAAAATTCCCATCGTTGGAAACAGTGCTATAAATATGTTTATCGTCCACCTCATATACATGTAAAATATTATTGAAATAGTTGTAATTCATGTATGAAGCTGTCAATGACGTATTATTCCAAGCATGATTGTATTCCAACGTATGACTAAGCACATTTATCGGCTTCAAATTCGGATTTCCTTTGTCCATCTCAAAAAACGAGGACGGAACAGCTATATCGTTTTTATTACTTGGAGAAAACAATGTGTTGACATAAAAACCTGTAAATGAAATCGCATGATTGTTTTGCGGCGTATAATTTATTCCATAATTAGCCGTTGGATTCAAATAATGATACCTACTTTCATTCAAACGGATATTCATATTTGACAAGCCGGCAGAAATATAATAGAAATGCTTACTACCACCTTTACTGAGTTGCCACCTAATAGAGGAAACATGATTCTCTAACACTTGCGTACCTGTAACAGTTCCATCATAGATATCATTATAGAAGGAGTAATGATAATCGACAATGGTAGAAAAATTCATGCCTCTATGAAAGGTTTTGAAATACTGCAACATCCCCGAGACGGACGCATTATCTTCTTCGACCCGTGTATTTATCTGCGACTGATTTGTTTCGCTGTAATCGTAACGATAAACATTCCTTCCTGATGTTGCAAATGCCGTAATGTCAACAACTTGTCGATTAGGCAACCATAGACTATAATTAGCTTTCGTAAAAAAAGCCTCATCATAAGAGGACGATGCGATGGATGCAGTGGCTGTCTCTTGCACTGATCCCTTATAACTCGACGTTGATAAAGCTCTATAACAGGGATTATTCTTGTCGGAAAAAGCTCCAAGCAAGGATATGCGGTAATTATCTCCCTTATTTGAAAAACGAAGATTGACCGTATTGGCAATTTCTTTACTTGCCAACGGATTTATCAAAGATTCTTTATGTAGCTTATCACCATTAGCGAAAACGTAATTGTTGTTGACAATCTGCTTCTGCTGTTGCAATCCCCAGTTATTAGAATACAAAAGCGCAAGGCGCGATTTACTTTTATGATAATCTGCTGAAGCCAAGTATTCTCCTCCGTTGTATAAAAAAGATTCTTTTGCTGTTATAAGGAAATTTCCCCCATATTCATACTGAACAGTTTTGAAGTTTAACACTCCGCCACTTCCTGCATATTTACCGTCAGGCGTTCTTTGAAATTCTATACTGACAACACTTTTTGAGCGTAAAGCAGCTATCTCATCAGCACTTGCTTCAATACCATTGATACAGAGGACTACTTCTTTTCCTACCGAATTAAAAACCTGCTTTGCGTTGTACGAAACATCCAAACCACTCAGATTCATGGCATGCAACATGTCAAAGGCATTTGACGAATGTGCCTTATCCAAGGAACTTGGGACAATAATGCTATGCGTAGTGGTTTCCGTCACCGCCTGTGCTTGCAACACGGCCTCACCAAGATCCACAATTCGAATACTATCTGATTGCGCGTTTATCATACCCACAACCAAAAGCATCATCAAACACATCAAAGGGCGCATCAGTTTGTATCTCATTGTGCTATAAAGTTAATCTATTCGAATGAGTTGCAAAAATAACAAAAGGTTTGGACTGTATCATTTTTTTGCAAAACTATTGACAAAGGCATGATTCGATATAGGCGCGTCATCAGACAGCATACTTGAGGGGCGTTCTTCATTTATACACCCTCCTACAAAACTTCTTGGCCAACCTGCCCGCCCACTGATTTGGGAATTATTGCATTACTGCCATTTCGGGAAACGACATAAAAAAAGCACCTCAAGAATGAGATGCTTGCCCCTTGTGCGTGAAGGAGTTTTACACATTCCGTGTGATGCGATGCGGGCGCGGACTTTGCACTACCCATTACATCGTCCACTCACGACTAATCTTTTCTTGCCGGCAAAGATACTGCAAGAAATCAATTATATGTTTCTATATTCTCATCAATAGAGCCTTTTGTTAATTTACTTTTTATTATTTGTTATATTATGTAATTGTCATATATTTGTCTGCCAATCATTCTAACCTTAAATTAATTATGAAAGAATACACAAAACAACCATTAACATACCAACAACAAATATCTTTGTTAAAATCAAGAGGTGTTCATTTTACCGATGAGACGCAGGCAGAAAACCATCTTGCCAACATTAGTTATTATCGCTTAAGCGCATACATGATCCCTTACAAGGAAAAAGTCGGAGATCTAATTATTAACCAATTCAAAATTGATACAAGTTGGGATAAGATCTATCAACTTTATGTTTTCGACCGCAAATTACGACTTTTGATATTTGATGCCATAGAACGCATAGAAATTGCTGTCCGTACACAACTCATTTATCAACTGAGCCATAAATATGGTTCTCACTGGCAAGATAATAAACAGATTTTCAAAGAACCGATCAAAAAAAACTCGCGTAAGGGATATCACATTGTTTCTGATGTTTATAGCGACATTCAGAAGCATATTAAAGAGCAATTGCGCAATAAGAAGGCCGAGATATTTATTCAACACTATCACAATGAATACGATTATCCTGAGAATCCACCCTCATGGATGAGTGTTGAGATTATGTATTTTAATCATCTATCGCGTATTTGCAGCGAATTAAGAAAACGTTCTGACATTGAAGGAATTGCATCTTATTTTTCGCTTCCTTCACATACTTTCTGTTCATGGCTACACACCTTAAACTATATACGTAATATTTGTGCGCACCACGCTAGACTTTGGAATAGAACGCTTAAAATCGTACCGGAGAAGCTATCATTTTCGCAAAGACTTGTATGGATTAATAATCCGCACACTGTCAAACGATCTAAAATTTACTACTCTTGTTGTATGATTAATTATTTATTACAAACTGCCAATCCAAGTTCTGCATTCAAACAAAAATTGATTAAGCTAATGAATGACCACAAGGAGATAATTTCTCTTAATAACATGGGATTTCCCCATAATTGGTTAGAAGAAAAAGTTTGGACAGTATAATTTTTTTTGCAAAACTATTGACAAAAGCATGATTCGATATTACCTTTGTGCCCATAACAGGCCTCTCAGGCGCGTCATCAGACAGCATACTTGAGGGGCGTTCTTCATTTATACACCCTCCTACAAAGCATCTTGGCCAACCTGCCCGCCACTGATTTCGGGAATTATTGCATTACTGCCATTTCGGGAAACGACATAAAAAAAGCACCTCAAGAATGAGATGCTTGCCCCTTGTGCGTGAGGGAGTTTTACGCTTGTGTGTCCGCATCCGCGAGCTTGAATGCGATGCGGGCGTGGCAGACCAATGCCCACTTAAAGCGGCCCCATGCTTCATCCACGCCACCCAAGCTTTAAAGAAGTGTTGAGATGTCGCGTCCGCGAGCTTGAGAGCGACGGGAGTTTACTTGAAGTAAATGACCGAGCTCGAATGCGATGCGGGCGCGGCAGATCAATGCCCACTTAAAGCGGCCCCAAGCTTTGGAGAAGGTTTGAGATGTGGTGGCGACAAGTTTGAGCCCGAAGGGAGCGTACTGAAGTACGTGACCGAGGGCGAGAACGAAGTCGGCGACGCAGATTAAGCCTTATGCAAAGCCCCAAGCTTTAAAGAAGTGTTGAGATGTCGCGTCCGCAAGCTTGAGAGCGACGGGAGTTTACTTGAAGTAAATGACCGAGCTCGAATGCGATGCGGGCGCGGCAGATCAATGCTTATTTAAAGCTTGGAAGAAGGCGTCGATGTTGGCGAAGGGGACCAAAGGCGGAAGGTCGCATCCCGAAGAAAGCACAAAGTTGTTGTAAGGCTTCATTTTTTCGAGAAGCGCCGAAGTTTCTTCGAAGACTTTTTCGGGAGTGGCTTGCTTGAAAATCGAAACAGGATCGATGTTGCCCATGACGAGAATAGAAGAAGGCACCTCTGCCATCACCTGCTGCATATCAATCATGTTGCCAAAATGGAGGGCACGGGCGCCGCTGGCAATCATGGAATTGGTGCAATGTCCGGTGTTGCCGCAGTTGTGCAAAACCAAGGTAAAGTTGTCGTCTTGAACGGCTTCCACCACGCGCTGAACATATTGGGTAGAAAATTGCATGGCATCTTCGTCAGAAAGGAGGCCTGAAGCAGGTTCCGCCATCATCACGCCGGCCACGCCCGTTTTCTTGATAGCTTGGCAGTAATTGATAATGAAGGTGGTACACTTGTCGAGGAGAAGATGCATGGCGTCCGGCTCAATGTAAATGCCCATCATAATTTCGTTCATGTCGTAGAGACGACCGGCCAAAGAGAAAGGTCCGATACAACCGGCAAAAACAGGACGATCGGTGATGTTTCTGGCAGAGAGCATATTAGCCATCAGATATTGGGGAACACGACCGGCAGAGAGCGGCGGAATGGCCAAAGCTTCGATATCTTCGGCAGAAGAAAGCAAACGTCCTGACACAGAAGGAATTTCATCTTCGGGCATCACGATGGGAGCGCCAAAAGCCTCAGCCTCCACCGTCAAGTCCATGATGAGCGTGCAAGCCGCCGAAGGATATTTTTCAGACAAAGCCTTAACAGCCTGATAATGAACTTGTCCGTTGCTAACGGCGTCTTTAACGGTTTTACCTATCAATTCGATACCAGGGTGAGTCATAATAGGCACAGCCACCACTTCGGGAGACTGTATCAAAGAGTCAATCCATTTTTTCATCGTATGTATTCTTTTAATTTTAAGCACTATAAGCCTTGCCATCGCGGGGCAAGAAAATTTGTAAGCAAAGCCATGCGGCCACGTAAGCCAAACCGGCAATCATGAAGACCACGAGATAACTTCCGGTCCATTCCAAGATATTTCCTACGAATGATGATGCCAACACGCCGCCTACAGATCCGCAGAAACCGGCCAAAGAAGTGAGCGTTGCCACCATGTTTTTAGGATAATAGTCTGATACCAAGGTGTAAATATTGGAAGCCCAACCCTGATGTGCGAAGCAAGCCAAAGAAATAAGACCGATGGCGAGCCACAAAGATTTCGCATAGGCCAAGGAAATGACGGGCACCACGCAAAGCGCACAAACAAGCATGGCTGCCTTGCGCGAGAAGGGAACGGAACAACCGCGTTTGATAAGCAAAGACGACAATCCGCCGCCGGCCACGCCACCAAATGCCGCGAAAGTATAAATGACAATCAAAGCCCATTGCATCTGCGAAAGATCCACGCCGTGGGTTTTGTTCAAGAAGTCGGGCGCCCAGAAAAGGAAGAACCACCAAACCCAGTCGCAAACGAAGCGCGAGAGGCAAATGCCGATGGTGCCTTTGAATTTGAGCAACTGGCTCCAAGCTATTTTTTCTTTCTTGGTTTCTTCTTCCACGCCGTCTTGGTTGATGTGGTCGTATTCGCTCTTTTTCAAACCTTTGGCATCTTTCGGAAGCTTATACATGGGCAGCCAGAAAGCCATCCAGATGAAGCCGAGCAAACCGGTGACGATAAAGGCCCATTGCCAACCCCATTTGAGCGTAACGGCAGTAACGATGATGGGCGCCACCACGGCTCCGATATTACTTCCTGAGTTGAAAATACCTGTGGCCAAAGCGCGTTCTTTTTTGGGAAACCACTCTGCCGTTGCCTTCACCGCCGAGGGAAAGTTGGCCGATTCGCCTATACCTAACATAAAGCGAGCCAAGCCGAAACCGAATGCGCCACGTGCAGCCGCATGGAAACAACCTGCCAAACTCCAGATAGCGATAGAAATGGCATAAGTGATGCGCGTGCCGTATTTATCGATCAGACGTCCCACGAAGAGCAAACCCAATGCGTAGGCAGCCTGGAAAGCCGACACGATATAACCATAACCTGCTTCTGTAATTCCCAGATCGTCGGCAATGTAGGGCTTAAGCATACCCAAAACCTGACGGTCGATGTAATTGATGGTGGTTGCAAAGAACAATAGCGCCACCACGCGCCAACGGTAATTTCCGATTTTTTCTACTGACATATTTCGTGAATTTTATGATACAACATTTCTTGTTCGGCGGGCGTTTCGCAATAAGTCACCACGATGAGTTTCATGCCCGGTTTCCAAAGTTCGCTTACCTTTTGAAGCACGAGGTCGGCACTGCCCACGATTCTGGTATTCAAGACGATGCCCGTGCCTGCGAAAGTATCGGCAAAGCCTTCGGTGGGATTGGCGCCCGGGTCGGTAGCCAAAGAAAAAGCCCCATCGGCCATGCGCAGGTTCTTGATGCCGGCCACCAAATCCTTCTTGCCCGACCAATTACCGCAACTATGGAAAACCGTACCGCCGAAAGCATCGCCAAGTTTGGTCATGGCAGGCAGACAAAGATCGGCATACAAGTCGGGAGAGAGCATGGTCATGCTGTCGTCGCTCAGACCGAGACCCTGGAAAGCGCGCGATGAAGAGAATCCGTGACCTGGCTTCACCAGAGCATCGCCAATCATGTCGCGTTGAATGCGGGTATAATCGGCTGTGAGCTCGGCCACGCGGTCCATGGCTTGCAGAATGTTTTCGGGTTCCAAGCAGAAATCCAAGTAGAATTGGCAAGTATCGATGATATTGCTCAAATTGTTGAGCGGAGATTGCAAATCGCAATAGGAGATAGGCAGACGACCTTTGGTTTTGTCGAGAAAATACTCCAGCATTTCCAGATTGTGACGACCTTCGGGCGTTTCGCGAACGGCTTTGAAAGGCGCATCCAACAATTCGCGGGTGGAAGCAAATTTACCTTCGATGGCAGGCGCTTGTCCTTCGGCCCAGACATAAGGGAATCCGAAAGCGGTGGCCACCACGCCCAATCCGTACCAGGGTTCCAGAAAGTTCGGCACATCTGCCTTGAACTTCATGCTTTCCTGCAGAGCGCCCAGCTGCCAGGCCAATGATGCCTGCATATCGCGGCAACCCGATGAAAACACTTCCGCCACACGCATTCTGCGGTACACCAACACGCCGGAATCTGCCTCGGCAAATGCCTTGCATCGCTCGTTCAACTCTGCTTCGTAAGCGGCATATCTCTCAATATCAAAGTTTTCGGGCTTGATAGCCTCTACTTTGGTGGCCTGCGAATCGGCCAAATTTCCATTAAAAACGTCCTTCATCTCTCTTTTTGAAAAAACACGCAAGTATAAGAAACTGTTTTGATTTTATCAACATCTATTTTACTTGTCATTTCTTAAAAAACTGACTATCTTAGCCGCCACTAACGTTTTTACAATTTTTATCAAGATGACCCACAGAGAAAGATTTTTTGCCACGCTCAATCGGGAAAAAGTTGACCGTCCCGCCAGTTGGCTCGGATTGCCCGTTCCCGGAGCTCTTCCCAAACTTTTCGAATATTTCA
This sequence comes from Bacteroidales bacterium, assembly GCA_017468435.1. Lineage (GTDB taxonomy): Bacteria > Bacteroidota > Bacteroidia > Bacteroidales > UBA1402 > UBA1757. The sequence continues at coordinate 201,764 of JAFUIP010000015.1, forward strand.
AAGTAGATAATGTAGATGCGCTCAAGCGTCTTATCGATGACGACGTTTACCCCATTCCTGTGCCTTACGACAATCCGCCCACCAACGACATCGGCTGTTCTTTGGCTTTTGCGAAAGGCGGCGAAGGTGGCGCTCAGGACGAACGCACGCTCACGGCTCCCGGCTTTTTCGAAGACATGACCGACCCGGCTTTGGTGGAAACCTTCCCATGGCCCGATCCCGAACAGCACATCGACTTTAACAAGGCCTGCGAACTGGCCAAGAACGCGCCCGAAGACATGGCTCGCATGGGCATTATGTGGGCTGCTCATTTCCAAGATGCCTGCTCGGCTTTCGGTATGGAAAACGCGCTGATGACCATGTTTATGGCGCCCGAAATGTTCCAAGCCGTCATCGATCGAATCACAAAATTCTACCTCGATTGCGGTGAAATTTTCTACGAAGCCACCAAGGGATATCTCGATGCCGTGCTTATCGGCAACGACTTCGGTAGCCAGACCGGCCTGATGGTAGGTCCCGACGAATTGCGTCAGTTTGTGTTCCCCGGCACCAAGAAATTGGTGGAACAGGCCAAGAGTTACGGACTGGCCGTGGTGCATCATTCTTGCGGTTCCATCTATCCTGTCATCGACGATCTGTTCGATTTAGGCGTTGACATTATCCACCCCATTCAGGCCAAGGCCAAAGACATGCAGGCCGAAAAATTGGCTGCTGACTTCGCAGGAAAAGGCTGTTTCTTCGGTGGTATCGACGCGCAGCATCTCTTGGTGAACGGAACGCCCGAAGAAGTGGCTGCCGATGTTCGCCGCGTGCGCAAGGCCTTCCCTACCGGCCTGATTTTCTCACCCAGTCACGAAGCTATTTTGCCCGATATCAACCCGGCCAACATTGAGGCTTTGTTTAAAACTCTTCACGAAGATTAATCTCTAAAAACCAAACAATTATGAAACGTTACGGACAAGTTATCGCCGTCAAACCGGAAAAATTGGAAGAATACAAGCGCCTTCATGCCAATGCCTGGCCCGGCGTATTGAAAATGATCAGTGAATGTAATATCCGCAACTACAGCATCTACTACAAGGATGGTCTGTTGTTCAGCTACTACGAATACATTGGCAATGACTACGAAGCCGATATGGCCAAGATGGCTGCCGACGAAGAAACCCAACGTTGGTGGGATGTTTGCAAACCTTGCCAGCAACCGCTCGAAACCCGCGCCGAAGGCGAATGGTGGGCTGACATGGAAGAAGTGTTCCACTATTAATTCGTTTGCCTTATGTCAATGTTTAAAAATAACAAGGGAGTCAACTATCTGATTCCCTTCCTCTTGATTGCCACGTTGTACTTGCTATGGGGTTTGGCTCACGGTATGCTGGATGTCCTCAACAAACATTTCCAAGAAACTTTCGATATGACCAAGGCCCAATCGGGTTTTGTACAATTCTCGGTGTACATCGGATATTTCATCATGTCGCTGCCGGCAGGTTTCATCATGAAGAAAGCCGGATACAAACGCGGATTGATGATTGGTCTGCTTATTTTCGCCTTCGGTTCTTTGCTCTTCATCCCGGCCAGCTACATTCATTCGCCGTACCCATTCTTCATTGCCTTGTTCATCCTGGCTTGTGGTCTGTGTATCATCGAGAATGGAGCGCATCCTTGTGCCACCGGCATGGGTCCCGAAGAATTTGCCGAACAACGCATCAACTACGCCGCGGCTTTTAACGGTGTGGGTTGGATTGTGGGTCCGCTCCTGGGCACCGCGCTCATTCTGAACGGCACCGGCAGCAATTTCGATTTGGCTAAACCTTACATCGTGGTGGCCGCTTTGGTTATTTTGGTAGCCATCGTAATGATTTTCATTAAGTTGCCCGAGGCTGAAATGGAAGCCGATCAAAAAGAAAGCGCCATAGAGGCCGGTACCGAAACCGGTTCTATCTGGGAACACAAGCTCTTCATTTTCGCGCTTATAGCCCAATTCCTTTATGTGGGTGCGCAGACCGGCGTGGGCAGTTTCTTCATCAACTATGCCGTAGAAACCGACCCGAGCATGAGCAACGAAACGGCCGGTTATCTCTTAGCTTTCGGTTGCATGGGCATGTTCTTCATAGGCCGTATGCTTAGCGGTTTCATCATGAAGTGGATCAAGCCCGCGCAATTGCTGAGCATTTTCGGATTGTTGGGCACGCTTTGCATGGTTCTGGTACTGATGAAGTTGGGACGCGTTTCCTTTATCGGATTGTTCCTCAGCTATTTCTTCATGGCGCCCATGTTCCCCACCATCTTCGCTCTGGGCGTGAAAGGCATGGGTTCGCACACCAAACAGGCTTCGTCTTTGCTGGTGATGTGTATCGTTGGCGGCGCTGTTTTCCCCATCGGAATGGGCGCTCTCGGACAAGAAAACATGGCACTTGGCTTTATCCTGCCACTGATTGCTTTCATCTACATCGCAGCCTTCGGTGTGATGCATGCCATCGCGGGTAAAAAAGAGTTGAAATAGCTTGCTTTTCATTCGCAGTAACATTACTTTTGCAGTCCTTTTAGAACCTCATAAAACAGTTATGATACAATTCTTCAAAACCAAAGAAAACAGTGTGTTGGCCGTAGAATGCGCACAAGTATTCTCTGCCAAAGACATTGAAAAACTCACTTGGCTCTTCAGTGGCGCCGCTGCATTGGAAGACAAATCTCTCGAAGGTATTTTCATCGGACCTCGTCGCGAAATGATTACCCCCTGGAGTACCAATGCAGTTGAAATCACTATGAACTTAGGATTGACGGGTATTTCTCGCATCGAAGAATATTTTCCCGTCGATACTGCCGATGCCGAACACGACCCCATGCTCCAACGCGTTTACAAAGGCTTGGATCAGGAGATTTTCACCATCGACAAGCAAGCCGATCCCATTGTTTACATCGAAGACATCGCGGCTTACAACTTGCAGGAAGGCTTGGCATTGAGCCAACAGGAAATCGATTATCTGAACAGTGTGGCCAAGAAGCTCGGACGCTCGCTCACCGACAGCGAAGTTTTCGGTTTCTCTCAGGTGAACTCTGAACACTGTCGTCATAAAATCTTCAACGGAGTCTATATCATCGATGGCGAAGAAAAACCCAGTTCGCTGTTCAAGTTGATCAAGAAGACTTCGGAAATGAATCCCAATCGTTTGGTTTCGGCATACAAAGATAACGTTGCCTTTAACGAAGGTCCCGTCATCGAACAGTTTGCACCCGCCACCAACGACAAGGCCGATTATTTTGAAATCAAAGACATTCAGTCTGTTATCTCGCTGAAAGCCGAAACGCACAACTTCCCCACCACGGTGGAACCTTTCAACGGTGCTGCCACGGGTACGGGTGGTGAAATCCGCGACCGTCTGGGTGGAGGTAAAGCTTCTCTGCCCATTGCCGGTACGGCTGTTTACATGACCTCTTATCCGCGCAACAAGAAAGACCACGCTTGCGAAAACGGCATGAAGGAACGTTCTTGGCTGTATCAGACGCCCGAACAGATTCTTATCAAGGCTTCGAATGGTGCCAGCGACTTCGGTAACAAATTCGGACAGCCACTTATCTGTGGTTCTTTGCTCACCTTCGAACACGAAGAAAACGACAAGAAATTCGCTTACGACAAGGTTATCATGTTGGCCGGCGGTGTTGGTTTCGGCAACAAGAAAGATGCCATCAAGGGCGAACCTACTCCCGGACAGAAAATCGTCATCATGGGTGGCGACAACTATCGTATCGGTATGGGTGGCGGTGCTGTTTCTTCGGTGGAAACCGGCCAATATTCCAACGCCATCGAGCTGAACGCCGTGCAACGTGCCAACCCCGAAATGCAGAAACGCGTTTCTAACGTTATCCGCGCCATGACCGAAGCCGATGTCAATCCTATCGTTTCTATCCACGACCACGGAGCAGGCGGCCACTTGAACTGCTTGTCGGAATTGGTGGAAGCTACCGGCGGTAAAATCGACATGGATGCGCTGCCCGTTGGCGATCCTACTTTGTCGGCCAAGGAAATCATCGGAAACGAAAGCCAGGAACGTATGGGCTTGGTGGTTGACGAAAAAGACATAGATTTGCTCAGAAACATTGCCGAACGTGAACGCGCTCCTTTCTACGTAGTGGGCGAAACCACCGGCGATATGCAATTCGTATTTGAAAACAAGCAGGGAGAACATCCTATCAATATTGCCTTGGAAGATATGTTCGGCAAACCGCCACGCACAGTCATCACCGACCACAGCGTGGTAGAAACCTACGATGCGCCCAAATACGACCAGGAACAATTGGAAACCTATCTGAAAGACGTGCTTTCTTTGGAAGCCGTTGCTTGTAAGGATTGGCTCACCAACAAGGTGGACCGTTCCGTTACCGGCAAGGTGGCCCGTCAGCAATGCGCCGGCGACATTCAGTTGCCCGTTTGCGACCTGGGTGTGGTGGCGCTCGATTATCGTGGCAAAGCCGGTATCGCAACTTCTATCGGACACGCGCCTCAGGCTGCTTTGGCCGATCCGGCTGCCGGTTCTGTTTTGGCCATTGCCGAATCTCTGACCAACATCGTTTGGGCTCCGTTGAGCGAACAATTGAAGAGTGTTTCTCTGTCGGCCAACTGGATGTGGCCTTGTAAGAACGAAGGCGAAGATGCACGTCTGTATAAAGCTGTTCAAGCTGCCAGCGATTTTGCCATTGCCTTAGGCATCAACATTCCTACGGGTAAAGACTCGCTTTCCATGACACAGAAATATGGACAAGACAAGGTATTCTCTCCCGGTACGGTTATCATCTCGGCCGGCGCCGAAGTATCTGACGTAAAGAAAGTTATCACGCCTGTTTTGAGTCAGCACAGAAATTATCCTTTGTATTATATCGACTTCTCTGCCGACGAACTGAAACTGGGTGGTTCTGCCTTTGCTCAGTCTTTGAACAAGATTGGTCAGGATGTGCCTTGCGTCAAGGATGCCGAATACTTCAAACGCGCTTTCAATGCCGTACAGGAAATGGTTGATAAGGGTATGCTGGCTGCCGGTCACGACGTGTCTGCCGGTGGTTTGGTGACCGCCTTGCTCGAAATGTGCTTCCCCAACACTCACGGCGGTTTGAACATCTGCTTAGACGAAATGGCCGCCGCCATGGGCGCCGAAGACGATCTGGTAAAGGTATTGTTTGCCGAAAATCCTGCCGTTTTGATTCAGGCCAAGAATGCTGCTGAAGCTGAAGCTCTGATGAGCCAGGCCGGTCTGCGCTACTTCCGTCTGGGTAATGTTTCCGGCGAACGCAAACTGAGCATCGTAGCCCAAGAAGAAGTGTTCAAATTCGACATCGACGTTTTGCGCGACATCTGGTACGAACCTTCTTACTTGCTCGAACGCAAACAGGCTGCAGGCAATTGTCCCGAAGAACGTTTCAAGAACTACAAGAACCAACCGCTGCTCACGCAGTTCAATGCCGATTTCAGCGGAAAGCTCGCACAATATGGCATCAGCGCCGACCGTCGCAGCAAGAGTGGCGTGAAGGCTGCCATCATCCGTGAAAAAGGTGTGAACGGCGACCGAGAAATGGCTTACAGTCTCTACTTGGCCGGCTTCGATGTGAAAGACGTTCACATGACCGACCTTATGTCGGGTCGCGAAACCTTGGAAGATGTCAACATGATTGTTTTCGTGGGCGGATTCTCCAACTCCGATGTACTTGGCTCTGCCAAGGGTTGGGCCGGCGGCTTCCTCTTCAACGAAACTGCCAAGAAGACTTTGGATGCTTTCTATCAGCGCAAAGACACTTTGAGCCTCGGTATCTGTAATGGTTGTCAGTGTATGGTAGCTTTGGGTCTGCTCTATCCCGAACATGAACAACAGCCCGAAATGCTCCACAATAATTCTCACAAGTTCGAGTCTGAATTCGTGAGCGTGCAGATTCCCGAAAACCATTCTGTCATGTTCAAGTCTTTGGCCGGTAGCAAATTGGGTATCTGGGTAGCTCACGGCGAAGGAAAGTTCAAGTTGCCTTACAGCGAAGACCAATATCATATCGTGGCTAAGTACAACTACAGCGCATATCCTGCCAACCCCAATGGCTCAGCCTACGATTGTGCTGCCATTTGCTCGGCTGACGGACGCCACCTGGCCATGATGCCTCACTTGGAAAGAGCCATCTTCCCCTGGCAATGGGCTCAATATCCGGAAGATCGTCTGCACAACGACGAAGTTTCTCCTTGGATCGAAGCCTTTGTCAATGCCCGCGAATGGATTGAAAAACAATAATTTCGCACCTACGCGACATCAAAGAAGAAATGCTCGGAGACTCAAGTGACATGAACCCCGAAAGTTAGACAAAAAACTTTCGGGGTTTTGTTATGTCTAAAAAGTATAAGAAACATGGCTATGCAGAAAGGCTAAAGTATATGCATATGTTAGAGAATGGATTTAGCCGAACATATATTGAGAAGC
>JAFUIP010000016.1 GCA_017468435.1 Bacteroidales bacterium
AAGTGTGGAGCCGATTTCGTTTATCTACAAAGAGGCTCTGGAATGCCCAACCAAAATAAACGATGCTATACCCCACACTTGAATAGTATGAGGCACGCACCAAGTCTGATGCGCCGCATAACTACACAAGAAATGAGTGCTGTTCGTTTGTCCATTGGTTGTGAAATTTTCCAGATTTCTTTGTAAGGACAAAAGCGAAAACACTTTCGTAATAATATGTCTGCCTTGGGTTCTCCCAAGCACCGCAAACTTAGAACAAAACTTTTGAACGGCAAAATCTTTGTACAACAATGTCCGGTAAGAAATAACCATACAAAAAACCTGATGCCAAGTCTTCACATAACTCAGCATCAGGTCATTACAAACAGCGCAGCAGATGATTGCTTATTTATCAAACTGCTTAGCTATCTTCTTAAAGATATTCACTCTGGCAATATCAACTGGGCCCATTCTGGAAGTGTTTCAACATACATCTTTGCCAGTTCTCCATTTGATAATCTGAACTGTATCCTTGCATCTTGTCCATCAACAGAATTATCATATACATAAAGCCTATCAACAACTGGAGCTATAGTCTTACAATTCTCAATAGACTTGTTATATCTAGAAACAATCTTCGGAATTGGGACATCATGACCACCTTCCATAACCCTTCTTGCGATACGAGAAGCATTAATGGACGGATGAGAAGTAGATATAAAGAATACTCGGATAAAATAACCTGCTTTCTTTGCTTTGATAATGAATTCTATCTTATCCTCCGCAGACATAACAGTCTCAAACACGAAACTTTTCTTTTCTACTATACATTGTTCTCTCCATTGAGCACAATAATTCGCAGAACTGATGATTGCCTCGCGAGAATTCCAATCGCCGAACTTTTCCTTTGCAACTTCATCTGGGTTAATGTATATCGATCCCTCTGCCCACTCATGGTGAAGAAATTTCTGAGTAACAGACGTCTTACCAGAGCCATTCGGCCCGGCAATGATTATCAATTCAGGTCTATGCATAGCATCAAGCATCAATAACACTTTTGATTTTTTCTGCCCACTTCTCTCGCTTAACAACGACATTTCGCTTCATCTGGGAGAAATATGCCTCATCTGCTTTTTTTCTACGAGCTTCAGCCTCAGCTGCAACCTCAGTCATAAGTTGCGCGAGCATCTCGTCAGAAGGTTCCTGGCCAGATACAAACCTATATGAATTCATTTCCTTTTCCGACATAATCATTGTTTTACTTCTTCTTCTTTGATAATCTGCTTGGTCGGATCGATAAACATAAAGATAATGGCAGAGATCACCAACATGCCCGCAATGATGTACAAAGGCAGGTTGTAATTGCCGGTGGCGCTCACCACATAACCGAAAATGAGAGAACAAACAAAACCACCTAGATTGCCGGCAGTGTTCATCGCTCCGGAAACGGCACCCGAATATTTTTTACCTAAGTCGATACACAAAGCCCATGCGCTGGGAAGCATCAAATCGATGATACCGAAAGCCAGCGACAAGAAAATAAACACCTGCATTTTTCCGGGAATGAAAGCTGCTAAGAACATAAAGACGGCAGAAATAATCAAAGAACTGGAGCCCAGAGCCTTACGTCCCACTTTCAAACCATATTTCGCGCTCAGTTTGTCGGTGAGATAACCGCCGGAAATATTACCAATCATACTCATGACGAAAGGCACGGCGATGGCGTAAGTAAGCTGATCTTTTTCGAAACCGCGTCCTAATTCCATGAAAGTGGGGAACCAAGAGAAGAAGAACCAGCTACCGAAGGCGTAAAAGAAATACATGGACAGGATAAGCCAGAACTGCTTAGACGAAAGCAATGATTTCCAAGGAATGGAGACTTTTTCGGTGCTAACTGCCATGTGCGTTACAGGTGCTTCGGCAATTTCTTCTGCGCTGATACCGCGCATTTCCTTGGGCTGGTTGCGATAGAAAAGATACCACACGATAGACCAGATAACACCCACTGCTCCAAGAATATAGAAGGCGGCACGCCATCCTAAATAAGTAATAACCGGCAACACGATGAAGGGAGTCAAAGCACCACCCATACGGCTGGCTGCCCAAATGTAACCTTGCGCCTTGCCTACTTCTTTTTTAGGGAACCAACGACTGATAACGCCCGTTGAGCAGGGAGACGAACCAGCCTCGCCAATACCGAACATGAAGCGAATCATAATCAGGCTGACAAAACCGCCGGCCATACCGGTGAATGCCGTGAACGCCGACCACCAAAGCACAATCAGGGCCAAGGTAGAACGATGTCCGCGCTTGTCGCCCATGGCGCCCATAGGAATTTGCATCAAGCCATACGAAAGAATGAAGGCACTCAAAATCCAACCCCATTGGTCGGGTGTCAGATTCAGGTCTTTCATGATGGCCGAACCGGCTACCGTAATATTGATTCTATCCAAAAAGGTAACGACGCCCAAAAATATGAGCATCACCAGAATCCAAGTTCTTTTCTTCATAATAAACTGATTGTTTGTCTTTTAGATCAAACCTTTTTCTTGCAGGAATTGTTTCAGACCAATCACGCCGGAAACGGGGCTCGACAAAACAGGCTTGCCGGTGATTTCTGCCAATTTCTGTTCCATACGGGCCATTGAGCCTTGTGCCAAAACGAACAAATCTACCTGATCTGCAATAGCTTCGGCAGCTTCGCGAATAAGACGGTCGTGGGTTTCGCCATCGCCGGACTGACCAGCCTGGAAAGCGCCCTTAGCCAAACCATCCACCAAAACAACTTCCTTACCGGCTTCTTTAGCAGCGCGTTCCAACAAACGACGCGTAGGATCCAAGGTAGTGGGCAAAGTGGAAATCACCGCAATGCGCTTGGCCGAATTTACTGCCTGAACGGCCATAGGATAATCGATACGGAACACGGGAATAGGCGCAATTTCGTTGCCCAAATCGGCCACATCGCCCACAGAAGAACAGCAATTGAACACCACGTCGGCACCCGAGGCGGCAGCGGTATGATAATAAGCCAACAAACGACGACGCACGGCGGGAGTCACCTTGTCGTTGGCAATCACCTCTTGAATAAGGCTGTCGTCTGCAATATGGTTCAATTTCACTTCAGGAAGATATTCCTTAAAAATCTTGGTCAATGGTTCTACCAATGCCATTGCCGTATGAACGGCCACAACTCTAATCATAATGGTAAAATTTTATCCGTCGGCAGAAGCTTCAGGTTGTTAGTAATTTGTCACTCGCAAAATTATAAAAAAATAGTAATTTTGCGATTCATTTTACAGCAAAGATATTCAAATAGAATGATACAAATAGAAAGACAACTCAGATTGCAGAAAATCAGGGAGCAAATGCAAAAGAATCAGGTAGATGCATGCATCATTTCCACTCCCGTCAACACCTATTATCTGCACCAAAGTATTTTCCAGGGTTACACTTACATTCCGCTCGAAGGAGAGCTCCAATGCTTCGTAAGACGCCCGAGTGATTTGGATTTCAAGACATTGGAGCTTTCGGAATCGCAATGCCGATTTATCCGCAAGCCCGAACAGATTATAGAAACGCTGCAAGAAACGGGCCTTTCCATTCCCGAAAATCTTTGGTTGGAAGGCGAAGAAATGCCGCAGTCGCAATGGGCCAGATTCGAGAAAATGTTTGCCCAAAGCCACCTAAAAAACGCCAGCCACGCACTGCGTCAGGCGCGCAGCGTCAAGACCGATTTCGAACTGGATCAGATACGTCGTTCGGCCAAGATGCACGAAGCCGTATATAGCAAGATTCCAAGCATTTATCGTCCTAATATGAGCGAGCAGGAATTCTGCATCGAAATTGAATACCAAATGCGCAAAGGCGGATGTCTCGGTCTGTTCCGTTGCTATGGCATTGACATGGAAGCCTTTATGGGAAGCGTTCTGGCCGGGGACAATGCCGCCGTCAGCTCGCCCTACGATTTCGCTTTGGGTGGCGCCGGACATCCTTCCAATCCCATCGGAGCCAGTTGGCACGAAGCCATGCGCGAAGGACAAAGCATTTTGGTGGATATGTGCGGTAATTTCTGCGGCTATCTCGACGATTTGAGCCGTTGTTTCAGTTTGGGAAAATTGCCCGACATTGCCTATCGTGCGCATCAGGTTGCACTTGACATTCAAGCATTTGTGCAAGAAAATCTTAGACCGGGCGTTATTTGTGAAGACATCTACAATGGCGCGCTGAAAATAGCTCAGGAAAGCGGCATGGCGCCCTATTTTATGGGTTGCCGTCAGCAAGCGAAGTTTGTGGGACATGGTGTCGGATTGGTTATCAACGAATTGCCCGTTTTGGCACCCCGCATGAAGGAGCCTCTCCAAGCCGGCATGGTCTTGGCCGTCGAGCCGAAAATGGTGATAGAGGGCATTGGCGCCGTCGGCGTAGAAAACACCTTCATCGTGACGGAAAATGGTGGTGAGAAATTGGTAAATCTCAGCGACGAAATCATCGACTTATTAGCATAAAAGACAATGACAATCAAAGAATTGAGTGGTCTTAACGGACGCATTGAAAAAGTTCGCAGCCAAGAAGCTTTGGCAGCAGCGCTTTTAGACAGCATCAAGCGAAAAACCGCCCTCGAAGGCAGAGAAATTCTCGTTGACAACTACTTGAACGCCGACACGCGCATAGCCTTGCAACAAGCTTGCGAAGAGCGTCATTGTCAGCTGAGAAGCATGGATTACGCCATGTTTGGCAAAGCCGGAAAAGCATGCGCTTTCGTCGTTTCTTATCCGAATGCCGAGGGAAACATCGAAGATTACAGCGATTTCATCGAAGACTTGCACGAACAGAACCTCCTCGTGGCCATGGATTGTTATCTGCCTGCCCTTGCCTTGCTGAAAAGTCCCGGCAGTTTGGGCGCTGATTTTGCTTTCGGAAAGGAAGAGGAAAACTATTTTCTGGTTTCAAAAGAGATTTCAGAGGAAGCCTCAAAAGAAATTTCAGAAGAAGCCTCAAAAGAAATTTCAGAAGAAGCTCCAAAAGAAATTCCAGAAGAAGCTCCAAAAGAGATTGATAATCAAAATAATACTGAAGAAGGCAAGAATGAAAATCTTGTTTCCATCAACAGAGAAGAGGCTGCCCGCGTGCATGGCATGACGGCCTATCTGAACGATGCCTTGGAAGTGTATGGCTATGAGCAAGAAAACAACGCCTTCTTCAACACGCTCAAAATCAGAATCCCCGAAGAGATATCGCTGCCAGATTTCCAGGCATTGGCCGAAGATTACGAACTGCCCTACTCTCTTTGCAACGACGAGTTTATTCTCCTCAGCATCAACGAAGAAGACGATAGCGAAAGCCTCAGCGACATCATTGCTTGCCTGGCCGAAGCTGCCGACAATTTCGGAACGCCCGTCGATGAAGAAGATTGGAGTGACATTTGCGCCCTCGATGGCAGTCTGCTCCGCTAAATTGACTGACAAAGAGTCAGCCATCTTGTATTGGCAAAGTTTTTGATAGTGAAGGCCCGCCATCTCAAAACAAGATTATTACGCAAAAAACAAAACGACATCATAATGAATAAAACAAAGAAAGACAGCCAGAAGGCTGCAAGTGAAAGCACAGAAGAAATGTTGGAAAAAGAGGCTCAAGAAGCTCAAAACCAAGAAGTTCAGGAAGAAACCAAAGAGGTTTCCGAACTGGACGAATTGAAAGCCAAATACGAACAACTCAACGACACTTACTTGCGCAGCCGTGCCGAATTTGAAAATTACCGCAAACGCACGCTGGCCGAAAAAGCCGAACTCATCAAGAATGGCGGTGAAAAGGTTTTGACCAACATTCTGGGCGTCATCGACGACTTTGAAAGAGGTTTGGACGCCATGGAAAAGGCCGAAGATTTGGCGGCTGTAAAAGAAGGAATGACGTTGGTTTACAATAAATTGCAATCTTTCTTGAAGCAAAACGGCGTGGCAGCCATCGACACTACCGACCAGGTTTTCGACACCGATTTGCACGAAGCCATCACCATGATTCCCGCGCCCGACGAAAGCATGAAGGGCAAGGTGGTTGACTGCGTACAAAAGGGTTACTTCCTGAACGACAAGGTGATACGTTTCGCAAAAGTGGTTGTCGCAAATTAAATACAGTCATTTGAACAAATATGGCAGAAAAAAGAGATTATTATGAAGTGCTTGGGGTAAGCAAGTCGGCTTCGGAAGAAGAAATCAAAAAGGCTTACCGCAAAAAAGCGATACAATATCACCCCGACAAGAATCCGGGCGACAAAGAGGCTGAAGAAAAATTCAAAGAAGCAGCCGAGGCTTACGAAGTTCTGAGCAATGCCGAAAAGCGTCAGCGCTACGATCAGTTTGGACATGCCGGTTTGGGCGGCGATGGCGGCTTCGGTGGCGGTGGTTTCTCTATGGAAGACATTTTCTCTCGTTTCGGCGACCTCTTCGGTGGATTTGGCGGCTTCGGTGGTTTCGGAGGCGGCGGTGGTTTCGGAGGCGGCGGTGGCGGTCAACGCGTGAACCGTGGTTCCAACCTCAGAGTAAAAGTTAAACTCTCGTTGAAAGATATTGCCAAGGGCGTCGAGAAAAAAATAAAGGTGCGCAAGGCTGTGGCTTGTCCGCACTGTAACGGCACGGGCGAAGCCAATGGTAACGCGCATAAAACTTGTCCCACTTGCCAAGGTCGCGGCTCGGTCACCAGAGTGACCAACACCATTTTGGGCCGTATGCAGACTTCGCAGGTTTGTCCCGATTGTCAAGGCGAAGGCAAAATCATCACCGAAAAATGTTCGCATTGTCATGGCGAAGGCGTGCTGATGCAGGAAGAAGTAATCAGCATCAACATTCCGGCCGGCGTTATGGAAGGCATGCAGCTCACTGTGAGTGGAAAAGGTAATGCTGCGCGTCATGGCGGCGTGAACGGCGACCTTTTGGTGCTCATCGAAGAAGAACCGCACGAAGAACTTATACGCGACGAAAACGACCTCATCTACAACTTGTTGCTTAGCTTCCCCACCGCAGCTTTGGGTGGCAACGTGGAAATCCCCACGGTAGATGGCAAGGTGAAAGTGAAAATCGATGCGGGCACGCAGCCTGGTAAGGTTTTGCGCCTGAGAGGCAAAGGTTTGCCTTCGGTCAATCGCTACGGCAACGGAGACCTTTTGGTAAACATCAGCGTGTATGTACCCGAAAAATTGAGCAAAGACGAAAAGAAAGCCATCGAACAGATGGAAAAATCGGACAATTTCAAGACTTCGCCCAGCCTCAGCGAAAAGATTTTCGCCAAGTTCAAGAATCTGTTTGATTAGAGGACTCTCCATCGGATTCACTTCGCTTCGCTCGTGCTTCCGACGGCGAGTCCCTTCGATACTCTTATTTCAACTCGCCCTTTCGGATTCACTTCGCTTTGCTCGTGCTTCCGACGGCGAGTCCCTTCAAATCTCTCAATTCAACTCGCCCTTTCGGATTCACTTCGCTTCGCTCGTGCTTCCGACGGCGAGTCCCGAAGCCTAAAGGCTTCGATAGAAAATCTAAAACCGGATTTGATTTCAAGCAAGCTTGATCAAATCCGGTTTTAAATTTCCTATAAAATACTTTATTCGAGCCTCTTGTCGGATTCGAACCAACGACCCCGAGATTACAAATCACGTGCTCTGGCCAACTGAGCTAAAGAGGCAAATGGGAAAGCGATCTATATCGCGCCGCTACAACCAAACTACCCTTGCTGCGGTCAAGCCCTGGGGGGATTCGCAGGGAGCTGGCCGTATAGGACTTTCCCGACCGCAAAAGTACACAAAATTCTCTTTTCTGCAACCACCTTCACGAAAAAATATTATTTTTGCATCCTATATACCAAACAAGAAAAGAATATGGAAACAGAAAACAAAAATCAATCTACTGAAAATCAAACAGTTGAAACAAATTCTAAATACCTTTTTGCCGCCAATCACGGCCTTATTCTGGGCCTTATCATCGGCGTTATCTACCTGCTCGAGGTGTTCTTTCCGGAAGCAAAACTTATCAGAGCGTTGTGTTCGGTAGGCGAAATTGCCACCTTGTTTTTGGTTTATCGCTTCATCAAGAAGTATCGCGAACAGCAAATGGGCGGCTTCATCAGCTTCGGACAAGCTTGGTACATCAGTTTCTTGCTGTATGCTTTTGCCGCTGTCATTGCAGCCGTTTTCCAGTATATACACATGCAGGTGCTTCAGCCCGACTACCTGAGCGAGCTCTTCAACCAGTTGTTGCTCAGCTTCGAACAAGCCGGTCTGACATCGGAACAGATGGATCTTTTCCTCGACATGAAGGTGCCCACGCCTATTCAGGTGACATTCACCTATATTTTTGCCTACATTTTAGGCGGAGCCTTTATCTCGCTGATTATGGCCGCCATCCTCAGAAAAGAAGATTATCTCGCCAACAACTAATAATTGCCGATTATGGATATCAGTATCGTTATTCCTTTATACAATGAGGCCGAATCCTTGCCCGAACTTTTTGCTTGGATTGAAAGAGTGATGGAGCAACATCAATTTTCTCACGAAGTGATTTTTGTGAACGATGGCTCTACCGACGATTCCTGGAAAGTGATTGAAGACCTGAAAACGGCGCATCCCGACATTGTACAAGGTATCAAATTCCGTCGCAATTATGGAAAGTCGCCGGCGCTCTACTGCGGTTTTGCCAAAGCTCAAGGCGAGGTTGTCATCACCATGGATGCCGATTTGCAGGATAGTCCCGACGAAATCCCCGAATTGTACAAAATGATTCGCGAAGATGGATTCGACTTGGTATCAGGCTGGAAAAAGAAACGTTACGACTCAAAACTCACCAAGAACCTGCCTTCGAAATTGTTCAATGCCACGGCTCGTGCCATCACCGGCATCAAGTTGCACGACATGAACTGCGGACTGAAAGCCTATCGCAAGGACGTCATCAAGAATATCGAAGTGTACGGCGAAATGCATCGTTATATTCCTTATTTGGCCAAGAATGCCGGTTTCGAAAAGATTGGTGAAAAGGTGGTGCAGCACCAAAAGCGTTTGTACGGCACTTCGAAATTTGGCTTGAACCGCTTTGTACACGGCTATTTGGACTTGATGAGCCTTTGGTTCTTGTCGAAATTCGGCAAACAACCTATGTACTTTTTCGGACTTATCGGCAGCCTACTGTTCATACTCGGATTCATCGCCGTGGTGGTGATTGGTGTGATGAAACTCAGCGCTTTGGCCAAGGGAGTGCCCGCGCCGCTCATTACCGATATTCCATATTTCTATTTGGCTTTGACCTGCATCTTGTTGGGCACGCAGCTTTTCTTGAGCGGATTCATCGCCGAACTTATTTCACGCAATTCTTCAGAACGCAACCGCTATATCATTGAAAAAGAGATCTAACATACTGATTATCGGTTTAACAGGCCTGTTAGCCATCCTCGTTTACGCTTGCAACATCGACATGCCTTGCCAAGAAACGACGGACGTGTTTTTGCGCGCGCAGTTGTGTCGCATCGACAGCACGGGCAAGGAACGCGTGGTAAAGGCAAGCGTCAGCATCAAGGCCATCGACAAGGATTCGCTATGGTACGACCAAAGGGCCAATTTGTCTGAAATAGCATTACCGCTGAAACCCAACGAAGAAACGACAAGCTTCGAAATCAGCCTTTTACTCGATACGGTTTGGCATCACGATGTGCTGAGCATTCATCACGAAAACCAGGATTTTTTCATTTCCATGGAATGCGGCGCCATTGTGAAACATCGTATTCTTGGCACGGAAATCACTTCGAGCGACATCATCAAAGAAGTGGTCATTTTGAACGAAGAAGTCAACAACAAACCTGATACTCATCTGAAAATCTATGTGGAATAAAAAAGCCTGCCTTGTTCTCTTCTTGCTTGCCGGATGTTTTATTCCGCTTGTTGCCGCGCCCAAGGAAAAGCCCAAAGCCGAATTGGACAGCGTGGCCTATCATGGCACTTTCATCAGCACGAACTTGGTGTCGGCCGCGCAGATGGCCTTAGGACAAAACGGAGGTCTCAACTTGCAGGCCGATGTCAATCTGTACAACCGATTCAACCCTTGCATAGAGTTGGGTTACGCGCCTTTCAGCCTGACACACGAGAGCGGCACCAGCAGCCATGGACAGGGTTTTTACGGCAAACTCGGACTGAACATGCCCATCAGCAAATACGGCCCGCACGCAGAAAGTCAGTACTTTGGAGGCGTTCGCTATGCCTATTCGCGCTTTGCGTATCGATTGGAAGATGCGCAGTTCTCGGAATCTTATTGGGGCGATGCCTACAGCCATAGTTATTTCAATGAAAAAGCCGGTGCCCATTGGTTTGAAATTCATGTAGGCATGCGCACCAAAGTGCTGGGCCCGATCACCTTGGGTTGGACGCTGACCATGAAAAAACGACTCGCCATAGAAAATGCCGCCCACTCGGCTCCGGCCTTTATTCCGGGTTATGGAGAAAACCGCGAAACCAATTACGGATTCCTCTTCAACCTCTACTATTTATTGCCTTTCTGATAATTCATTTTCCTGATAATGAAGAAATTATTTAGCCTTTGCCTGCTTTGCCTGCTGTTGTGTGCCTGCCAAAACAAGAGCTATCAAAAAGACGCAGGCGAGATTTTCCGCACGAGCTATCATATTACGTATCAACATCCAAGAAGTTTGCAAAGCGGCATAGACAAAGCCCTGCAAGGTATCAACGAATCCTTGTCGATGTTCAATCCGAACTCTACGCTGAGCCGCATCAACCAATCCGGAGTGGAAGCCGTCGATTTGAGTCACGATGCCCTTACCTTGCACTTGATTGGCGAAGGTTTGAAGATTTCCCGCCTCACCGAGGGTGCTTTCGACATGACAGTGGCTCCGCTGGTGAATCTCTGGGGATTCGGTTTCAGCAAGAGCCAAGATGCCACCCAAGAAGCCATCGACAGTATTCTGCAATTTGTGGGGCACGAAAAGCTCTGCTTGCAAGGCAGCTCTGTTCAAAAACAAGATGCACGCCTGATGCTCGATGCTTCGGCCATTGCCAAAGGTTATGCCTGCGACGTGGTGGCCGATTATCTTGAAAGCCAAGGCATTGAAAATTACTTAGTGGAGATAGGCGGCGAAATCCGTCTGCGCGGACACAACGAGAAAGGCAATATCTGGACGGTAGGCATAGACAAACCCATTGAAGATCCGGCCGCCGTGCAACGCGAACTGCAGATAGCCATACAGCTGAAAGACAAGGCCATGGCCACTTCTGGCAACTATCGTAATTTTTACCTGAACGGCAATCGCAAAGTGGCGCACACCATCAATCCGGCCACGGGCTACCCGGTACAGCATTCGCTCCTGAGTGCTACGGTCATTGCCGACAACTGCCTCACCGCCGACGCATTAGCCACCTCATTCATGGTGATGGGCAAAGACAAGGCCATCGCCCTGCTCGAAAAGCAGCCCGACATTTGGGCATACCTTATCTATAGCGACGAAAACGGACACTTGCAGACTTGGCACAGCTCGGCATTGGAGCCATTCCTGAAAGAGCTTTAACCCAGAAGTTTACATTTTACACTGAAAGTTTTGAACGGAAGAAGGGCAAGAAAGGTGCATCCACCGCAAAAGCCAGACCAAAACAATCCAGGCACAGAGCAATTTCCTGGTTAGAAACGCAATGCGTCCAGCATTTGGCTGCGGTAGGATTCAGGTAAGGATGCAACACAATGAGCATGGTTTGGACCCCATCTTCGTGGTTCTTTTTCAATTGTTTATTGACACATTCAAAAGAAGACTCCAATTCATCGGAATGAAAGGAAGCCGCATTCCACAAAAGCACCCTATGTTGCTTCGACTGCAGATGACACTGTGCATCAGACACTTCATCATCTTCGCATTTACAGCCTTCAATGGC
This sequence comes from Bacteroidales bacterium, assembly GCA_017468435.1. Lineage (GTDB taxonomy): Bacteria > Bacteroidota > Bacteroidia > Bacteroidales > UBA1402 > UBA1757. The sequence goes on from JAFUIP010000016.1 coordinate 11,885, forward strand.
CTTCAATGCCGCCTCCACATATTTCTTCGCACGTACATCATCCGAAAGACCAAAAGATTTGCTGCAATCGGGCTTCCAAAAGTATAAAAGCCTGAACAGCAAACGCGCATATTCCGGCGACAAAGTATTATTCGCGTCGGAATGACGTTTTTTTTCTTGCAACGACGACTCGATATTGTCGTAGCAATAATACGGATTATTTTCTTCTACCACATTGGTAATCAGGTCGAAAACGAAAGGTGAATGCACGCCGTGTCCCTTCCTGTGCCGCGATTGGTTGAGATGTTTCCAATATTGTCCGTACTGGTAAATAGTCTTCATTGTTTTGAATTGAATGGATGAGAAACGGCGCCAAAAATAATATATTTCCAAATATCCTTCTCATTTTTTAGTGTTTTTCACTATCTTGCGTCGATTTTAAAATAAATTTGTAATTACATGAAAATCTACACCAAAAATGGCGACCAAGGACAGACGCAACTCATTGGAGGAGTGGAAGTTGCAAAGAATCATCATCGCTTGGAAGCTTACGGAAGCCTGGACGAACTCAATGCGCATTTGGCCCTGCTCAGGGAATATGTCAACAGCGATCATCGCAAGGAACACATCATTGATATTCAGAAACATCTGTTTCGCATCGGCATGCAATTGGCCACGCCCGAGAATTTGAACAATGAGCGCATCGCCCAACGCTGCGAGGAAATTTCAAAACTGAGCGAAGAGAAGATTTTAGAAATGGAAACAGAGATAGATTTGATTGTGGCTGCCTTGCCTCAAGCTAAGTCTTTTACCCTGCCCGGTGGATGCAAAGCCACGGCCCAATGCCATATTTGCCGCACGGTTTGTCGTCGCTGCGAAAGGAATTGCGTAGCCGTTTCACAAGAAGAGAACATCGACGGAAATATCTTAAAATATCTCAACAGACTCTCTGATTATCTGTATGTTTTGGGTCGCAAACTCTGTCTGAATGAGGGCGAAGAATGTTTTTGGGATGGAATGTAATTTTCTATTTGTTTATTAGAGAGAAAACACTATTTTTGCGCACCTTAAAAATAACATATAATAGAACTACTTACTTATGTATTGGACTCTCGAATTGGCCTCTAATTTGGAAGATGCACCATGGCCTGCATCGAAAGACGAGTTGATTGATTACGCCATCCGTTCCGGCGCTCCTCTCGAAGTGATTGAAAATCTTCAGGAAATCGAAGACGAGGGAGAAATTTACGAAAGCATGGAAGACTTGTGGCCCGATTATCCCAGCAAAGAAGATTTCTTCTTCAACGAGGATGAGTATTAGACAGGAATATCAGTATAAATTGCTGATTATCAATAGGAGGAACAAGGAATAATTTTCTTGTACCTCCTTTTTTATATTTCTATCATTACTCTACTACAACCCTTATTCTACTGCAGCCTATGTGGGGTTGGAAATATTTTCTTGTCTATTTTCTGATTCTATTTTGAATCCTCTTACATATTACAAAATAGTCACTATCTTTGTATAGATATAAACTATATGCAGACACTATTATGGCCAAAATTATCTCTGAGGACTTGACGAATAACAACCTTTGTGTCCTTTGCTATACCACTACCAATGGGCAAATGTTATCAATTAACCCAGATTCGTTTGATGCGAAGATAGTAGCACATACATATACCGACATAGGTAGGATTATTTTCGGAACGCCTATTACTAAAATACACGAATATGCATTCCATTGTCGCTCCATCCTAACAAGTGTAACTATCCCCGACAGTGTAACAACGATTGAAGAGTGTGCATTCAGTTTGTGCGAAAGCCTCACAAGTGTAATAATCGGAAATAGTGTAACAACGATTGGAGAGCTTGCATTTGAGAAGTGCGGAAACCTCACAAATGTAACAATCGGAGATAGTGTGACGACAATCGATTATGGAGCATTCTCTTATTGCACCAGCCTCACAAGTGTAACTATTCCAGATAGTGTGACGACAATCGGATTTGGAGCATTCTATGTTTGTATTTAGAAGCCCAAAACAACCAAAAACAACCAGAAATAACCAAACATAAACCTTTAATTATCAATACTTTCTAAAATTTAACACTTTCAGGCTGCTTTTTGATGGTTCCCAAATTTCCACATATTTTTGAGACATATTTCTGACGTGGAGAATTTGCGGAGCTTATTTTTTGTTATTTCGTGTAGATAGTTGACAAGGGTTTACATCCATTTACAACGAGCGACAAATTCCGCCCCGATATGTGATGATAGTCACATCGTGTAGAAAGGCGACAACGGTTTACAACTGTTTACCTCCGTTCACCACTTCAGGTACATGAGAATGAAGAAGTGAAATTAGTAAACGATAAGCAGTATGAAAGTAACCAAGAAATGTGCTTTTTGCGGTCAGTCCTTTGAGACACGAAGCGGAATGCAACGCTATTGCAGCGAGACTTGTCAGGCTGAAGCCAAACGAGCCAGAGCAATGCAGAAGAACAACCTCTTCAAACTGGCTCAGCCACTCATGGAGATACAGCATCAGGAGTATCTCACCTTTTCCAAAGCAGCCACCCTCATGGGCTGTTCCCGTCAATACATCTATAAACTTGTAGCCATTGGCAAGCTGAATGCCTCCCGTATCAGCAACCGAATGGCATTCATTCGTAGAGCCGACATCGAGCAGATGCTGGCATCCAATCCCTATCATCTTATCCTACCCGGCAGTACCTCTGCACCGAAAAAGTCCGCTTCGTCTTCCACATCCCTCAAAAAGAAAAAGAGGGAAGAGAAAAACGATGAGGTGCTGGACTTCTATTCGGGTGAAGAGGTCATGACCCTTTATAAGGTCAAGCAATCGTGGCTTTATACCTCTGCCAAACGCAACAAGATACCCATTTGCCGTATCGCTGGAAAGAACTATTACAGCAAGAAACACATTGATGAGTTCTTCGGTGTTGCCGTTGACATCAGCAAAATCACCCAATGGCTGACAGCCGAGCAAGTGGAAGAGCTCTTCAACATGAAGCCCACAGCCCTCCGTGCATA
>JAFUIP010000017.1 GCA_017468435.1 Bacteroidales bacterium
CAATTGCAACCAAGCCATCTGAACGCTACAAGTCCATTGAGGATTTAGGTGCTGCTATAGCAAAGTATCTCGGGAATGAGAATTTGAGCAGTTTTGAGTGTTTTGCTCCTACGCACTCAAAGCCTGTTGCAACACCTCCCGCGCATAAAACCGAGGAAGAGGAATCTGTGGATATCATGAAACAACAGACACCCCCTCAGCCAAAGTCCAATGTCAAGATTGAGCGAGTTAAGGGTAATGGCTTTAAAGATGTCGCTGGTATGGACCAACTCAAATGTAAGCTTACCCGCAACTTTGTAGATATCGTTCAGAATCGCGAGTTGGCAGCACAATTTCAGATTACTCCTCCTAACGGTATCTTATTATGGGGCCCTCCGGGTACGGGTAAGACATTTATCTCGCGCAAGCTTGCCGAGGAGAGCGGAATGTTGTTCAGCCTTATTAAGCCAAGCGACTTAGGCAATATCTATATCCACGGTTCGCAAAGTATGATTGCAGACCTTTTTACCCGTAGTGAGGAACTGGCTGCAAAGAACAATTGTGGTGTTCTGCTGGTCTTTGACGAGTTCGACAGCCTTGTTCCCAAGCGCGGAGTGAATGACGACAACAACCAAGCTAATGAGGTGGCAGAGTTCCTTACTAGGCTCAACGATTGCGCCGAGAAGAATGTCTTTGTTGTAGCCACCACAAACCGTATTGATGCAATTGATCCTGCCATTATTCGTAAGGGGCGTATGGATGAGGTGATATATGTCGGACTACCTGACGAAGACGCGCGCAAGGAACTTTTGGAATTGGAACTTTTGAAACGACCACACGAAGATATAGACACGGCTCGTATTGTGGAACTAACCAAGGGATATTCGTCGAGCGATATAAGTTTTATCGTAAAGGAATGTGCCAGATGCTCATTTGACGAGAGCATCAAGGCAAAGCACTTGGTGAAAATAGATCAACCGCTACTTGAAAGAACCATTGCTGGAACGCGACCTTCAGTGACAGCTGATGAACTCCGTCAGTTTGAGATGACAAAAGAGTCATTTTCCAAAGGTGTAAAAAAAGAACGTCGCCACATAGGTTATTTTTCGCCTTCGCGATAGATTGTTATATCTTGTTCATTCCATATAGTAAACAACATTAATTAATTATTTATTTATAGTATGAATCAAAAAGGAATTATATTGAAACAATTGGAGTCAATGGGCTTTGAGCCTGTTGAGCTGGGTGAAGCAGGCTACTTGTTCAAGTATGAAGATTTTACGTATCTTTTTATGCCAGACGAAGATGATGATAATTTTCTCCGAATACTTATCCCACGTATATTTGATGTGACAGATGAGAATCGACTTGAGGTGTTGGAGGCTATGCATGAGACGACTCAAATTCTCAAATATGTTAAGGTTTGTATCATGTATGAAACATCCGTGTGGGCTTGCTATGAACATTATTTGAATTCTACCGACAATCTGACCGATTTGTTGGAGCACATAATTCACATTCTTGAAACCTCTGTTCATGTTTTCTATAAAAAAATCAACGGAGAAGAAGGACCGAACCGTTTGCTTGAATCAGAGGATGATTCAGAACTATCCGATGAAGAACTTGAGGCAGAGTTGCAAAGATTATTTGAGGAAAATATTGACGATGAAGAATTAAACCATTATAACAATTGAAAAATATGACTACATTCGCACTGGCAAAAGACTTTATCACGAAAAGACGATATCAGATTTTAGATGAAAATGCTTCGGATGGCCATATCGCGTTTCGCTTTCAACTGAATACAATTCAGTTTTGGGGAAATCCTGAAGATGAACATTTCTTTTTTATGACTTTACCAAACTTTGTTGAAGTAACAGAAACTAATGTGGGGGAGATAAAGGAGAATTGTCATGAGATAAACAAGCAAGTCAAACTTGTGAAATTGTATGTCATGAACGATGTTATTTTGGCGGCGGCTGAGGTTTATTATTTGGCTGAAGAGGATTTTGAATTTCAGATGATGAATGCCCTAAGGCACTTGGTGTCTGCAAAGGCTATGTATAAAAAATTAGGTGAATAGTAACAATAAAGTATAGATTAGTATGAATGTAGTAATCGCCTACAATGAAATTTCGGAGTTTATTAATAAGAAATGCAAAGTCTGCCCCGAGTTGCGTGCTATTGATGAAAGTACCATTGAGATTTCTTATAAACCGGCCCTTTTGCCGCCCATTGCGGTAAGGATTCATGTTGATGCGGTACGTAAGGATATTATTTGTGTATCGTATGAGTGCGGGCCAGCAGCCTCCATGATGTTTACTGCTGTGATTGCCTATCTGCAGAATAATCTTCCTAATGGGGTGGATGTGAACACATCTGATAAGCGAGTTGATATTTATCCACAGCGATTTAAACAGTTGGAAAAAGTATTGGAATATGTGAGCTTGTCTGGTGTTTCATTCGAGGAATCTGCTGTCAATGTGACGCTTTCAATGGCGTAGAATAATAGTAGTGTAGAATTTTGGTCCGGCGCTATCACGAGGCGTTTAACGGAATCGTAACCACAAAGAGCAAAGTGTTGTCTAATCGTGAACAGCAATGTTCCCTGCTCTTTGCCAAAACTAAAAATAAAGACGTAAGTTGGCTGCCTTGTCAAAAAAGACAAGACCTCCGCGCAGTGGTTAGAGACGGAGGGAAAGGGGGAGTGGACGCACTTCCTCTTTTTTTTACGTAGCGGTGATAGAATAAAAGAGACTGAACACTCCCTGTAGATATAAGAAGAGATTCAAGAATAAGCATCTAATGAAAAACAAGTTTATGCAAAACAAGATAAAATACAATGCCCCCATGCGGACGCTGCTGCGATATTTTGAGGATAAAGGTAGTGGCAAGGTGGTAGAGTCTCGCAGAGAAATAAGAAGGCGCTTCGACTATATTGATCATTCTCAGCAAGTTCGATTTCTGAAAGCTTGTTTAAACTCTGGAAAAATGGATAGGGAATGGGCCTACCAGAAGTTGTTTGAGCTTTGGGATTCGCGGTTTGAAGCAATTCTTCTTTCCTGTTTGAATCAGTATCAAGAACAGGGGGCCGCTGTGTGCTTAGCCAAGCATGGTTCTACTGAAACCGTATTGAAAGAATTGCAGAATATTGATAATGAGAATACGCATTATTATCTCTGTTTACGCTTTGTTGACTTATATGGTTTCAAAATTGATACCTCGAAGCTTACTCCTTTGCAGGTTCTTTCTGTTTATACCAAAACAAACTATATGCCAAGTGCTGCTGAAGTTTCAGAACAACTACATCGACTTGCTGTAACTATCGCGGATAATGTCTCTGTACTGATGGATGTGGTGGATAATGTAGAAGATGTCTCGTGTGAGGCGTTTGAGCAGTTTGGCATCGCGAAGTATCTCGTTGCAAAACTTCAACAATACGAAGTGCTGGATGCCTTTTGCAAGTGGAATAAAAAGGTAACTGCCATGGTAAAAAACAGCAATGAGTATTCAAGTATTATAAAAATGCCATTATCAGGCTATGATTTTAGAATCTCCATCACATCAATATTTAAGGAGTATATTCGACAAAATTTGCCGTAATGAAGAGGCTGTGTACTATGAAGGTTGTGTAATGTAGAATGCTGGTATAAGGATTGAAAATGTTGAATAGTAAGCAAATATTGGATAACCGAGATGAGATAATAGCGCTTCTTCGTGGCACAAAGCGCCAGGGGGTCGAAAATGTTTTGAGCTACCTTGATAAGTCGGGGTTCTACGAAGCACCATCCTCTATCGATGGGCACCATAGCTGGCGTGGTGGATTAGCCGAGCATTGTCTTGGGGTGTGCAGGATTGCACTTGAAAATGGTCATGGTCTTCCTCTTGACAGCCTGATTGTTACAGCTGTGTTACATGACATTTGTAAGGCATCAAAACTATATTATGATGAGAAGGGAGATATTCAGCACCGCAATACCTATATCAGAGGTCACGGATATCGCTCGGTGTGGCTTCTCGATCATCTCGGCCTGGAACTTACGAGTGATGAACGACTCGTTATTCGCTGGCATATGGGTGGTCCCAACGTTAAAAAGGATGAACTGCAAGAGCTATGCCGTGCGAAATCTACGGAGCTTTGGCGTGTTATTCATCAAGCCGATATACTTGATGCAAGTGGTGGATAAATACCTGGCAAACAGCGTTTATGCTCTATGTGTGGTATATGTTCTTATGAATGCGTGTCTGAGTATTTATGCTAGCGGTCACCATTATAATCATTCGTTGATTCGGCGTGGTATTGAGCCTATCGGTTTTGAGTTGTTGCCAGAGGTCTTTACCATGACCGAATTGCAGAACCTCTACGAGGCAATTTTGGAGGTAAAGTTCGACCGTCGCAACTTCTACAACAAGATGCTTAAACTCGGCATACTTTCAGAAGCTGAACCGCGCCCTGCAAACGCTACTAACAGAACACCGAACAAGTATCGCTTCAACGCCGAGAAATATGCCGAACTGAAACAAAAAGGATTGGATTGGAGTTTTAGGAGGTAACAACGAAAAACATATAATTATGAATATCACAATCCCTAAAGGTATAACTCGCATTGCACCAATGATATTGGATGACAATTGTCGGAGCTGGCACGAAAAGGAAGCTGATCAAGCTGTAGCAGAATATCCGCTATACGAACATGCGCATATCGAGAGACTTGTCATTCCGGAATCAGTGGATATTCCGCACGCTGAACGCTTCAGTCCGTTCGCTTCCTACAAGCAAAGACCATTCGTTTGTAACCAAGCGACTCATTGTCAAAGAATAGAAATTGCGTGTATTGAAAACCATTCGCCTCATCTCTTGGTGGAAGACGGAGTGCTTTATTCCGCAGACAAAAGCCGTTTGATATATTGCTTCGAGGAGAAGCGTTCGTTTGTTGTGCCACAGTCGGTAACGACCATAGAGCCTTATGCCTTTAGTTTGCAACATTCGCTCGCGAAAATAATCTTGCACGACGACATCACCTTCATTGGCGATGCGGCATTTATGGCTTGTGGAGCATTGGAAGAAGTGCTTGTCCCAAAGCAGATTAAGAAGATTTCCGATGATTGTTTCGATGGCTGCACTTCGCTTAGTCGAGTTGTGTTGCCCGATGGTTTAGAAGCTATCGGTCGCAATGCCTTCCGACAATGCAAGGCCTTGAAACAGATAAAGCTTCCCGATACACTTATTTACATTCGTGGATTTGAAGGCTGCAGTGCATTGCAAGAAATAGAAATACCTGCGGGAGTGGAGCGAATAAACGATTTTATGTTTTGTTCTTCTTTGCGTAAAGTGCGGCTTCACGAGGGCGTGAAACGTATTGACGACTATGCCTTTCGTTACTGCGCCAATCTTACAGAGATAAATTTCCCCGAAGGGCTGGAATATGTTGGTGCACGCGCTTTTTATCCGGCATCCTTAGCCAAGCTTGTGTTTCCTGCATCTTTGCAAGCGATTGGATGTGAGGCTTTTTATCACAATGCCAAACTTCGTTCGCTCGAGTTTCGGTCGGCAAATACGAAGATAGACCAGGCTGCCTTTGCCTGTTGTCCGCTTTTGTTCAAACGCTTGATTCGCAGACCCGACGATTTGCAAATCAATGATGACGTCTTTGAGGTAGATTCTGGCTTGGATAAATACGGATTTTGGGACTAAGAGACAAATTGGGTGATAGATTTTTTCCATCAGTGGCCTCTATGTCATAAAACACTTAACTATGGAAAAGAATAGAACGTTTACATTTTGGATGCTGGCAGACCTTGCTGTCTGCTGTTTGTGGATGCTTTTGGTGGCCCATGATAATATAACCATCGCCTGGATGCATTCGCTTTTGCTGTTGTTTCCCGCGCTACGCATTTGGACCAATTTTTTGATGCAAAGACGGAGCCGGCTGATGCTTGCGCCCATAGCCATGCTGATGTTGCTGACCCCGGTGCTGTTTATGGAAAGCGGTCCGGCGTATCTCCTCTTTATCGCTCCCTGCACGAAACTCCTTATGGTGGCATCAGCCATGTTTGGCATGGACTTGTTTACCGATCTCACGTCTCCTAATGCGCTAAAAATTCTCTATGACTATGATATTACCGCCGCTCTAATTGGCTGCCTGTGGATGCTGGCAATACCTATAGGTGTGTATGTTTATCGTCTGTGTAAGAAACAATTGCAGCCGAGTAGTTTGAATGTTTGGAAGGCTTTTGCTCTGTGCGCATATATCTTCGCCATTGCGCTATCTGCAGCCTTTCTGTTTTCGAGATATTTCAAGATAACGCTTGCAGCGGTGTTACTTGCGATGATGTTGCTACTGATTCCAGCCATCTTCTACCGAGGGAACATTAAAGGATTGTTTAACAGAAAAGAGATATTTTGCCTCTTGACCTTCGTTATTTTTGCCTTGGGCTATATGTGCGGTATCACGATGAATCTGATATCGGCCGTGATGCTTTGTCTGTTGCCCTTGGCCTTCTTTGCGCTCGTCAATTGGTATGTTCGCAGAGCCATCACGTATAAAGAGATCATGCTTATTGTCGGGGCCTCTGTGCTTTTCTGGACGGCTCAATATACCGTGAACATGCTTCGATTGCTCATATTCTTTGTGTCGTTGGTGATGATGGCTCTTCCTTTCATTCGTTTTGCTCTCGATACGAATAAACATTGGAAAAGCGCAGGTGTGTATGTGCTGACAGCTTTGGTGTTGCCGGTAATCTGCTTGGGTTACAATCCATACTCGGTTTTGGAAGCCAGGCGTGAGTGGCGTTTCGATGAGTATCGATATGCCCAAAATGGCTTGCTTTGCGTGAGCGTGAGAGACGGTCTGTATGTCGGTCTGCGCGATAGATACGGCATCATCCTTCCTCCGGAGTATGAATACATCGAAATGCTTGAATCGTCAAAACCCTACTGCAAAGTGCGCAAAAATCGTATGTGGCAGATTTACGATATTGAACGCCACGAATTGGTGAGCGACGAATGGTTCGAGGATGTCATTCCCTGTGGCAAGCTTCTGTATCGTCTGGAATCGGGCGATGGCGAGAAATATCTGGAAATTCCCTTTTATTACGATCGTTACGAACGCAGACAACCTGCCGTTATTTTCGAAGAATTACCATAAAACTCAGTTTAGCAATATGTTGATTACAATTTCACTTTTGATTCTTGCTTACATGATTATGGGTAAGGATATTAAGCCTCTTTTGGAGCGAATTAAGAACGTTGATTGGCGCGGAAAGATAAACGCCCTGTTGGACAAACTTCGTCCTTGGGCATTGAAGGCCGGCCGTGCGGCTACTCGTCCGCTCTTGCAGTTCTACTATGTGATGGCCGATGAACAGACCTCAACCCTCGACCGCGTGCTTATTTATGCGGCTATTGTTTATACCATTTTGCCTATAGATTTGATACCGAGCGTGGTTTACAAGTTCTTGGGCATTTTGGACGATGGTGTGGCAATGCTCTATGTTTATAAAAAAATCAAAGATAAGATATCACCCGAAATCAATGCCATGGTCGAGGATACACTCAACGAGTGGTTCGGTGTGGAGTATGAACTTGTAGAGGGATAAAATTATGAATGACATTTACACAACCCAAATCAATGAGAGTATAGCATCTTTGTTTGCTAACATGGAGCAGCGTATCTCGGCTGAGGATATGCAGCGTGTGCGTGATGCTTATGCTTTGGCTGCGGAAGCACATAGAGAACAGCGTCGCAAAACGGGTGAACCATATATCATTCATCCGATTGCTGTAGCCCGAATTGTTGCAGAAGAACTGGAGCTGGGCGCAAACCCTGTCATTGCCGCTTTCTTGCACGATGTTGTAGAGGATACAGATTACACCATCGAGGATATTCGTGAGCGTTTTGGCGATGATGTGGCATTCCTTGTAGGTGTCGTTACAAAGCAGAAAAAGGATAAATACGAGAAGTCGAAGCAGGTGGATAATTTCCGTCAGATACTTGCATCAGTGCAGTACGATGTGCGTGCTATTCTTATCAAGTTGGCTGACCGTCTGCACAATATGCGTACACTCGACAGCATGCGTCCCGACAAACAGATGAAGATTGCCGGTGAAACGGATTATTTCTATGCACCATTGGCAAACCGTTTGGGCTTGTATCATATCAAGAGCGAGTTGGAAAACCTCTCGTTCCGCTACCGTTGTCCTCGTGAATATGCCGAGATTGAGGCTTTGCTGGAAAAAGAGAAGGAAGAGAATAAGGAAAAACTCAATGCGTTTGTTGAAACCATAAATGGAGTATTATCTCCTTTGAACCGCTGGGTTTACGTTGAGGTTCGTTATCGTACCCCTTATAGTGTTTGGCGAAAAATGCAAACCAGCGGTTGCGACTTTAATCATGTAGACGGAAAACACTATGTTCGTATAGTATTTGATTCTACAAGAATGGAAGAGAATAATACATTGGGAATAGATATGCTGGGGTTGATACCAATGTCGTTTAATAAACAAGATGAGAAGAAGAAAGCGATATGGATTTACAGCGATTTGACTTCAGTCTTTAAGGAGCGTCCCGGCAGTGTGGCAAACTATATTGACAATCCGAAGGAGAACGGCTACCAGAGTTTCCATGTGAAGTTGCTCAGCGACCAAGGCATGTGGGAAGAGGTGCATATCTCATCTGAGCGTATGGTCCGTGCTTCTCGTCTGGGTTGTACGGCGGAACGCACAGAGGCCAATGTGTCGCAATGGATTGAAAAGTTCAAAGAAATCTTGCAGGATGTCGCTTTCCATAGCAAGGATATGGATTATATGGACGGTGTTACCGCGTCGTTCTATAACGATGATATTCTGGTTTTCACTCCGAAGGGCAAGGGCATCATCCTCCCGAAAGGTGCTACCGCATTAGATTTTGCTTACGAGATCCATAGCAAGATTGGCCAACACGCAGTGTATGCCCGCATCAATGGCAAGTTGATGTCCGTCAAGACGGTGCTTCATCGTGGAGATTGTGTGGAGATTGGAACGGACGAGAACTCTTGCCCCGATGCCGATTGGATTGACCATGTACTCACTTACAAGGCGAAGCGTCATTTGCGCAGCTATCTTTCATCGGTAAGCACTATCGAATATCAGCGTTGTCCACATTGTCATCCGCTTCCGGGTGATGAGGTCATCGGCTTCAAGGCTGAGGATGGAAAGGTTACCTTGCATAAGCGCAACTGTCCGACGGCTATCCGTATGGCTTCGCAACAAGGTGATTCAATTCTTGCCATTGAGTTTGAGGAGAATGGACAATTCCTTTATCCTGTGCGTGTGCAGATTCGTGCTGTGGATCGTTACCACTTGTTGAGCGATTTGATCGATTGTATCACAAACAAACTGCATCTTTCCATCAGTAAGCTCTCTACCGAAACCATCGACCATATTGCGGTATGCACCATCGATTTTGCCGTACACTCGGCAAGCGAGTTGGATAGTGCCATCAAGTCTATCTCAGCCATCAAGAGTGTGGACGAGGTACATAGAGTGGATATTGAATAAAACCATACAAAACAAACAGAAGATAAAACTATGAAAACAAGAATTTTCAATCTCATTATCATTGATGAGAGTGGCTCTATGCAGAGCATCAAAAAAGAGACAATTGACAGCGTAAACGAAACTATTCAAACCATTCGTTCGGCTCAGAAGAAACACGAAGACCAGGAACACTATGTGAGCCTTGTGACCTTCAACGACGATGTGAAGACCATCTATGAATGTGTACCCGTGGATGAGGTCAAGGAACTTACGGCAGAGACCTATCAGCCTGATTGTTGCACTGCATTGTACGATGCCATGGGTATTTCACTGAATGCGCTTCGCATGAAAGTGGCAGCAGATGATAAGGTGCTTGTGACCGTCGTTACCGATGGTTACGAGAACGCCTCAAAGGAGTACAGTGGCAAGGCTATCAAGGCTCTTGTTGATGAATTGAAGGCCAAAGACTGGATATTCGCTTATATTGGAGCCAACCAGGATGTGGAGGCTGTGGCAGCGACAATTTCCATTACCAATGTGCTGAACTTTGAGGCAACAAGCGAAGGTACTGCCGTTATGGGAGCAAAAGTAGGCAGTGCCCGCACTCGTCTATTTGACCGCATCGCCGACCTTGGTGATTCATTTTGCGCCGCAGAGGCGAATGAGGATTTTTTCAATGAATAATACTCTCTATCACAAACGAACTATTTAAATGAGTAAAGCAATGAAGACAAAACGAACGAAACTCAGGAAATGTGTTAAAAACTCGAAAAAGCTGAAAAGACTGGCAGGCATGGTCATCAAGATCAGTTTGGCTGTGATATTGGTTATGATAGCTTTCAAACTCTGTCGATCGTTTTATCGTAGTGTAATCAATCCCCGTAATTATTGGAACGATGATAACATCTCGGAAACAATAACGGCTCGTGCCTTCAGCGGGAGTAGGTTCCGTCTGTATAACGAAGAAAGCAATCGCTACACCTCCAAATATTTAGATTGGGTGTCCGGTTATTCAAATGATACCACCTTGGGCGTGTTTGCCACACTCGACAATAAACGTGGCTATTTCGATACAAAGAGTGGGGAAGTGGTCATTCCTGCCGAATACGATTATGCGTGGGCCTTCTCCGAAGGTTTGGCCGGCGTGGTGAAAAACGGAAAAATCGGCTTTATCAATGCCGACAACGAGATAGTGATTCCCTTTATGTTCGATTGTCCCAAGCCCGGCTACATGCTCGACTATATTTTTCGCGAAGGTCATTGTGTCATCAACGATTTGGAAGGAAAATGCGGTGCCATCGACCGTGAAGGAAATTGGGTGTTGCCTCAGGAATATCTCTATTTCGAACACCATGAATGTCAGGATGGATGTTGGACCTTGGTCGATAGCGTCGGCAACATGGGCTTGCTCGATGCACAAATGAATTGGATCTGTCCGCCGCAATACGATAAAATTGTGGTTTGGGGTTATCCTGAATTCATCGATTTGGTGGACGAAGGCCGTATGTGGCGCGAAGATGCGCATGGCAATGTCTTGATCGATTTTATGTTTGAGTATTTAAGCGAGTTGAATTATCCTGAAAGTATTGACGAAAATAACGATGTCGATTATCATATTTCAGACTATGCCGCCTATCGCGTGAACTATGATTGGGGTATCCTGAATCTTAAGACGGGTAAGCCGCTCACGCCAGCCATCTATGGAGAGGTGACGATGATTTCTAAGTATTTATTCTCGGTGGAATGTAGTAGAACCTTACATGATTATTTTATCGATCTCGATGGAAATACGGTGAGTGTCAGTAAATAAGATACGATCGATTCTCCCTTGATGGCTATTATGTTGAGGCTGTGTCGTCATTGAGTTAACGGCGCAGTCTCAAATTTTTTCTTTTGCTGTGTTAATTCTATGTTTATTTATATTATATTTGCGGTGAATTGTAATGAATTGAAATACCTTGAAAATGCTTTTGTATCATGGAAAAGACGAATCGGTTTACCATTAAGGAATGGGCGGAAGAAGACCGTCCGCAAGAGAGATTGCTACGCTTGGGACCCTCGGCGCTGAGCTTGTCGGAATTGTTGGCCATCGTGCTGCGAACGGGCACGGCGACGGAATCGGCCGTGGATTTGTCGAAACGTATCATGCTTGGCGTGAAGAACGATCTGTCGGCGCTTGGGAAAATGTCGGCCAAGGATTTGCAAAAGACGTACAAAGGAATAGGGCAGGCCAAGGCGGCGATGATATTGGCGGTGCTGGAACTTGGAAAACGACGCATGGATTCTTCGCTCGCATCGGGCGCGCAACGTTTGTATATGAACAACAGCCGGCTCATTTTCGACTACATGTATGCACGCATGGCCGATCTTTCACACGAAGAATCCTGGGTCTTGTTGCTCAATTCTTCCAATCGCTTGCTCGATGTGAAACTCATTGGCAAAGGTGGGCTGACGGAAACATTGGTAGACATGCGCCTGGTGCTGAAGTACGCGCTCGAGGCCTTGGCTACCAAGGTGGTGCTTTGTCATAATCATCCCTCGGGCAATCCGCGGCCCAGCAAGCCCGACCTCCAGCTGACGGAAAAACTGCGTAAGGCCCTGCATTCTGTCGATATTTACCTGGTCGATCACCTCATCATTTGCGATCATGCTTACTTCAGCTTTGCCGACGAACAGATTTTCTGACGGTGATGGAACGATTGTCAGAGAAGCGCCCTATGATGGAAGCGAGACTATTAGATTGGCTGTCAGAGGACAACCTAAAACGTGGGTATGGAAAAACTCGAGAGCAAATATTTGAGATGTTTGATAATGAGCTGCAGCCTATTGCATATATTCCTACTGAGTATATTGATTTTGTCGCTCCGAATATCGAAGACAGAACCATCTATTGCGGCAAGGCGTATTTTATAGATCATGCCTTAAGAAATCATGCAAAAAGCAATAAACAAACTTCGGTAGATGCTATTGATGTTCGCCAATATTTACTTATTCAAACTGTTCTTGATAATCCGGATAGCATTAAGGAAACCTTTGTAGATGGAAAAAGGACCATTGTGTTTATAAAGAAAATAGGTCGATATTATGCGGAATTGACACAGGTAGAGGAAGGTGGAAAAATAGTGCTTCATAAATCGTACTTCAATCAGAAAAAAGAACCGTATGCCAAATTGGTTGACATACGGTCTTGTGTGACATTGCCGGAGGGCGGCACTTCCTCCATCAGTCGTGTAGACAAAGCTACACCCGCAATAAGCCTTGAATCTCGTGGCAATGTTAAAACTTCTGGTGGCAAAGATAATGCCTCTGATTGAAAATACAAGCCATGAAGGGTGATTTTTTCGCAACCTCGCAAAATCGCTCGTTCCTCACTGCTCGCAAAATCGCTTTCCGCTCCGCGATTTTCTGCTCCGCGATTTTCTGCTCCGCACTATTTTTCTCGGTCGCTTCGCAATCTCGCAAAATCGCTTTCTGCTCCGCGATTTTCCGCTCCGCAGCAATTTTCCGTTCCGCACTATTTTTCTCGGTCGCTCGGAATCGCTATCGCTTTTCCTCGCAACCTCGCAAAAGTGCTTTCCGTTCCGCAACTATTTTTCTCGGTCGCTTCGCAACCTCGCAAAATAGGATGCGGCTCGGAAAACAAAAACAAGCACAGCTTGTTTTTGTTTTCTTTATCCTTCGTTTTCAGCCGCTTTGAAAGCAAGCTTTCAAGTGGCTTTCAACTCAGGATAAAAAATCAATTGAACTTGTTTTTATCTTCTCTCGCCTTTCACTATTTTTGTACCCCATTCGAAGGGAAGCTTTTTTCGAAGTGTATTTTCATTCGAAGGGAATCCTTGTTCGAAGTGTATTCTCGTTCGAAGTGTGTCATTGTTCGAAGGGAATCCTCGTTCGAAGGATTGCTTGAGTAGAGTTTGAAAATCTTGTTTATGGAAAATACTTTTTTGACGATAGAAGAAGAAATTGTGCGCATGTTGCGTACGGTGTACGATCCGGAAATTCCTGTCAATGTGTACGATTTGGGTCTGATTTACAAGGTGGAAGTGAGTCCCGAAAAAGACGTGCTCATCGAAATGACCTTGACGGCGCCTTCGTGCCCCATGGCCGATTTTATTTTGGAAGACATTCGTCAGAAAGTGGAAAGCATAGACGCCGTAAAGAGTGTGGACGTGCAATTGGTGTTCGAACCCGTCTGGGACAAGGACATGATGTCGGAAGAAGCCAAACTGGAATTGGGATTTATGTGATGGAAACCATGGCCGCCAAGCGATATTATTTTGTGTCCGATGCTCATTTCGGTTCTTTGGCCAATGAGCAGAGCAAGGAAAACGAGCGCAAAATGTTGCGTTGGTTAGATAGCATCGAGCCCGATTGTGAGGCACTTTTCATGTTGGGAGATATGATAGACTTTTGGTACGAATATCCCCGCGTGGTGCCCAAAGGTTTCACTCGATTTTTTGGAAAACTCTCCCGCATGACAGACGCCGGCATTCCTGTGTATTGGCTGGCCGGCAACCACGATACCTGGCTTTATTCCTACGCGCAAGAGGAAATGGGTATCAAGGTGATACATAAGCCTTGCGAAATGACGCTCTTCGGCAAACGCTTTTTCCTGGCGCACGGAGATGGCCTCGGAGATAAATCATTGTCGTCTAAGTTTTTGCATTGGTTCTTCCATTCTAAGATCAATCAGTTTCTTTTCAGCTATATTTTGCCGCCGGCATGGGGCATTGCCTTCGGACAGGCTTGGTCGAAACATAGTTACAACAAACGCAAGAAAGAAGACGTGCAGCATTATTTAGGCGAAGACAAAGAGCATCTGATAGCTTTTGCCAAGGCCGATGTGACCGAAAAGAAAGACGATGCCCCCGACTATTACGTCTTCGGACATCGTCATATTCTCTTAGATTTTCAGCTTCCCAACCGCAGCCGATTGATGATTCTCGGCGATTGGATCAAGGAATTCAGCTATGGTGTTTTCGATGGTGAGTTCTTCGATCTCTTGCAGTTTGAAGATTGATTGACGCTACGGACGCCACGGACGCCACGGATGCTACGGATGCCACGGATGCTACGGACGCCACGCGTTCCCCGGCTATTCCTTCCTAAATTTTCCTTCGAAAATTTCGCCATTGCAGCGCAGACGATAAATATACACACCTTCGGGCAAGGCGAGGGAGGGTATTTCTTGCCAATTTTCAATGCTTCGTTCCGGCATTCGGGCCAAGATTCGTCCCTGTAAATCAAAGATTTCTATGCTGATAATGGCCATTCCTTGCAAAGAGGGCAGTGCATCCACCACGGGCGATTTTTCAATCGTGTAGCTGCGTTCCACCAAGGCCGACCATTCGCCATCGAGCAGACAGCGCGCCTTAATGAGGGTGCTTTCTTTGAGGTTCAAATCTTCGGAGAACAGGCTGGCGCCGGAATAAACCTTGGCGCTGTAAGCCACTCGGGGATCCTTGCCGTCGGTAGTGAAGTAAATCTGTCCTTTTCCGCTGATATTCACCGAAATAGAATCCATGTAAGTGCCAGAATCTTCTGAAAAGACAGGCGCTTGTACCTGCTTGGGATAAAGTTCGGCCTCTTTCAGTTGTTGCAAAAGAATCTGCGTGCGATAGGGGAAAAAGTCCTTCATCAGCGCTTCTTTGCGAGGCAACCAAAAATCGTCGCGCGTGTAGGTGACGTCGCTTTCGCCGGTGCTTCGACGGTAGTCGCCCCAACGCGCCGACTCGCAGACAATGGCCAAGTAGATTTCCTCAGCCAGCTTTTCGTAAATGGCCGCGGCGCCTTCTTCAGAAAGAGGTCCGCCATCGAAAAGATGCTTTTGCACACGGTCGGCAAAACGAAGACGGAATTCGGGATTCTGCTTCAGGGCTTTCAACATCTTGGTCGGGTGGCCGTTGGTCACCTCTACGCGGTTGATATTCACGTCGGTAAAGGCATCTTCGGCGTCCCAGACAAAGTACTTGAAACCATCGCCCGGGTTGACACGGTTGCGAGCGCAACGCCAATTGTTGTTGTCCCAGTCGCGGTTGCCTATGTAGAAGTTGATAAGCATGTAATCGATGTAGTTGTCGATGTCGAGCAAGTGATTGTCGATGAGGGCTTTGTAATTCTTGTCGCGCGCATCGCTACTCACTTTGCAGGCCTTGTCGTACATCTCCTTGTAGGCTTCGTCAGAACCGTCGATGATTTCGTTATGATCGCCTATGACATCGTATTCGCTGTCGTCGCCGCCCATGTAGGCCTGGGCAAAATCGTCGTTGGTTTTTTCGCTGATGTCATACAAACCCCAATACAAACCATTCAAGTAGAGATGTGCAAAACGGGAATGCGTAGCCACCTGTCCCATAGAGAGTTGCACATCTTTGGCAAAGCTGTCGTAAATGTATTGTGCATTGGTTCGTTGGATGATGTTCTGCGGATAAAGCGTCGGGCTTCCGTTCTTGATCCAAGAAAAATTGTAGCCGGCTCGCAGCACCAAATGGTCGAAACGCTCGGTGGCGCTTTCCTCTTCGAATAGCTTGAAATTCAGCTTGGAAGCACCATATTCACTGCGGAAAGAAATACGGAAAGAATGTTTGGGCGAATTGGATGGATTTCGGCTGTTTCCCCCATGCAGACGCAATCCGCAATTGATTTGGAAAGAACTTCCGCTTTGCGGGTCGTAATATTCCACCGAAGCCGGACGTTCCCAACCATCGCCCAGGCCGCCGCGACTCTTGCCGGTATGAATGTAAATACCACCGGTATCGGGATCTTGACTATGCGAAAACAAGTAAGCGGGATTCGTCACGATGCACATGGTGGGAATGTTCTCGAAGCCGGCTATCAAATCTTTGCGATAATCCTTGTTGTTGTAAATGGCCGCGTCCATGCCATAATCTGCCGCGTAGAAGGTGCTGTCTGTCAGGTAACTCCATCCTTGAGGGTAGCCTTCGGGCTTGTCCGATTGCTTGACAATGTCCTCGACAAAGAGATAGGTGCGGCTCACCAAAGGGCTGTACAGCGTGTCGTTTTCCAGGCTTTGACTGATGGCGCAAACCGCTGTGGTCTTGTTAATTAGAATTGGCTCTGTGTATGTCAGTCCATGTTCTTTGTCGGGGAAATTTCCGTCTAAGCTATAACGGATGCGTAAGCTTGGGTCATTCACTTCTAAACTCAGATAAAATGCCTCTTGCTTGTAGCCGCCTTCTTCGCTGAAAACAGGTGGCAGCAAGGCATTGCCCAATTGGTTCTCTTCGCCCGGCGTGGGTTCATACAGATAAGTGGCCTGACCTTCGAACAATCCATAAGAAATGTCGGTTTGCTGCGTGGGAAAAACGGGCGCATATTCGTGCACCACCACTCGGTCTTGATCGAGCAAACCCAAGTATTCACCGCTTCCCGACAATTTGAAAGCCGCGTGCAAAGGTTTTCCGACCTCGCATTGTTCCTTGTCCGATAAAAAGACAATCAGGTAGGATTTGGCTTGCAGACAAGTGTCCGGGAAACGGAATTTTCCCGGCTTGTCTATATTGTCGGTCAGGCACCATTGATGCAGGTTCACGGCTTGGTCACCGCCGTTGTAGATTTCCACCCAGTCGGAATACTCCCCGTATTCGTCTTGCAAACAAGAGGCGTTGAGCGCCATGAACTCGTTGATGACGACTTGCGAGGCGAGCGGCAGGCATAGCCATGAAATAATGCTGAAGAATACAATGAATCTCCTCATACTTATGCTGTTACAATTTTATTTACCACTTCATGCCAAGGTGATACATGGCGAAGCTCCATTCGTCGGCATCTTCTTCGATGATTTTCGACAAGGGTTTTCCTGAACCATGACCGGCCTTGGTCTCTATACGGATCAACTTGGGCGCATCACCGGTGTCGGCAGCTTGCAAAGTGGCCGTGTATTTGAAAGAGTGGGCAGGCACCACGCGGTCGTCGTGATCGGCCGTGGTAACGAAAACAGCCGGGTAGGGCGTGCCGTCGTTCTTGATGTTGTGCAAGGGCGAATAAGCATAAAGATATTCGAACATTTCCTTACTGTCTTCGCTCGTGCCATAATCGCTGGCCCAGTTCCATCCAATGGTAAATTTCTGATAACGAAGCATATCCATTACACCAACGGCAGGAAGTGCCACCGCAAACAAGTCGGGACGCTGGTTGATGACGGCGCCTACCAGCAAGCCTCCGTTAGAACCGCCGGCAATGGCCATTTTTGCGGCAGAGGTGTAGTTTTCGGCAATGAGGTACTCGGCGGCGGCGATGCAGTCGTCGAATACATTCTGTTTGTTCATCTTGGTACCGGCAATGTGCCAGTTTTCACCATATTCGCCGCCGCCGCGCAAGTTCACCATCGCATAAATGCCGCCTCTTTCTAAGAAAGGAATGCGTTGCGTAGAGAAACCGGGCGTCAGACTGATGTTGAAACCACCGTAACCATACAGATACACAGGATTTTTGCCATCGCGCTGCAAGCCCTTCTTATACGTGAGGAACATGGGAATTCTCGTGCCGTCCTTGCTTTCGAAGAACACTTGTTCGCAAGTATATTCATCCGGATTGAAATCGAGCTTGGGACTCATGTACAATTCCGACTGATTCTTGGCCAAATCGTATTTGAAAATGCTTGAAGGATAGGTGAATGAAGAAAAACTATAGAAAATTTCTTCTTCGTCGCGGCTACCGCTGAAGCTGACCGAACCAATACCCGGCAAAGCCACCTCGTGCATCAATTTTCCGTCCAAATCGTAGAAATAAGCATGGTCGCTGGCATCTTGCAAATAGCTGAGCATCAACTTTCCGGCCATGAAACCAAGCCCTGCGATGGGCGTTTCCTTTTCAGCGATGAATTCCTTCCACTGAGCCACCTGCGCATGTTTGATATCGGTCTTCATGATGCGATAATTGGGCGCTCCATAGTTGGTAAACAAGTAAATATCTTCGCCAATCACGTCAACGACATTATACGTATAGGCGTCGTCGCTCGCCATTTCCTTGAATCCTGCTTTCGGATTCTTCAAATCCTTTACAAACAGACGGTTACCCAAATTCGATCCACTTTCGTAAATAAACAGGAATCTATCGTTTTCATCTACCTGCGACGAATAAAAACGCAAAGGATACTTGGGATTTTCGTAGGCAATGATGTCTTCCGTTTGCTTCGTACCAATCTTGTGATAATACACGCGATGATTTTCGTTCTTGTTAGAATAAGCCTTGCCATCTTCCGGCATGGGATAAGCACTGTAATAGAAGCCGTTTCCGCACCAATCGGCCGAGGTGAATTTAGCCCAGACAATATGGTCTTCCAACAACTTTCCGCTTTCCACATCCATCACGTAGATTTCTGTCCAGTCGCTGCCGCTACGCGAAATCGTGTAGGCCATGTACTTTCCGTCTTTCGAGAAAGAAATGCCCGTCAATGCCACCGTTCCGTCTTCCGATAATTTGTTGGGATCCAAGCAAACCCTGGCTTCACCATCCAATTTATCTTTCACATAAAGCACGCTCTGGTTTTGCAAACCATCATTTTTGAAATAATAATATTTACCATGTTTCTTGAAAGGTGTGCCAAATTTTTCGTAGTTCGTCAATTCTGTAAAACGATCTTTCAGCGCATCTCTGAACTTGATATTCTTCATATACGCCTGCGTTACCTCATTTTCGGCTTCCACCCACTTGGCCACTTCTGCGCAAGTATCGTTTTCCATCCAACGATACGGATCTGCCACTTCTGTTCCAAAATAATTGTCAATCACGTTTCCTTTCGCTGCTTGCGGATACTCAATCTTATCCTGGCAAGCGCAACACACACTCATCATAGCGAGACCAAATAATAATTTCTTCATAGCTTGTTTGTTGATGTTAACTTTGCCTGCAAAGTTATACCTTCCCCTCCAAATTCCAAAATTGTATAGCGCGAGATCTGCCGCGTCCGCTGCGGCTCATCCTCGGTCACGTACTTCAGTACGCTCCCGTCGGTCTCAAACTCGTCGCTGCACCATCTCTAATCGCTCCCATTCAAGCGCGGTTCTCCGTTTTCGTCGAAAAAAAATTCAGGCAAATCGCTTGCACAAACAATATCTTGCAGTACCTTTGCCGTGCCTTGCAAGTGGGATGGTTGTTTTTGAGCAGCACTTGAACGTACACTTGTGAGGCTTTTTTCTGTCCATACCTCATGTAGATAAAAACGATTCGCTATTTTGCTTCGTATGATAATGACGTAGCAGATAAATCGTTCATTGAGAATCTTAATGGGA
>JAFUIP010000018.1 GCA_017468435.1 Bacteroidales bacterium
TTCTTTCACCATGAAGTTCTCTTCTTACGAATTGGTTCCGACCGATGTTCAGACCCAATTGTTGAAAGACTACGAAGCTCAGCAACAAGACAAAGACTAATAGAATTATTTTTATATCCGAGAAAGGGAGTGTCGTGCAGGTGCTCCCTTTTTTCATAAAGCAATCTCTCAAAACAAATAGTATGAACAAGAAAAATCTCTTATGTTTGCTTTTTCTGTCCATTAGCATGTGTGCGTGGGCCGAGTTTGTTCCCGTAACCTTAGATAAACAGCCGGTTACCGCTACTTTTGCTTTCGGTAGCGGCGAAGAAGGTCAAGTGGCTGCCTTGGGCGAAGCTGCTCAGTATTTCAAGGCGACTTACGTGGAAGCCGGCGACCATTTGACATGGGCAGGTCCGAAGTCGGCGGGCGGTGTGGCACAAACCGGTTTTCAGCCTACGGTCAACAACGAAGGTAGCGCCAACGAAGACAACCGTATCGACTTTATGATTAATCCGCTGAACGGCTTGAGTTTCACGCCTACCAAGGTGTCATTCCAGACCACGCGTCACGGTACGGATGGCGGTAAAGTGGATGTATCCTGGGTCAATGCCACCGGTACTGTCATCACTTTGCAGCAAGGAATATCTCCCGCTCGCAACAATGCCTCTCCGGCAGTGACTGACGTGGTTTGCGAAGTGCCCAATGCCGAGGCAAGTTTCGGTCCTTGCGGTTTGCGTCTGAATCTTTACAGCCTGGGCAATACCAAGATAGTGAGCTTTGCCAATATCGTCATAGAAGGTGTGCTGAACGGGACCTCCGAAGATGTGCCTCAGTATAAATTGGTGATCAATGTGGATGCCGCCGCAGCCGAATACAAGGTTTCTCCCGCTACCGATGAGTATTCCGAAGGCGACGAAATCAGCATCAGCCTGAAAGAAAATTTCGGTTATCATTTCAGGGAATGGCAAGATGCTTCAGGCAAGACGGTATCTACCGAAAATCCATATACCTTTATTATTAAAGCAGATACCGAATTGAATGCTGTTTTCGACAAAAACGAAGTCTATGCCCTCAACCTGAAAATGATTGACGACCTTGAGAATGTGTATGGCAATGCCAATATGGTGAGCATCATGCCAGAGGGTAATGTGATAGACGGTGTGCACTATTTCGAAGATGGTACCGATGTTAAGTTGTTGGCCAACAATAATATGATTCTCAGCTTCACGGGTTGGGAAGATGCTTCTACCGATGCCGAACGCATTGTGCACATGGATGGCGAAAAGAATATCACGGCGAATTTTGCCGTGGCCGATTACATCGTGGCTTGGGACTTCTACAAGGATCAGCCCGGACAAAACCGTGCGGCCGATTATTACAGCAATTCAGAAAACCGTGGCATGCTCAGTCTGCGCGACGCTCAGGGCAACAGCAGTGGTTGGTTGACACGTGGCGTGGGCAATGGCGCTGAAAACGGACGTTGGGGCGCCAGAATCTGGAAACTTCGTTCGCAAGGATTGTACTTCGAGGCTTCCTTCTCTACGAAAGGTTTCAGCAATGTTGTGGTTTATAATGCTTTGGGTGTGAATTACAATACTTATGCCAAGTTCCGTGCCGAATATTCGGTGGATGGAGAAAACTTTAGCGCCTTGGGTACGGTGGATATGCCTAGCAATGGTTGGGTAGATTGTGAATGGACTTTGCCAGCCGAGGCCAACGAGAAAGACAGGGTGTATATCCGTTGGGTGCCTGCTTCCGAAGAATTGGTAGGTAACGCCACCGACTACGACGGTTTGGCCATTTCCGGCATCTACGTTTTGGCTGAAAGTGCGCAGGCTTCTGATGATAAGGCGCCCGTCTTGATCAGCAGCAATCCGGCTGCTGGCGCCGAAGGCGCCAGCGCCAACGGTAGCGTGGTGCTTACTTTCGATGAAAGAATCAAGGCCGGCAGCGGCTGTGCCACTTTGAATGGTGAAGAACTGCAGGCCCAAATCAATGGAAAGACGGCAGTCTTCCCATACGCGGCGCTCGACTATGGCAAGGAATACACTTTCGAAATGCCTGCCGGTGTTATTTGCGACCGCAGCGGAAATGCTTTCCCGGCTTTTACTTTGAAGTTTACGACCATGCAACGTTCTCAGCCTCAGGCTCGTCTTTTCGATGTTGTGGTGGCTGCCGATGGTTCCGGCGACTTCACTTCTGTACAAGCGGCTGTCGATGCAGCGCCTGCCGGCAGAGCCACGCCTTGGCTCATCTTCATCAAGAACGGTGAATACAAGGGCCACGTGGATATTCCCAAAAGCAAGCCCTATCTTCACTTTATCGGTCAGGAACGCGACAAGGTAATCATCACCGACGATCGTCTTTGTGGCGGTGACAATGCCGTGCATGTAAGCGTGGGTGCCACCGTGGTGGTCAATGCCAACGACTGCTACTTCGACAACCTGACGCTCGAAAACTCCTGGGGTCACGACAAACAGGCCGGTCCGCAAGCTTTGGCTTTGAACACCAGTGGCGACCGCACCATCTTCAAGAATGTGGCCATGTTGTCTTATCAGGATACCTGGATTACGCCTTCAACATCAAACTATCGTGTATATGCCAAAGATTGTTTTATAGAAGGTGCTGTGGATTTCATCTACAATAGCGGAAACATTTACATAGACAATACCACCTTGTATATCAACCGAAAGAGTGGTGGTTACATTGTGGCTCCTTCGCACGGGGCGGATGTGAAGTGGGGTTATGTCTTCATGAATTGTCGCATCACTGCTCCCGGTGTTCCTTCCGAAACCGATGTCTGGTTGGGTCGTCCCTGGCACAACAGCCCCAAGACCGTTTTCATCAACACCATTGCCGAAGTGACCATTCCTGCCAAGGGCTGGTATCCCACCATGGGCGGTCTGCCTGTGCTCTGGGCCGATTACAACACCATGGATGCCAACGGTAATCCCGTAGATTTGAGTCAGCGTGAAGATACCTATTATTATACCAAAGATGATGGCACGAGAGTTTATGGCAAGGCCAAGAATTACCTCACGGCCGATGAAGCAGCCCAATATACGGTGAAAAACGTGCTGAGCGGTTCCGACAATTGGCAGCCCGCTTTGATGACAGAGTCTTGCGCCAATCCTGAGGTTCGTGTCAATGCCAGTGCCGGTGCATTGGAATGGGATGCTGTGCCTTACGCCATCTGCTACGTGGTAAGCAAAAACGGCGAAGTGCTTGGCTTTACCAAAGATTGTACCTATCCTTACGAAGAAGGCAATCAGTACAAAGTGCAGGCTGTCAACGAATATGGTAGTCTGTCGGGAGCCGGTAATAATGCGCAGCCCGATGCCTTGCAACAGCCGCAAAGAACGGAAGATACACAAGTGATGGCCATTTATACCCTGGGCGGTGTTGAGGTAAAGGAACTGCAAGAGGGTGTTAATATTGTTAAGATGATGGATGCCGACAAACGCGTTTTCTATCAGAAAGTTATCAAGTAACACACAGAAAATCTGATACAAAGAGACAGCCATGCCGGAAAGTTCGGTGATGGCTGTCTTTTTTTTGTGCTAATGTTAAACAATAAAATGTTAAATTATTCAAATCGAGTATGAAATGTTAAAAGAGCCGTTTATATTTGTGCCCGTATGAAAAAGTCAACGATTTGGTTACTCATCTCAATTTTGGTGGTTGTGTTCGTGGCCTTGATTGCCGTGGAACTTTCTTACATGAGGTCGCTTATCAATATTCATACCACCGATTTCGACGGGGCAGTTCACAGAAGTCTCGCCCGTGTGGCCTATTTCTTGGAACGCGATGAAACCCAGCGCTATCTTCAGAACGAAGTAGAAGAAAGAGATCGTCAATTATTGAATGTGCAATCGTCCATGAAAGATTGGGTGCTGGTTTCTCCGAGCGCCACCGATAAAGACTCTATCCGTTTCGATATCAATATGTTTGCCAATCCGAATCTGTATATTTCTTCGTGGAAAGAATCGGTTTTAAACGAAGATTCGGACCGAATTCCTTTGAGTCTGGACGAGATTATGAGTAGCGAAGATTTGAAAGATAAGTATTTGCGTCAGAAAGATTTGCTCAACGATGTGGTGCTGAGGATTTTGCATCGTGCGGCCAAGAAGCCGGTGGAACAACGTGTGGATTTTTCGCAATTGCAAAACTACATGGATGCAGAGCTTGATATGCAGGGACTGACCGATGTTCCTTATTACTATGTGGTAAAGGGGAAAGATGGTAATGTGGTGTATATCAGTGAAAACTTCGAGGATTATCATGAAAACTTCAATCTGTTTAACTATCATCAAGATTTGTTTATCAACGATCCTGGTAACAAGCATCCGATGTTGAGTGTGTATTTCCCCACCCGCGACGATTATCGTCATACTTCTTTGGCTATGTTTATTCCCATGTTGGGACTCAGTCTTGTGCTGGTGATTTTGTCTGTCATGGTGGTAGTTAGTTTCTTGAAACAGAAGCGCTATTCCGATATGAAGACCGATTTTATCAACAATATGACCCACGAACTGAAGACTCCGGTTTCCTGTATTTCTTTGGCGGCACAAATGTTGTCCGACAAGGATGTGCCTCTCTCGCCGGCTGCCATGAGCCATATCACCTCGGTGATTACCGATGAAAGCAAGCGTTTGGGTATGTTGGTGGAAAAAGTCTTGCAATTGTCAACCTTCTCGAAAGAATCGAAGACTGTCAACTTCCAGGAACTCAACATAAACGAGGTGGTAGATGTGGTGGTACAGACCTTTAAATTGAAAGTGGAACAATCGGGTGGACGTATCCAGTGCGATTTGAATGCCAAAGATACTTTTGTGTTGGCCGACGAAATGCATATTACCAATGTATTGTTTAATTTGATGGACAACGCGATGAAATACAGCAGCGATAAGCGTCCTATTATGTTGACTATCAAGACGGAAAATATTGATGACAGCTTTATCGAATTGTCTGTGGCCGACAATGGTATCGGTATTTCCAGGGAAGACCTGAGAAAAATTTTCGACCGATTCTTCCGTGTACAGACCGGCAACGTTCACGATGTCAAAGGTTTTGGTTTGGGATTGCCTTATGTGCAGATGATTATTCAAAAGCATCACGGCAAGATTATGGTTGAAAGCGAATTAGACGAAGGAACAACATTTTATATTACTTTACCTATTATTAAAACTTACTGATTATGACCGAAGAGAAACTGCACATCATGTTGTGCGAAGACGACAGTAACCTGGGCTTTCTGCTCAGCGAGTATTTGCAGGCAAAGGGCTACGACGTGGATCTTTTGTCTGATGGGGAACAAGGCTACGAAGCCTTTCAGAAATCGAAGTATGATATGTGTATCCTGGACGTGATGATGCCCAAGAAAGACGGTTTCACCCTGGCTCAGGAAATTCGTGTCATGGATGCTGATGTGCCCATTATTTTCCTTACCGCGAAAAACATGAAAGACGACATCTTGAAAGGTTTTAAGTTGGGTGCCGACGATTATCTGACCAAGCCTTTCAGCATGGAGGAATTGATTTTCCGTATGGAGGCCATCTGCCGTCGTGTGAAGGGAACGAAGAACAAAGATGTGACCATGTATCAGATTGGCCATTTCACCTTCGATACGCCCAAGCAGACCTTGACGCTCGAAGGCGGCGATGTGATTCGTCTCACCACCAAGGAATGTGAATTGCTCAGCTTGCTTTGCAGCCATCAGAACCAAATTCTGGAACGTAACTATGCCTTGATGACCATCTGGGGCGAAAACACTTACTTCAACGCCCGAAGCATGGACGTGTACATCACCAAGTTGCGTAAGCACCTGAAAGTGGATCCTACTGTTCAAATCATGAACATCCACGGAAAGGGCTACAAATTGGTGGTTCCCGAAAAGGAAGCCTGAAAAGGAAGCTCGAAAGGAAGCTCGAAAGGAATTCCTGAAAAGAATGCTCGAAAAGAAATCCTGAAAGGCTATAGCTGAATAAAACGAGGGCCGACAATGAGAAAATCTCTTGTCGGCCCCGTTTTTTGGTGTAATGCCTAGTAATGAATTAAATTGTTATTTCGTCAATCGTGATGTGATGTGACGACGGAAAATACTATCTTCTCCAAAGGCATCAATTTTTTCATTAATTGCTTGAATACGTTCAATCGGAGTGAGATTAGGTTGTTCGTCAATTGTGTCTTCTTGCAGAGTCATTGAACCAGATCCCATAACGGGAATATATTCATCCCAATGTACAGGAACATCATAATAATTACCATTACTACAGTATTTAGACACGTAATCTATGCGAGGTTCTGCACGATATCCATAGGCTCGTACTTTAACTTCGACTGTTCCGTCTTTTTTACGGTCTTCTTCGGTTTTAAGGATGCAATGTGTAGCACAGGTTGGGTCGGCAAATTTATCTTCTCCCCAGAAGTTCGCGAGAGATTCATGTTCCCAATACGTGCTCTGACGAGGCATATCGGTGCCATAGATGGCGGATACAGGACGGATTTGTTGATACATGGGAATACTGAGCAGTGGGGCAAATGCAAAGTAAATAGCTCTAAAGTTTTCACAAGTTGTTTCAAGGAATACCTGCTTTGCTTTATCGTAATTACTGCTCCAGAACATGCGTGGATTCATGTCAAGCGGAAGATCTTGCATATGTCCGGCTGTAAGCGTATTCATCTTACGATGTTTCATGAATTGGAAGTTGTCTCCATAACCCAACTCTTTATCACGAATGATTTTAATCATATTTTCTTGTGCCAAGGGAGTGAATAACAAGAAATATTGTTGGTTATTGTTACGGTTGGTAGTGGTGAATAGAACTTCAAACTCTTCGTTGGTTGCCATTGCAAAGTCGTTCTTAAGGTCACGAGAAAATTTCTCAATTTCTTTAAGTTTGCGTTTATAGGCACGAGAATCAACTTCTAATTTATCATCGTTCGCATCTCTGGTAAAGTTCAGGTCCGGTGCTGCATCGTTACCATAGATTAGGCGAGTCTTTTCGTAGTATTCCGGATAGGGCTTATGAACACTAGCGCGAAGAGTTTCACTATGATTGCGTTCGTGTCTTTTGCCTTCGGAGTCAATTTCTACGGTTTTCCATTTTACAGTTAATTCTCCCTTGTATTCTTTGGTCCCCATTTCCATTTTTCGTGTACGTGCAATGACAAATGGATTTCCATTGATGAGACCGCTATGAGAGTAAATAACTGAACGTTCTTTGCTGAAATTTTCATCCCATCCGTAACTATTAACAAGATCTGCTAAACGCTGGCTGGTAAAATATGGGTCAAATTCGAGACGAGGAACCGTTTGCGTCATCATACGATTGAATACGTCCCAATCGTACAGTCGGTTAAGCGGAGCCATCATATCCCAGGCTTCCTGCTCTTTGTTCTTGATGAGTGTCTCTTGTTCGTTTTTAATGGACTTGTACTTCTTGATGATAGGATGTATCTTCCAGAATAACAATACGAGCATTGATACACAACCAACAATGCACAATGTCGGGATTAACCAACCACTTTTAAAGCCATCAGCAATACAGATGATTACACAGACTGCTGCTACAATCCACATAAAAACACATAGCGCAGTCCACCATTTTAAGGTTTTGGCTGTTTTCTTGTTGTTTGTCTGAATGTCTTGTATTTCTACACATAAGGCCCTGTTTTCTTCAGGATTAACACCAGAAGCGGAGGTCAGTTCCTCAAATGTTTTTTCTGCAATTTCGCGAAATTTTTCTTTGTATGATTGGAATTGCTCCAATGGACTTAAAATATCTTCCATAACTCTATCAAATTAGGGGTGTTTAAAAGAAATTACTTCTAGCACGTTGTTTTGTCTCTGCAGAGGCAATGAACGGAATACGGGTGGTGTATTTCTGTTTGGCAGCCACGATTTGTTTTGCGGGCCAATCGAATATATCTCGGTTCCACTGATTTACACGGTTGTTATAAACCGTACGAGCTGCTGTTATTTCGCGTTGGAGATAGCTGTTCTGCTGTATTGCATCTGCAATTCCTTGATGAGATTTTAATTCTGGATAAGCTTCTACCTGCGGAAATAAACGTCCTGCCAAAGAGTCAACTTGAGAAGACATCGTATTTCGATCTTCACCTTGTTGTATGCCGCTGCGAAGTCCCGCAACACTTTTCATCACATCTTTGTCAAGTTCAATAGCACGATTAATCAGTGATGCAAGATTCTCGAGAATAACTACACGTTGTTCGATATAGTTATCAATAGTTGAAGCATCGGCATTTATCCTTTGTTCAAGCTGTTGGAGGTAGTTTTCAGCCTTCATTTTGATATACAGCCAGATAAGTCCGGGTACAATACCGGCAGCTGCAATGAACCAAGTTTCTCCGGTCAGCCAGGGGATGAGAACTGCAATTGCAATAGGAACTACCCACAAACAAATTTCAAAGATAGTGGTCCCTACACCCACTGTTACAGGTAGTTGTTTGTCAATGACGTTGATGTCATGACCTGCGGCATTAACAGGGCCTGTTTTTTCGTCTAATAAATTAGCCATAATAATACATGTATTCCAGTATCAGTCCCCATTACCGGAGTTAATAAAGAAA
>JAFUIP010000002.1 GCA_017468435.1 Bacteroidales bacterium
ATCTTTGCACTTAGAAAAGAGTTATTTGAAAAGCATGAGGAATATAGTGTAATAAAACAAGTTAGCAATTTCTTATTCATTGCCCATTCTCATGCAAGTTCTTCTTAATGGTTTGATACTCAAAGAATCTTAATCAAACTACATCAAATATAGTAATTAATTCTCTAAATATAGCAGATTCTCGCATATTTATATTATCAGCAAGATACCCAAATCAAAGATACCGCTTAATCGAAACGGACAAAACACAGCTCAAAATCGAATAACAAAACGGCTCTGACTCCAGCATCGGTTTCAGGGCCGTTTTTGTACCTTTTCGGGGTGAAAAATGCGATTCTTTGCAAGTTTTTGTACCTCGGGCTTTGTTTCACGAAACTGCTACAATTCATTCATTACTTGTTGGAGTCGCTCTAAAAATTTGGCAGCGTGGCCGCCATCCATTTGCACGTGGTGAAACTGAAACGAAATGGGCAATGTGGTACTGAAGCAATGACGGCGATACTTGCCCCACATGAGCATTGGGTTGCAAAACTTGTCGGTGTATTGGTTTACAATACAGTCGAGTTCCGTGGCTATCATGGCCGAGGTTCCCACAATCATACTATCCTCAAGAAACGAACTCTCGCAGCGCGTAGCAGCCTGTGCTGTCAGTTGGTTGTATTCCCGGGCAAATTGTTCGATATCATCGCTGTAGGCAATGTCGCAAGAATTGATTCCGCCTTTGCTGTTGTTTACGATGACGTTTATGGCAAGGCTGTCGTATTCGAAGAGTTTGTCTTTTTCGGGGAGAATATAGAACTCTTTTATGTGGCTTGCAGCCTTTCCTATACACCAACACAGCAGGGCATTACATTTGATTCCACGTCTTTTGCTCGCCCTGAGCAGTTTAGTCAGATTGAAGGTGTTGGTCAATGTCACCATGGGCATGGGAGATGTCATCCAAAGCGAGAAAGCCTCGGCGCGTGTGGTTTCTTGTGGAGCTACTTCTCTTTTCATATCGCTTTAAATATTTTCCAACTTCCAACCATTATCTCCGTGGTAAATCATCTGACGGGTCATGCCGCCGTCGATGCAGATATTTTCGCCCGTGATGAAGCCGGCTTTGTCACTGCAAAGAAACAGCACCATGTTGGCGATATCCATGGGATTCCCTACTCTGCCCGCGGGTTGTTGCGTGGCATCGGGGCCTTCGTAAACGGTGTAGGCTGTATCAATCCAACCAGGAGAAATGGAGTTCACTCTTGCACGTCCCGACAGGCTCACAGCCAAGGCATGCGTGAGCGCGGCAATGCCACCTTTGGCTGCCGTATAACTCTCGGTCTGCGGTTGACTCATGCGGTCGCGCGACGAAGAAATGTTGATGATAGATGCCCCCTCGGCCAAATGGTTCTTCAGCAATTTCACCAGATAAAACGGCGCAGTCACCCCCACACTCAGGGCATACTGAAACTCCTCGTAGGAACATTCGTCAATTCCTTTCATCAGCGGCAAGGCATTGTTGACGATGACGTCGATCTGGGCGTGCTTGCTCAGCACTTCGGCCGCAAATGCCTCCAGCACTTCTTTCTTAGAAATATCTCCAACGAAATGCGCACCTTCTTGCTTATCAATCACATATACTACGGCTCCCTGTTTGCGGAACTCATCGGCAATGCATCGGCCAATACCCTTGGCACCGCCGGTCACAATAACGACTTTTTCTTTGTACATAAGTATCTAAATTTTTACACCATCAACATTATTCTACCTTCTGCCTTGACAAAGGTATCAGGAAAACGACAGATTACGGCATACACCTGCTTGGAGGTAACGGGCTGGCCATCCTTGCGGATATGTAATCGTTTGCGGTTAATCATGTCTGCAATCTGCTCGGTCCGCATTCCTCGGTTTTGGCTCGCGAGGCAATAAAGTATGGCTTCTTCGATTTTCATATATCTATTTTACGCCATGAATTTTTTAATCAATTCTTTCAAGAATTCTGTATCCAGGTTTGCGATTCCTTGTTTCTCTAGTAACGCATATTCTTCTCTTTTCTTAGTAATCACAAACTTACGTTTATTGCCATCTATGGTTGCATAAAGATGATAATTGCCTTTATAGGTCTGTTCTATGCGTACATTCTCATAGAGTACACCTCCTATTTCAATATTCACAACATCTTTAGATGCATCGGCGAATCCCCAACTCTCCAGAAGCTCTTTTAACCGAGTTTCAACTGCACTAATCCAACGTTCTTCAACAAGGTGCTTTTCTGCAAAAGACCTGAATTGGGAGATGGCTGTTACTACTTCGTTGATGATATTTTCGGGTTTTCTCACACCATTCTCCTTGGCAAATGCCAAAGCATCTTCTTTGGTATGACCGTATAGTTTTCCATTCATCATCAAGCAATGCGCTTGCTCGGGTAAGTAACCACCCGAATTGAAAATGTAGGTAAGGTCGTATGCTGGAGAGAGACTCCATTTACCTTGTTCATCCATCAAGAAGGAGAAGTTCTTGTTGTGGTCATCTGTATTGTTGGCCAGGATATTGAATACCATTCTACGGAAAACCTCATCAAAGGTGGCAGCCGGTAAACGCATCTTTCTACATACCATCATCAACCTTTCATAACTATCTGCTTCCGGATATAGAGCAGCAAGTGTCTGCATATGAAGTTTGCGCTCTTCATCACGGTCGAAGCGCTGAGTGACAAAATGCATGCTACCCTCTACTTCAATCAATCGACAAGGCATGATGTTGATACCGGCAGCCTTAGCCATTTCGTAATAGGCCATTTCCAATTCCGCTGATGAACGGCCAGGATCACCAAACTTCAATATACAATATTCAAACCCTTTCTGACCAGCAATCTGTCCACTTCGTATCTCACCCGTCTCAGGATTGATTGCTATGATAGCCTTAGGTTGGCGTCCACCAGCTGATGTTCCGACCGCAATCAAGGACTGCATTGTCAATGACTCATCCGGTGATATTTTTGCATGCTCCCTTTCTGTGAAAATCTTCTGAGCCAAATCGGTCAAAGCCTTCAAATTCAGTTGCTCCGATTTCTTTATACCCGAAGATTCAGGCATGAATTCCAAAGCTCCCATTCCCCGCTTACCAATGAATGACAACAAGTCCAAAGGTGTTATTTCTTGATTCCGAATGCCGCACTGAATACGCCAACATTCAAAAACCTGATTACCCCAGGCATCAGGAAGGGAATCTGCAAGGAAAGGAGGCAATTTGCGGTAAATTTTTGTCTCTTTATCCCCCATAATAGGGCGCTTGCTCGTTGGTGAATCTACAGGCGCAAGCAAGGGAAAAGGATTCAAAACTTTAGTAAGGAAATTATGATTGTATTCGAAATAGGAATTACCTCTTCGGGAATCCCATGACAAACGTCCTATTTCCTCATCCCAAAGAAAGACTTTAAGCGAGCTGGTAATCATTGTTTTTTATGTCTTATACGTTGAACCCTTGTTTGATTATCTCTAAGCAAGTAGGCCGATTCAGGAAGTTCTGGCATCATCTCGTCCAAAGCCTCAATTTGGCCAATGGCTTTCATAAGTGACAAAAATGTACCCAAGGACATATTGCCGCTTGCCCCATTCTCAAATTTGTGAATGGTGTTGATGGTGATTCCCGATTGCTCTGCTACATCTTTTTGCGTCATGTGGGAACGCAAGCGATAATCCTTGAATCTGGCGCCAAGTAGCTTTATCAATTCAGGTATGGAATATTCATAATAGTCATACATATATTATCTTATACATTAATTTAGCCGATTATTTTACTCTTTATTTATCTTTCACGATTATTTACAGCGCAAATATATTAATTAATTCAGGAATCCAATACATCAACTTGAAAAATTCAGCCATTCGGTAGATTTTCTTACCTTTGCGGGCTATGGTCAGTTTGTGGAAAATATTCTGGATTTTTGCAAAAATTGGCGCCTTCACCATTGGTGGCGGCATTCCCATGATTGTGGCCATCAAGAAGGAATTGGTGGAGCGCAAGTGGCTGAACGACGAAGATTTCGTGGATATCATCACCCTGGCTCAGACTGCGCCGGGCCTTTTTGCCGTCAACATTGCCATTCTTACCGGACACAGACTTCGTGGCACAAAAGGTAGCGTGACAGCCACCGTGGCCAGTTGTTTGCCGCCATTTCTTATCATTTTGCTGGTGGCCATGTTTTTCACCTCCTTCAAAGACAACGAATACGTTATCAAGGCTTTCAAAGGCATTAGGCCCGTGGTGGTGGCGCTCATCGGCATTCCCATGATAGACATGCTCAAGGCAACAAAAATGAGATGGTGGTCGTGGATTATCGTCATTTCGTCTATGCTGCTGGTGTGTTTCCTGAGCGTTTCGCCCATCTATATTCTTATTTGCGTCATCGTCATGGCAGCGTTCGTCAGTTGGTACAACAACAGAAAGGAGGCAGAAAAATGATTTTCGTCGAGCTTTTCCTTACCTTCTTTCTTATCGGCATGTTCACCATTGGCGGTGGATACGCCATGCTGTCGCTCATTCAAAACGAGGTGGTGAGCGTACACGGCTGGATCACCGACGCCATGTTTACCGACATCGTGGCCATCTCGCAAATGACGCCCGGCCCTATCGGCATCAACTCGGCCACTTACATTGGCTACGAAGTGCTTTCGCAACAGGGAGCCTCGGAATTCATGTGTGTTCTTGGTTCGTTTACGGCTACGTTTGCCGTGGTATTGCCCTCTTTCATCATCGTGCTCATGCTTTGCAAGGTGTACGAAAAATGGAAAGATCATTACCTGTTCAAGGGCATCATGTCGGGGCTGAAACCTGCCACTTTGGGACTTATCGGAACGGCGGCGCTCAGCTTGGCCACGCCGGAAAACTTCATCGACTGGAAGAGTTTTGTCATTTGCATTCTCGCCTTCATTGCCCTCTACTTCAAGAAAGTAGGCCCGTTCGGCATCATCGGCCTCGGTGCTTTGGTAGGTCTGTTGGTGTATTGAAAATTCATTTACCGAAAGGAAGCCAATGCTTTCATCACATTGGCGGGAGCGCGATTGGCACGAAGTTCGGCTGCCATGAAATCCATGTAGGGCGCCACATGACTGAAAAATTGTTGGTAGCCTGGGCAGAGATAATTGAGTCCGGACTCGCCGCCGGCCGCGCGGGCAAAACGATTCTTGGGGCATTCGCCGTGGCAGGCAAAGAGGAATTCGCATTGCTGGCAATCTTCGGGAAGATTTTGCGTTTTCTTGGAAGCAAAAGCCTGTTGCCGAGGGCCGTAAAGCATTTCTATCAAGGTATTTTCGTGAATGTTTCCCAACCGATACTGCGGAAAAACAAAGTGATCGCAGCTATAGACATCGCCATTGAACTCCATCACCGCGGCATGACCGCAATGCGACGACAAACTACAGAGACCGGGCTCCTCGCCTACCCAATTGGCCAGCGTCGCGTCGAAAATCTGCACAAAATAGCGGCCCACATCTTCCTTGATCCATTCGTCAAAAATCGCACAGAGAAAGCCTCCCCATTGTTCGGGCGTGATGGATTCGGGTGTCAGCGACAAGTGGCCGGGAGCGCTTTCATCGGAGAAGTTGCATTCGCTGAGCTCATCGGGAGCGGCCAAGTGGCGGCCGTCGGGCTTTGGACTGAGACGTTCCACGATGGGCGTAAACTGAATGTAATGGCAATCTATTTCCTTGAAAAAACGGTAGAAACCAAGCGGATCGTCCACATTTCGGCTGTTCACCACCGCCATGGCATTCCATTCTACCTGATGCTTGTTCAGACAATCTATGCCCCGCATCACCTGCGCAAAAGAGGGAGAACCATTCGTAAAACGACGATATGCATCGTGAGAGGCTTGCGGACCATCTATGGAAAGCCCCACCAGCCAATGATTCTCTTTGAAGAAACGACACCATTCATCGTTGAGCAGGCTGCCGTTGGTCTGAATGCAATTGTCTATGATGCGTCCGTCGGCGTACTTGCGCTGAAAGTCCATGGCTTTGCGATAGAAACTGACAGGCCGCATCAAAGGTTCGCCACCATGCCAGGTAAAGAGCACTTGCTGCATGGTTTGCGCCTCTATGTATTGTTGGGTGAATCGTTCCAGATCTTGCTCCGTCAACAGCGGCCGCTGCCCGGCGTAGAGCTTTTCCTTTTCCGAGTAGTAGCAGTACGAACAAGCCATGTTGCAGCGCGAGCCTACGGGCTTCAGCATCACGTAAAGGGGGCGGGCAAAGGGCGCGTAAGCATTCATCACTGCGAGAGATTATCTTCGTCGGCCGGGTTTGCGACTTCACCGGTCGGGTTTGCGACTTCGCCAGTCGGGTTTGCCACTTCGCCGGACGAGTTTGCGACTTCACCGGGCAGCGGCCAGTTGGGCGAAGGCACGCGCATGCGGGCCATTTCCGCTTCGAATGCGGCCACCATCTCGGGATACTTATCCGCCAAGTTGTTCGACTCCGTCATATCTTCCTTGATGTTATACAACTCGAGCGGGGCATCTTTTTGGACACTCACCACCTTCCAATCGCCTTTTCGGGCGGCGCGTTGCTTGCCCGTGAATTCCCAATACAACATCCGGGAGTCGGTTTCATCCATCGTTTTTCCTTGCAAAAGCGGCAACAGATTGATGCCGTTTCTACGCTTGGGAAGGTATTTTTCAGCCTGGGCCACGGCAGCCAAAGTAGGCATCACATCGGGGAAATAAATAAGGTTGTCGAGCTTCTGCACCGGAATGCGACCCGGCTGATTCACAATGAAAGGCACACGAATGCCACCTTCGTACAATTGTCCTTTCATGCCTTTGAGCGAACCCTTGCAACCCAATTCTTCCAGCGGCGCCTGCTTGGCGGCTCCATTGTCCGAAGCAAAAATAACGAGCGTATTTTCCCTGAGGCCCAAACGATCCAACTCACTGAGCAATCGACCAATAGCGCGGTCCATATGCGTGATGAGCGAAGCATAGCGCTTGGTGTTCATCTCCCAGGTTTCCTGGTCGTACCAAGTGGTTTCCTCTATGTTATAGGGTTCATGCGGCGCGTCGTAAGCCAAATAAAGAAAAAAGGGATTGTCTTGATTTCTTCTGACAAAATCTATGGCATCCTGCGTAGAAATATCCGTATTATGTTTGATGCGTTTATCGTCTTGGTTTTCAGCGATATTGATAAGCTGATGATTGTCGAAGCGCCAATAAGGATAGTAATAAGGATCGTTGGAATAGGCCGTGCTCACCAGCCAGCCGTAGAACTCGTCGAAACCACGATTGAGCGGCGTAGCCTCTGGATTGAAGCCATCCAAATGCCATTTGTTCACTAAACAAGTGCGATAGCCGGCCGCACCCAAAACATGCGCAAGGGTGGTATCGTTGGGCAGAATGTGCATACGTCGGATGGTCTTGTCGCCTTTCTTTCCTTCAATGCCGCCCTGCACGCAGAAATTGTCGCGAATGGTGGTATTGCCCGTGTGTCGGCCTGTCATCAGCGCACAGCGCGAAGGTGAACTCACGCCCGAGCCGGCATAACATTGCGTAAAAGTGGTACCCGTTTCGGCCAATCGGTCTATATTGGGCGTCTTGATGTATTTATTTCCGTAGCAAGCCAAATCACAGTAACCCAAGTCGTCGGCCAAGATAAAAACAATGTTGGGCTGCGCCTGCGTCTGTGTGGATCCGCAAGCCAAAGCGCCAAAAGCGCAAGCCACTTTCATCAACATACCATCTTTCTGCATAAACATTAATTTTTAAACATGGTGAGACGTTCCCAAAGACAGGTGGGAATAAGATTCCAAAAAGCCACGAGCAAACGGAATCGCCAGTCGAAAATAAGCACGCGTTGGCGACGACGAAGCCCGCGGACAATAATATCGGCAGCTTTTTCCACCGTCATGAGCATGGGATAATGTTTGTTGGGATTCAGGATGGCCGTGGCCACGAAGCCGGGACGAATATCGGTGAAATCGGCAGGAATCTTCTGCATACGACAAAACTGCGAAAGCGCCACCAAATACGTAGATTGCATCTTTTTCGTAGCCGAATAAGCCGGAGCCGCGCCCAAACCTTTGGTACCCGCCACCGAACTAATCACCGCCACTTGCGCCTTATGTACGGCATAATACGAGGCATTGTCTCTAACATATTGCAAAAATTTATCGACAATGCGCACCATGCCTTCGCAATTGGTTTTGACCGTATCGATTTCTATATTTTCGTCTAAGGACGGATTCTGCTTGCCTATGCCAGAAGCATACAGAAGCAAATCGGGATGGCCCATGGAAGCAATGAGTTCGTCCAGCTTATCACCAGCAGAAGGCTGGGTAACATCCATCACTGCTATTTTTACCTTGTCGGCACCATAATTCTCGCGCAAGGCCAAAAGTTCTGCCTCGCGCCTGCCGGCCACGCCCACTACCCAAGCATCTTGCAAAAGATTTATAGCCAGTTGCTTTCCTATGCCGGAAGTGGCACCTATAATGATAGCTCGTTTTTCCATAAATTTATTTTCGCAAAGATGCATATTTTTCTCCATTCGATATTGCAAATACTAAAAATTGTTAACTTTGTGAGTTGTTTTTCGCACGATTTCATGATAGAAATAACATCACAACTCATTTTTATTAACTATTAACTTTTTAAACTATGGCTAAAATTTCAAGATTTTTCCTTGCTGTGTTTATGATGATGGCATTTGCATTGCCCTCGTCTGCCGCATTCAAGGACATCAAGATCGATTTGGCAGAAAGTGCATTTTTGGAAGCATCCGAAAAGGACGACAGTGCTCATCCTCGTGTTTCCTTAGGTTTGACCGTGGCCGACGATGGTACATTGACCCGCGTGGCTGCTGACGATGCCTCTGCCAACATTGTACTCGAAGGCTGCTGGTGGAATAGCCACGGCTGGTCTGGCACAAGCGCTACCCTTGCGGTAGAAGGCCCTGTAAAGATTGGTATCGGTTCTTGCACCTTTGCCGGTCATGACATCACCGTTAAGAACGCCGAAGGCCAGGAAGTTGCTAAATTTGCTGCCGGTGGTCTCGGTTGCTGGGAAGGTAACAAGACGGAAGAAAACATCACTTATGCTTACTATTCCGGCGAGGCTACCACTCTGAGCATCAGCATTCCCAGTTATTGTCCTTATCTTTCCGTAGAAAAGACCGACTATGTTCCCACCGAAGTCACTGTCACTTACGCTTTGGGCGAGGTTGCTTGCGAAGGCGACCTTGTTCCTGCTGCCGTAAAGATTACTTCTGGCGCAGCTACCATTATTCCTGCCAATTTTACGCTTTATGTAGAAGGCAAGACCCTGACGGCTTGGACCGACGGAACCAACACTTATGCCGTAGGTTCTGAAATGACTCCCGCTGCCGACGTCACTTTGACTCCCGTATTCACCGCCAACGAAGTTTCTTTGGCAGATCGTACCGAAGCGGTTACTTTGAAATGGGATTTCCAACGTAAAAATGGTGCTCCTACCGTGGCTTGGCAAGGCAAGGATGGTCTGGTTTGGGTAACTCAGGCCACCATCAACGGCAAAGTCATCGACGTGAAGGCCGACCTTTCTACCAATCCTGGTAAAATGGCCAACGGCAGTTGGAACGACTGGGCTCAATTGAACGGCGGTACCACCTTCAGCATTCCTTCTTGCAAGGGTGCCGTGGTAAGCGTGGAAGCTTACAATGCGCTTGGTACCGGTGACAGTCCTTTGACTATTGATGGTCATAAAGATTATACCTCAGCCAAGGTTATTGAATATACCGTTGACAATACAGCCGAAAGCATCGACGTGGTCATTGGTAGCGAAGGTTCTTACTATCGTTATATTCAAACTGTTCTTCCCGTGGTTGAAGACGAACCTGTTCAAACCGGATGGCAGGACATCAAGATCGATTTCACCAATGGACAGATGCTGACCTCTTCTGAAAACAGCAGCATCGTTTCATTCGGCGTTTCCATGGTTGATGGCAATGCCGTTCGCGTAGCTGCCGATGATGCTTCGGCTAACATTGTCATCTCCGGTAAGTATCATAGCGACCAACATGGTTTGGCCAACTTCTCTTCTACCGTCAAAGTGGAAGGTCCTGTGAAGATTGGTATGGGCTCATGCGCTTGGGGCGGCGACGTTACCATCAAGAACGAAGCCGGCGAAACGCTTGGTACATTCAACACCAACAATGGCGCTTGCTGGAGCAATAGCAATCCTACTGAAAATATTGTTTACGGTTATTACACCGGAGAAGCCGCTACCCTTACCATTGCCGGTGGCGCTTATACGCCTTTCTTCTCGGTAGAAAAAGTGGATGAAGTTCCCACCGAAGCCACTGTTACTTACTCACTTGGCGATGTTACCGCACAAGGTGAAGTTCCCGCAGCCGTGAAAGTATTAGCTGGCGAAAAGGTGGTGATTCCTGCCAATTTTACGCTTTATGTAGAAGGCAAGACCCTGACGGCTTGGACCGACGGAACCAACACTTATGCCGTAGGTTCTGAAATAACTCCCGCTGCCGACCTCACTTTGACTCCCGTATTCACCGCCAACGAAGTTTCTTTGGCAGATCGTACCGAAGCGGTTACTTTGAAATGGGATTTCCAACGTAAAAATGGTGCTCCTACCGTGGCTTGGCAAGGCAAGGATGGTTTGATTTGGGTAACGCAAGCCACCATCAACGGCAAAGTCATCGACGTGAAGGCTGACCTTTCTACCAATCCCGGTAAGATGGCCAACGGCAACTGGAACGACTGGGCTCAATTGAACGGCGGTACCACTTTCACCATTCCTTCTTGCAAGGGTGCCGTGGTAAGTGTGGAAGCCTACAATGTATTGGGCGAAGGTAAAGACGTGGTGCTCACCATCGACGGACAAAAAGACTACACCCCTGGTAAGACTATCAGCTACACCGTTGCCAACACGGCCGAAACCATCGACGTGGTCATTGGTGAAGAAGGTTCTTACTATCGTTATATTCAAACTGTTCTTCCCGTGGTTGAAAAACCGGCCGGTGGCAAGACCTTCAACAACGAAGCCGCTACCATTGCTTGGCCATTTAACAACTCATCTGAAGCGAGCGTATTTACAGCAACTCCTGCTGAAGCATTCAGCACTATCAATACCGACCTTGGAGACCTGGAACTGAAAGGAACAGGAACCGGCCAAGCCAAGGATGATGCAGGAAATAGTGTTACATTTATCAAACTTAGACCTTCAGGCAACACTCAAGCCGCTAAATGGGAAATCAAACCGGCTGCCGGCCTTACCTTCACGCCTACAAAGGTGAGCATGTACATCCAGCGTTTCGGTACTGACGCTGAAAACGGTGTTAACGTAACGGCCGTCCTGGCTAACGGCACCTCTGTTTCCCTTGGCACCTTCACAGCTCCTCGTAACAATAAATCACAGGCTGATGATAAGTTTGGTGCAAGCTCAAACTACACGAATAAGGTAGAAATAGCGCTCACTGCAGAACAGCAGGCTCAACTTGCTACTACAGATGCCTTTGCCATCACTGCTACTGTTGGCGTAAGCGCAACTAAGGAAGGTGGTTTCAGCGATGTTCAGATTCATGGTCTTATCAATGGTACCGTTGCCAACGTTGCCAAATATACGCTTGCAACGGCTGTTTCTCCCGAAGAAAGCGGTTCTGTAAATGTATATCCTGTAGCTGAACAATATGAAG
Source organism: Bacteroidales bacterium (assembly GCA_017468435.1). Taxonomy (GTDB): domain Bacteria; phylum Bacteroidota; class Bacteroidia; order Bacteroidales; family UBA1402; genus UBA1757. The sequence continues at coordinate 11,661 of JAFUIP010000002.1, forward strand.
AAGGCACAGAAGTCACTCTCACTGCAACGGAAGAATTCGGTTACAACTTTGTTAACTGGACCAATGCTGCCGGTGAAGAAGTTTCAACTGAGGCCAAGTTCAAATATACTGTCAATGCTGACGAAACGCTCACAGCTAACTTTGTTAAGGTGAACACCTACGAATTGGCTATCACCATTGATGGTGGCGCCAACGATTATATGGTACAAGCAACTCCCGCTCCCACCATGGTAAACGGCAAGGGCATGTACGAAGAAGGCACCAAGGTCGCTCTGACCGCATCGAGCAACGCCATCCTGACCTTCAACAGCTGGAGCGACGGACAGACCTCAAGCGAAATCGAAGTGGCTATGGATAAGGATGTTGCCCTCACGGCCAGCTATTCTGCCCTTGACTACATTGTTGGTTGGGACTTCTACCGCGCCGGTAACAATGGCCGCGTGGCCGACTTCTACAGCACGCCCGACAACGAAGCTGCTCAATTGATTTTGACCAACGAAAGCGGTTCTATCACCGGCTGGCTCGACAAGAGTACCGTAGCTGCCGGAGGTTACGAATCTATGAAGGGTGCTGCCGTCAACTGGAAAGCCATCGGCGACAAGTACTACTATCAGACCAAGATCAATGCTTCTGCGTTCACAGGCATCAAGGTTCAGGCTCAAATGCTTTATAACTACATTGCTCACAAGACTCAGATTATCGAATATTCTATCGATGGTAGAACTTGGAAAGAAGCCGGTCGTGCCACCATGCCTGCCGTGAAGACGGTGACCGACATCAGCGGCGAACTTGGCGAAGATGCCAACAATGCTGCAGAACTCTACATCCGTTTCATCCCCGATTACACTTCAGACCGCGATGGTACCGGCGATGGCGACAACAGCAACGATGGTACGACTATCACCAACATCTTCATTACCGGAACCATGAAGCTCGTTGACGATGGCAAGGCTCCTAGCATCGTAAGCACTGTTCCTGCCGATGGCGCTACCGGCGCTTCTGCCAGTGGTCGAGTTGTTTTGAACTTCGACGAAAAGATCAAGTTGACTGAAAAAGCCAAGGCAACTCTCAACGGTGAAGAACTGACGCTTTCTGCTTCTGGCAAAGCCGTAACAGCTGAATACAAGAACCTGACCTACGCTACCAAGTACACCTTCAAGCTCGAAGCCGGTTCTGTAAGCGACCTTACCGACAATGTTCTGAACGATGCCATCAACATCGGATTCACCACCATGACCAGACCTACTGTTGAAAAGGCACTTTACGACTTCATCGTACCCGACGATGGTAACTTCAAGCAGGCTCTCGAAGCTGCCGCTGCCCGTAGCGACAAGGCTGCCCGTTATCGTATCTTCGTAAGACAGGGTGACCATATCATTCCTGCCAACGAAAACAACATGGTAACCGGCAACGACGGAAAGAGCTATCCCGACCCGAAGACCTCGTTCAACACGCCTAACACCTCTATCATTGGTGAAAACATGAAGCTGACCACCGTAGCCAACACCATGCCTAACGACTTGGTAGCTAATCCCGATGCCGGCAAGGGCGGACAAGCTAATGCTTTGGAAGGTATCCGTACCAGCGGTATGCTTTATCTTACCAGCGGAGCCACCAATACCTACTTCCAGGATATTACCTTGAAGACCAACACACCTGATGGTAGCGGACGTAACGTTATCCTCGTGGATGGCGGTAACAAGACCATCTGCAAAGACGTAACCTTGTGGGCTTATCAGGATACTTACGTTTCTGACCGTGCTCAAAGCCTCTACTACTTCGAAGGTGGTGTTATCCGCGGACGTACCGACTTTATCTGCGGTAGCGGTGATGTATTCTTCAATGCTGTTGACATCGTCATGTGCGAAAAGGGCGGCTACATCGTGGCTCCTCGCGACAACGTGAAGTATGGTTATGTATTCAAAGATTGTACCTTGAAGGGTGAACAAGCCGATGTTAATGGCAACTACTTCCTTGGTCGTCCTTGGACAGAAGCTGCTGAAACTTACTACATCGACTGTGTGATGGAAGCTATTCCTACAGCTGCAGGTTGGACCAACATGAGCGCTGGTGGTTGTACTCGCTTCGCTGAATTCAACAGCATCTCAAGCAGTGGTACTCCCATCGACCTCAGCGGACGTGCCAAGTCGCTTGGTAATGAAACCCCGCACTCTTTCAATCCTGTTCTTAGCGCTGCAGAAGCCGCTGAAATTGGTAACATGAGCAACATGTTCGGTGATTGGAATCCTCGTCTGGCCACAGAACAAGCTCCTATGCCTACCAATGTTACATTGAACAAGGAAAGCAAGACTCTCTCTTGGTACAACAGCGAATATGCACTGTTGTGGGCTATCTGTAAAGATGGCAAGGTAGTTGATTTCACCATCGAACCTACTTATGTGGTTGACGATGCTACGGCTCAATGGTCTGTACGCGCTGCCAACGAAATGGGTGGTTTGGGCGAAGCTGCTCCTGCCAGCGATGCCAACGCCATGGAAAGCATCAACCAACAAATAGAAGTGGTGAACACCGTCTATTACAACCTCCATGGTGTAAGAGTTGGTGACACTTACGAAGGTTTGATTATCAAGGTTGAAACCCTCAAGAATGGCCAGCAGGTTGTAAGCAAAATGATGCGATAAGACTGCGCCGTCCTATACAAGGAGGAGGCTGTGCCTGCGGCACAGCCTCCTCTTATTTTTGTTCGATTGCTCAGTTTGCTCAGCCTGCTCAATCACTTGCTCAGCCGGCGGGCATCAATCGATGGTTTTGTCTATGTTGAAGCGAGTGATTTTGCGAGAAGTATTCTTTTGGAATTCGCTGTCGCGGAGTTTCACATGCTTAACAGCCTTGTACGAAGGCATTTTGGCATTGAGCCATTTCACTTGTTCCTCGAAATAAGCCTGCATATTGTCTATTCCCTTTTCGCGAAGAAGCTCGGCATCGGGGAAAATTTCAGCCACGATGGTTATTTTGTCTTTCTGCAAACGACTTTCGCCGGCATAGACCACCACTTCGCAAACGCCTTCCACCTTTTGCAGATCGGCTTCGATTTCTTCGGGATAAACGTTCTTTCCGTTAGAAAGAATGATGAGGTTTTTCTTGCGTCCGGTGATGTAGATCCAGCCTTCTTCGTCGAGTTTGCCGTAGTCGCCGGTGCGGAAGAAGCCGTCCTTGTCGAAAACTTCGGCCGTGGCTTCAGGATTGTTGTAGTAGCCGAGCATCACGTTCGGCCCCTTCACGCAGATTTCGCCTTCGCCGTTTTCATCGGGATGATCAATCTTGACACGACAAGCCAGAATGGGTGTTCCCACGCTGCCGGGCTTACGATATTTGTTGCGGTTGGCCGAGATAAGCGGGGCGCATTCGGTGATGCCGTAGCCATTCAGAATGGTGATGCCCAATGAATCGAAGGTGCGGATAATTTCTTCGTCGAGTTTGGCGCCACCACAAATGATGAGCTCCAACTTGCCGCCAAAGGCGCTGAGCACGCTTCCGAACAATTTTCGTCTGACATCTATGCCCACTTTGCGGAGCAGGTCGCTCACTTTCATCATCGTCTTCAGTAAGCCTTCTTTTTTGCTCTTGCGCGCGGTGGCCCAGATTTTTCGGTTCATCACTTCGAGGAAGGCGGGCACCAAGATAAGATGCGTAGGTTGTTGTTCCTTGATTTCATCGCTTACATGCTTGATACCGCTGGAGATATACACTTCGCAACCCTGCGCCAAATGGCCCACATAGTTCACCGTCGAGCCGAAAGTGTGATGCGGCGGCAGCACGTGGAGCGTCTTGCGGGTGATGTCAAAGTTGTACATTCCCAAGGTCATGTCCAATCCAATGTTGGCCTGCGAGAGCATCACGCCTTTTCCCTTGCCGGTGGTGCCGGAGGTAAACACGATGGAAGCCAATTTGTTGACATCTATTTTGTAATCGTAATACGAATTATCGCCCTGCTTATACAATGCTGCGCCTTTTTCTTGCAAAGCGGCCACCGAAGTCAGGGTTTTGCCATTCAAATCGGAAGTTTCGATCTTGCTTTCGTCAGCCACGGAAATAAGCATTTCCACCGTGTTCAGCGCGCCCTTCGAAAGCAATTCCTTTATCTTGGCTTCGGCCGTTTTTCCAAAAATCACCGCCTTGCAACGGGTGGTGCCGATAATGCCCTCAATATCGTCGGCGGGCAGTTCCTTATCTACGGGCACCGTCACCGAACCGATGGCCATCACGGCAAAGAAAGAGCAGCACCAACCATAAGAATTTTCGCCCACAATGGCAATATTTTCTTCTCTCAAACCATTGGCAATGAGCGCCGTTCCCAAATGTCGCACATCGTCGCGCCACTGCGAGAAAGTCACCTTATTTACCTCTTTGTCCCAATAATTTTCTTTGTAAGAAATGGCGATACTATCGGAAAAATTTTGCGCAGCTTCCTCTACCAGAGAGCGCATGTCGTCGATAAAAGTGGTCTTGTAAATAGGGTAATTTTTGTTCATTATTTTAATTTCTCTCTATAATAATATTCGATTAAAATGTCCATTTGGTTGCGAGGGTCGGCATCAGGCGGAAGCCCTTTTCCACGAAGTTGCACGACACTTCCATTTCGGTGCCCACACTCAAGTTGATATTTTCCATTGCCTTGATATTCTTCAAATTAACCCAAAGCTGAGGCTCAGCGATGAAGACAAATTCCGTGTCTTGCCATGCTTTGGATTCTCTCCAGAAATCGGCGAATCCGTTGAAAGAAATCCAATGGTTCAGGAAGTCGAGATTCCATACGCCGGTGAGCTGGAAATTGTGCATCTGGCATTTGCCTGTAAAATCTTCGAGGCCGGGAATAGCCTTATACATAGCTGATAATGACCAGGTTTTGCTCCAATCGGCCGAATGTCCGGAATAGGTCAGACCGCCCAAAAAGGCATTGTTGAACGAGATGGTATTGCTCAATCCACCGTTGTATTCGAGATGCAGCGAGAGCCAATCCATCTGACTTTCTTGCCAAAAACAGAGTTCCCGCGAAATTTCCCAATAAGCGCCGCTGGCCTTCCAATGATAATCGAAATCGACAAAGAAAAAAGTGCTTCCCCAGTCGTCGGGACGAAACATTTCCACCGTGCTTGTGAGGCTGTTTCTACCCAAATCGTAGTGTAACTGAATATTTTGTGCGTAAGTGATAAAGCTGACAAAAGACAATAAAAAGGCCGCAAGCCATCGCGCGATAAATTTCTTCATATCAGAAACTTTGTAGTGTTAAAGATTGAGCAACAAATATACGTTTTATTTCTAACTTTGCCTGCGTGAATAAAACGATTTATCATGATTAAAGTTTATGTGATGGCCACTTGCCCCGATTGCACGCAAGTGAAAGCCGAAGCCGCCAACGACCCGCGCTTCGAATTGATAGATTTGGGTGAACATGTCAGAAATCTGAAAGCCTTTCTGGCACTGAGAGATACGCATCCTGCCTTCGACAAGGTTAAGGCGCGCGGCAACATAGGTTTGCCCTGCTTCGTGATGGAAGACGGCAGCATAGATTTTTCCTGGACTCGCATAAAAGAGCGCATCGCTTGGACGCCGCTTCAGCAGGAAGCTTCTGATGCCGGCTCGAACGATGGAGGTCTTGCTCAGGATGGCAGTCTCGCAAACGATGGCGCCACTTGCAGTTTGGACGGTGCTGCTTGCAGTTTGGACGGAAAAGGTTGTTGACTTATTTTCTGGCAAAAGATTATGGCAGAACAACTGATTATCAAAGGAGAAAGCAAGCAAGAACGCTACGCGACGCTTTTCCCGCAACTCCGGACACTGTTATCGGCCGAAGACGACCTTATCGCCAACATGGCCAATCTTTGTGCCTGCCTGCGTGACACTTTCCATTTCTGGTGGGTCGGGTTTTACCGCGTTTGCGGCGAAGAACTTTTGCTCGGCCCTTTCCAAGGTCCATTGGCTTGCACGCGTATCAAAAAAGGTCGAGGAGTGTGCGGAAGCGCTTGGCAACAAGAGCAATGCATCATTGTGCCCGATGTGGAACAGTTCCCCGGACATATTGCGTGCAGCAGTGCATCCCGTTCGGAAATAGTACTACCGCTCTTCAAAGACAACAGCATCGTCGCCGTCCTGGACATCGACAGCGAACATTTGAATCACTTCGACGACATCGATCGTCTTTGGTTGGAGAAAATACTGACCTTGCTGTAACTCGCGAGATTGCGGATCGATGCGCAGCGCGAGGAAATCGCGAGATCGCGGTGATTGCTCGATTGCGGTGATTGCGAGCGCGCAAGCTTTACTCACGCGGCATCAAAGCATGCAAAGCCTCTTCGGTGAGGCGATAAGTTTTCCATTCGTCCAAAGAAATGGCACCCATGGAGCGGTAAAAATCTATGCTGGGTTGGTTCCAATTGAGGCAAACCCATTCCATGCGTCCGCAACCGCGTTCTATAGCCGTTTTGACCAAGTGAAGAAACAGCGCCTTGCCGTAGCCTTTTTTTCGATGTTCGGGGAAAACATACAAATCTTCGAGGTAAATACCGGCCTTTCCCACGAAGGTGGAAAAATTGTGAAAATACAGCGCAAATCCCACAGGCTCAACATCTTGCTCGGCAAAAACAACTTCTGCCACTTCTTTTTCAAAAAGCCACTCATGCAACTTTTCTTCGGTGGCAACGACTTCGTTTTCCATCTTTTCGTAACGGGCAATGCCTTTGATAAAGTCCAGAATCTGAGGCACATCTTCCGGAAGGGCTTTTCTTATTTTCATTTGTTGTACTTGTTTTTCGTTCGGGATCGGTGCAAAATTAATCTTTTTTCTCTCTTATTGAGATTACTTATGGAAGGCTTTGCGTAAATTCGCCGCCAATAAACAAACCTCAAAACTCTTTTCTTATGAGAACTTCGAAAATCATTAGCCTTTGCAGCCTTTTGTTGGCTTCTTTATTTTTGTTCGACATCGATGCCCAAACACTTGAAAACACGCCTTATATTGAAGTGACCGGCAAAGCCGAACGCGACATTGTTCCCGATGAAATCTACCTGAGCATCAGCCTTAGTGAAAGCGATTACGGCAAGGAATCCAGCCTTATTGCCAAGGAAAAACAAGTGCTCAAAACCCTGGAAAATATTGGTATAGATATTCAAAAACAGCTGAGTGTGAAAGACCTGGGAAGCAATTTCAAGAAATATGTCTTGCGCAAGAACGAGGTCATACTCAGCAAGGATTACGAACTGAAAACCGCATCGGCCAAGCAAGCCGCACAGGTGATGATGGCGCTCGAAGCCATCGGTGTTTCGAAGGTGACGGTAGATAAGGTGGATTGCAGCCAGACAGAAAAATATCGCGACGAGTTGCGCGTGGAGGCCATCAAGAATGCCAAGCAGAAAGCCGAACAATTGTGCCAAGCCATTGGACAGACTTGTGGCAAAGCCATTTACATTGTGGAACAAAATTATGGACACCGCGTATATAACGCAATGCCCATGTTCAAAGCCAGTTTGGCCAGAGCCGAAAGTGCAGATGTTGCTTCGGTGCCCGAACTCGCATTCGAAAGTATCACTCTGGAAAGCAGCATTCTGGTGCGCTTCTCGCTTGAGTGAGCGCCTCGCTTGTGAGCGAGCGGCCGGCGGCGTGCCGCCCCTATCGTATCAACACTTTCTGACCATTGATGATGTACAAGCCCTTTGAAAGCGATTCGATGGGCTTGTTTATTTTTTGTCCGAAAATGTTGTAAATGACGTTATCCGGACAAATTTCTATACTCTCCAAGCCGTCGCTGGTCTGACGCAAAATCACCAATTTCGTAATGAAAAGATTGGTGCCTGCCTTCGAACGAGAGAGTTTGATGCTCCTACTGCCGGCACCCTCGCCTACGCTATAGGTATTGGTGTTGGGTTGCTGTCCGAGCGCCACATTGTTCCAAAGTACCTCTTCGCCTTCATCAATGGCATGGCCGTTTTCGAACAAGATATAAAGCGTACCGTTAGCATCAGTGTCTTTGTTGCGGAAAGCCGTAATCTTCAATTGATCGGCGGCCTGCAAGGCTTCATCGAGGCTGATAAGCACATAGTCGGTTTCGATATTGGCCTTCTTGGCATTGATGCTGATGGTGTGGTAGTCGGCATTGGCATAGTTGACACGTCCTTCGCTGGCACCATATCCGCTGGCCAAACCGCCCTTTTCTACGGGCGTTCCGTCCACACTCTGCCAGAAATAAACAGCATTTTCGGGAACCTCGGACGCATCGCCGGGTTCAGAGGGTTCTGAAGGTTCAGAGGGCGTAGAAGGATTCGTTGCTTGAAGCAATTCCCATTCCAGACTGGCCATAATGAAAGGTCCGATAGCCTTGCCTTCGTTGCTTACCACCGTCACGTCGCTGCCGCAAAGATAATAGCTGGCACTTCCGTCACGCTGACGATTGTACGCGGGGCCTAGGCCGGCCGAACGACAACTCTGGTTGATATTCAGGCTGGCATCAGCATTCTCCGTGATAAAGGTTTCCAATGCACCCTTATAAGCTCTTTCGGCCGTTTCTCGGTAAGTCTCGTCGATAAGGCCCAAGCGCAAGGCTTTCAGATAAGAATAGGCAAACATGCAAGAGGCCGAAGCTTCCAAATAATTCTTCTGTCCGCAAGTACCCTTATAGCTATCGTCGTACTGCAACAGCTGATACCAAACGCCGCTCACAGGATCTTGCCAACGCTGCAAGCCGGCAGCCACCTGACAGAGAATGTTTCTCAATTCTGAAAAATTCTCGTGCGTAGCGGGCATCAACTCCAGCACATCGGTAAGGGCCGCAAAATACCAGCCCATGCCGCGTCCCCAGAATTCGCTCGAACAGCCTACGTAATCGCCGCTCGTTTTGGCCCAGAAGGAATTGGCATCCGAAGGTTTGGCGCTCCAGCCGTGATAATTGAGCTGCACCTCGCTGTCGTAAGTATGACGATGAATGGTAATGAACTGATTGGCCACATCGCTCCAACCTTCGGCATCCTCGGGCGCAAAATGATGCAGGTATTCGGCGTAGAAAGCGGCTCCCATGTACAAACCGTCCAGCCACATCTGGTAAGGATAAACATCTTTGTGATAGAATCCACCCTTGCCATCTTCCAAATCGATGCGAGAATATTCGTAGCGCAAATAATTGTACAGATAATCGGCAGCCGCCTTATATTTAGCCGCGTTGGCATCGCCCTGAGCCGTTCCCTTAGACAATTCGCGGTCGTAGAGTTCGAAGAAAACCTTTCCTGAAGCAATGTTGTCGATATTTCCTTTCTTGAAATTCTTGAAACTTCCGTCGCTGTTGAGAGCGGCATCGGCATAATATTTACACCAATCGTAGGCCGTCAGACTCCAGTCGTCCTGTGGATATTGCGTCGTAGCTTTCAAAATGGATTTGGTCACCAAGCCGCTCACATAGTCCCAAGATTTCTGAGCCGACCAAGCCTCGCCTTGCGAGAGAATCATTCGCTTGGAATAGTCGCTGTCTTTGGCCGTCATAGCTTCTTTCTTGGGCTGCACCAAATCGTCGATGGTAGCACCGGCCCCGTACTTACCAGTCAGCACTTCAGGCACTTGCATCACATCGATGTAAGGATATTGATAAGGCACTTCCATGTTTTGTTCGGTGTTGGTAGCCTCGCCATAGTTCTGGAAGCCGTAATTGTTGCGGTTCAAGTAGAAAATATCGCTGTAATTGCCAAACACACAAGCATTTCTCACGCCTTCTACCACATAATTGCCTTCGATGAGCGCATGCGAATTATCATTAATACCAATAGCCTCCGCATTGCCGGGACAATTGTAATAATTGTTGAGAAGATGAATATACACCCAATCGGCCACCGGCAAACGACGGCTACAGCCATTTCCCCAGATATTGTAAGCGTAGGTAATGTATTGCAAATAGCCTCTGCTCCAGCCCACTCCGTTGGAATAAGGATGCGAATAACTTCTTTCGGTATAACGGAAAATATTCCAAGAATAGGTGACGAATTGTTCGCTACCCTCGCGCTTGCCGCTATCGAGATTGCCGTCGAGTCCATCGATAAATTCGCAATGGTCAATCCACACGTGCGTGGCACCATTGTTCGAGATAAGATCGTTTCCGCCAACGTCCACACTACCAGGGCCTTGGAAAATAAGGTTGCGGAAGATGATGTTTTCGTTGCTGGAATTGATGGCAAAGAAGCCCGACTTGCGGTAGGCTTCGGAATCGTCGCCCGTGATGTCAATGATGAGCTGACGCGTTTTCAGCTCGCGCTGTTCGTTCACGGAGGCGCCGTTGCTCAGCGTGCCGCCGGTGCCGGAAGCCGTGGTGTACTGGTCGAGATTGGCATCTATGAGTTGTTGTTTCAATTCGGGCGTCACATACCATTGCGTACAAAGTCTGGCGCCATTGATACCGATGATGCTTTTGTTGGATACGCCTCTGATATCCATTTGTTTAGAGACAATAAAATCGCCTTTGGAACCATCTAAATAAATGATATCATTAGCTTTGATGGCATTGATGATGGCTTGATAATCGTCGCCACCGGAAGCCGTGAGCACAATGGTTTTCGGGTTTTCCGCGCGCTCTCCGCCGTCAAGCACGTAAGGCGTTCCGTTGACATCGCTGCAAGTGCCCCAGCCAAAGGCTTTTTCACTAATATAAGAAGAGGCGTCGCCTTGCGCATAAAGAGGATTAACCACAAGCGTCAAAACGAGCAGACTGGCCAACAGATGTTTCTTCGAAATATTCTTTTTCATTTTTCAAAAATTTTGAACAAAAATACAATGCAAAATAGGCCTTGTCAAGAGAAAAGTACTACTTTTGGAAAAATATATTTCAAGTATCACATTAACAAGATTATATGAACATTGGAGATCGTATTCCGGAGATACTGGGAACAGACCAGCTCGGAAGGGAAATCAAGAGCAGCGATTATCGCGGTAGAAAAATTATTTTGTACTCGTATCCGAAGGCTAACACAAGTGGCTGTACGGCAGAAGCTTGCAGCCTTCAGGCGCATAAAGACGAGCTGAAAGCGGCCGGCTACGAAATCATAGGCGTGAGCAAGGACAAGATGGAAACGCAGAAGAAATTTGCCGACGCACAAGGGCTGACATTTCCGCTCATTGCCGACACCGACACCAGGCTTTTGCAAACTTTGGGCTGTTGGGGCGAAAAAGTGGCTTTCGGCCGTCGCACCGTGGGCATTTTGCGTACCACTTATTTGGTGAACGAAGAGGGCATCATCGAAAAGATTTTCTCGCCCAAGGAAATCAAGACAAAGATTCATGCCGAACAAATTTTGGACTATATAAAAAAATAAAGTTATGAGAAAGAGATTTTCATGGGGCCGTTTGATGCTCCTTTTGGTGATAGGTCTGAGCCTCAGCGCCTGCCAGTGCAAGAAACAGCAGAACGAAGGCCGTGAGGCTTGCCCGCAAGGGCAAGGCTTGGCCGAGCAACGCGAGGCCATGCGCGACAATATCTTGGCGCGCATCACGGGTGCCGACATGCCCCAAGCCACACTGAACATCATGGACTTCGGCGCCATCGCAGATGGCGCCTCCGACTGCAAACCGGCCTTCGACCGCGCCATTGCCAAAGCCAAGGAAATGGGAGGCGCTCGTTTGGTAGTGCCCGCCGGTATTTATCATCTTTGCGGTCCGCTGCATTTGCCCAGCCAATTCTGCCTCGATTTGCAAGAAGGTTCCGTGCTGCGTTTCGACAGCGATCCCAAACATTATCTACCCATTGTAAAAACCAGTTGGGAAGGCACTTTCGTCAACAATTACAGCCCATTTATCTACGCTTACGGCCAGCACGACATCAGCATCATCGGTAAGGGATGCATAGACGGAAACGCCACCAACAGCTTTGCCGAATGGCGCAAATGGCAGAAAAAAGGTAAAGACCTGAGCCGCCAATACAATCACGAAAGCACGCCGGTAGAAGAACGCAACTTTGGCGAAGGCTACTATCTGCGTCCGCAACTCATTCAGTTTTTCAACTGCGAGCGCATCACCCTGAAAGATGTGTTCATCACCCAATCGCCTTTCTGGTGCGTGCATTTGTTGCAATCGAAAAACATTATCTGCGACGGCCTGCGCTACGATGCGAAGCTGGCCAACAACGACGGCATTGACCCTGAATACAGCCAAGACGTGCTTATCCAAAACATCATCTTCAATAACGGCGACGACAACGTGGCCATCAAGAGTGGTCGCGACCACGACGGACGCGCAAAGGCTTGCCCATCTGCCAATATCATCATCCGCAATTGTCAGTTCAAGGGCTTGCATGCCGTGGTATTAGGAAGCGAAATGTCGTCGGGTATCGAAAATGTTTTCGTGGAAAACTGCACTTACGCCGGCTATTGCAAACGTGGTATCTACTTCAAAACCAATCCCGACCGCGGTGGTTTCATTCGCAATGTTTTCGTGAACAATTGCCAGTTTGGCCAGGTGGAAGATCTCTTTTTCTTCACTTCGAAATATGCCGGCGAAGGCATGGATAATCATTATTTCTCGCAAGTGTATAACGTTTTCATCGAAGATGTCAGTTGTCAGGAAGCCACTGCCGCTGCCATTGTGTTGCAGGGCACGCAGAAGGAACCGCTTCACGATATTTACTTTACGCGCGTCAACGTGGACAAGGCAAGCATCGGTCTTTCTATGGAAGACACTCGCGATATCAGCTTCACAGACTGTCATTTAGGTGGCTACGCCGGCGTTCCTACCACAGCCAGCAGCAAGGATAAAATCTTCGAAAAGTAAGCCTATGAAAATAAAAAGTTTCAGCTTCAACCCACTGAGTACCAATTGTTACGTGGTGTACGAGGGTGAAGATGCCTGGATCATCGATCCTTCTTTCTGTTCTCAGCAGGAATTCAGCCGACTGAAGCAATTTCTTTTGAGCGAAAACCTGCAAGTGAGCAAGGTACTTTGCACGCATCTTCATTTCGACCATATTTTTGGAGCCAAAATGGCTGCCGAACACTTCTCTTGCGATGTTTATGCTCATATAAATGACGAAGCCTGGCTGGCCGAAGTTTCGCGCTATGCCAACATGTTCGGGCTTGAAGCCGAGGGCCTTGCGCCTGGCGAAATAAAGCATCTTTATCAGGACGATACTTTGTTGTTGGGCGAAAGCACAAATGCCTTGGTTCTGGAAGTGCCCGGACACAGCCAAGGCGGACTGGCCTTTTATTTCCCTGACGAAAACATTGTCTTTGCGGGCGATTCTCTTTTTGCCGGCAGCATTGGCCGCACAGACCTTCCCGGTGGCGACTACAGCACACTCATCGACAGCATTCGCCAACGTCTGCTCGGCCTTCCCGACCTTACCACGGTCTATTGTGGCCACGGCCCGAGTACCAGCATTGCCCACGAAAAAACGAACAATCCGTTCTTGTAGAGCCTCGGCCCTGCGCCTTCGCTCACGGCTGTTGCGCTTCTGCTTTGCCAATCCCTCCGCCTTCGCTCGCAGTTTTCCGCTCGAAACCTAACGAATGCTTTCCAAAATTGAAGAGTGCGCGAGATGTGAAGTGATGGAGTGAGCAGCCGAAGGGAGTTTGCTTTTGCAAATGACCGAGGCTGCGAACGAACAGCGCTTTGCAGATCGCGTGCTATGCAATTTTGGATTTCTTCGCCGGAAAACTTTCGCTCAGTGCTCGGGATTGGTATTGCTTCGCTCGCAGGGCCGCCGGTGCAAGGCTCGGCTGCCCGCTCGCGGCGTGTATTGACAAATGATGGCGCGTGAGGGCGTGCACTTATTTGGGATAAATTCCGGCTAAACGCCCGGTGCTCTGCTTTTCGGCCTCGCGCGGGCTACGGGCAGACTGCGCGAACCGGGTGACCGTAGTAGCGACTGCTGTTGCTCCAGCACACATAGCCCGAATAGAAGATCAAGTAGCACGCGATGTACGGATCGCTCTCGACGAGTGAACTCGACCAATAGTAGCCGTTGGAACCGACATTGCGGACTGAAGTACCACTGCGGTCGCCGGCCGCCGGCAGAAATATGCTGTTTCCGTTGGTCTTGCTAATTACCTTGTATCCATTTACCCCATTTTGAGTGGTCCATGTCCAAGTGCAGTTGTTTCTTAATTCGTCTTGCTCCGCTTCGGTGGGCATGCGCCATGCGCCGCCCCAATTGGCGCGGGCGGCATCGTCGGAGAGTTCGAGGGTGGTTTTGTTATCTACCGTGCCATAAGAACTTTGGGTACAATATTTGGTCATTGTATCGTATGAGCCTTTGCAATATTTATATGTACTCCAATTGTAGTTATCTTTCGGATTTGTTTCACCCCAAGCGAAATAATCGCCGTAGCCTTCTGGCGCGGTGGCTCCGACGTTGCAGGTGGCCCATTTCAGACCGCTGGACAGGCCGAGATCTACCCATTCATGGCCGTTTTCGCTGCCGGTAGCCAAAGCCCACTGCGCATAGAGCGTAATATCCTGCGAGATGGTGATGCTTTGTTTGTCGGTGTAGCTAGTGCCACTACCATCGGCGTTGGTGTTCCAACCGGAAAAATAGTAAGCAGAACGAGCGAATTTGTTGGGAGCCAAAGTTTGCGTAACACCGGCTTCGAAAAGTTGCGCAGCCATGGTTCCTGAGCCACCGTTGGCATCGAAAGAAAGTGTCACGAATGTGGATGGCGTATCATTTTCGGAGAAAACTGCGCGAACCGTGCGACCGAAGTAGCGATAGCTGTAGCTCCAGCCCACAACGTCCGAATAGAAGCTCAAGCAGCACGCGTAGCTCGGATTGCTCTCGTAGAGCGAACTCGACCAATAGTGGCCGTAGGAACCGACATTGTAAACAGAAGTACCATAGCGGTAGCCTGCCGCCGGCAAGAAGATGCTATTCCCATTGGTTTTACTAGTTACTTTATATCCATTTATTCCATTTCGGGTGGTCCAAGTCCAAGTGCAGTTGTTTCTTAATTCGTCTTGCTCTGCTTCGGTGGGTATGCGCCACTTGCCGCCCCAGTTGGCTCGGGCAGCATCGTCGATATGCTCGAGGATGGTTTTGTTATCTACCGTGCCGTAATCGCTGCTTGTGTTGTATTTGGTCAATGAAGTTTCTGAGCCATTGCAATATTTATACGTTGCCCAAGAATACTCATCTTTCGGTGCGATTTCGCCCCAGGCGAAGTAATCGCCATAACCTTCGGGAGAAGTGGCGCCCACATTGCAGGTGGCCCATTTCAAACCGCTGGGCAGACCGAGATCTATGTAATCGTAGCCGTTTTCGCTGCCGGTAGCCAAAGCCCACTGCGCATAGAGAGTCAGATCTTTGGAAAGGGTAATTTCCTCGCCATTGGCATACCATTGTCCGCTGCCGTCGGGCGCGGTGTTCCAGCCGACAAAATTCAAAGATTCGTGGGTGAAACGGACGACAGAATTAATGCTTTGCGAAACGCCCTTGTTGAATTGCTGCGGATGCATCAGACCCTCGCCGCCATTGGCATCGAAACTCAGAATGAAGAATTTGGGCAGGGTTTTTCCCCACACGGCGCGTACGAAAAGGCCTTCGCATCGAGAATGAACATTGTAACCTCCATCACCATCCAATCTGTAGGCATTCTTTCCCGTGCGTACACTGCTCGACCATCGGTTTAAGCTTGTATTAATAAGTTGTGGCGTCGGCTGCCCGATTTCCAACTCAGGCAAAAATATACGATTGCCGTTGGGACCTTTCACGTCGTATCCGCCCATGCCAAGATATTCGGTCCAAGTCCACTCACATTTTTCAAGCAATTCCTCACATTCGTCGGCCGTAGGCATACGCCAATTGCCACCCCAAGCCATGTGAGCCGCATCGTCCATCAATTCGAGGGTGGTTTTGCCGTCGTAATAGTCGCTGCCTTCATCAATGTTATACTTAGTCATTTCGTATTCATCATCAAAAGCCCTGGTGTCACCATCGTGTTCCTTGCGAGGCGCGGCATATTTATAGTTTTCCCAAGAATACTTGTCTTTGGGTTGGGTTTCGCCCCAAGCAAAAAAGGAACCATGTTCGGCGGCACTCTTGGCACCAATATCGTAGGCAGCCCATTTTACCGAAAGTCCTAAATCTACATATTTGTGTCCGTTGGCATCTTCCTCGTAGGCCTGCGTAACGGATTGAGGCACCAAGAGCGGATCGCAGGAGCAAAGCAGCACGATTATCGAAAAAAGAGCGTAAATATATTTTTGTATTGTCGTTGCCATGGTTCTTTATTTTTTCAGTGGGATACTGTATACCAAGCCCATATTGAGATGAAGCTTATGGTTGAAAGCGTAAGACGGCGTAAAGGTAATAGCCAGGTTCTTGCTCAGACAGGCATGCACACGGGCTCCCAAAAGCAAGGATTGATCTTGCACAGAATATCCGCCATGATCGTAATCTATACCGGAATATACGGCATAAGACACTTGCGGCGTCAGCATAAATGATTTACCCAGCGCAAAAGCATAACCTATTGTAAAATGATAATCTACCTTGATGGGTTCTGCATAGAAACCGTAGGTATATTCCAGGTTGATACCCTTCCAATAGGCGCCCACACTCAAAGCGGCAGCGCCATCTAAGTTCATACATTCCAAACCTCCGTTGGCCGAAACATAGAGCGACATATCGCGATACAACGAGGCTTTATCCAGTCTTTCAACACGAGGTTTTTCGGGCATCGCAGAGGGCTTTTCAGAAGGTTTTGCCGCGGGTTTCTCAGATTTTTCCGCAGCTTTCGCGGCAGATTTCGAGGCATCGGCTTTCTGCGAAGATTTCGAGGCATCGGCCTGCAAGCTCTGATTGATTTGCAGATTATCTCCGTGTTGCAAAGTAATTGACTGTGAATAAGACTGGTACTTATCCTTTTCTATGCGCAATGAATGTTCGCCTATGAGAATATTGTTCAACACCAAAGGCGTCTCGCCCATCAGTTTATCGTCTATATAAACATTGGCCAAGGCGGGAATAGATTTTATCTCCATGCTGGCATACAGCGGCACAGGTTTTTTAATGGAAAATTCCTGCTCGGTAGGCGAACTGATCTGCACCAACTGCGTCATGGCCTTATGCGACTGACGACGAGTTTCCACCTTGTATTGTCCCAATTCCAAAGCCACCTGACAAGAGCCTTTGCCTTGAAATTTTTCATCCACCCAGATTTCGCTTTCAGCATCTTCACACACAAAAGTAACTAGGGCAAAGTTGGGCTGCAATTGCAAATCGACAATGGTCTCCTGGTTGTCGCTGATGACGACATTTTGCTCAAAATCTTTGTATAAGGGCTTCATGACACGCAACTGATAGCTGCCACTTTTCAAAGCTTCTGTTCTGAGCGGAGCTTGCCCCAAACGTTGCTGATTCAGAAAGACATAGGCGCCCTTAAACTCTTCTTCGGCATTGATTTGCAACCAACCGAAATTGGGCTTCAACTGAATATTCTTCACCACTTTTGCCTCAGCGTTCAAGTCGATCACGCCGGCCTCGCTATGATAATTTTCGCTAGAAACACGATAAGTATGGCGGCCGTAAGGAAGGATGTCTGAAGCCACACCGGTTTCATCCACCAACAAAAGTTTATCATCTACCTCCACCATTGCGTTAGCCGGTTCCACCTGAAAAACAATGGTTTGTTTAGCCAATGTATGATTCACGACGGTTTCCACTTGTCCGGTAGTAAGCACCATTTCGTAGGTTTTTGCCTTTTCGATGGGAATGGGGAAATAATAGTCGCGCAGCGTTCCCAGTTGCTGATGAAAAATAGACAATCGCTTGATGCCGTGCGGCACATACAGCCAAATCTCTCCTACTCTCTGCTGCGTCTTGACAATTCCCACCATGCCGGCTTCGAAAGTGAATCCTTGAGTCGTGGTTGAAATCTTGATCAGCGCAGCCACTTCGCCATTGTGATCTCGCTCAAGCGTGCCATAGGTATTGGCTGTCAAATCGTTCTCGAGCAACCTGAATGAACTGACGCTGATATTCTGCGCCGAAATGAGCCCGACACAGAAAACAGTCATCAACACGCAGAAAAACTTTAATTTATTAATTATCATTTACTTATATATTACAAATACGGTACATTCAAAATCATTTCCACGCCGCTGCCTTCGGGTGCTTGGCTCAAGGTGGCGCGCAGACCGATGTTCAGGTTGAAATTGCTGCGGAGCGGATGCAGATTGAAAGAAAGTTCGACTCCTCCCGCGTAAAACTCTTGCTTGGCGGCTGCTTCCGGATCGGTTAAAGACCATCCGGCCAACATTCGTTCTGCAAAGAAATTGGTTTCCAAACGTTTAATGTATAGCAAACCGGGAATGGACAAGTCAAGATGCCAGGGGAAAGAATAATCTATTGCATTATAAACGCTCGATTGCGCAATGATGCCATCGAATCCTCTCGTCTTCAACAAGGGATTTATCAACAATCTTGTGTCTTCGTTGAGATAATACTGTTGATGCGCAAAATGATAACTCAAATTGTCGTGAGGCAAGATTCGTGTATGCGTACCGGCTTTCAGAGAAAAAAGAGCTTGAGAAGTGAAAAACAAATCCTTGCTGCGCGGTCGCATCCTCTGATAACTTGCACTGACATACAAGGGTGATTTCAAATCGCGGATAGCCTTGTTCCTGCTCATTGAAGCTTGCAGTTGCCAAAGGAAAAATTGATAATATTTCTCGTATTGATGTTTGCTTTCGGAATACCAGGCGTTGTTGTCGAAATAATATTGAAACGAAGGAACGATGCTCGTCGAACCGGCCAAATGACTGAAACGCAATGGAATGTACGCCTGAATGACGCCGTTCAAACCGGGTCGCGGCGCCGAGAACTGCCATTTATCTTTAATCAACATTCTGTCGTAGGCCGTTTCGTCGTTGTAATCGAGCGACATTGAAACAACAGGAAGCAATCCGCTGTAAGTGAAGCGCGCATGTGCCGCGTGATAGCCATCGTGATAGGAATAGCCCAATTGTCCGTAGGCCGTGCCCAAATCGTTTTGCGTAAACAGAGAAAAACCTGGCGCAACACTCTGATAATAGTAATGCGGATCGAAGGCAAGTAGCTGATCCTTATCGTAATACAAAGGAGCCCAAGAATGAAACTTGAACAAATGACTCAGCTTATGATAAGCGCGGGGTCGGCCGAAAGTTTCGGAGGCGGTTTTTTCTACTGAAGAATTGGCTGCGATTTCGGATTCTTTCGCTTCGGCTTGCAGGATATCGTCTATGAGAAAATGGGCGGCATCGTCGAAGGAACTTGCTTGCAGACGAATATTCGTTTTCGGCAAACAGGCCGGAACATCGCCGGCAGAAGTATAATCGATAAAATACAAGGCATCATCCGTCATCAAAGGACAGGAAGCCGAAAAACGAGCCTTGGTTAGACGATTAACTTGTTTATTTTCAAGATTATATTCATAAATCTGCGTGCTGGCATCTATATCAGCGTCAAAGTACAAAGCGCCCTGATGATAGCTGAGATGCTGGAAAGTACGTTGCTGCGGAGGAATACAATTGCTGACAAGCCCGTTCTCCATATTCAAAACATCCAAGCGCAAACCCTCCTGATTCAAAACGCTGAAATACAGACAAGTATCTCCGGCCCAGACCAATTCTTTTAACTCATCGTAGGCGGGCATGGTCAAAGCGAGCACTTCCTGCATATTGTCGGTACGGAGAATCAACAAGCGCGTTTTAGCTGTGACATCTGCCTCAACCATAGCCAAATAACGATTGTCCTTGGAGGGAGAAGGATGGTATAACAAACTTTTCTTCGTCAGGTACTTGGGCCAAATTTTCACCTCGGAATGCGGCTTCAAGTCGTAAGAACAAAGCACCGAATACGACTGATGCTGCCAACGCGGATGTTGCTTCAGCTCCGTCCAATAAAGATGCGTGTCGCTGGCGCGCAAGGGCGAATTGACATTTCCCGTCAGGAAAAGCGTTTTAATCTTCTGGGTACGAGGATCGTAGTGAACAACACGAGAGGTCTGCGACAGGCTGCTTTTCAAGAAAATAAAAGAACTGTCTTTCAACATAATCGGCGAAGAATAGGCCGCATAATCGCCTTTCGTTTGCAAGTTTTTCCATTGCGTCGGCGCATCGAAGACAGACAAAGAATCGGCTGCCCAATACTGGCGATAATACTGCTCGGATGACTCCCACAACTGCGTCAGCTTGTTGCCATAAACGCGCTGATATGCACGGCGATAGCGCAAAGGATGACGAGAAATTTCGTCGAAAACGGCAGCGTTCGCCTTGGAAGGATCTTCCAATCCGGCCTGGTTCATGGCTCGCGAAGCCGACCATTTGAGATAACCCAAAGCATATTCGTTGGGGATGTAATGTTTGTAGGAACCGAACTGCCATTTATCGTAAGAAAAGTCGATGGAATCGGCAAAATAAGCCCGATACGGCAAGAGAAAATCTGCCTGTCGTCCGCGTCCGCCGGCGCTATACTCGGTTTCGGCCATCACGGCATCGCCTTCGAAAAATCCCGGCGACCACATATCGTAATAGGCAGCAGCCAATCCTTCCGACTGCTCACCAATAAGGTAATGCAAGCCTCGGAAAAAGCCATCGCCCGAGCGAAGCATCTGCCCCACGTGACGGCCTTCGTGCAAAACCAAACTTCTGGCCCAAGGCAAATTGGAAACCTCCGGCGAAGGAATGGTGAAGAACTCCATGCGACGAGGCGTCCAGGCCACCATGGCATTGGCATTGGCCGAATAGGCATGCAGAATCACCGGAATCTTGGCCCGACGGGGCTTGGCATTCAAACCATCCAAAGAAGTGTAAACATCTTCCGACAAAAGCGTGGCATACTGATAGGCCAAAGAATCTTGTCCCTTTGGATAAATAATCTTGAAATCCTTGAGGTTCAACTGCGACCAGGAAAGCCTTGCCGGATCCTCGCCAGACATATAAAACTGCGCACGGGCACCGCTTACGAAAAAGCAGAGCCCGAGCATTATCATCAAAAATCTTTTCAAAGAGACTGTCATCTGATTTTAATTATTAATTGCCATCAGGTTTTTCAATTTCCACGAAATCGGAGGGAGACCAAATGAATTGTGCCGGATCGTCGGGATGAGCGGGATCGAAAGCGGCCACATCATCGCGAAGATACTGAAGCAAACCTACCTCTGCCTCGCGCATGCCTTCCACCACGCATTTGGCCACCTGATAGGCGCCAAAAGGATTGAAGTGCGTGTTGTCGGCCAAGTCTTTCGTCTGACCGGGCCATGTGCCTGCGGGATAATGCACAAACAGACATTTGGAGGCTTCCTCGCCAAAGGCTTCATACAAGGTGCGCGTCATGGCATGCAAATCTATCAAGGCAATGGAGTCTTGAGCGGCCAGGTCGCGTGTAGCTTGCGGAAAATCGAGATGCGTGTCTTGAATCTTGCCATCGGGACCGAAACTTCTGCGCTGCGTGGGCGTCACCAAAATGGGCGTCGCGCCTGCGGCGCGAGCTTCGTCGGCCATTTGTTTCATGCTTTTCCAGAACGAAAGATAGGCACCCTTGCCTTCGCCTTTCTGCTTTTGGTCGTTGTGTCCGAATTCAATGATCACATAGTCACCGGGCTTTATCATGGTCTTAATCTTCTTCCAACGCTTGGCCGCGATAAAGGTGTTGGCCGACTCGCCCGATTCGGCAAAATTGGCCACGCAAACCTGATGGTTGAAGAATCGCGGAATCATCTGTCCCCAGCTGCCCCAAGGCTCGTTGTCCTGATCGACCACGGTAGAGTTGCCACAAAGGAAAACCACGGGCACATCGGCCTTGGCCGGACGTATAATGACGCGAGCCACTTGCGGATTGGCTCCGCTGAACTCCAGGTCGAGACAATCGTTCCAATTGAGTTTGCCGTATTCGCGTTTCTTCAGTCGAACGCGCTCGTTTTCATTGATTTGCGGAGTACGTTTATGCACGCAGAAACGATAGCCTTTGAATTCACCTTCGGCCGTGTATTCGTTTTCTAAGAACAATCTTCTGGACTCGGCTCTCACTGTCGTCATACCTGCCTGTTTGCGGTTGCCCAAGAGAATCTGCACTTCGTAAACGCCGTCAGGCACGGGAACAGACAAACGTGTGCTGTCCATTCCCTTCTGACGGAAATCGTATTCTATCGGAAAAGGATTACGTTGCTTTTCTTGCTTCAAGGTAACAAAACTGATAACAATGATAACCAAGAGCCAAAAAACCGTAACCAGATATGTGACAGTGCTTTTCTTCATGATGCTTACTTACTGATGATGAAGTTTTCGGCTTCCAACCAACCGCTGTCGTTGGTAGATTTGGCGCGTGAGCAATAGAGACCCACCTTGGCACCTATCCATTTTCCTTCGCGGATTTCGAAAGGCTTACCGAAGGCTTGGTACTTCTTGCCGTCTTCGCTGTAATAGAATTGACATTGATTACCATTCTTGATGGCTACGCGCATGTAAATTTTATTGGTTGTCATGGGCTGACTGGCAATGAGTTCTTCCTTGCCGCCACGGTCGGCTTTCTTGCAGATGCGTTGGGTCAACATCAAGCCTTCGGCTGTTTGTTCGAGGCTGAGCACGCCGTAATCCATACCCATCACTACCAAACCGCCACGTTCGCCGATGGTCTTGGCGCGAGGAACGAATTTCACCAAAGAAGTTGCCTTCATATCGGGAGCAGGAATCTTCTGCATCAAAAGGTTGGTAGCATCCCAAAGCGTCTGGGCAGGCGCATGCCAATCGTCGGCAAACAGACGGATACGACCACCATCGCGAGGATCGATGTAATACCATTCGGGCTGCACATTACCATGCCATTGCCATTGCAAACCAAGAGCCACTTGGTCGAATTCGTCGCTTTCCTGAGGTGTGCAAACTACCGACTTCAAGCCTTTGGGTTTGTTATATTTCATCACGGGTTCGCCTACACCATCGCCATCTTTGTCAACACCGATAACAGGCCAACCATCTTCGGTCCAAGTCATGGGATTCAAATGAATGATACGGCCCACGGGACCAACATCCTGGAAGTGAATAAACCAATCTTCGCCTTCTGGCGTACGAACCCAACAACCTTGGTGAGGGCCATTGACGGGAGAATTACCCTGAGCCATCACGGTCTTGGCTTCCCAAGGACCCCAAGGATGATCGGCACGCAACACTTCTTGCCAACCGGTAGCCACGCCACCCGAAGGAGAGAAATTATAGTAACGTCCTTTGTATTTGTACAGTTTGGTTCCTTCGATGGTAGGATTTTCTTCGTGTCCATCGTAAATGATGCGAGCTTGACCTATGGCCTGTGTACCATCGTAGGTCATCTCGGTCATCAAGAGAACAGACTTCAAACCACGACGGCTACCTGCAAAAGCAAATGCCAACCAAGCCTTGCCATCTTCGTCCCAAAGCGGACTGGGATCGATAAAACCTTTGCCTTCTTTTACCATCACGGGCTTACTCCAAGGACCGCGGGCATCTTTGGCCTTTACCATGTAAATACCGAAATCGGGATCGCCCCAGTAGATGTAGAATTCATCGTTGTGATAACGGATAGCGGGCGCCCAAACGCCATTACCATGCTGAGGCAAAGTGAAATGATCTTCGGGATATTGCACGGGAAGTGCGTGGGAAATAATGGTCCAGTTGACCAAATCGGTAGAATACAAAATGGGCAGACCGGGCACACAGTTGAAACTTGAAGCCGTCATGTAATAACCGTCAGGGCCGGCACAAACGCTTGGGTCTGAATAGTCTGCATAGATAATGGGATTCTGATACTTACCGCCACCGATATCGGCTTTCCAAACGGAAGATACATACTGCGCATTGAGCGTCAAAGTGGCCAATGCCAAACAAAAAAGCATTAATTTTTTCATAACGTAATTATTTATTTGATTCGATTTCTTCTAATTTTTCGCGCAAGAACTGAGCAAAAGGTTCGGCAAATTCCTTGCGTTTCAGAGCAACATACTTATGAAATATAAGGTTTGATGACGCGGATATTCTTTTCTTTCATTTTCACCACCAGACGATGCAAAGTTTCTTCGTCGGGATACATGCCGATGATGGTGCCGCCCGATCCGGCAAACTTGGCTGAGACACCGCAACTGCGGGCCAACTTCACCAACTCCATATTGTCGGGCGAAATCTTATAAATCTTGCAACGAAGGTCAAAATTCTTATTTATCAGTTGATTGAGTTTTTCTTTATCGCCTTGCAAAATGGCTTGCTTGCCATCTTCGGCCACTTGGGCAATCTCGGCCATGGTGTCGCAAACCAAGGGGTCACCGGCTTCGAAACGTTCTTTGATGGGATTATGCACAGCGCCGGAGACCTTGCTCAATGCGGTTTTGTAGGCGATATAGAAATTGGGAAGCAAACTCGGGTCTATGGCCTCGTAACGTCCTCTGTCGTTGGCCTGCATGAATTCTTTGTCGAAATCCATGAACACGCAACCTTCGTAGGCCTGAATGACGCGGTCTTGCAAACCGGCGGTAATGGCCAGTTCTTCGGTTTCTGCCTTCAACACCCAGGTTGGCAAGATTTCGAGAGGAATCTCCACTTCGAAAAACTGCATCAACGCCTTGAACGTGGCCGTGATGATGGCGCTCGAACCTGACAAACCCACCTGGCGAGGAATGGTGGTGCTGAAACGTATGGTAAAATTGCGGTAAGGCAAACGTATGCCCTGCTCCTGACAATAGTCGCAAAATTTCTTGATCGCGGCCTTCACCAAGCGCTTTCCGCCATAATAACCTGTTTTGGAAATAGTATCGGTAAAATGACGCAAATTCCTGAACGAATACTCCTCGTCTTCTTCTATGCGCAACTCAGGCGATTCGTACAGCAGCACGGTGGCACCGAAATTTCTGACAATGATGGAAATGGTCTTGCCAAAGAAGCCATCGGACGGATTACCCAAAAGGCCGGCTCTGGCAAATGCTCTTGTTTCAATAATCATAATAATACCGAAAGTCTATTGTTATCCCAATTAATTGACAAAAATACGGAAAAGCTTCCATAAAAAAACAAGTCCGGACTTAAAAAAGCCCGGACTCGCCCTATTTTAATGGTAAGCGTTGATTACTTCACCAAAACCTTGGTCATCTGACCATTAACATTCAAAATGTACATACCGCTGTTCAAAGCGCCAACTTCGTTCAAACCTGCGTTCAAAGCCTTGCTGGCAATCTTCTGACCACTGATATGATAGATGTCAACCTTAGCAGCTTCTACCGTGTTGATGAACAACTTGCCATTGTTAGCAAATACAGTGATATTGCTGCTTTCAACCTTTTCGATAGCATCGGGTTTCGGAGCCACACCATAGCAAAGACCGGCACCAATGTAGTTGTACGCAGGATCGTAGGGGTGAGCCAAACCGAGGGTATAAACTTCATATTCGGTAGGAATAGCACCAGCGAAATCTTCTGTATCTTCGTCGAATTCAATCCAGTCGTTCACGCAGTTCCAATCGAGAGGTTCGTCTCTGTTCACTTCAACCATCGAAGTAGCAGAAAGCTTCAGGTTGTCGGTGGCAGGAGCATCGATAGGAGCCAATGGGTTTGCACCATAGGTATCGTCACTGCTGTAGTATTCACCTTCATAGTAGTTCTTCAAAACGTTGATGCTGTAAGACTTAACCTGAGTACCATCGAAGAGATCCAACTGACCGGTAGGATAGTTCACATCGCTCCAACGTTTGTAGAAGATATTGTTGGTAATGTCGATATTAACATCGAAGCCTACAGGAGTCTTGTTGAATTCCAAGAAGTTACGATACTTATCATTAGCGTTGCCACCAACCTTGTAGAATACGTTGTTGCTAATCTTGATGTTGATGGTAGAATCGGCAGGATTCAAAGCACCTTCACGAGAGATGTTGAACATCTGTGAACCGTGGAAGTTCTTCACGATGTTTTCGATGAAGTAGAAGTTGTTGATGGTGTAAGCACCCTTCACGTCGAACTGGATGAAGTGGAATGCAACATTACCATCGGCCGTAGCACCACCAAAGTTGTTAAATTCGTTGAAGTCCATCACAATCTTGCCAATGGTCAAACCGGTACCGGCGCCTTCGTCGTAACACTTGTTAGCACGGATAACAGCTTGCATTTCCAAGTTTTCGAAAGTAGAATTAGTGATATGGAACAAACCGATGTAACCATCCTTATTCTGGAAGTAGAAGGGAGAATAAGAATCGGCATTATAACCGGCAATTCTTACTGAGTCGAGCAAGGTAGGATCGTTCCAGTTCAAACCATTGATAAGCAATTCGTCCAATTTAACAGCGTTGTTAGGAGCGATGTTACCGAACAGAACAGGCTTGTGACCTTCGGCGTTGCGGATGATAAGTTTACCACCGGTTGAAGGATAAGTGAAGCCTGTCATACCCATTTGGTAAACTCCCAGAGGATCTTCCGTATTATCTTCCAATTCAATGATATCACCACCGATAGCCAGTTCGAGAGCAGTCTTCAATTCCTGAGCAGTCTTCACGGTGAATACGGTTTCATCACCGGCCTTACGAGATACATAGTTGGCAGAAGCACCCAGATAAGCACGGCTCAAACCAGATTCGACACCACCGGTAAACATGGGCGACAACTTGCTGATCTGTGTCAAAGCTTCATCGTCGAATACCTTTTCAACACCGAGAGATTCTTTGGTAACCACTTCGTATGCAGGAATATTCCAGTTGTATTCACCAGGAACGAATTCGCCTTCTTCCACGAAGTTCTTGTCAACATTCAACAAAGCACCGAAGTGAACAGCTGTAACAACGGTAGAATCGCTGCCATCGGTAGCTTTTTCGATAGTCGTGTAATAAATGCTGTCGGGAGCAGTGTAAAGATGCATCATTGCGCTACCAGCATTGTAGAACAAGTTGTTGTTCACCACTACGGCAACAGAATCGAATTGCTGAGCTTCAGGCATATCAATCAAGCTGATAGCTTCACTTCTTTCCTTGTTTCTGAATGTGTTGTTGCTGATGTTTACCGACATAAGTTCGTCACCATCGTCTTCAGTATCGTCGATTTCCTTGGTAGCAACAGTCTGCCAGCCAAGCAAAGTGTTGATCTTCGCATCGTAGAAGCGGTTTTCCTTTACACTAACCTTGTTACAGTTAATAGCAGCACCTTCCACGTTGATAAGAGTAGCCACGTCAACGCCATCGAAGAGACAGTTGTTCAAGGTGATGGTCTTCACTTGGATGCTGTCGCCGGCCAATGCGATAAAGCCTTCGTTCACAGCTTCGAAAGTACAGTTGTCAAACTTCAATTCATCGCGAACCTTATCGTTCTTCTTCAATGACAAAACAGCCGTTTGGCCAGCAGCTTGCTTGAAGGTGATATTCTTGAAGGTCAAGTAAGTAGCATTCAATTTTTCCTTATCGGCCAAAAGACCTGAAACAACAACTTGGTCGTCAGAGCTGTTAGCTTGGAAGGTAATATTGTTGCCACCGAAACTGAAATCAGCAGGAATGGTATAAACTGCACCTTCGTCGGTAGAAGTCTTCATCTTGATAACGGGAGTCGTCAAGTTCAGCACACCATAATCGTAATCGGCAGCCAAAACCAATTGAGCAGAATTTTCAACCACGGCACCACTTGCGTTCAATTCGAAAGTAGGCTTCACGAAGTTACCACCCTTCTTCAAGTAAGCAGTAGCATTGATCAGAAGTTGCTGACCCTTGCTGTTGATAGAAGTAGAATTGTTGGCAGACAAGTCAATGAACAAATACTTGGCCTTGGGGTTGGTGTAATCTTCGTAAATAGCAGCAGCACCTGAATTGTTACCTGAAGCCAAAACATAAGTACCTTCGGCAGCAGCAACAGAAACGCCGGCAGCAGCGCCATCAAAGATATTAGGAATAGTCATCTTTTCTTCGTCCAGATCAATGCTGGTGAAAATAGGATGATAATAGAATTCTTCGGCATAAACCATTGCGGTATCCAGAGGATCTGCAGAAGCCTTGGCATTAGCATTCCAGTTGAGGAAAGCCTGAGCGTTGAAGTTCAAGAAAGCCTTCTTGCCAATCAAAGCCTTGGCGAAATCGAGATCTTCGGCAGCCATGTAAGGACTGGCAACCACCACGTCGTAATCGGCAAAAGCAGCCACTACGTCTTCGGCAGAAGCAGCGCTCAATTTACTCCAAGCATCCTTGGCGATAACGCTTACCTTGAAGTTTTCATTTTCCTTCATGTAAGGCAACAACTTATCGGCAGCATCAGCTCCATCAGAAAGACCCAAAACATGAACACGATCCTTGGCGGGAGTGATATAAGCCACCTTGGGAGCGCCGTCTGCGGCATCGTTATAGTCGTTGTAACCCTTGAAAGTCAGGTTAGCCAAGTCGAATTCAACCGTACCCGAAATAGCGCCCTTACCCATCATGATACGGATTATCAGGTTCTTCTGGTTGGCAAATTCGTTAGGAATAGCAATAGAAGCATGAGCCATCTGAGTAGAAGGATTAGCCGAGTTGTCGAGCGTATCCAGAACGGTACATGCAGCATCACCATTGATGAATGCAGAAACGATTACCTGGTTGTTGGCACCACGCAAAGCATAGTCGAAATCCATGGTCAGATCCTGGAAACCGATAGTAGGTACTTTAATTTCAAAATAGTTGGCATGTTCAGCCACAGTGTCATAGCTAACAGAGTCGTGAGTAGCCGAGATGATATTCAACTTGGTAGCATAGGTATCGAATGATTCATCATAACCCAAGTAGATGTAAGAAGTGGCAGACAAAACCGATCTTACCACACCGAGGTCAGAAGCATAACGAACATAACCTTGTGAGCTCCAGCCGTTTTCTTTCTTCAAAGGCTTATCCAACTCAACAGTACCCGAAGGCTTGGTCTGATAAGAGAAGGTAAATGCAGAGTGAGTTCCGTCATACACAGGCACTTCGCCCTTTTCGATGGTACCATAAATCTTGATACGGTTGATGGTGGTTCCTTCCCACATACCCCAACGTTCACAAGCCACATAACGATCGCGAACGGTGCCATCTTCATCGGTAACGGTTTCACCCGAGAACATCTGTTTGTTCTTCACGGCGTTGTTATCCTTGCAGAAGTGAGCCAAAGTACCCTTGGTGTTATCAGCGAAATAGTCTTTGTGAGAACCCAAAACAACGATAGTGGTTGAATCGCCGGGGCCAACATGTTGAGGTTTGAAACCGATGGCACGTACAGCACCCCAGTTACCACCATTGTGATAAACATTGGTTCTCATGGTACCGCCCAAACCGTGGAAAACACCCTTGTCACAAGGAATCACTTCACTGACACCTACTTCGTAAACCATCAGAGAATAATAGTTGTTTGAGCCCAAACCCTGAATATAAATAGAGTCACAAGTCTTGGGAACTTTGATAACGATAGAGTCAGAAGGACGATAGAATTTGTTGTCTGCCTTTGAATAAGTCCAAGGAAGATTCTTTTCATCACCTTTCAACTTAAGGTAATCGGCATATTCCAAAATAAATCTCTCACCATTGGCAGTGGCATCATCTGCCTTACGTTGCTTGATATGCAGCGCTGCCATAGGTTTACCCTTGGCATCTTCCAGCTTGGTACCGGGTTTAAAGCCGAAATCTTCGAGATAAATCTCTTCCATACTACGACCAACCACCAAATCGGTCTTAAATTCGATGCCGGGTGACCAAATCATAAAATCCGGCAACACAAATTTTGAGTGCATGGAAGAGTCTGCGAACGCTCCTGAATCCCAGATAATGTAGTCATCAGGATCGGTAATGATAGCCCAGGCTTGAGGTGTGGCCAAAAGCATCATTGCAACCACCGCCAAACAAAATGAAGTAAATCTTTTCATAAAAGTTTGAAGTTTAAATAGTTAGTAAAAATTGAATCCAAATTCACAAAAGTCTGCAATGATACAAATTCTTGTCAAGAAATACAAGAAGAGAAAGTACATTTAACACATTAAAAAGCGCTCTCGCCTGAAATAATTTATACTTTTGCAACAGATTTCCATCTCACAGAATAATACGCCAAAACCAAAACCAAGATGATTATCCGCAAAATTTCCAGCAATATTCAAAACGCCCACGACATCGTGGAAGCCATGGACAAGGCTCAGGTAAGTTGGCAAAACATAGCCCAAGTCAATTGGGTGCAATTTCCTTACTGCCCCGATGTCCGTTTCCGCATCGCCTACAATGAAAAATCCTTATTGCTTCATTATCAAGTGAATGAGAATTTTACAAAAGCTGAAGTTGCCGAAGACAATGGCGCCATTTGGACCGATTCTTGCGTGGAATGTTTCATCAATCCTGGCGGAAATCTTTTGCCCAAAGCGGAAGCCGAAAAAAGCACAGACACCGGAGAACTTGCGGAAGCCGGCGAATATTATTACAACATCGAAGCCAACGCCATCGGACAATTGTTGATTGGCTGCGGCAAGGATCGCCACGACAGGGTGCGTGCCGATAAAGAAGTGAGAGACAAGGTGTTGAGATGGAGTAGTTTGGGTCGCGAGCCCTTTGGCGAGCGACCGCAACCTCAGCCTTGGGAGCTGTGCTTGGTCGTTCCTTTCAGCTGTTTTTTCAGGCACGACATCCACACTTTGGACGGCGCTCACATCAAGGCAAATTTCTACAAATGCGGCGATGGATTGTCAGTGCCTCACTACCTTTCCTGGCAGCCCATCCACAGCGAAAAGCCCGACTTTCATCGCCCGGAATTCTTCGGCGAGATGAAGTGCAAGCCAGACATTCAGAGCAAGCTAAACATTTAGTGCAAGCCGGACATTCAGTGCCAATAATTTAGCGAAGCTCCACAAAGCAAGAAGCTGTTTCAGAGGAAGTTTGCATCAACACAAACACGCCCGCGCCGAGCATTGCTTCCTGCCCGAGTGGCAAGTGTTGTACATGGTCTCCGGCCTGCAAACTCATAACCTTGCTGAAGCAACATCTACCGGCGAGATCGTACACTGAAAATTGCACCTTTTCGGGTTTTGACAGAGAAAACGAGCAGGCGATTTCCGAAGGTGCCACAGCCATCACCTGCCAATCAAAAGGGCGCTTTTTCGCCTTATTTTTCCATAACTTCTTTAAAGAGGAAGGCTTGTCGTCGGCTTGCAGATGCTTCAGGAAAAAGTCATACATTGCCTCAAGCGAAGCGGCGTCGTTCGGCACGGCATGTCCCGATGAATAATCGACAAGCATCTCATTTTCAACGCCAATCTTATCCAACAAAGCCTTCAGCGACAAAACCTGATGCTTGTAATACTGCTCATCGCTACTATTGTAGAAGAAGAAAACCGGAGCCGTCGTTTTATCGGAAATCAGATAGGGCGCACCCTGCGATTCCCATTTTTCACGGTTCGAAGATAGAGCTCCCCAAACATTGGCACAACGCTTTTCTAAAGCCTCATCACCAGCTGTACCGGCATCGTAAATCAAGGTATAATCGAACACGCCCGGCCCCAAGGCGGCCACTTGCACCGCACTCGAAATGCCCTGATACAGACCGGCATTCTCAAAATCTTCCACATATTTGTTGCCGATGGCCAATGAAGCCGCCGTCGAGCCGCGAGAGAATCCATAAATACCAATGTTGCCGGATAAACCCAAAGCCTCGCCCTTGAAGCGCAAGGTCCTAATAGCCGATTTTACTTTTCTCACAGCATCCGGATTGGTCTCGAAAGAGCCGAAATCCTTGTTGGCACCGCCTTGAGGTTTGCCGTTTCCCCAATCACAATATTTCGGATGATCTGCCATCGCCCAGGCCATGCCCACAGCCGGCGCGCCTTGCAAGAAACTATCGTCAAACATAGCCAAGGTATAGCCCAAAAACAGACGTTTATGTTCATTGCCATGCCAGCTATTGCTGTAAGAGAAGGAAATAATCGTAGGAACCGCTTTGGAAGGATTGGCCGGATACGCAATGTCCATATACAACGAATCGCCCTGCTGATAGCCTCCCGGCCAGTTATACACCGTCGGATCGTCCAAATAATACGACACATCCCTGGCTATACGATAACCTTCGAAAAGCACATACGAACGATGATCCGAGCAAGACGAAGCGCCCGCGAAAGAACCCTTGTTCAAAGCATCGTTGATAGCCACGATATCGGCATTCAAATATGGAGACTTGGCTTTTTCATGATGCGCATAATCCACTTCCACCACGCGATAGCCCTCGTCGAGCAGCCATTGCACATCTTCTTCCAAAGTATTCTGACCAATCTTCTCACAAGAAAGATTCTCCAAATAAACCACCGTCATATATCGTCCGCCGGCATCTTTCTTAGGATGCGCAGACTCTCTGACACGCGTTTCAACATCCACACCGACAGCCACACTCTGCCAAGCCGACAGAGGCAAAGAGAATAGACTGAGCATCAGCCCAACAATCAAAAAATATCGTTTCATAGCATGCTTACAATTTTGCTCACGAAGATAAAGCATTTCTCAGAAGAAACCATCTTGTAAGACGATAAAAAAAGAGGCCACGTCCGATGGACGCAGCCTCCCCTACTATAAATCGGTATCAATTATTCTTGATTCCAATCTTGTCCGGCCATACGCTTGTAAGATTTGTAACGCCACTTAGCGTTGTCTTCGGCAGCCTGGAACAATTCTTCAGCTTCGGCAGGATACTGCTTCATAACAGAAGCGTAACGTACTTCGCCCTTGAGGAAGTTCTTGAATTCATCCCAGTTAGGTTCTTTTGAATCCAAGGTGAAGGGGTTCTTACCTTCGGCTTCCAACATGGGGTTGTAACGCCACAAGTGCCAGTAACCACATGCTACAGCAGCAGCTTCTTCAGCCTGGCTCTTGCCCATACCGGCCTTCAAACCGTGGTTGATACAAGGAGCATAAGCAATGATGATAGAAGGACCGTCATAAGCTTCAGCTTCGCGGATAGCCTTCAAAGTCTGAGCCTGGTCGGCACCCATAGCAATCTGAGCAGCATATACATAACCGTAAGTGGTAGCAATCAGACCAAGGTCTTTCTTACGTACACGCTTACCGGCAGCAGCAAACTTGGCGATAGCACCCACAGGAGTAGCCTTTGAAGCCTGACCACCGGTGTTAGAATAAACTTCGGTATCCAAAACCAAGATGTTAACGTTCTTACCAGAAGCAATCACGTGGTCGAGACCGCCGTAACCGATATCGTATGAAGCACCGTCACCACCGATGATCCACTGGCTACGCTTAACCAAGAACTTAGACAGTTCGGCAATTTCCTTGCAGTACTTGCAAGAGCAAGCCTTCACCATAGGAGTGATCTTGTCGGCCAATTCGCGGCTCTTGTCGGCATCGTTGTGGAATTCGATCCATTCCTTGAACAAGCCCTTCAGTTCGTCGCTGCAGCAATCGCAAGACTGAGCTTCGGTCATGATGCGGATAAGACGTTCAACCATCTTTTCGTAAGCCAGCTGCATACCCATACCATATTCGCAGAAGTCTTCGAACAAAGAGTTAGCCCAAGCAGGACCATGACCCTTTTCGTTGGTGGTATAAGGAGTAGAAGGAACTGAACCAGAGTAGATAGAGGTACAACCCGTAGCATTGGCAACGATTTCGCGATCACCAAACAATTGAGAGATCAACTTTACATAAGGAGTTTCACCACAACCTGAGCAAGCACCTGAGAACTCAAACAAAGGAGTAGCGAACTGAGAGTTCTTGGGATTAGACTTGATGTCAACCAAGTGTTGTTTGCTCTTCACATTCTTCACGCAATATTCCCAATTGGCAGCTTCGCTCAACTGACTTTCAAGGTGAACCATCTTGAGAGCCTTGCCACCAGCCTTAGGATTACCGGGACAAACATCCACACAGTTACCACAACCCAAGCAGTCGAGAACGCCTACCTGAATACGGAACTTCATGCCCTTCATAGCGGCAGGAGCCTTCATTTCAATCATTTCAGCATTCAAACTGGCAGCTTCAGCATCGTCCATAACGATAGGACGGATACAAGCGTGAGGACAAACGTAAGCACACTTGTTACATTGGATACAGTTGGCAGCATCCCATACAGGAACGAAAGCGCCTACACCACGTTTTTCATATTGAGCAGTACCGGCATCCCAAGTACCATCTTCGCGACCCTTGAAAGCAGAAACAGGCAACAAGTCACCATCCTGAGCATTGATAGGACGAACCACTTCGTTGATGAAAGCGGGATCGTTGTTGGCAACAGCAGCTTCATCAGGCAGGTTAGCCCAAGCGGGATCGATGGTCAATTGTTGGTATTCGCCACCACGGTCAACAGCTGCATTGTTCTTGTCAACGATATCCTGACCCTTCTTACCATAAGACTTCACGATGAACTTCTTCATCTGTTCAACGGCCAAATCTACAGGAATAACGCCGGTGATACGGAAGAAAGCAGACTGCAAGATGGTGTTGGTACGGTTACCCAAACCGATTTCCTGAGCAATCTGAGTAGCGTTGATGTAATAAACAGAAATATTCTTCTGAGCGAAATAACGTTTTACCTTAGCGGGCAAGTTCTTGGCCAATTCTTCGGCATTCCAGATGGTATTCAACAAGAAAGTACCATTCTGACGCAAACCGCGGGTAACATCGTACATATTCAAGTAAGCCTGAACGTGGCAAGCAACGAAGTTAGGCGTATTTACCAAGTAGGTAGAACGGATAGGCGTATCACCGAAACGCAAGTGCGAGCAAGTGAAACCACCAGATTTCTTAGAGTCGTATGAGAAATAAGCCTGACAATGCTTGTCGGTATTGTCACCGATAATCTTTACAGAGTTCTTGTTGGCACCAACAGTACCATCAGCACCCAAACCATAGAACTTAGCTTCGAACATACCTTCACCGCCAACGGCAATTTCTTCACCCTGAGGCAGAGAAGTAAAGGTAACGTCGTCCACGATACCGATGGTGAACTGATTCTTGGGCTGAGGAAGAGCCAAGTTTTCGTAAACAGCCAAAATCTGAGCAGGAGTGGTATCCTTTGAGCCCAAACCATAACGACCACCAACGATGAGAACATCCTTATGAGCAGCCAATTCTGCAGCCTTAGCAAATGCTTCAACAACATCGAGGTAAAGAGGTTCGCCATTGGCACCGGGTTCTTTGGTACGATCGAGCACGCAAACACGCTTAACGGTAGCGGGCAATACTTCAGCCAGATATTTAACTGAGAAAGGACGATACAAATGAACTGAAATCAAACCGACCTTTTCGCCCTGAGCCATCTTATAGTCAATCACTTCGCGGATAGCTTCGGTAACAGAACCCATGGCAATGATGATGTTTTCTGCATCGGGAGCACCATAATAAGTGAAAGGCTTGTATTCGCGACCGGTGATCTTAGAGATTTCCTTCATATAATCAGCTACAATATCAGGAACTGCATCGTAGAAAGGATTGCAAGATTCTCTGTGCTGGAAGAAGTGGTCGGGGTTTTCAGCCATACCACGCATCACGGGAGCATCGGGATTCAAAGCACGGGCACGGAATTCAGCCAAAGCTTCCTGATCGATAAGCGGAGCCAAATCTTCGTTTTCCAAAGCTTCGATCTTCTGGATTTCGTGAGAAGTACGGAAACCGTCGAAGAAATTCACGAAAGGAACACGGCTCTTGATAGTAGCCAAGTGAGCCACACCGGCCAAGTCCATCACTTCCTGTACAGAACCTTCTGCCAACATAGCAAAACCGGTCTGACGGCATGACATAACGTCCTGATGGTCACCGAAGATACAAAGAGCGTGAGAAGCCAATGTACGAGCTGAAACGTGGAATACGCAAGGCAACAATTCACCGGCAATCTTGTACATATTAGGAATCATCAGCAAAAGACCCTGAGAAGCCGTATAAGTCGTCGTCAAGGCACCGGCCTGCAAAGAGCCGTGAACAGCACCTGCAGCACCTGCTTCAGATTGCATTTCCTGCACAGAAACGGTTTCACCAAAAATATTCTTACGTCCGGCAGCTGCCCATTCGTCCACGTATTCCGCCATCGTAGAAGAAGGCGTAATAGGATAGATAGCAGCCACTTCGCTGAACATATACGAGATATGAGCAGCAGCCTGATTACCATCACAGGTTAAAAATTTCTTCTGTTTCATTTATTCTCTTTTTTAAAGTGATTAAATATCCAAATTATTTGATTTCACATTAACCTCGCAAAGGTAGTGCAAAACACATCCAAAAACAAAATAAATTTTCCATTATTTGGAGAAAAAATAGATAGAAAAAAACCGCCTACTACCTCTATTATAAAAAAAAGAGCATTTTTAGAGATTTTTACAATTTGTATGCTACTTTTGCAAGTTCAATCTATCAAGATTCTGATTTTTATAAATTTTTAGATAAAAAAACAATATCTGTCATGAAAGAAAAACATTTCTTTAAGCATGTTTGTCTGTGTGCACTCCTGCTTTGCGCATCGACAGCTTGTATCGACACGCGTTACGATATGTCGAAGATCTCGATGAAAATGGCCGTCGGAGGAGACTCCCTCAGCATTCCCCTCATCAGCGGAGGCGCCGTATATGTAGGCACTGCGCTCGAAACTTTTGTGGAAGACAGCATCAAGGAACTCAAAACCGATTCTGTGAACGGCGGATACAAGTTCGAAATCAGCGATGTATTTTCTTACACGCTCGACAGTAGCGCCAAGGCCGACATGGGTCTTGATAAAATCGGCATTGAAGACCAGGTTTTCGCGCCGGATCCCATCACCGTGGAAGGAATTGACGCTTCGGCTACGCAAATCACCATTGAGGGTATCAAGCAGACCGAAGTGATAGAACTCGGCATCGAAGGTATCAACATGAAAGATTTTGCCATGCCTCAACTCGCGCTCGAAGAAAAGTTCAAGACAGAACTCGGCGGCTATCTGCTGAGCGACGAGCAACGCAACATCACGCCCGCTCCGGTGAACATCGAATATGGTAAGCTCTTAGGCGATGCCTCTTTGCCTCCCGCTCTCGAAGCTTTCGCCAACAATCTTCCTCACGAAGAAATTCCTTTGATTCTCCCCAGCAATACGCTGGACATCAACATGGAAGAAGAAATTGCCGTTTCCGTTTCCACACCTGATGGCATCAATAGTATCGACGACATCGTGCTGCAGAAGAATCCGAAACCTGCCACCATGACACTGAGCATCAGATTGGAAAACGCAGCTCAATTCCTTACTTCCGGTGAATTGATTCCCGCCATCAATGTGTTGCCTTCCAGCATTTTTACCTTTGCCGCTAACCAAGCCGGTATCAGCGGAGGCAAGATTGTTTTCAACGAAAACGATGCTTTGACGCAGGCCAACAAATACAGCCTCAGCAAGACTTTCACCATTGAATCGCTGAACATAGGCGGTGATATCGAAAACGGCAAACTGAATGTTGAACAAATGGTTTCGGCCGAAGGCAGCATCACCGCACAAAACATCAAGTACTACGCCGACGAAATTACCCATATCAAGGGCCTTGCCTTCAAGTTGGACGTCATCTTCAACGACATCGTGGTGGAAAGCCTCAGCCTCGACATTGCCGGAAAGAGCACCGAAGTGAGCGGCGAAAATGCGATTGACATCAGCAACAGCCTGCCTGAGCAAATCGCCGGCATCCGTAGCATCATCGCCGAAGACAACAGCCGCATCGACATCCAGATTTTGGGAGACAAGAACTTGGCCGGACTACAAGAAAACTTGAGCCTCGAGAACTTCCACATCAGCTTCCCGAAAACCATCAGATTTGCTCCGCAAGAGGGTCTGGACCAGCAAACCAACGTATTCAGCCTTGATAATAAGGCTTTCAATCCTGCTCAAGGATTGTCACTCAGTTTCGTACTCGACGAAGTTAATATGAACGAGATTCCCGTCAACAAGGGCAAAATAGAATGGCAAGACAAAATCAGCTATTCGGGCGAACTGAAAGTGCAGGGCAAAATCAACAGCGCCAGCCTGCCGGAAAGCGTAGAATTGGGTGTAAAGATTGATTCCGACCTGAAACTCAAGGACATCATTGCAACGACCAACAAAATCGAACACAAGCTCGACAACATCAACATCGAATTTAAGGAAGAAGTGGCCAGCCCGATAGACGAATTGATAGGTATCAAAACCGCCACTTTGAAAGAGGGTTGCTTTATCAACATCGATTTAAGTTTGCCTAAATTGCCGCTGCCGCTCATGGCCGAAAACATCCGCATTGCTTTGCCCAAGATGATGGAATTTGCTTCGCATCCTTTGCTCGACAACAACAATGTTTTGGGCATCAATGGTACCATTCCCGAAAACATCAAGTTGGAACTCAAGAAGTTGAACATCAACAAAAACTTTGTGGACGGAGTGATGAACCTGGACGAAGCCATCAAGGTGGAAGGTGGCATCGCAGTGCTCGGCGGAGAACTGAGCGCCAACGCATTGTCTGAAGCCTTGCAAGAAAACATCGAAGTCCGTTTCGAACTCAGCGACATGACGCTTGCCGACATAGGCGCCAGCATCAAGGGCATCAGCTACCAACTGAAAGACTCCATTGCCTTTGAAGAAAGCATAGAAGTACCTCAAGAAGTATTGCGCGTGGACAGTCTCATTCTGAGCCAGGGCGCCAGCATCGACATAGAACTTTTGGCCGAGAACCTGCCCGATTTCGACGCGCCTATCACTTTGAATGTCAACATGGATTTGCCTAATATGTTTATGTTCGAAAGCGAAGAAATAAAGGCTTCCAACATTTGGCAATTCAAAACCGAAATCGAAAGCGGAAAAGCCATCTGCAAGCATATAGACATACGCGGACTCGATTTGAGCAGCTTCGACTTGAGCAGCGGTTTGGTCAATCTGAACGAACAAATCAAATATGATGTAAATGTTTATCTGGCCGGCGGCGACATCAACAGCAGCGACCTGAGCGACAAGCCCATCAAGGTAAGCACCAAGGCCGAAATCAAGGGCCTCAACTTAGAAAGAATCTACGGCGTCATCGATCCGAAGATTGAAGAAATAAGCGAAAGCATCAGCATGGCGGACCTGCCCGACTTCTTGAAAGACAGCACCATGGCTCGCTTGGAAATCAATCCGGTCATCACCTTGTCGGCCAAGAGCAACATTTCCATTCCTTTAGTCATCAACGGCGAACTGATGCCTGTCAACGACGGAATTGCCGACGAAACACGCGGGCAGAGCATTCACCTTGAATTGCCCATGGCCGCCTCGGCAGAAGAAGTGAAGGAACATCATTTCTGGATTGCCGCCAGCGATGCCGACATGCCTCAGGGTTACCAATTTGCCCAGCTCAATGTCAACAACATTCTCAAGAGCATTCCCGATGAATTGTCCTTCAAACTGAATGTTGGCACCGACACCCAGGTACAGCACGCCTTCGACCTGAGCGCCGATTATAGCGCCGACTTGGAATATAAGGTAAGCGTGCCCATTGCATTCGGACAAAATAGTTATTTCTCATTGAAAGATACTTTGGAACTGGATCTCGAAGAAATTGGTTCATACTTTAATTATGTAGGCGATCATTTGGAATTGTATGGCGAAATTGAAAACGCTATTCCTTTAAAACTCGTTGCCACATTGACAGCCATCGATGAAAACGGCGAAAGCATAGACATGGAGCCCATCGCTTTGGCCATCAAGCCCGGCAACAGAGACGGAAGCGCTAATGTTTCGCCTGTTTCGGTAAAGATCGACAACAAGAATCATCAACTCGACAAGGCAAGAGCCTTCGTTCTCGACTTCAGACTCAGCGCTGACGCAGACGTGGCCAACACGCCCATTTCGCCCGACAATTACATTCAGGCCAAACTGAAAATCAGAGCCGTCGGCGGCATCGTTGTCGATTTGAACGAATTATAATGAAACATAAAAATGTATAGCCTTATGAAAAAAATATTATCTATCGCATTGATTCTCGGATTGTTCGGCATGAGCGTCATGGCCCAGTCGAAGACTTCGTACTTTATGGATGGCTACAACTACAAGCACGATTTGAACCCGGCGCTTTCGCCCTATCGCGGCTACTTTAACCTGATGGGACACTACGCCATCGGCATCAACTCGAACCTTTCGGCCACGCAATTCTTGTATCCGAGTAGCACTTCGGACGAACTTTACACCTTCCTGCATCCGGAAGTTTCTGCCAATCAGTTCCTCAACAGCCTCAACGACAAGAATATTCTGAGCCTCGACACCGACATCGACGTTCTCGGATTCGGTTTTTACATAGGTAGAGGATTTTTCTCGTTCGACACCAAACTTCAGGTGGATTTCGGCACCAACCTCCCCAAGGAATTCTTTGCTTTCCTGAAGCAAGGCATGAATGGAAGCAACACGGTTTATGACATACGCAACTTCAACATTTCCAGCAAGGTTTACGCTTCTGCCGGCATTGGTTACGCTTACGACATTTTCGACAACCTGCGCGTGGGCGTCAAAGCGAAATACTTAGTTGCGGCTGCCGGCCTCGATGCCAACATCGACCAA
Source organism: Bacteroidales bacterium (assembly GCA_017468435.1). GTDB lineage: Bacteria > Bacteroidota > Bacteroidia > Bacteroidales > UBA1402 > UBA1757. Next base: position 52,080 of record JAFUIP010000002.1, read on the forward strand.
ATGCAAATCAAGATGTCCGACCAGGGTTGGGCCATCAATACGCAAGCCACGCTCACGGCTCAGGGCTACGGTTTGGAAACAGTTTACGGCAACGATACGGAAGATCAAACTACTCCCGACTACATCACCGGTATAGAATTCGACCCCGAACAATTGAAACCGGCCGGTAGCGGCTTCGCCTTCGATTTCGGTATCAACTACTCGCCTATCAAGAACTTGAACATCTCGGCCGCGCTCACCAATGTGGGTAGCATCAAATGGGAACAAGGATCTGTCACCAAGGCGCAGTCGGCAGGCGAAGTGTCTTACGGCGGTTTCGAACTCGATGTCAATGAAGGCGTTAGCGAAGAATCCATCAACCATCTTACCGAAGAACTCACCAATGGCATGATGAACATGATTCAGTTCCGCGAAGTGCCCGTGAGCGGCAGTGGCAACACCCAAAGGCTCGACAGCCGTTTCTTGATTGGCGCGGAATACAGCGTTTTGAACAATCACATCAGCGCCGGCATGCTCTACACCTGCGACAACACGGCTTACGGCCGCTTCAACGAAGTTTTGGCCAGTATCAACCTGCGTCCTTTCAAGGCTTTGCAGTTGTCCGGAAGCTACACCTTGTATTCCGATTACGGCAGCAGCTTCGGTGCTTCGCTCAGCTTGCTCAACATACTCTACCTTTCTTGGGACCACATCTTGACGAACTTCTCTCCCCAGTTTGTTCCCCTCGATGTATTGAGCACTCAAGTGGAAATAGGTCTGCGCCTGCCTTTGGGCAAATACAGAAAAAGAGATCTCGACAAATTCTTGTATCTCGGAAAATAAACAACAAACGACTAAGTCCACCTAAGGGCGTATCTTTCAAGGTACGCCTTTTTTTTGATTTGAATAGTTTGTTCTTTTAGAACAATAAACTACCTTTGCAACAAATAAAATATTATTTATTAGCATCATTTTAGACGATTATGACTAATATATTATTCTTTAATACAGCCAACCCAATCGATATCGCCCTGCAGATTGCAACAAGAGTTAAGGCTCGCCGTTTGGAATTAAATCTGACACAGGAGGGTTTAGCATCAAGAGCTGGTGTTAAGTTTGCCACCTATCGCCGTTTTGAGCAGACTGGCGAGATATCGTTGCGAGGGTTGTTGCAAATTGGTTTTGCACTAAACTGCCTTGATGAGTTTAATGCCCTCTTTGCTCAAAAGCAGTATCAGTCGCTTGATGATGTATTGAACGAACAGAGTGTTAATCGTAAACGAGGTAAGAAAAATGAATAGCATTAAACAGATTGAGGTTATCTGTGCAGACCGCGTTGTTGGTCGCTTAGCACTCACCAAGGAGGGCTTGTGCGCATTTGAATACTCCGCGGAGTGGTTGGCATCTGGCTTTTCGATTTCTCCATTTGAATTGCCTTTAAGAAGTAGCGTATTCATTGCCAAACCACGACCTTTTGATGGCGGATTTGGAGTATTTGATGATTGCCTACCAGATGGCTGGGGTCTGCTTATCCTCGATAGATATCTACAACAGCAAGGTATAAACCCTCGCAACCTAACCCTTCTTGACCGCCTCGCATTAGTTGGCTCTACGGGGCGTGGTGCATTGGAATTTAGACCAGATAAAAGTGTTGTTACAAAGCAGGAATATGCCGATTTCGAGAAACTTGCATTAGAGGCTGAGCAGATTCTTGATAGCGATGATTATACCGGTGAGGGTATCGAGGAGTTTCAACATCGAGGTGGTTCACCCGGTGGTGCTCGCCCAAAGATTTTCACTCGCTACGAGGATAAGGAGTGGTTGGTTAAGTTCCGTGCGAAACGAGATCCTAAGCGCATTGGCCGTGATGAGTATAACTATTCACTGCTTGCCAAGGAGTGTGGTATTGAGATGCCCGAAACGCGACTCTTCGAGGATAAGTATTTCGGTGTAGAGCGATTTGACCGTACACCAAGCGGGAAACTACATGTGGTGAGTATTGCGGGCCTTATTGGGGCTGACTATCGCATGCCAAGTATCGACTATTCGCATATCTTTCAGGTGTGTGCTGCACTTACTCATAGTGTTGCTGAACTATGGAAAGTATATCGCCTAATGGCATTTAACTACTTGATAGAGAATAAAGATGACCACGCCAAGAACTTCGCGTTTATCTATCGGGGTGGCGAATGGCACTTCTCACCCGCTTTTGACCTATTGCCAAGCGATGGTATGAATGGCTACCATATCACCTCTATTAATGATAGCATTGAGCCGACAAAGGATGATTTGATAGCCGTTGCAGTAAAGGTCGGATTGAATAAAAAAGAAGCAGAGAAAATCCTCGTCGCAATGGAATCCACCATCAATGCTTCATTCAGTCCCGAGCACTGAGCGTAGACTTTCCGATGAGAAAGCATTTTCTAAGCTTTCGAATGGAAAGACTGTAGCGAAGGCGCAGGGTGAAAACGCAGGAGGCGCCGCAGATCAAGCCTTATTCAAAGCTTCTCTTTGAGGAAATGGGCAGTATGGCTGCGCTCGCATAACAGCAAATCTTCGGGCGAGCCGGCAAACAGCAATTCACCACCCGCATCACCACCTTCCGGACCAAGCTCGATGATATGGTCGGCCGACTTGATCACCTCAAGATTATGTTCGATAATGATGACGGTATGGCCGTTGGCAATGAGGTTGTTGAGCGCATTCAGCAAAACATGGATATCGTGAAAATGCAGGCCCGTGGTAGGTTCATCGAAGATGAAAACAGAAGGCTTCGGCTGCTCCTGGCTCAGATAATAGGCCAGCTTAACACGCTGACTTTCACCGCCGGACAAAGTAGAAGACGACTGACCTAACTTGATGTAACCCAATCCTACCATTTGCAAAGGTTTCAGACGTTTCACGATTTTTCTTTCCACGGAAGTGCTGCCTTCGGCGAAGAATTCACAAGCCTGATTCACAGTCATTTCCAAGACGTCGTAAATAGATTTGCCTTTGTACAGAACTTCGAGGACATCCGACTGAAAACGTTTGCCCTGGCAATGTTCGCAAGTCATGACAATGTCGGCCATGAACTGCATATCCACATGCACCACGCCTTCGCCCTGACAATGTTCGCAACGTCCACCTTCCTGATTGAAAGAGAAATACGCAGGCGTCATACCCATTTGTTTGGCCAAAGGCTGATCAGCAAAAAGCTTACGGATTTCGTCATAAACCTTCAGGTAGGTAGCCGGATTCGAGCGCGAAGATTTACCGATAGGATTCTGATCGACAAACTCGATATCATGCAGCAAATGCAAGTCGCCGGAAAGTTCGCGGAAAGTGCCCGGACGCTCGGTCGATTCGCTCAAAGCGCGTTTCACGGCCACATAGAAAACGTCGCGCACCAAGGAAGATTTTCCCGATCCGCTCACACCGGTGACCACCGTCATCACATTCAACGGGAACTTCACGTCGATTTCTTTCAAATTGTGATGACAAACGCCTTTCAGTTGGATATAATTGGTCCATCGACGACGAAAAGCCGGCAAAGCAATTTGCTCGTGACCACTTAAATAATTGAGCGTATGGCTTTTTAGCATATCGCCTTCGAGCACAGCTTCACCATCTTTCAAAAGCGGAGCCAAAGCCCCTTGGTAAACAAGTTGTCCGCCCAAACGACCGGCATCAGGACCGATATCGACAATGTAGTCGGCCGCGCGAATCATTTCCTCGTCGTGTTCCACCACCACCACCGTGTTGCCCAAAGCCTGCAACTGACGCAAAACCTTGATGAGACGGTCGGTATCGCGGGCATGCAAACCAATGCTGGGTTCGTCGAGCACATAGAGTGAGCCCACCAAGCTGCTACCCAAGGAAGTTACCAAATTGATGCGCTGACTCTCGCCGCCGGAAAGACTGTTCGAAAGACGATCCAGACGCAAGTAGCCCAAGCCCACATCGAGCAGAAACTGCAGACGCTTGCGAATCTCCAGAAGAAGACGCTCGGCCACTATGCTCTCGGTTTCCGTCAGGGAAAGATGATTGAAAAAGTCGAGCAAATCGGTGATGGACATTTCCACCAAGTCGGCAATGTTTTTTCCACCCACTTTCACATAGAAAGCCGAAGGTTTCAGACGACGGCCCTTGCAATCGGGACAAATGGTTTTGCCACGATAACGGGCCAGCATCACGCGGTTTTGTATCTTGTATTGCTTTTCTTCAATATGTTTGAAAAAATCGTTCAAGCCATGGAAATATCTATTGCCCGTCCACACCAATTCGCGCTGGGCTTCAGTGAGTTGATACCAAGGTTTGAAGATAGGGAAATCGAATTTGGGAGCCGCCATGATCAGCGCTTTCTTCCATTCGCCCATCACCTGTCCACGCCAACAAGCAATGGCATCGTCGTAAATGGAAAGCGACTTGTCGGGAACAATCAAATCTTCATCGAGACCCACCACGCGGCCGAAACCTTCGCAAGTAGGACAAGCGCCGCTGGGAGAATTGAAGTTGAACATCAAGTCGGTAGGCTCTTCGAAAGTGATGCCATCGGCCTCGAAACGATCGGAAAATGATTTGAGCACTTCGCCCCCTTCGGCATACATTCTGACAGCGCAAGCGTGTTGACCTTCGTAAAAAGCCGTTTCCACAGAATCGAACAGACGCGAACGATTCAAAGCATCGTCTTGCACGCTCAGACGGTCTATGACGAGATACCTTGCCTTAGATTTCAGGCAAACATCGAGCAGGGCGGCATCTTCCAAAATATCGTCTATGCGCTGCTGTTGAGGGCCTTCGGGCGTATCTATTTCCAAACGGCTGTAACCTTGTCGCATCAGCGATTCCAAACTTTCTTTCGAATCGATTTTCCGCGGACAAAGCAAAAGAAAACGCGTTCCCAAAGGGAATGTCTGCACGAAATCCACCACATCTTGCACGTTGTGTCGCTTCACCTCCTCGCCCGAAACCGGAGAAAAAGTGCGGCCGATGCGGGCAAAAAGCATGCGCAGATAATCGTAAATTTCGGTAGAAGTACCCACCGTCGAACGAGCGTTGCGATTGATTACCTTTTGTTCGATGGCAATGGTGGGCGGAATATTTCGAATGAAATCGACCTCGGGCTTGTTCATTCTGCCCAAGAACTGACGCGCATAAGCCGACAAGCTCTCTACATAACGACGCTGACCCTCAGCATATAAAGTATCAAAAGCCAAAGAAGATTTGCCGCTTCCCGACAAACCCGTGATCACCGTGAAAGAATTGAGCGGAATCTTGACGCTGATGTTTTTCAGGTTATTTACCCTGGCTCCTTTTATTTCAATATATTTCATTCGATTATTCCCCATTTTCTATTTTAAGGCCGCAAAATTACAATATTTTTTCTAAGTTTGTCGTCGCTTGTCAGCGCTTTGAAATCATTATCAACAAAACTACTATGAATCTGAAGAATAAAGTCATCGTTACCGTGGCTCCTGTTTGCCATGTTGGAAAAGAAGTACCCGCCGGATCGCATAATCCGCTCAGTCCCGAAGACATCACCCGCGACGTTTTGGCCTGCGCCAAAGCCGGTGCCAGCCAGGTGCATCTGCATACCCGCGATTTGGAAGGTAATCCCACCTTCGATTTGACGGTTTTCAGCCAGACTTGCGAAATGATTCGCCGCGAAAGCGACATCATCATTCAAAGTTCTACAGGAGGCTTGTCTTCATTGAGTTTGGAAGAACGTTGCGTTTGCCTGAATGTGCCCGCCGTGCAAGTGGCTTCGCTCAACATGGGTTCGGTGAATTTTGCCGAAACGGTGTACGTAAACACTTTGCCCGAAATCCGCTACTGGAAAGGCCGCATAGACCAAGCCCAGGCCGTGCCCGAAATGGAGTTGTTCGACCTGAGTCATGTGGAAACCTGTACCCGTCTGGCCGACGAAGGTGTGCTGCAACGTCCGCTGCATTACAATTTCTGCTTGGGTCCCGGCGCATCGAGCAATCTGAGTGCCAGCACCAAGGTTCTGGATTGTCTGTTAGCGCTTGCCGAAGAAGGTTCTACCTGGGGCCTCAACCACGACACCATGCCCGATTTGAACTTCCTCACCACCGCTGTCAAAATGGGGGCCAATGCCATCCGCGTGGGTTTCGAAGACAGTTTCTATTATGCGCCCGGAAAGAACGCCGCCAACAATGCCGAATTGGTGGAACGATTGGTGGCCTTGCTGCGTGAAAATGGTTACGAACCTGCCAGTGTAGAAGAAGCCAAGGTAATGTTGGGTGTACGCAAATAAAACGTTATGACTATCAAAGAATTGCTCAGCGCATCGCGCTTCAAGATGATTGCCTTAGACGACGATCCCACCGGCATTCAAACCGTGCATGGTTGCCTGCTCATCACCGATTGGTCGACCCAAAATCTGAAGACTGCCTTCGAAGACGAATGCGATTTTTTCTATGTGCTCACCAACACCCGCGCCATGACTGCCGCCCAAGCCGCCGAAGTGACGCGCTCGGCCATGGAGGCCATTCTGGAAGCCAACAAAGAATTCAACTATCAGCTTATTTTCGTGAGCCGCAGCGACTCTACCTTGCGTGGACATTTCCCCTTGGAAACCGACATCATGCACGAATGCCTGGAAAAGGCCGGCATCGCTCGCTTGCCGCTGACGATATTTGCACCGGCTTTCATCGAGGTAGGCCGACTGAGTATCGATGGCACGCATTACCTGAAAGATGGCGACCAACTGATTCCCGTCAATGAAACCGAATTTGCCCGCGACAATGTCTTTGCCTATCATCATGCCCGTCTGCAAGATTATATCGCTGAGAAATTAGGCGGAAAGGCTTTTGCCTACGAACGTTTTCACAAAGGAGACAAGGCGGATGATCTGCGCAAAATGATAGAGAATTTACAAGGCCAAATCAGGTTTGATGCCGCAACTCTTGATAAAGCTGCCATGCCTGCTTTCCTCACGGTGGATGCGGATACTTACGCCGATTTGGAGAATTTTGCATCTTGCCTGCTTTCTTATCTTTCGCAAGACAATCGCGTGGCCGTGCTGAGAACTTCTTCCTCGCTTCCCAAGGCGCTTAGCGGCATAGAAAACAAGGATTTGCTTAGCGAAGACGAATTGATACAAGGCGACAATGCGCATCAGGGTTTGTTCATTGTGGGCTCGCACGTGAAGAAAACCACCGCGCAATTGGCTCAACTTCTGGCTTGTCCGCAAACCAAAGGCATAGAACTGAGCATAGAAGACATTCTGTATCGCAGCGACGAGCTGTTGAAAAATGTGCAACAAGCCTTGACAGAAGCCGACAACGCCGGCCTGACGCCCGTGGTGTTCACCGCCCGCAAAGAAGTGCGCTTGGACAATGCCGATGAACGCCAGGCGCTCGGACAGAAAGTATCTGATTTTCTGGTAAGTATTGTGGAGCATCTGCCCTATCAACCGGCTTATTTAGTAGCCAAGGGCGGCATCACTTCGCACGACATCCTCACGCAGGGCCTGTCTATTCGTCTGGCTCGGGTGATGGGACAGATCTTGCCCGGTGTGCCTTGCATCCGCACCGATGAATCGGCTCGTTTCGCGCATTTGCCTTACATCATTTTCCCCGGCAACGTGGGCAGCGAGAACTCCTTGGCCGAAGCCTTCGAAAAGTTGAAATAATCCGGCTTCGTAGCTCCGCCATCTTGAATGAACGTTGAACAAATCAAACTGGAACCACGATGAAAAAACTTGCATTATCTCTCTTGATGGCTTGCTTTATCTGCCTGAGTTCTTGGGCCGAAAGCAAGCATAATAGCATCGTCGGCAATTGGATGCTTCAAGAAATTGAAAACAACAAAGGCAATAAAACCGCCATTGAATACGGAAAGAACATTCTGATTTTTGATGAGGTCTTGCACATGGCCTGCATCAACGATTTGAAGGGCAACAAAAAATCCATTTGCGATTTGTCGAAGTATTCCATTTACGCCTTCGACGCAGAAAAGATGAAATTGTTCCTTTCGGGCATCGTTATTTCGGAGGGAGACGACTACACCAAAAGAATTGTTTACAGCGTCTCCTTGCCAAACGATTCCACATTGATATTGCAATATCGCGGCGAAAAAGCCCTCTACACCAAAATGAACCAGTAAGGCCTTGGGCTAAAGCTTTCGACTCTCGCGCCACGAATGCGGCACCACCACAGGCGGATGCGTTGTCACAAAATTGCTGAAATCTTGTGACAAGGTTCTGAGGAATTATCGATTCTGAAATCGCGTCTCCAACTCTCTCATTCTCTCTATGAGTTCACTAAAGGAAAGAGAATCGCCATAAATCATGCTTGACTGCATATCTGCATAGTCAGCAGCCCAGGTTTGAAAATGTTCTGTTGGCGGCACAAGTACTATACGATCTCTGATATCCGGACTATAGTCCACATCGTGCATATGGGTGAATACATTCCTATGATGGTGGATGGTATTCCATAACTCATCATCCTTTATTGCTCCAATAGCAAATTCTTTATCCATCATCTTTTCAAGGTCGTATAGATGACGACTCTTACGTTCTGCTCTGAAACAAGCATTGGTCGTAAATAATTCGTGCAGCAAGAATGCCTTTTCCAAGAATGTTTTAGCCGCCACAGCCGTTGTTATCTCTACTTTCACTACTGATGTTTGTATAGTAGGGAAAGCATCTGATACCATACTATTGATAGAGGCTTTTTGTGTGGGCTCAAACAATGAACGTGCCCCTGTCTCAAGTATAATTTGGGGTTTTACATAAGACAACTCCGTATCAAAAAGAGACTTATATATAATGAAAATCTTGCGAGGCTCAGGGTAAGTCTTGTCTCCTTCTCCATTGGGTTGAGCCTCAATAGTAAGATATTCCTCCAAACCATATTTTTTGACCGCATTTACCAAGGCTTCACAAAATTCATTACAAACGAAAAGTGACGACGCTTTACGCAATTTCTTCAATTGACGAATAGTCAAATCCCCTTCAAGACCAAATATGTTACGGTCTATTGCAAGATCTATATCTTCAGAGAATCTATCTATAAGACCCCATACCTTACTCAATGAGGTACCTCCCTTGAATACTAATTTATTGGCAAATGGTAGTGAGAAGATAATTTCAAGTATAGTACTAACCCATAAATCTTTTTCAACTATCTGTTTAGACAAGCCCTGTTTGAGAGCAGTCTGTTCTATCACAATTTTCTTGGAGTCTTGTGGTAATATATGGAAGTTATTAGCATTCATAAAGTTTCGATAGTAAATGTTGTATCCAAGTAGGCATTAGTGTATAATCTTTCTCTACAGATAGCTTCTCCTCATTTTTCAGAAGATTTTTAATGATTTGTTTTTGATCCTCTGTTACATTGCCTTCGCCTATTTCTTTCAAAGCAAAAGTAAGAAGCATTGCAAGTTTGTTTTTGAATGCCAGATTTTTAGGAGCCGTTTTAATGAATTTAATTCCTCTACCAGACTTCAGAGATATGGTTCGCGGACTTCCATCTGTTAGGTAAACTACATTTGCAGGTACTTGGGTAGAAAGCCCGAGAACATTCAATGCATAACTACCCGTGGGAACGATTCTAGCCTTATCTCGTTTGGCTATATATTGAGCAATTTCTTCAAAAGTGGGACAAATAACCCCAAGACCTAAAAACTTGTCAATTTTAGGATAACAATATATACCACGGGCAACACGAACTATCGTTCCCGCGTTAGCCATCCTCTCAAGAGCCTTCAGGACAGATTTGGGTTCTCCCAAATTTATAAAATCAGCAGACGAAAATATACTTCCTCTTCCGCACTTCTTAATCTTATTATGTATCTTATCATCAATCGATTCCATAAGATATATGTTTAAATTTTGTCGCAAATATAATCTTTTTTTGCGACAAAAAACCTTCAGAGGAAATATATTTTTACTTTACCTCGCGCCACGAATGCGGCACCACCACAGGCGGATGAGTCGGAACGAAAGCGCTATCGGATGCTTGGATGCTGTCTTTTCCGAAAGGCTCTTCTGTGGCAGCCGAAGATTTTTCCGTGGCAACCGAAGGCCTTTCCGTTTCACTTCCTGATTTCTTAGACGAAACACAAGCCAAAAACACTGCCGACGACAGTAATAAAACTGTCGTCAGCAAGCATTTGTAAAGATATTTCTTCGTTCGCATATCAACGTGCATCTTTCCAAGATTTCTTAAGCACCACGGGCGGAGCCGTAGGCTTCATGGGCTTTTCTACGTAACTGCGCAAGCCTGCCGCACTCGCTTCTGTCTTACGATTCTTGGCATCCCATTCCGCAAACTCTTCGTAATCGTACTGCCATTCATCACCGTATGCCAATTTGTGAATACGGTAGTAGATTGCTTCACGACTCGGTGCATTGAACCCGCCTGTGTTGTAGCGCATAATACTGTTTTCGGTTGGTCGCCATACACCGCTCCAATAGGTCAAACCACCTTCGTATGCACCCAAACCTTCATATTGATAACGGCTGTCGTTTATAAAGTGACTCCAACGTGTAGCATTCGGGTCGCTTGTAAAATCCACATTCTTCCACCAGCCCCAGTTGGCCTGTTGGGTTTGGATCTCAGCCTTGTAGTCACTACCAATTGTACCATAGCTCTCATAAGCGTATTCATCTGCAAGTTTGGCAAATCCATGTCCGCACGCTTCGTGGTGGAGTAAACTAGCAAAGGTTTCAGCATCGCCACCCTTCGGGAAATATGCCACTGATGGACCACTACCATAAGTACCTGTTGTGTATGTTGGGTAGTACATATAACAAGTACCGGCATAGTTGTCGGAGTTCATAGTAACAATCAGCAATGCTTCATCCATATCACTCTCTGAAATTGCGTTGAGAGCATAATCGAATACCGCATTATCATTTCCACCAACCAATGTGCCATCGCCAAAGTAACCATCAAGAGCGGTATTACCATACTCGTAGCCTTCGGTAGCTGAAACCACATTCACATAATATACATTAAAATGGTCTTTGAATGACTTATATGGCTCTTCTGTAAACAAATTATTGTAAAGATTCTCCATATCCTCCCGATATGTCCCATCTGCAATTTGGCGGTCACTATAAGCATCACCCATCAGCACAATGTCGATACCCTCACCCTTTGTGGCAGTTTGGAGAGTCGTTATCGTACCGTCTTTTGAATAGTCGGAAGAGATATAAGTATCGTTCTCTGGAAGATCGGTATAATTATACCCCTTAAAGTAACCCCTATACGGAGCCCAATCGGGTGAACTCATATAGGCTTCCAACGATGCTTGCGGAACATAAATTGTTAGATTTGGGAATGATGTAGGTATTTTATCTGAAAAATTATGTCCAATTACGGGCGGAATAGGGGCACGTAAATAAACTGTTTCTATATTTTTTGAATCATCACCATAAACACCTGGACCAAATGGGTCCATACCGAGAATTCGCATATTCGCAGAAATCGTAACGGTTTTGAGATTCGGATTATCCCATAAAATATATCCCAAAGGAATTTCATATGGACGACAACTAGCCAAACTACCAACAGCGATTACTTCATCAGAAATAACCACTTCCTCAAGCTCGGGTTTATCAGCTAAAGCCCCATACCCTATATATGTTACACCTTGCGGAGTTCTATATTGATTTAGACCTTTTGGTGCCACATATAACAGCACATTATCAACAACCAAGCTCTTGTTGTCAATCAAAATATTACTTCCACTTAGAGTTTGTATGTTATAGGAGTTTTCGAAAGGTTGGCCATTGAATAATACTACAGATGAAGGAAAATAAATATGCGTTAGATTATTGGCACTATCAAATGCATTAGTTTCTAAAAATCCTACTCCATCAGGGATATTGTATGATGTAATACTAGAACCTGATGCATATTTAATAAGACCTTTTAAGCCTTGATAATAGTTGTCAATAATTATACTATATCCATCGTTGGAAACTAAATCACATTCACCAGAGAATAATTCGATTTTATTACACCCTAAAAATACATGCGCACCTATTTGTTTTAGAGATTTAGGTAATGAGACTTCTTTTAATCTATTACTTACTGTATTGCATAAAAACGCATGATCTTCAATAATTTGAACACCTTCTGATATTATAATTTTTTCAAGCGTGTTATTTTCAGAAAAGGCATATTCTCTAATTATTGTGACATCATGAGGTGTAGTATATTCTGTTAAATCTATACCTACAAAATCTGCTAATTCTGTTCCTATAACTAGACATTTACCATCTTCACTGACATGGTGACCAGTTAAAATGGTTAATTCTGTATTATTTTCAAAAGGGGAGCATTCATTCTTTCCTTGTGCATATTTTAATTCTTTTGGCACCCTGAAACTTTTTAATCTTGAATTACGTAAAAAAGCTGCGCACAAACGCTCCACACAATCAGGAACATATAGTTCAATTAAAGTATTATCCGTGAAAGCTTCACTGTTAATAGTTAATATGGTATTTTCAAATCTTAAAACACCAACTCCATAGGAGTAAGTATTTGAAACAAGATTTGCATTACATATATCAGCATTAGTAGATAATTTTCCACCAGTACTTGTCCTATACCAAATCTCATTATCAGGGATTTGGGTTGGGTCTATTTCTACCCCTAAGTCGCCATCTTGTTCGATGGTATATTCGAGCGAGAGGTTGCCGTCGGGCGATTGAAGCGTTACGATGGCGCTTCTGTAGTATTCTGTATTGGGTTCAAGAATCAGTTTTATGCTGCGTTGTTCGAGGGCGCGAGTAGCGGGCGCAACTGAAATCCAATCTACGGAATCGGGGATGATTACTTCGCATTCTACGTTTGAAAGGTAAAGCAGTTCCACTTCGCCACCTTCTGCAGCGGTAATCATTGTGGCTTCGTTTTCAACTTTTATTTCCTCTTTTTCGAAGGTTAAGGTTCTCATTATCACCTTCTCGCCGTTTGAAACGAGTACCACCACTTTGCTGTATTCATCGATAGTTGCTCCTGTGGTTACTTTGATAACACCGCTCAGTTCGCTGCCTGCCACTGCTTTTGCTTTGATGTCACCTGAACCTATAGCTTCTACTTTTACACCTGATAATGACGACGTTACGGTGTAGCCAATTTCGTGTGTAGAGTTAGTGGCCATTACAACAAGATCTTCAGAATCGAAAGTGATGCTTAGTGCCGCGCCCTTCGGAAGGGTGATGATGGTTCCGTCTGCCAAAGTGAAATAGACATTGTTTTCGTCTTGCGTAACGCTTTGGAAAAATGAATCGCCATTTTGTCCGGCTTCACCCTGAGGACCTTGTTCGCCTTGTGGACCTTGCGCTCCCTGTTCACCCTGCGGACCTTGTGCTCCGTCATTGCCGGTAGCCTTGCCGAGTTCGTGCCAAGTGGCGCCGTTGTCGTATGAGATGTACCAATAATCATTTTCAATTTTCAGTATCGGAGTGATGCCATCTTTTCCGGGTTCGCCTTGCGGGCCTTGTTCGCCCTGAGGACCTTGTGGGCCGGTTGCTCCGTCTTGGCCATCCTGGCCGTTTTGTCCGGGCTGACCATCGGCGCCGTCTTTTCCGTCAGCGCCGTTTTCGCCGTCTTTGCCAGGAGCGCCATCCGAGCCATCAGCGCCGTCTTGTCCGTCCGTGCCGACAGCTTTGATTTTGTTACCGACATCATCGAGCAGCCATTCACCATCGAGCGTCCAGTAGTAAATGCCATCGGTATCTTGTTTTACACCAATGACAGGCGTGTAACCATCCTTACCGTCAACACCGTCTTTGCCGTCAGCGCCGTCTTTGCCATTTTCACCATCTTTGCCGGGCGCACCGTCGGCACCATCCTTACCATGGTAAACAACAATGGATGAACCTTTTGCAAAACTGATTGCGTAGCCAATCTGCACTCCATTTTCCATATAAGGTGTACAAGATGTTACATAATCTCTGTTTTCAACGGCATTCAAGATGGCTTGCATGGCCGAAATGTTGTTGTTCATTTCGTTGCAAAGCGTTTTCAATTGCTCAAAAGCATACCACGTGGGAAGTTTAAATTCCGTGCCATTCGACAGCGTAAAAATGACATAATCTTGATTGTTTATATCAATGCTCTGGAAGAATGAATCGCCACTGGCTCCGTCTGAACCATCGCTTCCATCGGCACCGTCCTGGCCGTTATCACCGGTTGCTTTGCCTAATTGTCTCCATGTAGTTCCATTATCGTATGACACTTGCCAATATCCGTCAACAATTCTGAGCATCGGAGTAATGCCATCTTTTCCGGGTTCGCCTTGCGGACCTTGCGGGCCGGTTGCTCCGTCTTGGCCATCCTGGCCGTTTTGTCCGGGCTGACCATCGGCACCATCTTTTCCGTCAGCGCCGTTTTCGCCGTCTTTGCCAGGAGCTCCGTCTTGTCCGTCTTTACCTGGTTCACCATCAGCTCCATCTTGCCCGTCCGTGCCGACAGCCTTGATTTTGTTGCCGGCATCGTCGAGCAGCCATTCGCCATCGAGCGTCCAATAGTAAATGCCATCGGTATCTTGTTTCACACCGATAACAGGCGTGTAGCCATCCTTACCGTCAGCACCGTCTTTGCCGTCTGCGCCGTCTTTTCCATCAACACCATCTTTGCCATTTTCACCATCTTTTCCGGGCGCACCGTCAGCCCCATCCTTGCCATCGGCTCCATCCTTGCCATGATAAATGGTTATCGGGGAGTTCTTGACAAAAGAAATGGTGTAGCCAATCACCACATCACCCTCTTTTACAGGCGTTACCGAAGTAATATAATCATTCTGCTGCAAAGCAGTTACCAAAGTTTGCAAAGACGAAATATTGGTATTCATCTTGCTACAGAGTTCTTCCAATGCGGAAACACGTTTTTCCAGATCGCTGAGACGATAATTGAAGTCTTCGTTGATACAGCTTGCCATCAGCATGAGCACACTCACGGCAACAATACGGAACAGCCTCTTCATAATCTTTTTAAAACCATCCGGCTCCGACATGGTGGCTTTGATGCAAAAAAGAAA
>JAFUIP010000019.1 GCA_017468435.1 Bacteroidales bacterium
GAACTATGTCAGATGGTATATTTATTTTAGAAATAAGGATAACAAAAAGAAAGAAAAATAGGAAGAATCTCTTATCCCGATTCTTCCCATTTCCCTTCTCTTTTTAGGCGGTTTTACCAACCATTTTTGGCAACATTACCAAAAACAACCGGGAAGAAACTTAGTTTTCTTCCCGGTTTATCGATTAAGGCAAAAATCAGTGAATAAAATCGCTTGAATAATTACATCACGCCTTGGGCCATCATGGCTTTGGCCACCTTCATGAAACCGGCCACATTGGCACCCTTCACATAGTTGACATAGCCGTCGGCTTCGGTACCATATTTAACGCAAGCAGCGTGGATGTCGCTCATGATGCCTTGCAATTTGGCATCCACTTCTTCACGGCTCCAGCTGTAACGCATAGAGTTCTGCGACATTTCCAAACCGGAAACAGAAACACCACCTGCGTTGGCAGCTTTACCAGGAGCGTAGAGAATCTTGGCGGCCAAGAAAGCTTCCACGGCTTCGGGAGTAGAGGGCATGTTGGCACCTTCAGAAACGGCAATCACACCATTGGCCAACAAAGTCTTGGCATCGTCACCATTCAATTCGTTCTGAGTAGCACTGGGCAAGGCAATGGTACACTTTTCGCCCCAAGGACGAGCACCTTCCACATATTTGCAGCCATACTTTTCGGCATATTCACGGATACGTCCGCGTTGAACATTCTTCAGTTCGAAGATGTAAGCCAACTTTTCTTCGTCGATACCATCGGGATCGTAGATGTAACCGTTAGAATCGGACATGGTTACCACTTTACCACCCAATTGCAATACCTTCTGAGCTGTGTAAGTAGCCACGTTTCCTGATCCGCTGATGGCGCAAACCTGACCCTTGAGGTCAGTGTAACCATATTTGCGCTTGAGCATGTTCATCAAGAAGTAGATATTACCATAACCGGTAGCTTCGGGACGAACCAATGAACCGCCAAATTCAAGACCCTTTCCGGTGAAAGTGCCGGTAAATTCGTTGCGCAATTTCTTATACATACCAAACATGTAGCCCACTTCGCGAGCGCCTACACCGATATCGCCGGCAGGAACGTCGGTATCAGGACCGATATGCTTGTTGAGTTCGAGCATGAAAGCCTGGCAGAAACGCATCACTTCGGCATTTGACTTACCTCTGGGGCTGAAGTCGGAACCACCTTTACCGCCACCCATGGGAAGGGTTGTGAGCGAGTTCTTGAAGGTCTGTTCGAAAGCCAGGAACTTAAGGATACCCAAGTTGACAGAAGCGTGGAAACGGATACCACCCTTGTAAGGACCGATGGCATTGTTGTGTTGTACACGGTAACCCATATTGGTCTGCCAATTGCCCTTGTCGTCCATCCAAGTAACGCGGAAACTATAAATACGATCGGGAATACAAAGGCGTTCAATCAAGTTTACCTTATCAAATTCGGGATGTTTGTTGTATTCCTCTTCGATGGTGTTCAATACTTCTTCTACTGCCTGCAGATACTCAGGTTCATTGGGAAAACGGCGTTGCAATGTAGCCAGAACTTCACTTGTTTTCATATACGTTAGTCAATTAAAGGATAATCATTATAATACGGATAATCCGTAGCAAATTCTCTATCGAATGCGGGTGCAAAAATAGAAAATGCAAATCTTTCATGCAATAGTTTTTGTGTATATTATTGAATAAAAAATATAAATATCAGATAATCAGCAATAAACAAATTGCATATTGATGTATAATCATTCAGATTAAAATAAAATCGAGACAATTCTTTTTCTTCTATTTCAGGATTCTTTATATTTGCGGGTTGTTTTGCACGAAGTGTGTGCAATAATATGTCATGAAAAAAGTTTAACCTATTTATATTGAATATTATGAAAGATATTTTTGAAAGAATCAAGGCGACTCCCGGTCCTCTTGGTCAGTATGGAGGAAAAGCGGAAGGTTATTTTATGTTTCCCAAGTTGGAAGGTCCTATGGGGCCTCACATGAGGTTTAATGGAAAAGATGTACTCGTTTGGAGTTTGAACAACTATATGGGTTTGGCCGATATGCCCGAAGTGCGCCAAGCCGATGCCAAGGGTGCTGCCGATTTTGGAATGGCTGCTCCCATGGGCGCTCGTATGATGTCAGGCGATACGGTGTATCATCGTCAGTTGGAGCAGGATCTGGCCGATTTCGTAGGCAAGGAAGCCGGTTATCTGGTGAACTTTGGTTACCAGGCCATGATTTCCATCATCGATTGTTTGGTTTCACGTCGTGATGTGATTGTATACGACTCTGAATCACATGCTTGTATCATGGATGGTTTGCGCATGGTTTTGGCCCAACGTTTCGTGTATAGGCACAACGATATGGAAAGTCTGCGACTTCAGTTGCAAAATGCTCAGAAACTGGCCGAAAAACAGGGTGGTGGCATCCTTGTCATCACGGAAGGCGTATTCGGAATGGCCGGCGACTTGGGTAAACTCGATGAAATCGTTGCCCTGAAGAAGGAATTCAGTTTCCGTTTGCTCATAGACGATGCTCACGGATTCGGTACCATGGGAAAAACCGGCGCCGGTACGGGTGAACACTTCGGTTGCCAAGACGGTATCGATGTTTATTTTGCTACGTTTGCCAAGGCTATGGCCGGTATCGGTGGTTTTGTGGCCTCCAAGAAATACATCATAGAAAACCTTCGTTTCAACATGCGTTCGCAGATTTTTGCCAAATCCTTGCCCATGCCTATGGTTATCGGCGCCATGAAGCGTTTGGAGCTTATCAAGACGCGTCAGGATATCAGGGCTCATATGTGGAATGTGGTGAATACTTTGCAATCCGGCTTGAAAGAACGTGGATTCGATTTGGGTAACACCAACTCGCCGGTAACGCCTGTTTATCTGAAAGGTAATGTGAATGTGGCTACCAACTTGGTGGTGGACCTTCGCGAAAACTACAATATTTTCTGCTCTATCACGGTATATCCCGTGGTGCCCAAAGATGTCATCATGTTGCGTATCATTCCTACGGCCGCTCACTCGCTCGAAGATGTTCAGCGCACCTTGGACGCCTTTAGCGAAATCAAGGTGAAATACGATGCCGGTGCTTACGACAAGGAAATACCTAATATGAATCTCATCAACAAGGCTGAATAATGAAATATCAGATACGATGCCCCAAATGCGGTGCAGTGGTGGAAGGCTTTGCCCAATGGTTCGACTTGGGTCAGGCTTGTCCCGTCTGCGCCTGCAAGCAGGGCGAAATATGTTATGCTGCATCGTATAAGAATTTGTTGGCATATCTTCAATCGGAAGACAAAAAGTCGCCGGAAAGCTATTGGCATTATTTCGATTTTCTGCCTTTGAACGATGCGGCCAACATTGTCTCTTGCGGCGAGGGCGCCATTCCCATTGAGGAGTGGGCCTTTTTGAGCGACTTTGCCAAAGCACGATACGGTATCGATTGTAAGGTGTATGTATATCGAAACGACCTGAATGGAGGAACGCATACCTTCAAGGATATTGCGGCGTCCATGGCGGCTTCGGTGTTCAAGGAAATCGGCATTAAGGAATATTGCGTGGCATCTACCGGAAATACGGCTACTGCCTATAGTAAATATCTATCCATGGCGGGCGTCCATTTCACGGTATTTGTGCCGAACGATGTTTGTCCCGATTCGGTAGATGAAATGCGTTCGTATGGTCAGACGGTGGTCATTTCACAGGGTAATTACGCTCAAGCCAAACAAGAGGCGGCTGCATTTTCTAAAGAACATAAGGTGCCCATGTCGGCCGGAAACATAGATCCTATCCGCGTGGAATCCAAGCGAACCCTGGTGTTCGAATGTATGCGCCAATTGGGTAAAATGCCCGATGTCTATATTCAGGCTGTCGCCGGAGGAACTGGCCCTATCGCTCTGGATAAGGGATATCGCGAGCTTTGTCGCTACGATGATACTTTGACTTTTCCGAGAATGTTGCTCGTGCAGCAAGATCTGTGCGATCCTATGGTGCAAGCATGGGAAAAGGCAAAGGCTTCGGGCTTTCCGCAAGGCTACGAGAAAGATTATCCCATCATCGAAAACCCAGCGACGAAAATATCCATTCTTTCTACGGGAAATCCGGGTATGTATCCCATCATAGCGCCCATTGTGCGCAAGAGCGGAGGAGATTTTATCCGGGTATGCGAAGATAGTTTGGTCAATTATGCCCGAATGGTCCGAGACGAAAAACACATTTATTTCGGTCCGGCCTCCATGGTTTGTATGGCCGGCTTCTATCAGGCATTGGCCGAAGGAAAAATACAGAATGGCGAGTCGGTGTTGCTCAATTGTGGCGAAGGTTGTGGCCGTAACAAGGCTTTCAAAGATGCCGTGGATGCCGATTTGCAGAATCGTCAATGAAACACTTCAAAAATCAATACAATGGGAAACCTCTATCAATTATTGAGCGAGGATGTCCGTTTTTCGGAATGTCTGAAGGCTTGCATGAATTGTGGCGTTTGCACGGCCATTTGTCCGGCAGCTGAATTTTACCGATACGATCCTCGACGTATTTGTGACATTGTGCAAAGGCGCAACGAAGACGAAATAGAGGCGCTTTTGCGAAGCGATACCATCTGGTATTGCGGGCAATGTATGTCGTGCAAGACGCGCTGTCCGAGGGGCAATGTGCCCGGTGTGCTCATCTCTATTCTGCGTAAGGTTTCACAGCAATTGGGCTATTTTGCCGAGAGCGAAAAGGGTCGTCAGCAGTATGCGCTCACGAAGACCATTGCCAAGAATATCCTGGATATCGGTTATTGCGTGCATCCTGATAGGATTTCGCCGGAATTGCATCCGGAGCAAGGCCCTATATGGGAATGGTATGTAGAACATATCGAGGATGTTGCGCCCAAACTGGGAGCTAATTATCATGGCGATGGATCCGGCGCTCTGCGGCATATCCGTCAGGAAAGCTTGGATGAAGTGCGAAAGATATTTCAGGCTACCGGTGCCATGGATTTGCTTGACGATATCGAGACCTTCACCAAGAAGGAAACCGGAATAGATGATGATGAAACATTGTTTGCCCTAACATATTCGGGGGAAGAACCTAAATGAGAACCTTAAAAGCAGAATACTATGTCAAAGAGATATTGGAACCAATACCAGAAGGAAATAGCCGACGATAGGTATTTTTACGAACGCAGTTGTATTCGTCAGAGTTTTTTTCCGGGTTCGGAGGCAGCTTTCTTGAAAATACTGAGAGAAGAACTGGGTAAAGACATACACGACGATGTGAACCAACATACCTGTACCGGCATAGGTTATCATTCCGATGTGGTACCTTTCGAGACAACCATGACGGTGGTGGCTCGGCTTTTCTCGCTGATGACTCAAGCCGGGTACGAGAATTATGTGCCCTCATGTGTCACTTCTTTTGGCGTGTTTACCGAAATCGTGGAAACCTGGAAAGAACAGCCCGCCTTGTTGGAAAAGACGCGTAAACTCTTGAAAGAAACCACAGGCCGAGAATTCAACATTCCTAAAAACATTGTACATCCTTCCGATATTATTTATAAATTTCGCTTCGAGCTGCGCGACCGTATGAAGTACCGTTTGGTGAATCGTTATACCGGAAAGCCTCTCAAGGTGGTGGAACACATAGGTTGTCATTATGCCAAGATTTTTCCCAAGCATGGCGTGGGCAATGCCGAATTTCCGTATGTATTGGCCGGTATGATTGAGGCTTGGGGCGGGGAAGTGATAGATTATCCCGAGCGTCGGCATTGTTGCGGATTTGGTTTCCGGCAGTATTTGGTGCAACAGAACAGAGGTTATTCCTTGGCCAATACACAAAAAAAGTTTGAATCCATGCAGCCCTATGAACCCGATTTTATCTTGACCAATTGCCCGGGATGCTCCATGTTCATGGATAAATGGCAATATGTCATCGCCGAAATGGAGAACAAGACATACGACAAGGATGGTTACGGCATACCGGTGCTTACATACGAAGAATTGGCCGGATTGCTATTGGGCTACGATCCTTGGACGCTTGGATTGCAATTGCATCAGGTTCAATCGGAACGATTGATGGATAAAATAGGTATTCCGTACAATAAGAATGAAAAATTCAAGGGCGTTTCCGGAAAACTTTTGCCCTATCCGGAAAAACCCGAACATCTGAAAGTATAATGAAAGACAAAAAAGAAAGACCAGGTGAGCGAAGAACGTGGAGCTTGTTGCCTAAAGCTTTGCGCCCACGCATAGAAGTTCAAACCCAGGAAGAGCGTCCGGTGGTGGCCATCATAGGTGCAGGCCCGGCCGGAATGGAAGCCGCCATTCAGATAGCTCGACAATCTTGTCAGGTGCTTCTGTTTGAGGCGAACGCCGATTTGGCCCTCAATCTGCAGAACAAATACAAGCTCTTTCCTGATATGTCTGATGCGCAGACCCTTGCACAAGGAATGATGCTTGCCTTGGAACATCCACTTATTACTGTATATAGACAGACTCCGATTAAACATGTGGTGCAGGTGGAAAATTTTCATTGGCAGGTTTTTACTGAGGATAATCGGGTGTTTAAGGCCACGGCTGTTTTGCTGTGTACCGGCTACGAGGTTTTTGACGCCAGGCGCAAGGAAGAACTTGGTTATGGCATATATAATGGTGTCATCACCTCTTTGGAATTGGAAAACATGTTCAAACAAGAGCATATATCAACGCTTACCGGTGACAGTCCGAAACGGGTGGTCTTCTTGCAATGCGTGGGATCTCGCGACGAAAAGGTGGGCAATCGCTATTGCTCGAAGGTTTGCTGTGTGACGGCTGTCAAGCAGGCCATAGAACTGAAACGCATGCACCCCGAGACGGAAGTCTATGTTTTCTACATGGATTTACGAATGTGGGGAAAAGGTTTCGAAGAGATGTATCGTGTGGCGCAAGAGCAGTATAATATTCGTTTTGTGCGAGGTCGTATTTCTGAAGCGGCAGGTACTTTTGATGGGGGTGTTCAGATAAAAGCAGAAGATACTCTCATAGGAAAACCCTTGAAGATGCGTACCGATTTGTTGGTACTGATGCTTGGAATGGAAGCTTCATGCGGCACCAAGCAATTGGCGAAATCATGTGGCATTGTCGGAGACTATGGATTTGCCGGCAGTCTGGATCCTCATCTTAACGATAATCATACGCATCGCAAAGGCCTTTTCCTGGCCGGAACCTGCAAACGCCCCATGAGCCTTACTGATGTGATTGCCGACGCACGCTCGGCTGCTATGGAAATCATCAATTATTTGTCGAAGCAATGAAGTCATTCGGATTTAGTATAGCGAAACCCCGATCCTTGGAAATAGACGGGGAAAGCCTTGAGCGTTTGCATCGATTGGAAGAGAAAGAACCCTCCTTCAAGCGATGTTTCAATTGCGGAGGCTGCACGGCCACTTGTTCTGCCGGACAATTTACCGATTTCAATATCAGGCGAGTACACAATTTGTACCGCTGGGGACGATATCAGGAATTGGGAGAAGAACTGCGCAAATGTATGTTGTGTGGAAAATGTACCTTGGTCTGTCCGCGTGGCGTCAACCTGCGCCATCTGATTGTGTCTATGCGTGAGTTGTTAAACGAGTTATAAGCCTATGTTTCATCCTTTTGTCATACCATTCTGCATAGGTACTGTGGCCTTGTTCGGTATCATCGGTATTAAATTTACCCGCTGGATAAAGTCGCTCGACCGCAAACAAATCACCATTTTCCGGCAGCATTTTCTAAAGGGAATGTTTATTCCTGCCATCAAGGAAATGCTTTTGGAAGGTTTGTTTCATCGCAAGGTGACTCGCTTCAGCCGACGTTTGGGTTTTATGCACCGAAGCATTGCCTTGGGTTGGTTTCTGCTTATCGTGGTGGGCTTTATCGAAGCAACCGTCAATCTGAAAGGGAAGTTGCATGCGCCTTGGTATGCCATTTTCTACCGATTCTTCGAGCACGACCAGTTCACCGCAAGTTCTCGTGTTTTTGCCGATATTATGGATGCCCTGCTCATTTATGTGCTGATAGGTATAGGATTGGCCGTGGCTAAATCCTTATATGCCGGCATCATGGGGCTCCGCAAGACAAGCAAACTCAAACTTTTCGACGCGGTCTTGCGCTATTCGCTTTGGCTTATTTTCCCTTTACGTCTGTTTTCGGAAAGCCTTACGGCCTGTTTATACAAAAATGGAGGTTTCTTGACACAATATCTGGGCGATTTGTTCAATCCTATGTTTGCTTCCGTCATGGAACTGCCTGCGTGGACGGCCTATTCCATTGCCTTAGGCCTGTTCTTCGCCTTGATGCCCTTCTCGCGATACATGCACATTTTCACCGAATTGCTCTTGATCTTTTTTAGAAAATACGGAGTCAAGGAAAGCGAGCAGGCCACAGGATACACCAAGATGGAACTTTCTGCATGTTCGCGTTGCGGTATCTGTATAGAGAATTGTCCCATGGACAAGGTACTTGGCGTAGATACCATTCAGCCGGTGTATTATTTACGAGATGTGCGAAACCGCGTGGCCAAGCGCATTACAGCCGATAATTGCCTGATGTGTAACCAGTGCCAGAGCGATTGCCCGGTGGGCATAGACATTTCATCTTTGCGAAAATTCGGAAGAAACAAGCAAGAACTTGACACCCACGATAATTATCAGTACTTAGATAAGATTCACTCATTCAATGCGATAGGACGCGTGGTTTATTTCGGCGGTTGTATGTCGCATCTTACGCCGGGCATTGTGGAGTCTATGAAGAAGATTTTCGATGCCGTCGGACAGAAGTATTGGATGATGGACGAATATCGCAGTATCTGTTGTGGCCGGCCTTTGTTGCAACAGGGATTTATCAATCAAGCTGCTGAATTGAGACGGAAGAATACCCGTCTTATCATAGAGTCGCATTCTAAAACCTTGGTAACCTCTTGTCCTATTTGTTATCAGTCGTTCAAAAATGAATATCATTTGCCGGTGCGGGTGATGCATCATACCGAATACATCGCTATGCTGATGCAATTGGGCAAACTGAAAGTGAAGCCCTCCGACTTGAAAGTGGCTTACCATGATCCTTGCGAGTTGGGCCGCGGTTGTGGCATTTACGAAGAACCGAGAAGAGTCTTGCGCGAGCTGGTGCAATTGGTTCCGGCCGAAAGAGAAGGAAAAGATAGCATGTGTTGCGGATACAATTTAGGGAATACCTGTTTAAGTCTTGAGTCCCAGATGCGTTTGCGCGATGCCTCATGGCAGAATCTGACCATCAATCATCCCGATCAAGTGGCAACGGCTTGCCCAATGTGTAAAAAGGCTTTTCAACATGCTTCGCACAACTCGGTGAAAGATATTGCGGAAATTGTGGCAGAACACCTGATACAGTAAAGATGAAAAAGTTTTTTTGCATATATTTGCCTCTCATTTCTCGGCCAATATTAAGTCATTTCTACCATTTGAACGAACGATGATGAAGATGTACTTCAGACTACTGCTGATACTTTGTTTTTTATGTTGTTTGCCTGCTTGTCAAGACAAGGGCCTCACTTTTCATGAATGGAATGCGGATCTTGCCATGAAGAAAGCCCAAGAAAAGCAGCAAGCTGTTTTTTTGTTTGTGTATCAAGACGAAGATGACCCTTATGTAAAAGTGTTTTTCGATGAGATATTTCAAGACGAGCAGATTGCCACCTTCTTCGAGCAACATTTTGTCAATGTGTCGTTGAAAGTCGATGCTTCCGGAAAATCGGACAAGGCCGACCAATGGAACGATTTGCTCGAAACATACGGGGTGCGTCAGTATCCCAGCTTGCTTTTGCTCACACCGCAGGCCACGCTCATTACCGATATATCGGGTTTGGGCAACTTGGGCTACGACGCTTCGGGCCATCTGCCATGTCGTTCGCCCTTGCTACGCTACGCTCGTTTGGCGCATCGATTCCTGACATTGGACGATTCGTCTTTCTTTACGCCAGACAATTGGAGTGATATAGACCAAATCAACATGCGCTTGGATTCAGATATGTTTCATCGTGTGGCTTCGAACGGAGAGTATTTGCGTAACGCCTACGGAAAGGAGTGGGATATGATGATAGATTACACCATGGCGGCCGCTTCTATCCGTTTGATGATATATGAGAAAGATAAACCTGCCCGAGTAAATGAAGTTCGTGCCAAGGCTTATTATTCTGCCATTGATCGTTATGAACTTCCCTTAGAGGCTCGCTATCGCTTGTATGCCGATGTGAATATAGCTTACGGATTGGGTGATATATCAAAGGCTCGGCAAATCGCTTACCAAGCCTTTAAAGATGGGGTCATCCAGGAATCTGAATACCTTCAGTTCAATGCCAAACTATAATATGCGGATGCTGTGAACATCAGAACTTCCGTAAAGGAGAATCCGCTTCGTTGAACATCATTTTATATTCTGTCTTGCGGGTGATACCGGGTAGGAATACGCGGAAAAAATATACCGTCAATTTTCCCAATAGCGTCAATACCATTTGTTTCCGTCTGTGTCGCAGGCCTTTAATCAGACATTTGGCACAATCTTCGGCCGACATCATCTTTTCTTCTTTGCGTGGAGTGGCGCCTTGCGGGCTGCCATCGGCCGTGAGTGCAGAGAATCTGACATTGGAAGCCGTGAAGTTTGGTGCGAAAGTCATGACGTGCAAACCTTGATACTGGTATTCTGCGCGCAAGGTCTCTAAAAAACCGTTCATGGCAAATTTCGAGGCTGAATAGCCGGTTCTGCAAGGAAGTCCCACGTAGCCGGCGATAGAACTGACTCCCACCAATGAACCTTTGCTTTTAAGCAGGTGTGGAAGGGCATATTTGCTGCAATAGACACAACCCCAAAAATTGACATCCATCAGGCGATGAAGTACTTGTAAATCTACATCTTCGAAAGCGGCACGCATGGAGATTCCGGCATTGTTCACCAAAATATCTATGCGACTGAAATGCGTGATGCTTTCTTCGATGAGCCTTTGACAATCGTTTTCCTTGCTTACATCCACGGTGATGGCCAATGCGTTGCTGCCCAGTTCCTCGGCAATGGCTTCTATCTTTTCCGTAGAACGAGCTGCCAATACCACCTTTGCCTGCAGGGCTGCCATTTGACGGGCAAGTGCCTCGCCAATTCCTGACGAAGCACCTGTAATGATAACTACCTTATCGGTAAAGAAATGCTTGTTTCTCATACTGTGAATATTACAAGCCTTTTCCGTGGCAGTTTTTATACTTCTTGCCGCTACCGCAAGGACAAGGATCGTTGCGGCCTATTTTCTGTTCCACGCGCACGGGCTCCAAACGCCTTTCTTCGCGGGCGGGCTGTCCATCGGGCGATGCCTTGCGGTATTCGTCCTTTTGGGTGCGCAAACGGCTGTAGTCGCTGCGAGTCTGGCTCTGGGCCTGGCGAACATTAGAAGGTTCTTGCATAGGAATCTGGCCACGCATCAAAATGGCGATGCTCTTCTTGTTCATGTTTTCCACCATCTTGCTGAAGAGGTTGTACGATTCAAGCTTGTAAATGAGCAGCGGGTCTTTCTGTTCGTAGCTGGCGTTCTGTACCGAGTGGCGCAGTTCGTCCATTTCGCGCAGGTTTTCTTTCCAGGCTTCGTCGAGCGTGTGCAGGATGATGGCCTTTTCGAACGACTTCACCACTTCTTTCGACTGGCTTTCGGCAGCGGCCTTCAAATTACAAGGAATCTGATAGGTGCGTTTGCCGTCGGTCACGGGCACCACGATGTTTTCGTATTGGGCACCCTGGCGTTCGTACACTTGCTGGATAACGGGATTGGCCGTCTGTGCCATCTTCTCGGTTTTGCGGGCATAGTATTCGAGGGCGGTATCGGTCAGGATATCTATGCTGGTGTCGAGTTTCTGCTTGGCAAATGTCTGTTCGTCGAAGGGAAGTTCAATGGCGAAGTACTTGAGCATGTTCAGGCGCAAGCCTTCGAAATCTTTCGTGTTCTCGGCTTCTTCCACCAACATCTTGATGGTGTCGTAAGTGGTGTTGGCAATTTCCATACCTATACGTTCGCCCATCACGGCATGACGACGCTTGGTATAAACCACTTCACGTTGGTTGTTCATTACGTCATCGTATTCCAAAAGACGTTTACGGATACCGAAGTTGTTTTCTTCCACTTTCTTCTGCGCTCTTTCGATGGCTTTTGAAATCATCGGATTCTCAATCATTTCGCCTTCTTGCAAGCCCATCTTGTCCATGATGCCGGTGATACGTTCCGAACCGAACAGACGCATCAAATCGTCTTCCAAAGACACATAGAAGACAGAAGAACCCGGGTCACCCTGACGACCGGCACGACCACGCAACTGGCGGTCCACACGGCGCGATTCATGACGTTCCGTACCGATAATGGCCAAACCGCCGGCGTCCTTCACTTCTTGACTGAGCTTGATGTCGGTACCACGACCGGCCATGTTGGTGGCAATGGTCACCGTGCCTTTTTCACCTGCGTGTGCCACGATTTCGGCCTCGCGTTGGTGCAACTTGGCGTTCAATACATTATGCTTGATTTTGCGCTGGGTGAGCATACGGCTCAGCAATTCCGAGATTTCCACCGAAGTGGTACCCACCAATACCGGACGGCCTTGTTCAACAAGGTTTTGGATTTCGTCGATGACGGCTTTGTATTTTTCGCGTTTGGTCTTGTACAGGCGGTCGTCCAAGTCGTGACGGGCAATGGGACGGTTGGTGGGAATCACCACCACATCCAATTTGTAGATGTTCCAGAATTCGCCTGCTTCCGTTTCGGCCGTACCGGTCATACCGGCCAACTTGTGGTACATACGGAAATAGTTCTGCAAGGTAATGGTGGCAAAGGTCTGGGTGGCAGCTTCCACTTTCACTCTTTCCTTGGCTTCGATGGCCTGATGCAAACCATCCGAGTAGCGACGACCTTCCATGATACGGCCGGTCTGTTCGTCCACAATCTTCACTTGGTTGTCTATCACCACATATTCGTCGTCGCGATCGAAGAGGCAGTAAGCCTTCAGCAACTGGGTAATGGTGTGGATGCGTTCCGACTTGATGGCGTAATTGTTGATGAGTTCGTCTTTCTTGGCAATCTTTTCTTCGTCGCTCAAACCCTCGTTTTCCAATTCGGAGAGTTGGGCGGCAATGTCGGGCAATACGAAGAATTGAGGATCTTCCGTGTCGCCGGTGAGACTGTCGATACCCTTGTCGGTGAGTTCGATGGTGTTGTTCTTTTCGTCGATGACGAAGTAGAGCGGGTCGGTGACCACGTGCATTTCCTGGTTGTTGTTCTGCATGTAGAATTCTTCCGTCTTCTGCATGCTGGCCTTCACGCCCTGTTCGCTGAGGAACTTGATCAGAGCCTTGTTTTTAGGCATGGCCTTGTGGGTACGATACAGCAAGAGAGAACCTTCTTCGTGCACCTTGGAATCTTCGCTGGCCATTTTCTTTTTGGCTTCGGCTAGCAATTTGGTAGCCATGTCGCGCTGAATACCCACCAAGCGTTCCACCTTCGGACGCAGTTCTTCGAACAATTGGTCTTCGCCCTTGGGTACCGGACCGGAAATGATCAAAGGCGTACGGGCATCGTCAATCAATACGGAGTCAACCTCATCGACAATGGCGTAGTTGTGCTTGCGCTGAACCAGATCGAGCGGGCTGCCGGCCATATTGTCGCGCAGGTAGTCGAAACCGAATTCGTTGTTGGTACCAAAGGTAATATCAGCCATATAAGCCTGACGACGTTCTTCCGAATTGGGACGATGCTTGTCGATGCAATCTACCGACAAACCGTGGAACATATACAGCGGGCCCATCCATTCCGAGTCACGTTTAGACAGATAATCGTTCACCGTTACCACATGAACACCGCGGCCGGAGAGCGCATTCAAGAACACGGGCAGGGTAGCCACCAAGGTCTTACCTTCACCGGTAGCCATTTCCGCAATCTTTCCCTGATGCAACACCACGCCACCGAAAAGCTGCACATCGTAATGCACCATGTCCCACTTGATTTCGTTACCACCGGCAATCCAATGGTTCTGATACAAAGCCTTGTCGCCTTCGATGCGAACGAAATCGTGTTTGGTGGCCAGGTCGCGGTCGAAAGGCGTGGCAGTCACTTCTACAATTTCGTTTTCGGCAAAACGGCGGGCCGTATCCTTGACAATGGCAAATACCTGAGGCAGCACCACCATCAATTCTTTCTCGATTTTTTCAGCAATATGCTTGTCGATCTTATCGATTTCGGCGTAGATGTTTTCTCTTTCAATCAGGTCGAGATTTTCAATTTTGGCTTTCAAGGCATCGATTTCGGCCTGTTCTTTTCCGGCGCAAGACTGTACCTGCTGACGCAATTGCTGGGTCAGGGCACGCAATTCGTCGTTGCTCAAGGCTTTAATGGCCGGGTAGGCTGCCTTTATTTTCTCAACATACGGATTGATTTCTTTAAGGTCTCTTTGTGATTTGTTTCCAAATAATTTTGTAAGGAAGTCGTTGAATCCCATAATGTTATATTAATTTATATGATAAACGAAATGATAATTATGCACCCTTGGGTGCGAAAGCGCAAACTTACGCAAAAAAAGCCGTTAAGACATCATAAATTACGGTAAAATGCGACCGATATTTGCAGTTGGCGGACGAATGTACAGACGACGGCAGAGTGTGGGCGCGATATCGAAGAGGGAAACCTCCGTGTTGATGATCTGTTGAGGCGTATCGTTGCCGTAGAAAATAAGCATCGTGTGCTCCTTGTGGTAGCGCAACTGCTTGTTGAAGTGGGGATAAGCATTCCACTGAATATTTCTTCCCTGTTGCAGGCGGATGCTCAAATCGCCGCTGCGAGGTGCATAATGTGCATTTTGATAGGCATCATGCGGATTGTTTCTGAAGTTGAAATCTTGTCCGACGAAAACTTGTTCAACGCCTTCCACGTCGGTAAGAAAAATCGCAGCATCGCGGCAAAGTTGTTCGTAGTCGAGACCGTTTTCCTGTATCAATGCCTTGTCCAAGTAAATTTCTGTGTCGCTGTAGCCTTCCACCCATTGTTTGCTGCCGTATTTGGCTCCTAAATACATATTGAGCAAGGTGGCGCAACGATCGGGATAAAAACTGGGCGCATCTTCGTTCAAAGGATATTGGGTCTCGCCGGTGCCGACCACGTAAACCAACACCTTGTCCAGCCCGATTTTCTTGTCTATTTCTTTGAGCAAGCGCGCAATGTCTTCATCAAGACGGAAATAGAGATCTTGTATTTCTATGGCGCTGTGGCTTTGGTCTCCACTGAGGTTCTGTCCTAAATTGAAATGCAGATTGAGCAGGTCGGGCACATTGTCTTGTCCGAGGCGTTCCAATCCCATCAGGTCGATGGCCAGTTGGCAAAGTTCGCTGTTGGCCATGGGCGTGTGCTTGAAAATCTTCACCCTTTCGGCCATGTTCGAGATATTCGCCATGGAATAATGAAACAGCAGGGAAGCCTTCTGGTGTGGCATGTAAGTGTACTTGCTCAGTGGCCATTTCGGACGCCAGATACTTTGTTCTATCGACTTGTTTCTCAGTTGGAAATCGTTGATGTTTTCCACCCATCTCGGAATGGAAGGATAGTATGTGCTGCTGCACCAGAATCCGCTTTGGTTGTCTCTCCAGAAAACACCGTCGGCATGTTGTCCTCCGCTGATGATGCTGGGTTCCGCGTCGAGTCCGATGGAGAAAACTTTGGCCTTGTAGTTGGTGGCCATTTTCAACTCGTCTGCTACAGTAGAAGTTTTGATGGCTTTTGGCGAGAATCTGTCTTGTGTGTAATTGCCTAAGTATCCGGCATCTGCCATGCAAGAGTGGAGGGTTTTCTGCTGTTTGTCGAAGAGGGTTTCAGCCACAATGCCATGGTAACGTGGCGGACAGGCGCAGGCAAGGCTGGCCACGGTACAAGCGGCGTCTTTTCTGGCGATGTTGTAAGATACTTGCGGATAAACACAGCCTTCTTCCAATAATTTTTTGAAACCATCTTCGCAGAATCCTTCCATAAACCACTTCAGATAGTCGCTTTCCAACTGGTCTATATGAATACCCACCACCAATTTCGGATAAGGTAGTTTGTCCTTTTCTGCGGCGAGAGAAGGGCAGATACAGGAGATGGCGATTAAAACGGAAATCCAATGAGGTTTACGTGGAAACATAACTTCGATTATTTTTTAACGGGAATGGCTCTCAAGAGATAAATGGCAATCAAAGGCCAATAGGCCGGATGTATGTTTTGAGGCAACATAAGGCTCAGTAACATCATCAATGCGCAAAGTGTGGCAGCGAAACAGGGATACACGACGGTGGCTCTGCTTTTTCTGAATGCAGGTATGCAAAGGCCGATGGCATACAACAGATGCAAGGGATTCAACCAAAGAATAAGCAGATTCTTGTGTACGGCCGGATGTTCAGACCAGATGGCCAAATAGCAAAGCAGGCATCCGGCCAATCCGGCAAGAGCGTAGAGGGCGATGTCTATGAGGGTGTATTTTTTGTGCGCTTTTCTTTCTTTTGTCTGTAGGAAAACGCAGCAGGCGAAAATGGCTGCCATCGTCCAGAAAACTACATCGAAAGGCTTGTTTTTGGGCGCTTTTGCTTGCAGGCTGCTGTCGGTGAAGGATCCTGGAAAAAAGATGATGTCGCCCGAAGATTTCACCAAGGGCCGCAACGAACCTCCCTGTGCGATGCGGGCCGTTCCAAAGGCTATCTGCATTTCGCCGGGAGCGTAGAGCAATTCGCTGAAAGTGGCAGCTCTGTCGGCTTCGGAGGCTATCAGAAAGGAAATGCCGAAGTCGGCCCAAGGATGGGCGGCCGTGTAATGCTTGAGCGAGGCTCTGAGGGTAGGATAAAGCAAAGTACTGTCGTAAGAGACTTTGCCTTCAAGGTTGTTTTCGATGATGTTTCGGGCGCGGGTGGCGCAGTTGTCGTAGAAGAAATTGTAGCGATATTGGCGGTTTTCTCTTTTGGCATTTTCGCAGAGGGCTTGCCAAAGAGCTTCTTTTTCGGAAGGGTTCAAGTTGAGCACCTGTTCATGGATGCTTCTCCGCTCGCTGCGATAGTCTTCGATGAAAAGAGCCGTGGGACAGGAGCCCAGCAGGTAGTCGGTCTGTCCGCTGATGAAGCGGCCGGCAAAATTGGGAGAATTGAAATTGAACAGCCCGTAGTTGAAGCATAGGTCGCGGCCATTGTCCGGGTCGTTCACTCTGATGGCGCTGTGTCCGTAGTGGGTCCAGATGGCCTTGCCGGGCGCGCAGGTGAGCAGCGAAATCTCGGCCCGTGGGCCAAGTGGTTTGCTGCTTGCCGCCTGCAAGCAGGCGGCAAGCAGCACGCAGACCATCAGCAACTTCTTCATTTATACAAATAAAACATTCGGTCCATCAACTGCCATTTTTCGGCCGACGACAAACCTGGTTTGGTGTCTTGGAACATGGCCATGTAGTCTTCCCATTCGGCTTGGCGGGGCAAGGTGGCCAGTTTCGCCATGGCGCTTTCCCATTCGAAATCGATAGGCGTTTCCACAATCATGAACAAACGGTTTCCCAAAATGTAGATTTCCATTTCTAAGATGCCCACCTGACGTATGCCTTCGCGGATTTCGGGCCAAGCATAAGCTTCGCTATGGCGTTTTACATATTCCTGGATCAGTTCGGGATTGTCCTTCAAATCCATGGTCTGGCAGTATCTTTTCACCGGTCCGTGATATTCTTGTACACGATAACCTTGTTTAGCTATTTCACTCATATCAGAAAAAGAAAAATATTAATTGAACAACGATATAAATAGGCAACAAAACCCTGAACGAGAATTTCCACATGTATCCGAAGAAACTGGGCATTCGGAATCCGTTTTCTTCAGCGATGGCTTTAACCATAAAGTTAGGACCATTACCGATATAAGTCATGGCTCCAAACATCACGGCACCCATAGAAATGGCCTTGAGCAATATTTCGGGAATGCCGGCCACTTCGGCCACGGCGGCGCCACTTTCAACCAATCCGCTGGCCACACCATGGAAGGCAAGAGCCGTAGGCGCATTGTCGAGGAAAGAACTGAGCAAACCGGAAGCGTAGAAGAATTGCCAAGCTTGAGTGATACCCAGACCTGCGGCATGCGCTTTAAGGTATAGCATGGCGGGCGTCATGGTAACGAAAATGCCCAAGAAAACAACAGCCACTTCGATGATGGGATTCCAGGTGAAGTGATTGTCCACACGTATCTTACGATGTGTAAACATCAGAGAAAATGCAATAATGGCAATCAAAGCGATTTCGCGCAGGTATTTCACTAAGATGGGAGCATCGGCTTCGCCCATGGCAGGAATATAACCCTGGTTGATAAAGGCAACGGACAAGATGACGCCCAACAAAAATACGAAGTTGATGCAACCTTTGATGCGTATGGGTTCGCGATGCTGCACATCCGATTTCAAGCGGGTGTAGCTTTCGCGTCTGAACCAATAGCTATCGAGGATATAATAAATGGTAAGCAACATCACGCCCACCAGCAACCAAGCCGGGAAAAGCTTCAGGAACCAGGTGAATTCGGCGCCTCTCAGATAGAGCAGGAACAATGGCGGATCGCCCAGAGGGGTGAGCAGACCACCGCAGTTGGCAACGGTTGCAATGAAAAACAGCACGGTATGCGTGGTATATTTACGTTCTTTGTTGGTTTCGAGCAAGGGTCGGATAAGTAACATGGCAGCACCGGTGGTTCCGGTAAGCGAGGCTAACACATAACCGATGGCCAGAATAGCCGTGTTGGTAGAAGGTCTGGCAATCAGATTTCCCTGCATGTGAATACCTCCCGTCACGACAAAAAGCGCCGCCAACAAGATGATAAAAGGCAGGTAATCGTACAAGATCTGATGTTCCAAATTATGACCTAATCCTTGGTATATCAAATAAATAGCGGTGGGAATACCCAAAAGCAGAGAGACGAACAGTTTGTTCAGATTTTTCTCCCACCAATGTTCTGCGATGAGTGGTGCTATGGCAATCGTCAATAGCATCAGTACAAATGGAATCAGCGTCCATAAAGGCAGTTCAACAAATGTTTCCATACATATTGATTATTGAGTTTGACAATTCGGCAAATGTCGCATTTTATCTTCGTTTATCCAAACAAATCACTTGCTAAAAATACCTTAAAATTCGCGTACCAAAGGGCGCTTTTCTATCCAGGCAATCATGTTGATGACAAGGTAATTCCAATTCTGAAAACCAGGGTTGATGATGCCTTCTCCGCTTTCGGGATGATAGTATTCGTGCAACACGCCGTTTTCTTGTAAATCCTTGCCGTACAAGGCGATGGTTTTCTCGGCCAGCTGACGCGCCTGTTTGTCGTAACCATATTTTACCAATCCGCTGAACACCATGTAGTTGGATATGCCCCAAATGGGCCCTTGCCAGTTGGAAGGATTGTGCGTGGCATTCAGGTTGTACATCTTTTCCCATTTGGCCAAGGTGCGGATGCCGTAGGGCGCCCAGAAAGCATTCTCGTCGAGCAGGTTTTCGCGGACCATTCTTTCGGCCTGTTCTTCGGTGGCCACGCCGGCCCAAAGTGCCATGAATCCCGACCAGGAGCCAAGTCGTTGTATCAGACAAGGATAATCGCGAGGCGCGCCTTCGTGCAAGACAAAGGGCTTTCCGAAAATGATTTCGGGTTTTCCGGTGTAGGGCAGCAGGTTCAAATCGACAGAATAATACATGCCGTCTTTTTCGTCCCAACAATGCCGGCGAATGGCTTGCAGCAAATCTTCTGCCCAAAGTTGATAGCGCTGGGCATCTTCCTTCAGTTGCAGCAGGGAGGCAATATGGCTCATGGCTTGCAATTCTTTGTACATCATGCAATTCAGGTAGATGGAAGCCGAGCTTTTCTTCGGACGGAAAAAGGTGGAAGGATCGTTATCGACGCCGATGGCCAAGTCGTCTTGCCAATAGTATAGTCCGCTGGCCTGGTGACGATGATGTTCGTGATAATTGGCGATGAATGCCTGCATGCGAGGAAAATCCTTGCGCAACCATTCGGCATCGTTTTGTTGTTGGGCTATGAGGAAGGCCGCGTGCTGTGCAATGCAAGGTTTGTGCATGTTGGTGGCGTAGATGTCGGCAGGCTTGATTTTGTCAGGATCGGTCTCGGCGTCCACCACCATGGGCATGTAGCCATCGTCGGGAGAGGTGTAATGCAGGTAGTTGAGCACGCATCCTTGTTCGTAGCGGGCGGCCTCGCTTCGCTCGGCCACGCCCCCGGCATCGGCCAAAATCTGACGCAGCGCTACATTGGCCCACCAAGAGTCCCAGTCCCAAAGCACGGCGGCGTATTGCTTGCTGCCCGGCGCAATGTAAGGATACTTGAATGCCACGCCCGAAGGCTCACGATACATGTTTTCGAAATCGCTGTAAATGTGTTCCTTGATAAGTTCGCGATACACTCTCTGTTGGCTTTTTCCAAAGTCTCTCTGCGCCATCAGCGGCAGGGCTAAAAGCCAAACAATCAGCAGTAAAGAAGTTTTATTCATAATTTTGGAAGATTTGTCCACCATTATTGCACAATTATCACACAAAAGTAAGTGATTATTTCGTCAGCCTTTTTATACTTTTGTGAAAAAATCTACAAATTATGAAAAGATTGATACTTGCCCTGCTCATTATTCCCTTGCTTCTGACAGGCTGTGGCGGAGAAAGGGCTCAACAAACAAAATCGAAACCGAAGATAGCGGTGGTTATTTCCACCTTGAATAATCCTTGGTTTGTCGTGCTCGGACAAGCCGCGGTAGAACGTTGTGAAGCATTGGGATACGAGGCTACGCTTTTCGATTCGCAGAACAATCCTTCGAAGGAGGCCGATCATTTTGACAATATTTTGGCTTCTGGTTATCAGGCTATTCTCATGAATCCGACCGATGCCGATGGCTCTGCTGTCAATGCGAAAGCTGCTTCCCGTGCCGGCGTGCCCGTTTTTTGCATGGACCGTGAAATCAACCTTCCCGGTGCTTGTGTCACCCAGATTCTGAGCGACAATTATTCTGGTTGTATCAGCTTGGGACAATACTTTGTGGAGGTGATGGGACGCAAGGCTAAATACGTGGAAATACTTGGTTTGGTGGGCGATAACAATACTTGGGCACGCAGCCGCGGATTCCATTCGGTGGTAGATTGCTTCGAGGGTCTTGAGATGCTGGCGCAGCAAAGTGCCGATTTCGACCAGAACAAGGCTATGGAAGTGATGGAATCCATGATGCAGGCACACCACGATATCGATGCGGTTTTTTGTGGCAACGATGCCATGGCCATGGGCGCTTATCAAGCTATTCTGGGTGCCGGTAAGGCCGGAAAAATCAAGGTCTTTGGCTTTGACGGCGCCGACGATTGTGTGAACGCCATTCGCGAGGGCAAGGTGGAAGCTACCGGTATGCAGTTTCCGAAAACCATGGCAGAAACCGCCGCCACTTTGGCCGACCGTTATATAAAAGGTGAAAGAAATCTTCCCAAGAAAATGCCCGTGGCGGTGGAATTGGTTCATCGCAAGAATGTGGCGCAATATGGTAATTTCGGTAAAATTCAAGACTGATGAAACAGATGAAAATAGTTAAATGGATAGCCTTGGCTTTATTGGCCTTGTTGGCGCTTCGTTTGTCGTTTTATACGGAAAATCTGAGCGAAAAAAATCGACGTGAGGCTATGAGTCGTTACAATCCCGAAGAGTTGGTGGTAGCCATGATGCGCGATTCTTTGTCGGCTTTGGAACAACGCGCTTTGCCTTTGGCACAATGGCAGGACATGCTGCAAAAAGATCCTCAAACCTTGGCAAGCACACATGCCCGTCGCTTAGGTATAGGTTCGCCATTATTCTATATGATTCGTGCGGAATTAAGTGAGGTTTGTCTTGTCGATGATGAGTATTTGCGAGCCTTTGCCGAAGGTGTAGAAATACGGATTCCGATCACATATATTTTTGGTAACACGGCCCGTGATGCTTCCGGCTGGTTCAATATCGATGATTTTCGCAATACGATGGATTTCAATGCGGTATCGGCGGCGATGAATGATTATATTGCAGAGAAGATGGCCGATTTCCGTTTGCCGGAACAGGCTTCGCTCCGGGTGTTGGGCGCGGTGGCCATTCCTGAAGATGCTGTTCGTTTGGAGCGTCTTGAACTGATTCCTTTTGTCCTTGAACCATGAATCCTCTTTGAACCATGAACAGAGAACAAATATTGGTGGAAGCTCGCTCGGTGAGCAAACGTTTTCCCGGCGTGTTGGCGCTCGATAAGGTGAATCTGCGTATCGTGGGCGGAAAGGTAAATGCGCTGGTGGGTGAGAACGGAGCCGGAAAATCAACCCTTATGAATATTCTGTCGGGCGTTTATACCGACTACGAAGGCGAAGTGTTGGTGGAAGGCGAAGTGCAACATTTTCAATCGGTGCACGAGGCGCAAGAAAAGGGCATTGCCATTATCCATCAGGAACTCAACCTGATTCCATACATGAACATTGCCGAGAATATCTTTTTGGGCGATGAGCCTCTGAATGCTTTGGGTTGGATAGATAAGGCGCGTATGCATGCCGAGGCTGAGGCCTTGTTGCAACGTCTTCATCTGAAAGTAGATACTCATACTTTGGTGTCCGATTTGCGAGTGGGCGAGCAGCAGCTGGTAGAAATAGCCAAGGCTCTGCGTTTGAATGCCAAGGCTCTGATCATGGACGAACCTACTTCTTCACTCTCTGAATCGGAAACAGAAGTGCTTTTTGGCTTGATGGCCGAACTGAGGGCTTCCGGCGTGGGCATTGTCTATATCTCGCACAAGATGGACGAGGTGTGGCGCTTGGCCGATTTTGTCACGGTCTTGCGCGATGGAAAATGGGTGGCCGAATTGCCCATGGAAGGCTGTTCCACCGACGAGATTGTTCGCCTGATGGTGGGACGCGACCGCAAGGATTTCTTTGTTAAACAAAGTCGTGAAAGGGGAGAAGTGATGTTGCAGGTGGAAAAACTTTCTCTGCGCGAACCGGGACGTTCCGGTAAATTCTTGCTTCAGGATATTTCCTTCGATTTGCATCGCTCGGAAGTCTTGGGCATTTATGGCTTGATGGGCGCCGGCAGAACCGAGTTGCTGGAAACTTTGTATGGTCTGTATCCGGATACTTCGTCGGCACAGGTGCGCATAGAGGGAAAACCGGTGCAGATCAGGCATCCGCAGCAGGCCGTGGCGCATGGTCTGGCGCTTTGTCCGGAAGATAGAAAATTAGAAGGACTGGTGCTGGATATGTCAATCAGAACAAATACCACGCTGGCTTCTTTGTTGCAATGTCTCAGCCCATTGAACACCATTCATGCGGGCAAAGAACGCAAATGGGCCGATCATTTCCGCCAGCGACTGGGCATCAAGTCTTATTCGGCAGAACAATTGGCCGGACAACTGAGTGGGGGTAACCAACAAAAAATCGTCTTGGGAAAGTGTTTGATGACTCAACCGAAAGTACTTTTTCTGGACGAGCCTACCCGCGGTATAGATATCAATGCCAAGAATGAAATTTACCGATTGATAGACGAACTGTCTTCGCAAGGCATGGCTATTGTTTTGATATCGTCTGAGTTGCCTGAAATCATGGCCATCTCCGACCGTATCATTACACTGAGACAAGGCTGTATCAGCCAATGTTTTACCCGAGAAGAATTTACAGAAGAATCAATTTTGAAAGCATCATTACCAGCATGAAAAAAATATTGTCACAGCCGGTTGCCAAACCGCTTATCGCTCTTTTGCTCATGTGCATCATCATGAGTTTTTTGTCAGAAAATTTTGCCACCAGCGACAACTTCTTCAATGTGCTCAGGCAAACCTCTGTCAATTTGTGTATTTCCGTGGGTATGACATTGGTGATACTTACCGGCGGCATAGATCTTTCGGTGGGTTCTGTCTTGGCCCTTTCGGGAGCCGTGGCGGCAGGATTTGCGCAAAAAGGCTTCTCGCTCGAATCGATGGATGTTTATGTGGGCTTCACTTTCTGGGGCTGCTGTTTGGCGGCTTTGTTGGTGGGTGGCGCACTGGGCGCTTTCAACGGATTGATGGTGACGCGTTTCAAAGTGCCTCCCTTTGTGGCCACTTTGGGTGTGATGACCATTGCCCGCGGTCTGACCATGCTCTATACCGGAGGCTTCCCTATCACCGATTTGGGCGGCGGCTTCGAATTTGTCGGTACGGGTTGGTTTTTGGCAGTGCCTATGCCCGTTTGGGTGGCCTTTGTCGTGATTCTTGTCTTTTCTTTCTTTATGAAAAAGACACGTACCGGTCGGTATATCTATGCCATTGGAGGAAACGAAAAAGCCACCATGTTGTCGGGTATTCGTGTCGATAGGGTGAAGTTGTTGGTGTATACGCTGGCCGGTTTGCTCTCGGCGGTGGCCGGAATTTTAGTGACGGCTCGTCTGGATTCGGCGCAACCCAATGCCGGCACAGGTTACGAACTCGATGCCATTGCGGCCGTGGTGATTGGCGGCGCCTCCTTGAGCGGAGGAAAGGGTAGCATTGCCGGAACCGTGGTGGGCGCGCTCATCATCGGTGTGCTCAACAATGGTTTGGTTTTGCTCGATGTCTCTCCCTTTTGGCAACAGGTGGTCAAAGGTTTCGTCATACTCTTTGCCGTCATCCTCGACCGATATTCCTCCAAGCACTAAGTCTGCGTTTTCGATAAAAATACTTCGGCCGATACAGCCATTGCCATACCGACCGAATTCATAGATAGTTATGAAAGGGAGATGTCTTAGAAGTTGAAGGCGAGTCCGCATTTGATGTGATGCTTGCTCACGCCATCGTTGTAGCGCCAAAAGCCCAATTGGTATTCGTAACCACCCTTGATGGTGAAACGTCCGATGTTCACGCCGATGGAGGGATTGACAAAGGCACGCAAACCAATGTTGGTCACATCGATGTACGAACCGGCTCTGAGCGAAACGACCGGGCTGGCCAAGCAGTTGAGAAAACTGTACTTGACATCGGCAAACACGGGCGTCATCATGGTAGCATCGCTTTTGAGGTCGGGCACATATTCGGCCGAGAAACCGGCGCCGCCGCCCACGTAGAGACCATTGCCGAAAGCATAACCATGCGAACTGCTGAAATGCCAGATTTCGTGAATGTTGCAAGAAAGTTCCACGTCGGCGCGATAACCTTCTCTATAATGTACACTCTTGGCATTTTCGGCCTTCACGGAGGTCATGCCAAACAAACAAGCCATACAGGCAAAAAGGATAAGATTCTTCTTCATAAATGTTAGTTGCTTTCAGATGATTATTCTTCAGTATTGTCCTTCTTCTCTTCGAGGAAGGTTTCTACAAATTTGTCTTCGATTTTCTGGTACGCACCGACCACAGCGTCTTCCACAGACTGATAAGTGTCAACCACAGCATTTTCTATAGATTTATAGGTGTTTACTACTTTTTCTTCGATCTTGCCACCTTTCAGTTTGTATTCCTTGCTCATTTTTTGATGTTTTTGGCGGCTTCGACTTTTGCTTTAGCTTCTTCTACACGCTTGTTGGCAGCTTCGAGCTCCTTTTGCATGCGTTCTTTTTCGGCGGCCGTGCGCACAGAAGGTTTAGAAAGACGTTTCTGTTCTTCGAAAAAAGCTTTGCTTTCGAGTTTGGTAGCCTGATAATTTGCCTTGTCGATTTGACGTTGCAGTTTGGCACTTTCTTTCATGTCGCGGAAGGCTTTCTTGAAGAAACCTTCTTTTTCTTCGGCATTCACATTAAGGCTGCATCCCAATGCGATGGTGGCGATGCCAAGGGTTTTCATCAATTTGTTCATTGCTGTCGTATTTAAAAAAGTTAATAAATGATTGTCACTAAATTTCACGCCGCAAAAGTATGGCGTAATTCTTACATAGATTAGTCAATATTTCCTGTGAATTGGTAGATTTCTCTGAAGATTACGTTTTTGATGCTTGTTTTTGCGTTTTTAAGAGTATTTTTGCGAAAAAATCACAGAATGGATATACCTTATTTCGATTGGAAACAAGCATTGAGCCACCGCGTTGCTGAAAACCGACGCATCAGAGACGACCTTATCATATTGGACTCTGACGATTTTAGCCGCGTCATGAATCATCCGCGAAAAGTGGATGTTTCTACCTTTATATTGATAGAGAAAGGCGAAAGCCGCGTCTTGGTAGATGGAAAAGAATATAAGGTGCAGTCGCCATGCATTGCGGTGGTGATGCCCAACCAAACTTATCATTTGCTGGAAGTGTCTGCCGATATGAGTTTTCGCGCTGTTATCATGTCACGCCGTTTCACCGATGGCTTGTTTGGGATGTATCATCAGTCGCATCAGTTGTACCGGATGATCGCGGAAAATCCTATTATCGATGTCAGCAGCGACAAAGTTTCTTTTCATACTTTTTTCAAGATATTGCAACAAACGGTGGCGGTGACGCACAATCCCATGCGGCTGGAATCGGCCAAGCATCTGACGCTTTCCTTGTTGTATCATTATGCGCGTCGTTTGGAAGGTGTGGATGCAGCTAAACGAAAGAAAGATTTGGTGTATGAACGCTTTTGTGAAGAGGCGCGAAAGTTCTTTCCCATGCAGCATCATTTGTTGTTTTATGCGGCCCGTCTGGGTGTGAGCGGAAAATACCTTACCGAAGTATGCAAAGAGAAAAGCGGCAAAACGGCTGCCGACTATATTGATGCTTTGCTTTTGACGGAATGTCAGGCCTTATTGCTTTCTACCGATTTGACTGTCAATCAGATTGCGCGTCGATTGCATTTTCCTTCTCCCTCGGTGTTCGGCAAATTTTTCAAACGTCTTTGTGGTGTGACGCCCACGCAATATAGGGAGGAAACAAGATGAGCGGCAAGATTTCGTACCTCAAGTGGCGCAATCGTTTGGAAGAAATTACGCCCGCCGATCATCGTATCGGAACAGATGTGTTGCTTATCGAAGATGGCGATGCCACCCGTGCTGAATGGGCTTTGCAGAGCGAATCTTTCAAGTTGGATATGACCATGGCCATCATTTACGAAAAAGGCCAGGCCGATTTGCGCATCAATATGAAAGAATATCATGTGCAGGCGCCCGCCGTGCTGATTGTCCTTTTCGACCAGATTTACCAGCCGCTGGGTCATTCCGACGATTTGCAATCGCGCATTATTTTGATGTCCAAATCGTTTTCGGACAGCCTTTTTACCAAGGCCGGCGAAGTCTTGCCTCTGCAGTCGCAGGTGATGAAACAGCCAGTGCTTGCCATCGATAATGAGGAGAATGTGTTCGGACAATTTTTCCAACTGCTTCTCAATGTGGCAGCTTCGCCTCGTCCCGATTACAAACTCGATGTGGCCCGTCACCTGACGCTGTCCATGTTTTACGGATATTCCAGCCAGAAGCATGAACTTTCTGAATCGCCGTCGAATGCCAGTTCGCGACAGGAACAACTCTATGTGCGTTTCATCGATTTATTGGCCAAATATCACATGCAGCAGCGCGAAATTGCTTTTTATGCCGACAAGATGTGTATCACGCCCAAATACTTGTCGCAAGCGGTGAAGGACTATTCCGGTCGGCCGGCTTCCGATATCATCGACGAGTATGTGTTGGCCGAATGTAAGTCCTTGCTTCTCTCGGGCAATATGAGCATTCAGCAGATTTCCGACGAACTGAATTTTCCTTCGCAATCGGTGTTCGGCAAATATTTCAAACGTCTTACCGGCCTCTCGCCCAAAGACTATCGTCGTCAGCGCTACAAAAAATAGGGAACAATCGCGTGTCTGCCTTAGTTGTTTGTGATGAATGAAAGCGGTGCTTTTCTTTGACGAGAAGGATTTTTCCTTACATTTGCGCCGTTAAATGTAAAAACTATGAAAAGACTTGAAGATCATGTTACCCTTATCACGGGAGGTGGTAAAGGTATTGGATATGGACTGGCTGAGGCTTTTGCAGAAGCCGGCTCGAATCTGGTTTTGACGGGAAGAACAGAGTCAAGACTTGTCGCCGCCAAGGAAAAACTCGAAGCGCAATATGGTATCAAGGTGCTTCCCATCGTGGCCGACGGTGCCGACGAGGAAGCTATACGCGGCGTTGTTCAGAAAACAATAGCCACTTTCGGCAAAATCAATACTTTGGTGAATAATGCTCAGGTGTCAAAGTCGGGCATGCCCTTGGTGGAACATTCCAAAGAAGATTTCGACCTGGCTATTTACTCCGGCTTGTACGCGGCTTTCTTCTATATGCGCGAATGTCATCCTTATTTGAAACAGACCAAAGGCGCTGTTATCAATTTTGCTTCGGGCGCCGGCTTGTTCGGCAAACTGGGTCAGGCTTCGTATGCGGCTGCCAAAGAAGGTATCAGAGGTTTGTCGCGCGTGGCGGCCGCCGAGTGGGGCCCCGATGGTATCAGGGTGAATGTTATCTGTCCCTTGGCCATGACCGAGAGCTTGCAACAGTGGAAGGAAAATTTCCCCGAACTCTACGAAAAAACCATTCAGGGTATTCCGCTTGGCCATTTTGCCGATCCTAAGGGCGATATCGGCCGCGTTTGTGTTTTTCTCGCCAGCGAAGATGCAGAATACGTTACGGGCGAAACCATCACCCTTCAAGGTGGCAGCGGCCTAAGACCCTAAGTTGCCAAAAGTCTAAAATTTTAGAACCTATAAAATATAATTAAATGCTAAAGCATAGATAGTTGTTAAGAATTACTTGCCAAATATTTTTGGCTTGTCTATCAAGAAG
Source organism: Bacteroidales bacterium (assembly GCA_017468435.1). GTDB lineage: Bacteria > Bacteroidota > Bacteroidia > Bacteroidales > UBA1402 > UBA1757. The sequence continues at coordinate 28,748 of JAFUIP010000019.1, forward strand.
AAACTGTAAGTGGTTTCGCTCATGTATTAGAACTAAAAAAGCCTATCTGCGTTATCTGCGGATAGGCTTTTTGTGTAATAAGAGTTAGTTATGAGAGTTAAAAATACTCAATCACTCTTTCTGTAATAAGAAATGAATCATCTCCAAATATAGATGTCTTTCTTGTCCAATTTCCATGACTATCATATATGTATGCGAAGGTTATAGGATGATTATCTCCATGAATCTGAGTAAGATCACCATATTCATTATATATATAATTTCTGGTCCTTGAAATTCCATCAGGTCCAACATAAATAGATTGAGTTTTTTTTCCTTCTGTATATATATCAATTTGTTTTTTTTCAATGTTATTTTTAACAATGTTTGTTGTTGTTGTTATTGTTCCATCTTTTGAATTACCAGTATAGGAATAAGATTTTTGATAGAAAAGTGTGTCATTTTCAGTATTGTACACGTAAGTTTTTTGTAAATTGCCATTTTTGTAATGTGAAATTTCTTTGATATTTAAATCCCCAGAAGTAGTTTCTATTGTTTTAATTAATTCATTATTGTCATATTCAAATGTCATAGCATCGCCATTAGGACGAATTACAGAAACCAATCGTCCTTCCAGATAATTATATGTTGTTTTTTCAGATTCTGTTTCAACGCGATAATCTTTGTAGTAACTACCATTTTTCCTTTTCTCCTTAATGGATATCTTCTCAATTTCGTCATTGTTATATGTTATATATGCAGATGTATCTTTGTTTGTCGTAAAAACAACAAAAGATTTATTATAATATAATATTCCATCAGAATTCCATTTTTGTATTAAGTCTGGAGTTGTTGCGGAATCATTATCGTAGTGCCATGAAGTTCTACTTATAATATCGTTGCTATCATAATCTTCAATCTTTGTTTTAATATAATCAATTTTTCTTCCATAATTATCGTACGAATAAAACTCATAACCTTCAATCGTTTCTCTTTTATTAAATGCAGAAATCGTTTTTCTTTTAACTAGTTGATTAAGTTCATTATAATAATTATTAATGGTTTTTGTCCAAGTGTTATCTACATAGTGCTTTTCTTGAATTCGGTTATTATTTTTGTCATATGAGTATGTATTTTTAAATAATCCGTATGATTTATCTTCTAGTTCTTCAATTAGGTTTAATCCCTTGTATTTGTATGTAGTTACCTCTGTATAAGTTCCATCGTTACTTATGGAATGTGTCTTTTGTCCGAGATTGTTATATCGAATATTATATGTGGTCATAGAATATCCATTATAGTTTCGAGATATATCATGTGTTAGATCTCCTTTGTCGTTGTATTTATAACTACGTGTAGCAACACCTCCATTTTTATAATAATGAACATATTCGCTTATCATGCCATTCTCGTTAAATGTATTTTCGTCTACAAGTTCAATATCTGCAAAAAATAAATCTGTTTTGTTTATCCTATTACCCAATGAATCATAAACAATAATGTGAGATGTGATAGGTCTATCTCTTATAATATCACCTTGTCCAAAACTATTAATTGCACTATATTCAATAGTAAATACTTTTTTAACAAGACCTTTTAATTCATCTTGTTCTCTGGCAGATTGTGTTTCGTAAGGACTATTATTGCATGCGGTTAAGAACAATAGTACAAAAGCTAATAAATAAGACTTCATCATAGTATTCATTTTCCTCACTGTTCCCATTGTTTGGTGGATAATAAAACAACAAGGCGTGGGAACCTTAACTTATTATTCTATTGAGGCTCTGGACTGCCTGACACTGATAATAAGCAAAGCCCACGCCTAATGATAAATATGTCCGTAGGGGAGATATAAATATCACAGACGTGGACGTTTCTTGCTCATTACCCCAGTGTCGAAATTGTCCAGATTTCAATAGAGGATAATTTTGCTAAACGCCCTTTGATTAAAATGTCGTGTTCCGAAGAACGAGGCAAATATAATGTATGCGATTTATTTAAACAAAATTTTTGTTTTTTCTGTGCGGGTTTTGATATTCTGTCGAATTGATTACTTTTGCGAGAAACTTGAAAACTATGAGTCGCGAAGAAAAAAACAGAATTGCATACTATATAGCTTGTATCGGTGCTTTTGCTGAGAGGTTTTCACTCAGTAATGCCTTCGCATACAATTATCTGTTGAAATACAGCGGCTTGGACTTTATTTATGATTGTTATGAAACTGAGCATACATTGTCCATCGACGATGCGGTAGAAGACATGTATCAAATTTGCAAACGAAATGGAGGCGCATTGGCATGAAACTATACCATGGATCGAACGTAGAAATAGAGCAGATTGATTTAAACCGAGGACGACGCGGAAAAGATTTTGGAAGAGGCTTCTATGTCAATCCGGAATATCTGCAGGCGGTAGAATTCTGTTCTAATGTGGTGAGAAGAGAGTCTTGTGGAGTTCCTACCGTTACGGCCTTTGAATTTGATGAAACGGCTCTTGAAGTTTTGAAAGTAAAGCATTTCGAAGGATATTCTAAAGAGTGGGCGGAATTTATCTTGATGAATAGAAATAATACGTCAGAAGATAATGTGCATCCTTATGATATTGTTATTGGCCCGATAGCGAATGATAGTGTGGGCACTCAGATTCGTCGTCTTATGAGAGGTTTTATGACATTCGATGCCTTTTTGGAGGAACTTAAGAGACTATGACACCAACCGAACGACAGTTTCTTATCGAAACACTTTGCGAGGATCTTGTTCCGATGATTATGGAAGAATATCACCTGACAGACAAGCAAGCATTGGACAAACTTTACAAATCTCAAACTTTTGCTAAGATTGAAGATTTTGAGACAGGCCTTTATTATCAAGGGGCGGTGTATGTTTTCGAATTTTTTAAAGAAGAATTTTCTCGATAATCTCGCTTGGGATACAAAACAAAAAACTCCTGTAATCGCTTGTGACATGAACCCCGAAAGTTAGACAAAAAACTTTCGGGGTTTTGTTATGTCTAAAAAGTATAAGAAACATGGCTATGCAGAAAGGCTAAAGTATATGCATATGTTAGAGAATGGATTTAGCCGAACATATATTGAGAAGC
>JAFUIP010000020.1 GCA_017468435.1 Bacteroidales bacterium
CTTTGGCAAGATTTATATATCTTTGCATTCGTAGTTAGTTGGCTTATTTACGACCATCATGTAGCCTTATATGTAGGATTTAGCGATTTTCGTAAAAACTAACACTGAAAATCAATCAGTTAAAAATTAAAAGTCATACCCGCACGGGGTGCGACCACTCTTTTCGCTTGTTTTTGCCAATATGTCAAAGTTTCAATCCACGCACCCGCACGGGGTGCGACTCGGATAATATGACTTATCCTACTTTCGAAATGGTTTCAATCCACGCACCCGCACGGGGTGCGACGTTCTTCATAAAGCTGAGTAGTTAATTGTTTAAGAGTTTCAATCCACGCACCCGCACGGGGTGCGACTGTCTAAAGATAAGACACTGAATATCATTATCTAATAGTTCAATTTCTGCGAACCATTAAACTATAACTAATTAATGATACAACAATGTGCTTTAATCTTATTTATTGTTTTGAGAATCAATACTTGCGAACATTATAGTTTCTATGCAACACATTATGTTCGCAGCTATATGATTAGTTCTGCGTCTATTGCAAATGTAGTCATTTTACCTACACTTTCAATTCTTTTATTCCAATTGTTACCTAAAAAATAAAAACGGACACTATCCAATTCTTCATTAATAATTGATTCAATTTTATTTTTAAGTATGCAAAACTGAGCTTCAGTCAATAAACATTCAAATACTGAATTTTGAACTCTTCTTCCATAATTGACACACTCTTTTGCCACCTTTCGCAATCTTTTCTTTCCCGCCTCAGAGGTGGTATCAACATCATATGTTATCAATATCATCATACTTCAACTAATCAAAAATACTGGATAATTATCTAAATCTCCACGGACAAATCTAGCAAACAACATAGATTGGACATATGGTAACAAACCAATAGGAATTTTTTCTCCCAAATACGGATGCATAATTGTTTCTTTTTTACGATTTTGCCAAGCTACCAAGACTATTTTCCTGCCATTATCCGTCATAACAACTCCATCCTCTCCTTGTCGAACAAAGTCCTTTATGCTTAATTGTTTTCTATTAATAAGAGACAATACTAAGCGATCTCCTAAATATGCCCTTAACTCTTCCATCATATCCAAGGCCAACGAAGCCCTACCAGGACGCAATGTATGAAGAAAACCCACATATGGATCTAAACCCACTGTTTCTAATGCAGATGACATATCAGAAGCTATAAGAGTATAGACAAAAGATAGCAATGCATTGACGGCATCTTTAGGAGGTCTTCTATTTCTTCCTGTGAAAACAAAATCATCTTTCTGATGTAAAATCAGTCGATGGAAAACCTCAAAATAGAGATTAGCAGCTTCACCCTCAACACCTCGTAACTCATTCAGATGAAGCGAGACAAAGGCTTTTTGTTTGCAATATTTCAATTGAGCCACAACTTCTTTTACACTATCATCATTTCCATTATCACGAAGAAACCGAGCAAGAATATTCCGATAATTCTGTATCTTACCCGCCACGAACAATTTACTGACTTCTAAAGTAAAAGTCTCATCTTGTGCCAGATTCCACTGTTTTGTCCTTAACAGAACATTCCCCTTTATAGGCCCTTGAAAACGACCTATAAACTTACCATGCGGAGACAAAAAACAGAGTGAGACATTATTATCTGCACATAGTTTCATCAGCCCAGGCGATGCTCCCATATATCCGAACGTAACAATGCCTTCGATATTGACAATAGGAATACGAAATATCTCTTTCTGATTTACAGAAACAACTACATTTAAGCCATCTTTACTCAAATACGACTCGGGGGTTGTTACATATAATGTATTAAGTAGTTTCCTCATACAGATACTTTTTCAGATAGTGTTTTACTGTTGAGCGATTCTCCAAATCCGGCATACAAATATCCACCAAAGAACAATTCTTACAATACTTACCTTTATTTGCTTTTGGGACAATTCCCATTTGAAAGACACGATGCATTTCTTTTGCACACTGAATGGTTTGCTCTCTTAAGGACTGGTTAATATGAATCACTTCTCGATGCTTGGTTTCTCCGTAATACAACGCACCATATTCTATGTGAATGCCATACATTTCCTCCAAACATAGAACTTGAGCTGCAAGTTGAACTTCATCAATAGCACTTCTTTTGGGCTTACCTCGTTTATACTCAATGGGGAAAGGCTTCCAGCATCCTGGGTACAACTTATGTTGTATTCCTTTTTCGCCATTTGCAGTGGGTATAAGTTCAACAGCATCGGTAAGACCATAGAGACCCAACTCTTTGGAAGCCACGGAAACAGAACGCAAAGTTATGGTATCACCATTCTTTTGACGATATGAAGGGTTATCTACATTGGTATGCAGTAGATTACCCTCCATTGTCAAGCGGTTTTCTTCCCACTGCTGGTCTATATGAATCAAAGCCCATTGCCGAGGACAAAACATAAAATGCTGAATCCCCGACAACATAAGCATATCATCTTCATTATAGGCCATTATTCTTCTATTTTAGTATTTTCTTCTTCAAATGGAAGAGCTGTAAAATACCTATCAAAATCACTTTGAAACAATTGATCTTGCATGATTCGATATCTTTCAAATTCTGTTTCTGCGTGCATCACTGCCTCTTCATGACTCACAGAACCCGCATCCGGTAAAAGTGGGCGCTCGTCACTTGACAGATATGCATCTATTCGTTTTGCCCAATCCTCCATTGTCATAGGAATGTGACGCTTGGCTCGACTTTCGGCGAACTCCAAAACTGCAGTTACAATGCGTCCCATATCCTCCAATTCCATCTTATTAAGATAATTTTTCGCTATTGACACATCGGTTTTTACAATCTTGCCATCGGGTGCATTTTCCCAGGTTGTGAGGCCCATATGCTCTTTTTCTGCATCGGCCCTTTCTATAATCAATTCCGCAGCAGTTCGACCATGAACAGCATAATGCATCTTATTCTGTATGCGTTTAAAGAATAAGCGCGTGGTAGGTGCATCCCTATTATAATCCATGCTGGTGGCATAAATATCTGTAAGTTTCTGATAGAAACGGCGCTCCGACAAACGAATCTCACGAATCTCAGCCAACAAATGTTCAAAATAATCTTCACCAAGAAATGAGCCATTCTCCATGCGCTTGCGATCAAGAACATATCCGCGGATGGCATATTGACGCAATACACTTGTTGCCCATTGTCTGAACTGGGTAGCACGCAAACTATTTACACGATACCCCACAGCAATAATGGCATCAAGGCTATAAAACTGAGTAAGATAATTTTTGCCATCTGATGCAGTTGCCGAGATTTTCTCGGTAACTGATTCCTTTATCAATTCGCCAGATGAGAAAATATTCTTCAAATGCAATCCCACATTATCTGTCGAACAATCAAATAGCGTCGCCATAGCCTTTTGGGTTGCCCATAAGTTTTCATCCTTATAGTAAACCTCAACACCTTGCTCCTTCCCTTCTGCCTGAAAAATCAGGAACTCTGCCGTACTGTTTCTTATTTCATGACGCTTTGGCATAATAGATCAGATTATTTCTTCAATAGTAACTCCATCATACGTATTTTCACCGATTGTTACCTGATAATCAGCAAAAGAACGTGCTACGCCATCACACTTCTTCTCCACTTTGATAAGGTCAAAGAGTTTGTTAGCTGGAGCATTACCAAGTGGAGAATCATGCTTGAACACAATCAGCTTCTGTGCACTCATCAAGCCTCTGGCGGCAGAACGATCCACATCAAACATATTCTTCAATGCATCCCAGAAAAGTTCCAAATCCTCTTCGGAGAACCCCGTCTGCTTGGCAAGGTTAGCAGAAATGAATCCATGACAGATGTATAAGCCATATGGAATGGTTGCCTTGCGACCCATAGTTCGATTGCCTCCACTTTGTTTCTCTGCATCTTTCTCGGTCGCTACGGCCATACGAGTAATAGAATGTTCTGAAGTCATGATTGGGTCGACTGAGCGAGCAAATGTAAACTGGATAGGGCCACGTACTTGTCCTGCATTTTTTCCAGTAGACATAACTGCACCAAAGGTACGAACATCGTAATACTTCTTGCACATAACAGCTCTTGCTGCAGAGGTTTTGTCTTTAGCATCCTTAACGGCTTTCACTGTATCATCTTCATGCGATGCATCTATAAGCGTATTAAGTACCGCTTTTTCCTTGATAAAAATATCATAGCCATCGGCACACTCTTTAAGCACTTGCACATAATTCCTCACCTTACGTTTCAAACAAACATCAGTTACCAATCCCATACCAGTTTCTGCATCAACACGCGGTAAGTTACCTGCATCAGGGTCTCCATTGGGGTTTCCGTCTTTTACGTCAAAGATGTAAGCGAAATCAATTCTGTTTTTTAATTCTTTCATGACTGTATTTTTTAATTGTTAATTTCATTTTGTTATTCACTTTTCACATAAAATGATTGTATTTGGTGGTAATATCCCACAAAGAAACGGCCTTGATCTTGAAGGTCAAGATGAGCAGGAAATCCATTTGCGTCAATCTTGTCAATAATTTCTTGCTTTAGTTTCTCAAAAAAGACATTTTTTCCTTCATTCAACTTTTCCGAATGATGTGATGACAAGTTAAGAATTGTAGAGAATACGGCTGCAGGTGTTGTACTTGCTGCATTCATATACCGTTCTTTAATGGAATGTTGTCCGTTTGCATCGCCTTGAATCTTATCCAGAACTGCAAACAAGCGGCCACATAAATAACCTTGATTGGTGTTTTCTTTGTCTAACATAACTTCAATTTTTTGTTCATTATTATTTAATCTATTCAAATATGCTTTGATAATGGCGGCTCTCGTTATAGAGACTGCTACCTTGTCTTTATCACTAGATTCAGCACGAATACGTCGAATGCAACCTGAGAACAATGGTTGTGGATAGCTCAAACCTTGGAAAATACTCTTGACAACAGCCTCTGGTAGATTAGGAGTGACATCCGATGCTTTTCCACCCAATGTTACTGCAGAAAGAATAGAACGCAACCCCATATATGGTTTTTGATCTTTTCTTCCATCAATAATTTTCATATCTTCGAAATGTCGATTGATAAGTTCTGCGAATTCAACCAAAGGTATCTCTGCCCAATATATCACTGCAATTCTTGCTGAATTTGGAGCCAGTCCAAGGATATAAAACTTATCATCAAGTGAGGTTTTGAGAGTTCCTTTATAGATTGATTCAAACACTTTACGGACTTGCTCAATTTTACGGTCAGGATTATCTTCGTTTGAATCACTGAATCCAAACATACTCCAAATACTTTCTTCTGCTTGTTTTCCTGCTTCATTATCTCTTGATGCCCAAAAGACAAAAGTTCTATTGCCTATTAGGAATTTATTTCGAGAATCAGCACGTAACAAATGATTCAATGCTGTTGTGTATGCAAATTCTGCATCTTCGCCAATTGGAGCATTATTACCTTTGGTCTTACCATATGAATCATACCCAGAATTCACTTGAAATGAAACTAATTTAGCAGTAGCTTGACTTCCTGGTATCATTGTAGCCGTTGTTGTTTCAACAAGACGCGATTTATTTCCAGAGACAAGACACACATCATCATCTTCAAAAGTATTTTCTTCCGAAATAGAGAGCAACTGTTGTTTCTCTGCAACAATTTGGGTATCCCCTTCTATAATGAAAGAGAATAACGAAAACTTCTTATTTAAGTTTTTAACAACTTCTTCCCACAGAGAATCTTTCTGTAGAATATCAACAATTAATTCACGTTCTTTTTGATAGAAATTATAAATGGCTCTTATCTCCATATTGTTAGGATAATCACTATAAATACTTTCTATTTGAGATTTGAACACATCAAAACATTTAGTTACACTTGAATCATCTCCTTTATCAGAATAACCAAACACATAAGCACTATTATCATATAGATAGTTCGCTTTAGGTGCCGATGTTCGGCCAACTGATTTTCTTACAAGAAATTCTTGCGCGTGCTTATTATCAATTCGTCTATCTTCAAATCGCACAAAATTACCATCAGTATCTAATACCAATAGAAATCCTATTTCCTTTATTTCCAATCCCTTTCGTGGCAAATCTCCACTTCGGTGGTAATAATCATACAAAGCTTTTAGTATCATCTTAAAATCTCCTCACTATCTCTTGGTGGAACAATAATTACGCCATTCTCCATTTTGGCACGATAAAAAGTAGCATCAGCTTTCTTCCAATCTCCGTCTGCATTCTTTTCCTTAAAATCCATATCGTAGAGCATAATGCCTAACTCTCTATTTTCAGATATCGGTGTACTCAATGTTTCGTTTATGGTATCTACCAACCGGAAAGAAGCGACACACTCACGAGTACCCAAATATGGCTGATTGAAACATTGACCTTTGCCTGCCCGACGTTCAAACATAGCATTATATTTACCCGGATTTTCATCCTTACGCAAGAGTTCCACTTCCTCATTTTCAATCAATTGATTCTTAGACTCGGTACGTTTCCATTGGGGGATAAATATAAGTTTTGCCCAAATACGATAGCGAACATCCTGCAAAAGCAAGGAATTCTTCTGTTGACGTTTTTCTTCAATAAAGATAGGATTCTTGGAAGCTACAGCTCCCACTTCATTTCTTCTGATATTTACCCATTTAATGGGATTCAAGACTTCTATCTTTGTCACTTGCCACTGAATTGCAGGTTTCCAAAAGATAGATTCAAAGATAGCACGTGCAGCAGATGGAGTGATCACATCATAACTCACTCGTTCTACTTTCAGTTCAGGACGTGTGAAACATGCATATAGCCCCCACACCTCCAAACAAAATTCTTTGTCGTAATACTCCATATATATATTATTATCCATTTATTAAACAATTAATGATTCCTCTAACCAGTGATTATCTACCACCAAACCAATATCATCGTTGTAAAATCCCATATCTCGAATAAATAGAACTTCCTCAACCACTTCTTCTATCACTCCGGATTCTTTTAATTTCATCAAATCATGTTGTCTAATATTCACACTATATTGGGCAATTTCTTTCATTAAAGAATAGGAAAAACCATCAGTTTGCAATTTCCTCATCAAAGCAAGCACACCTTTCTTTTTCCAATTTACGACAATAGAAGTCGTATTATCGTCTATTAACCGAAATCTTTTTGCGGCTTCTTCAAATTGCATTTCCTTTACATATAAAAGAGGCTTTATCTGTGATTTATCAAAATTGTCTATCCGAGAATGTAGTTGTTTGAAATATTCATTGATAGCCTCAGGAGAGAACCAATCATAATCACCAATCATATTCTTACGCGCATTATTTGTTTGCGTAATGAACCCACGCGGTAATCCAGTATTTAACGAAAAAACATGTGTTGTACAAAGTTCCAGCCGTCCTTCACGATTACAACGTCCTGCTGCCTGCAAAATTGAATCAAGCCCAGCCTCCTGTCTAAAGACCACAGGAAAATCAATGTCAACTCCCGCTTCTATCAATTGAGTTGCCACAACACGAATAACCTTGTTCGAATCATTCTTCAACGCTTCTTTTATACTCTCAATCGTTTCTCTTACATGAGCTGGACACATCATTCGTGAAAGATGAAAACACAATCCTTCTTTAGGCAAACGTGAATAGATTTCTTTTGCATCCTTACGGGTATTAACGATACAAAGCACACGTGGATGTTGAGCTATTTTTTCGGCTATCTCATCATACGATTGTGGAATATCATCTATTTCTAATTTAACACGTCTCAATCTATCATGTAAGTTTACATCTTGAGGTATAATCTCCTGAATTTGTGGTAATGCGTCAAAACTCACTAATGGATTCGTTCCTCCTATTTTTCCACTCAGTATAGGTTGACTAGCTGTTGTAAACAATACCGAGACATTGAAAACACGTTTTAATGTGTCAAGTGTATCAACAATTGGTTGCAAAAATTCCATTGGCAATGTTTGTACTTCATCAAGAATCAATACACTATTGACGATATTATGCAATTTACGGCAATCAGAGGGTCTATTACTGAACAAAGATTCAAACAATTGTACATTAGTGGTAACTATAATAGGATAATCCCAATTCTCCGTGGCTAATTTCAGTTTTTTAGGAATTTCTCCTTCATCTTCCGTTGGATTTATGTTTGAATGATGCTCTAATACATTTTCATCACCAAAAATATTTCTCAAGACAGCTGCTGTCTGTGTGATAATACTCGTATAAGGGATGGCTATAATAACGCGTTTCAAACCATTCCTTTTTGCGTGACGTAAAGCCCAAAGTACGGAAGATAAGGTTTTTCCTCCACCGGTGGGTACTGTCAAACTATAATAATCAACAACTCTTTCACTTGCGTTTATGCAGTACTGTTGAACTTCGTTTCTGATTCTGTTTACTTCTGAATTGGCCGCCTTTTGCCTTAAATCTTCTAAATATTTCTCCAATTTCAAGAGCAAACATTCTATGGAGTCTTTTCCTCCTCTTAATAGACTTTGCTCAGGTTGCATAAATCGTTCCGTATCCAAATAGTCTGCATCAACTAAACAGCTATAAAGCATACGAACTAAATGATGAATATCTTTGGGATTTCCGAGCAAAGGTAAGCTAAGTTTTATGCCCAACTCTTCGACCACAACATCTTCAGGCATGCTACATTTTAGCTTTTCTTCTTTGTCTCCATGATCATATAAACCACGATGATGTCCCATAAGAATATTATCTATGAATTGATAGAAAGGAGGTTTGCCATAAAGTTTCTTTGCAATCAATGCCCCCACATAAGCATGGTTATATTCACCTTCTACTTTAATCTCAGGTGAATAACCACTTTCCTTTTGTATGTGTTGTTGAAATGTTTTTTGTTCTTTGCCTTTATCATGAAGCAATCCTAAAACACAGCCCCATTCAGCCATACCAAATTCTCCTGCAAATTTGGATGCAAAATCAGCAACCCCGTTTTGATGTTCTTCATTGGATTGTATTCTCCATTGAGAAAGACTTCTATCAAACTTAATATGGGATATTATTTGTTTAGCTTCTTTCATTATCAATACATGTATTTATCAACAGTAGCATTTTATTCATCAATTTTGTTCAATCGATTTCGCAAAGTTAAAATATGGATAAGTAAAAAGTGTTTCCTCGGACAATTTTTTTCACAGCTATTTTTCACGAAATCATTGGAGGTGATTTTGAAGTGCTACCTCGAGGCTGTATCTTTGCAAGGCATGCGAGAAAGAGCGATAGCTTGCGAGAGGAGGACAATCATGGAAGAATTCATACCACATAGAATTGACGAGGAGAACGGCTTCGAGGGCCGTTTGTTGGGCGATGTGAAGGCAGGATTTCCATCGCCGGCCGAAGATATGCGCGAAAAGCTCGATTTGATACGCCTGCTGGTGAAGCACAAGGCATCGACTTTCTTTTTCAGGGTGAACGGCGTGTCTATGGTAGATGCCGCGCTCGACGAGGGCGACATCATCATCGTGGACCGAGCCATAGAGCCATACAATCAGTGCAAAGCGGTTTGCTACATAGACGGCGAATACACGGTGAAGCGCGTGGAACTGCACGAGCATGGCGCCCGACTGCTGCCCGCCAACGAAAACAACAAGCAATACAAACCCATAGAAGTGAGCGCCGACAACGAGTTCATCATCTGGGGCGTCGTCACATACGTTATTAAGAAGATGTAGCATGTTTGCGCTGGCCGATTGCAATAATTTTTTCGCTTCCTGCGAACGCGTGTTCCGTCCCGATTTGCAAGGGAAGCCCGTCATCGTCTTGTCCAACAACGACGGATGCACGGTGGCACGCAGCAACGAAGCCAAGGCCTTGGGCATCAAAATGGGCGATCCTTACTTCAAGATAAGGCATTTGGTAGAGAAACATCAGGTGGCCGTTTTTTCGGGCAACATGGCTCTGTACGGCGATATGTCGCAACGCGTGCGCTGGGTGTTGGAAAGCTACGCGCCCGCCATCGAGGTGTATTCCATAGACGAGGCTTTTCTCGATTTGCGTGGCATGATGCCCATGGATTTCGACGCTTACGCCAAAGAGATTTCCAGAGAATGCCGACGCCTGACCAGCATTCCCCTTTCGGTGGGCATTGCGCCTACGAAAACCCTGGCCAAGATAGCTTCGAAGCTTTGCAAACAGTATCCCAAATTGCAGGGCGGATGTTATATGCACAGGGCTCAGGACATTGAAAAAGTCTTGCGGAAATTTCCTTTGGAAGATGTTTGGGGCATAGGGCGAAGAACCTTACCCAAGCTTCAGATACAAGGTCTGCGCACCGCTTTCGATTTACAGCAGAAATCTTATCTTTGGATAAAGAATATGCTGGGAACCAATGGTTTGAAAACCTGGAGAGAACTCAACGGAGAGCCTTGTATTGCCTTTGAAGATGCTTTCGAAGCCAAACAGAGCATTTGTGTGTCGCGAAGCTTTTCGGGCGAGATTTACGAGGTGGTGGAACTGAGCGAGCAGATTGCCAATTTTGCCGCTTCGGTGGCCGAAAAACTCCGCAGCCAGGGCACGGTGGCCGAAGAGCTTCTGGTATTTGCCTACACCAATCGTTTCAAGGATGCAGAGGCGCAACACTATGCCAACGAACTCATTCATTTCGAAACGCCCACGGCCACGCATCGCGACATTGTCACGAGGGCCACGGCTGCCACTTATCGTATTCATCAGAGAGGATTCGGCTACAAGAAAGCCGGCGTGGTGGCCACCAAAATCAGACCGGCCTCGCAGGTGATGCATTCGCTCTTCGAAGACAGTGCCGCCTACCAGCGCGAGCAGAAAATGACGGCTGCCATAGATGCCATCAACCGAAACTTCGGACGGGGCGCGGTGAAGCTGGCGGCCCAAGGCTCGGGACAGATTCGTTCGGCCAGTGAAAAGCAATCGCCCCACTATACGACATTGTGGAGCGATCTGCCTAAGGTTTCCGTGAAATAAAGTGAAATAAGGTGAACCAAGAAGTCTGTCTCAGTCTCGGCCAAACATCTTCTGACGAAGTTTTTCTACCTGCTCTACCCTTTGCAACCAAATGGGATCCTTTCCCCAAACGCCTGCATACCAAGGCTTCGGATTGTCTTTAACCTTCTTGGCCGGACTGCCTGCAAAAATGGCACAGCCCTCTTCGCATGAAACATTCATCACCGAATTGGCCGCCACGACCACCTGATGACCCAATCGCACTTGTTTGCTCAGCACGGCCCCATGCGCCAAAAAGAAAGCCTCGCCTATTTCGGATGCCTCGTCCACGATACATGATGCGGGAAACAACATGGCGTAAGGGCCTATCCTATTGCTTTTTCCCACCACGATACTGCCGTAATGCGGAAGCCTCAGCCCATAGCCGAAACAATCGCATCCTATGGAATATCCGAGTTTCAAACCCAATTTATAATAGCGGGCTTTGTGCCAGAAATAGCGCAATTTGCCTGAAAGCGTTTTCCGATGCGCCGAGTAATACGAAAAATAACGCATATGACGGAGGTAATCCATCACGTGGTCGGGATAGAAAATACGCGCCAAGCGATGTGCCAAAGGCAAGCGGAAACAGCCTCGGTTCATCATGCTATCGGCCATGCAGTAGAATCGCAATTCTTTTTTATCGGCAATCATGGCATTCAGTTTTTGATGATTTTCACGCTGTGCATGCGGCCTTCGGTGTCGGTAAGACGCATCACATATACCTGACCCGATTGCAGCTCGTACACCTGACGTCCGTCAAGAGCGAAGAACTCGCGCTTGGCCACTTCGATATCGTTTTCGCTCCACACTTGGTGGATGGCATCGGGATTGCCCGTCACGGCCACGCTCAGACGTTTTTCGTGAGTTGAACCATCGCCATCGACCACCTTCAAGCTCAGCACTTCCACACCGCCCTGGTTGCCTGCTTTCACTTGCAGAGAAGCGCCCTCCGTTTGGGTTTGCACCAAGTTCGTCTCGGCACTGACACTGTATTGCGGGCTTTTGGTAAAACCTTTGAAGCAAGCACTCATATCAAAAACAGCTTCGGCGCCGGGTTCCAACACAAGATAAGGATGAGCCATGAATTCCAAATAAGCTTCGAGCAGAGTCCAGCCGTCGCCATCGGGATCTTCATTATTGTCGGCTTTGTCGGCATCGCTGCCGGTGAGGTTTTCCCACCAATCGGGCATACCGTCCTGGTCGCTGTCGAAGTCGGCAAAGCGTTTTTCTTCGGGATAAGCTTCCCAGCCACCGGCATCATTTTCGTGGTCTATTTCTCCCTTGATACCCGAACGAGAGCCTACGTAAGTGTAGGTCTTATTGAGAGTTTCCTGCACCACGCGCAAGTGCTGATCGTCGCGCATGGGCATGGTGGCACCGGCTTCGCTCAACACGATTTTGTAAGCATCCTGAGCGCTGTGAATCTTGGCATACGAGGGGAAGAATGGCTTGTCCACCACCGTGGCATAAGTGGGCATGGTAGCACCGTTGCTCAGCTGCACGTCGTAGGTATCGCCTTTGCGGTCTTGGCTCAGGGAGCCGTTCTTGTTCTCGCGGATATTGCCGCTGATATAGGCACGCCAGGTACTTTCCGGATGACCCACATTTTCGTATTGTTGAATGAACAATTGCGTACGACGCGTATCGGGACCCATTTTGTAGTAATTGCCCACAAAGTTCACTTCGTGGCAGTTGCCATCGGTGGTGCGGCCGTTCCAGTTATATACCACGTTGTTGAAGATATCCATCTGGCCTATGGCCCGGTTTTCTCCGTCCATGCCGCCGCCCATGCTCCAGTTGCGGCCGTTGCAATGCACCAGCAAGTTGTGATGCCACGATCCGATTTTTCCGTCTATGGTGGCCGCGTAGCCATGGTTGGTGCCGCTGCCGTAATTCTTATGGTCGGCAATGCCCAAGGCTTCTGCAATGAGACTATACTGGAAACTGATATTCTTGGCACCGCGTCCGGAAACGGTTTCGTCCGTACCCCAGGCAGCTGTGGTATGATCTACGATGGCATGGTTCGAACCCGACATACCCATGGCATTTCCTGTATCGCCGTAACCATGTTTGAAACGCATGTGACGACAGATGTTATCGGAACCGATATTGATATTGGCGCCCTTGATGCAGATGCCTTTTCCGGGAGCCGTTTGTCCGGCTATGGTGGTATTGGGTTGCGTAAAGACAGCCTGGAAGCCCATATCGATGATACCCGACACGTCGAAGACGATGGTTTTGGGGCCTTTCACATCCAAAAGTCCGTAGATGAAAGAACCCGGAATGCGTTCGTTGCTCAGGTTGGTCACATGATACACCACGCCACCGCGTCCGCCCTGCGCATAACGGCCATAGCCCTCGGCTCCGGGGAAGGCCAGCTGACGAGGCTTGAACTGCCAGATCTTTCCTTTGGTCACAAAGCCTTCGTTATCCACTTCGTCCACACGCCAGAAATAGGTCTTCATCGAATAGACATCTTGCAAAAGATAGCTGGTATCGCCTTTTTCCAAAACCGCCGTGGGTGACTTCATGCGCGCCACTTTCAAGGAATCTTCGCCCAGGTACAATTGATGCTGCATCACTTGGTCGTTGGCGGGCGTCCAGCTAAGGAGAAGGCTGCCATTGTCGGCATCCACGTGCATGTCGCCGGCAGCAGGATAAGGATCCTTGGCTTGCAGGCTAACGTTGTCGGTATTGAGTTCAAAACCATTGCAAAACGGAGGCGCATACATATCGGTCTGATTGCCGTCGGGCTCCACGATGTTTTCGGGCGTCGTCAGGAAAGTAATTTCCACTTCCTGGCCGGCTTGTTCTATTTTCAATTCAAAATTCAAGATGCAAGCATTGGCTGCCACGGCTTGTCCGAAAGAACATTTCACCTTTTCGTAAGCCATCTGGCCGTCCAGAAGCACATTCATGGGCACGGCGTAGAACCTTTCCGGATTCTGCCAACAATTGTGGTATGTCTGCAGGTTGTGCGTTCCCACGGGTAGTCCCGACACTTTCAGACTGAAACTGCCAAAAGAAGCCGGGTCTAAGGTGATGCCGTCGTAAGTGAGGCGGCCGTTCTTCGATTTATTGTCGGCATTCTGGATAGCAGTCTTGTTCCAGTCGGGACGTAATATACTGCCTTCGGATGCGGGCACACTCAAAGTAAAGGTCACTCCGTCTATTGTCTTCGAAGCGGAAGAACCTTGCGGCACAATCCAGTTGACAAAACCGGGTTCCTGAATTTCGTCCATATTGCTACGGTTGAAACTCAAATCCACTTTACATTTGGGCTTGGTCTGTGCCTGCAGACTCATGCTGAAAAACGACAACACAGCCAACACAGCCATCATGCTGCATTTGAATCTTTTCATCGAGGATTAATTTTCGGTAGAGAACTGATAAATAATGGTTTGGTCGAATTCTTCGCCGGCGGGAAGTATGCAGTTGGGGAATCCGCTCTGGTTGGGGCTGTCGGGGAAGAACTCAGGTTCCAGACAGAAGGCACCGCGATATTCCAGGGGCTTACCATCGCAAGAAGGAACCTCGCTTCTCAGGTAATTGCCGCTGTAGAACTGCACACCGGGCAGACTGGTCCATACATTCAGACAACATCCCGTCGAGGGTGCTTTTACTTCGACGGCCAGAGCCAGGTCGCCGTATTCTTTCTTGTTGATGACAAAACAATGGTCGTAACCGCAACCATTCTTCAACTGTTCGTCATCGGCATTGATATCTTGGCCGATGGCTTTGAATTCGGAAAAATCGAAAGCGCCGCCCTTTACCAAACGGATTTCGCCTGTAGGGATGGCATCGGCATGAATGGGAACAAACTTATCGGCATGAATCTTCATTTCGTGTCCGAGGATATCGCCTTCGCCTGCCAGGTTGAAATAAGCATGACTGGTAAGGTTGAGCGGCGTATTCTTGTCGCAGACAGCCGAATAATGAATGCTCAGTTCGTTGGTGATAGACCAGGCATAACGCACTTGCATTTTCAGATTACCGGGAAAGCCTTCTTCACCATCTTTCGATGTCAGGCTGAATACCACGCTGTCTTCTTCCACTTCGAAAGCCCAATTCTTGGAATGGTATCCGGTAGGACCGCCATGCAAATGATTCTCGCCATTGTTGCAAGCCAATTGATATTCTTCGCCATCGAGGGTAAAACGACCTTTGTTGATGCGGTTGGCATAACGTCCACAGGTGGCGCCCAGATAGGTACCTATTTCCAGGTCGGCCAAATAACCTTCTACCGAGGGAAATCCTTTCACCACGCGGGTCATCTTGCCATTCTTGTCGGGAATGATGACGCCCACCAAGGTTGCACCATAAGAAGATATCTCAGCCACTGCGCCTACTTCGTTGGTCAGGCGGAATAATGTTACTTGAGAGCCGTCCGGCATCTGTCCGAAGGGCAATTGTTCAATGTTCAGACTCATAATATTTTCATTTTTTAAGTGATATTTCTATTGTCAAACCCTCTTTCCAAGCCTGCGTGCCAAACTCCAACTGACGATAGGTATACACCGGCCAGCCCGTGGGAATATGCATCATCATGGCAGAAGTCTGTTCAAATGGCAAGATGGTGGAATCGGCCGCATACAAAGTATCGACAGGCACGGTGGCCGTCACCAAGGTGGCTACCCCGTCGCTGTTATCTTCAAGCTTTTTGTAATGAAGCACATTCATAGGTTCGATATGCTCGTCCCAGGCCATTTTATCGGGAACTTCCAGCACCTCACCTTCGCGATAGGCCAAGCCGTAGGCGCTGTGAAACTGCACGATGGACGAAAGAATCCATGCCTGCACATCGGCGCGCAAAGCATACAACTTTTCCCGGGCTTCCAATTCTGGCAGGCTGCCATAATGTTTGAACAAATCGTCTATGCTCTTGTCCAAGGCTTCAGAAAAAGTTTTGGAATCTTGTATTTCCTGCAACACGCCCGCAGGTGAAGCCTTTACCACGATGCGGAAATCTTTCAGAGAATGCACCCAGCGCGTATTCAGGTAGTGCGGGCCCAGCCATTTGAAATCTGACAAGGCATATTCCAGAAAAAAAGCATTGTACGTGGAATCTTTCACCATCACATCCATCTGGCAGACAAAAGTTTCCTGCTCAGTGGTATCTTCGCGCTGCAAAGCATAGCTGCTGCATCGGAGTTCGTAGCGTTGATATTCCTTGTCGAGCCATCGGGCATTGAAAATAACTTCAGACGAGGCCTGCGCCATCAAAGGATGACACAGCCGACTTGCCAAAAGCAACAACACAATGACGGACAGGGTTTTTCTCATGCTTAATCGTTTTCTTCTATCTTGTATTTCAGGGAATCCGACAGAATGGCCAACTGCATTTTATCGAGTCCAAAAATAGTCAATTCCTGCAAGTCTTTGTCAAAACGTTTATAAAAATCGTCTTTACTCATGGTGGAAACACGGAACGACTTGGCATAAGCCTCCACGGCTTCCTTGAACTTCTTTTGCGCAACGCAGAAATGTCCGTAGCAAAGGTAATCGTCCTTGTCGGGATCAGCCTCCATGATCTTGCGGAAAGCCACTGCCGCTTGTTCGTATTTTCCCTGCATCAACAGACACCAGGAAATCGGACGCCAGGTCTGCATGGATTCTCCATGAAAAAATTCGTATTTGTAATAAGTGTTGATGGCCGCATCGTAGTCTTTCATGTGCATCAGGCAAGAGCCCACACTCATCAGATAATCACGGTTTTCGCCATCGAGCGAGAGCAAACGACGATAGAGTTCCAACGCCTGCGCATAATCGTCCACTTGCTTGCAGCAATAAGCCCAACGCTTCAGCACCCAAGCCTGGTCGGCACGCATCAAATCGGCATTGCGATAAGCTTGCGCAGCTTTGTTGAAATGCTTCATCTTCTCCTGACAATAGGCATAAGAACGCTGATACTCAAAGTTGTCGGGATACATATCGATAAGGCGATCATAGAGATAGGCAGCCGAGGCATACTGATACTTTTTCAGGTACATGGCAGCCAGCATCTGCATGGCAGAACTATCCGTAAAGATGTTTTCCAGCGGCTTCACCGAGAAGAAATCGAGAGAAGTGTTGAAAACATTGTAAAAATCGGCATGACTGGGAAACAATTTGTAGAAACGATACAAATCGTGAATGTACAAGTTGCTGATTGACTCTTGTTTAAGCTGTTGATTGCCGTTTTGTTCCATATCCATGAGTTCGCGGAACTGCTCGCTGTCGGCGCCCATGTTGCTCACCATGGAAGCACGGTATTGCTCAGGCACTTGGGTCAGGTTCAGGCAAAACGAATATTTGTCGGAATCGCAAAGGAAAGCCGAGCCGGTCACCACCTTCAGCACGCCCAAATCCTTCAAATCGTCCTTGCCGAAAAGCTCTGTCAGCGCAGGATTTTCTGCATAAAAAGGCACGAACCAATGATGAATATCCTTGAAGAATGGATAAAACTTCAACTGCGAGAATGTGCTCATATAGACATCTTCGCCCTGGGTCTGCAAATCTGACAGCTGCTGCATGGCACTGCTCATGGCACCGTCCGAAATAATGTCGTCAATATCCGATTTATCGAAAGTAATCTTGTCGGAACGCTCGAATTTGTCTTGCAAGCTTTCGCTGAGTTTGTTCATTTCGGGCAAGAGTTCGTCTTGCAACTTTTTGGTAATCTGCTCGTTGAATTTCTCTCGCAGCAATTGCGCATAAATCATGGGCAAGCGGGAGCGCAAGGCCGGGCCATCGAGCAAGAGCGAGAGCTGAGCCTGCAACGAAGGACAATGTTTCAGGCGGGCATCGTGCTGCAACAACAACAGCAACAAGGCCGTGAGTGCGCGCATGGACACCTGCGGCTCCTGATTCTGGCAAAGTTCCATGAGGAAACTCAGTTTGTGTTCGTCAAACAATTCTTGCAAGGCCAGCAAAAGCGCCGATACCGCCATGGCTTTACCCGGCAAGGTCATCTCTGCGAAAGTTTTTATATACGATTGTTTTTCAGCGCTATGCCAAGGGGAAGAAAACAAAATGGCCGAGAAATAATCGGCCTCGGCAGCGGCTATGCGTTTCTGCAATTCGAGTTTGCGGGGCGCGGTGGCAAAATCATTTTTCGATTCGGATAAAAGCGACAATTCGTCTTTGGCATCCGAGAGTATTTTTTCTATGCTTTCCAAATCGGGCGACACATGCGCATCCATCTTGCGGTAACGCAGTTGGGCATAATACCAACGCGGAGAAAAGGCCTGACACCATTCACGATAAGCCTTGTCGGCAATGCTCAGCATTTCGCGGCTCATATTGGCCAAGATCTGGTCTTGCTGAGGATCCTGCACACCACTCATGGTGTAATGCAAAAGAAAACGATAATTGGTTTCCTGCGCATTGAGCCTGTCGAAAAGTTCGCCGGAGGCGCTTTGTTGTATCAGATAATATAGTTGCAGATAGGCATCGCGGAAATGTTTTTCCTCGATCAGGTTGTAAATGTTACGATGCAATGCCGTTATGTCAGTATGGTTCATATTTTATGCTTTACAAGCGCAAAAATACAAAGATTTTAGGTACTTTTGCAGCCTAATTCAAGTTTAACTATTATTCATCTTTTATTGACCTCTTTTTCAATGAAACATATCAGAAATTTCTGCATCATCGCGCATATCGACCACGGAAAAAGCACTTTAGCCGACCGCCTTCTGGAGAAAACGGGCACCGTAGCCATTACCGAAAATCAGATTCTCGACAATATGGATCTTGAGAAAGAACGTGGCATTACCATCAAAAGCCATGCCATCCAGATGCAATACAAGCACAAAGGCGAAGCTTACACGCTCAACCTCATCGATACGCCCGGACACGTTGACTTTTCGTACGAGGTGTCGCGTTCCATTGCGGCTTGCGAAGGTGCCTTGTTAGTGATCGATGCCACTCAGGGAATTCAGGCCCAGACCATTTCCAACCTTTACATGGCTATAGACAACGATCTGGAAATCATTCCCGTGCTGAATAAAATTGACTTGGCCAGCGCACAAGTGGAGGAGGTGGAAGACCAGATCATAGACCTGTTGGGCGTGAAGCGCGAAGAAATTCTGCGTGCCAGCGGCAAAACGGGCGAAGGCGTGGAAGCCGTTCTGGATGCCATCGTAGAAAGAATCCCTGCCCCCTCGGGCGACCCCGATGCTCCGCTGCAAGCCCTGGTTTTCGACTCGGTGTTCAACTCTTTCCGCGGCATCATCGCCTACTTCAAAATTGTGAACGGAACGCTGAACAGCAAGGATCTGGTAAAATTCTTCGCCACGCAGAAACAATACGATGCCGACGAAATCGGTGTGCTCAAGCTCTCCATGCAGCCTCGACAGCAACTTTCTTGCGGTGACGTGGGCTACATCATTTCCGGTATCAAAACCTCCAAAGAAGTCAAAGTGGGCGACACCATCACGCATGTGAACAGACCTTGCGAAGAGGCCATTGCCGGTTTCGAAGAAGTGAAACCCATGTTGTTTGCCGGCGTCTATCCCATCGAGAGCGAGGACTACGAAAACTTGCGTAGCAGCATAGAAAAATTGCAGTTGAACGACGCTTCGCTCACTTTCCAACCCGAATCTTCGGTAGCTTTGGGCTTCGGTTTCCGCTGCGGCTTCCTGGGCTTGCTCCACATGGAAATCATTCAGGAACGTCTCGACCGAGAATTCGACATGGACGTCATCACCACCGTGCCCAACGTTCCTTATAAAGTATATACCAAAAAAGGCGAATGTCTGGAAGTGAACAATCCTTCCGGCCTGCCCGACATCACGCATATCGACCACATCGAAGAGCCTTACATCCGCGCCACCATCATCACCGGAACGGAATATATAGGCCCCATCATGACGCTTTGTCTGGACAAGCGCGGCGAATTGGTGAAGCAAGAATACATCTCGGGCAACCGTATGGAAATCCTCTTCGACATCCCCTTGGGCGAAATCGTCTTCGACTTCTACGACAAACTCAAAAGCATTTCAAAGGGTTACGCTTCTTTCGACTATCACATGCATGGTTTCCGCGAATCCAAACTCATCAAACTGGATATCCTGCTCAATGGCGAAGCTGTGGATGCCCTCTCTTGCCTGACACATATTTCAAATGCCGAAACCTTGGGCCGTCGTATGTGTGAAAAGCTGAAGGAACTCATCCCGCGTCAGCAGTTCGACATTGCCATCCAGGCGGCCATCGGTGCCAAAATCATTGCACGCGAAACGGTGCGTCAGGTGCGTAAAGACGTGACAGCCAAGTGTTATGGCGGTGACATCACGCGTAAACGCAAACTGCTCGAAAAACAGAAAAAGGGAAAGAAGCGTATGAAGCAGATCGGTTCGGTAGAAGTGCCGCAAAAGGCCTTCCTCGCGGTGCTGAAACTCTAGTTCTTGTCTTTCTTTTTATCCATGGCATCGAACAACTTCTTGTAAGGAGCCAACATGCCTTCGTTCATCTTGTTGCCTAAGTGGGCCACAATCTTCTCGTTAGACAATAGCCATCCGATGGGATACATTTTCAGAGAAGAAAAGAAATGCTTTTGCGGAAAATCGTAAAGGCCTCTTTTCTTGTAGAATTTATGGTCGGCACGCATCATGCCTCGCATCTGATAAATAAGGTCGCGGAAAATTTTCGTGCCACCCACGCCCCAGAAATTCTGCGGAGCGCGATGCTTGGTTTCCATGGCGAAGAGCAATGATTTGGCCACTCTGTCTATCTGCGCATCGGTATCGTGCTCGTCGCTTGCCACGCCGGCCAGGAAATTGCCGCCCGTCTCGGCTCGCGCTTCAATAAGCATACGCAGGTTTTCTTCCCGGCTATAAGCGCCCGAAAGCAGATAAGCCACCGGGGTTCCCACGGTCACCGCGCGATGCCCGTTGCAGAAATTTCTATCGTCGTACATTTTGAAACGCGCACCCATGCAGTGATTGCTGATATGGGCGGCATACACCATGGCGTCGGCCGTCTGTATCTGCTCGCGCAAGAAAACATCGAAACCGTCTTTGTAGGCACATTTCTCGCTCACGGCACAACGAAAACAACCCATGCAACCTCCGGCCAAAGGATATTGAGCAATGTTCACCACGCGCGTGCGACATGGCAAAAGCGAACGGAAACGATCTATCATGGCTTGCAAATTGGAAGCCTCGTCGCAACAATCGCTGACAATGACCACTTCCTTTTCCGACAAACTTGGAGAAGCTTTCATCTTATCCGTCTGCGGATGAGCAGCCTGAGGCACAAAAGTCTGAGGATAGGTTTCTGCCGAAGCCTCTGATGGCAAGACTTGTTCGTACACCTCGTTTTCCACCGCCCAAAGGAATCTTTCGAAAAACTGTGTAGCCTCCGCCCTGCCCTGTTCGCTCAACAGATCTTCCATATCAGCCGAAAGCCCGGGCACATAGCGCATACCCAAATCCAAAACATTGTCTTTGATATAACGATGCGCCGTCACGTCGTAGAAATGTTTGGAAGTTGTCAGTTGCGTAGCATATTTATCGCGCAGATCCAGGCCCGAATCCTTGAGCAGTTCAATGAAACGATGCAATTGCGAAGGCGCCAGGAAAGTATAGACCGGATACGAAAACAACAAAACATCGGCAGCGGACAAAAGCCCTACCGCCGATGAAAAATCTTTTTCGAAAGTCCTGATTCTCTGAGCTGCCTGTAACAGTTGGAAATGATGATTGGGAAAGCAACGTTCCAGATAATGAATGGTTTGCAGTGTGATGCTATACTTTCCCTTCGGGCTTCCGTTGATAACAAGGATATTCATTGTACTGCCTTTAGCCCTTACTGCAATTTGGCCAAAGCTGCCTTGATGCGTGCCACGGCTTCCTTGATATTCTCGTCGGAAGTGGCATACGACATACGGATACATTCAGGCGCACCGAAAGCAGCACCGCCTACGCAAGCCACATGTCCTTCTTCCAAAAGATACATGGCCAAATCGGCAGCTGAATTGATAACGCGTCCTTGGTATGATTTGCCGTAGAACGAACTGCATTTGGGGAATACATAGAAAGCACCCTGAGGCTGACGCAGTTCCAATCCGGGAATGTCCTTCATGAGTGAAATAATCAGATCGCGACGACGCATAAAGGCCTGACGCATTTCTTCCACGCATTCCTGACTGCCGGTGTAAGCCAAACGGGCAGCTTCCTGAGCCACTGAACAAGGACCCGAAGTATACTGACCCTGCAACTTGTTGCAAGCAGCGGCAAACCACTTGGGAGCCGCAATCCAACCAATACGCCAGCCGGTCATGGCATAAGCCTTGGACACACCATTGATAATGATGACGCGGTCGCGGATTTCTTCGAATTGTGCTATACTTTCGTGCTTGCCGATATAATTGATGTGTTCGTAAATTTCGTCGGAAAGCACATATACTTGCGGATGCTTGGCCAAGACTTCTGCCAATGATTTCAATTCTTCGTAGCTATACACGCTTCCGGTAGGATTGGAAGGAGAACAAAGAATCAAGGCCTTGGTTTTAGGCGTGATGGCAGCTTCCAGCTGAGCAGCTGTCATTTTGAAATCCTGTTCGATGCCGGCAGACACGATAACATTGGTACCTTCGGCCAATTTCACCATTTCTACATAGCTCACCCAGTAAGGAGCAGGAACGATGACTTCGTCGCCGGGATTCACCAAAGCGAGCAAGGCATTGCAAACCGACTGTTTGGCACCATTGGAGCAGACAATCTGTTCGGGCAGGTAATCCAAGCCGTTCTCGTTTTTCAGTTTTTCCGAAATAGCCTTACGCAATGCAGGATAACCGGGCACCGGAGAATAGAAGGAGAAATTGTTGTCGATAGCCTGTTTGGCAGCCTCTTTAATGTGGTCGGGGGTATAGAAGTCGGGTTCTCCCACACTCAGGTTAATCACATCAATGCCTTGTGCGCGCAACTCGCTACTCTTTTGGGACATGGCCAAAGTTTCGGATGCAGCCAAAGCGGCCAAACGCTTAGAAACAGGATTCATAGTCTTTTTTTCGTTGAATGAAACAATATTACACAAAAAAATGGTCACCTGCGGGTACCGATGCAGGTACGCTTGCAAATAACCAAATTCGTTGTAGCGAGACCCGGGATTGAACCGGGGACCTCATGATTATGAATCATGCGCTCTAACCAGCTGAGCTATCTCGCCATCATTTGCTTTTCCTGAAAAGCGCTGCAAAAGTAATACCTAATTTTGAATTCGCAAAACCAAATTGAGACTTTTTTATCATTTATCAAAAAAACTTTCTTAATAAATATTAAGGATATTCGAAAAAAATAGCCTATATTTGGGCTTTCCTACACAAAGAGAGCTACTCTCCTAACAACAAGACGCTTATATGAAAGAGAAATTTACCATTGAATTCAGCTTGAAAAAGGGCTCCACAAAGTCATTGTGGAAACTCATCAGCACACCTCACGGCCTGGCAGAATGGATGGCCGACAACGTTGACGCAGACAATACCGGTGTTTATACCTTCTCCTGGAGCAAATCGAGCGAAAGAGCCAAATTGATAGACATACAGCCCGAAGAACGCATTCGCTTCCGCTGGTTGAATTCTCCCGAAGACACTTATTTCGAGATCGAAATCATCAAATCTGAACTGACCGGCGAGATTTCCCTCTTGCTGACCGACTTTGCCGCCAGCGACGAAAAAGAAGACCTTATCAATTTGTGGGCCGCCGAGATTGACATGCTCATCAGAAGAATCGGCTTATAATATTGTGTGTGTTTATTGACCTTGAATCGCTTTTTTAGATTAGTTTTTTAGATTACCTTTGCGACCTTGAAAACGGTCGACCATGTTTCGCGTAAAAAGATTACATACATTCGTATTACAGCACTTTTTACTCATATTCTTGATGACCTTTCTCATTTGCAATTTCATCTTGGTGATGCAGTTGCTCTGGAGGGTTTCTGAACAGATTATGGGCAAAGGCATCGGCATCTCCGTTTATCTCGAATTTTTCTACTACGCATCGGCACAGTTGTTGCCTACCACGCTTCCTTTGGCCATTTTGCTGGCCTCGCTCATGACTTTCGGAAATTTTGGCGAACGGCTGGAATTATTAGCCATGAAAGCTGCCGGCGTTTCCTTGTTCAACATCATGAAGCCGCTCATTATCACGGTGTCGCTCGTGGCTTGCGGATCATTCTTCTTCCAAGACAAATACTTGCCCACGGCTCAGGTGAAGATGCAGTCGCTCATCGCCTCCATTCAGCAGAAGTCGCCCACACTGTCTATTCCGGAAGGCGCCTTCTACTCCGAAATAGAAGACATGACCATCTACGTGAAAGGCAAGGACGTGAAAAAAGGCTTGTTGTTGGACATCATGATTTACGATTTCAGCGAGGGCTTCGAAAATGTTTCGGTGACCTTGGCCGACTCAGGCCGCCTGCGCATGACGGAAGACAAGCTCAACTTGGTGCTGACGCTTTATCACGGCGAAGGTTTCAGCAATTTCGACAAGGAACAGGCCAATACGGCAGGCATTCCCTATCGTCGTGAAATGTTCCGCACCAAAGAACTCATCATTCCCTTCGATGCCAACTTCACGCGTGTGGACGAATCGGCCTACGACAACTCGCATATCAGCATGAACACGCAGCAGTTGCGCCATATCATCGACTCGGTGGGTCATCGCATAGACAGCATAGAAATAAAGAAACAGACGCAGTTCACCAATCGTTACTTCATGGGACGCGACGCCACGGCCGAAAGGAATTTGCTCAGCGTGGACTCCATCATCAAAGTGGCCAAGACGCCGGTGGTGAACCCGAACATCGACAGCACGTATCGCAGCCTGAGCAGCACGCAGTCGCATCTGATTGTGGACAAGGCCATACGTCGTTTGGAGAGCGCCAGAAGCGATTTCGAGTATTTGAAAGCTTCCTTGCAGCGCGACAATTTCCGTTTCCGCCAAAGCAACATCGAGTATTACAAGAAGTTCTCCTTGTCGCTGGCTTGCATCATTTTCTTCTTTATCGGTGCGCCGCTGGGAGCCATCATCAGAAAAGGTGGCATCGGTATGCCTGCGGTGGTTTCGGTGATACTCTTTATCGGTTATTATCTGATAGATACGGCCGGTCAGAAATTGGTAAAAAGCGGAGAATGGGAAGCTATTTATGGTATGTCGCTCAGCTCGGCCGTACTTTTGCCTTTGGGCATTTTCCTGACCGTAAAGGCCGTGAACGACTCTACCCTTTTCAACATGGATTCGTATTTGTCTGTCATCAAAAAGATTTTGAACATCAAGATTTTGCTACGATATTTACGCATCGCTTTCAAACATCATTTCCGAAAATTAAAAAAGAAATAAATATAGCATTATGGATATTAAATTGAACACAGTAGAAGAAACCGTAGAAGCCATCAAAAATGGCGAAATTGTGATTGTGGTTGACGACGAAGATCGCGAGAACGAAGGCGATTTTATCACGGCAGCCGAACTCATCACGCCCGAAAAAGTGAACTTCATGGTGACCATGGGTCGCGGTGTGCTCTGCGTGCCTATTACCGAAGAACAATGCCAACGTCTGGAACTGGAACCTCAGGTATCGTCCAACACCTCCTTGCTGGGAACGCCTTTTACCATTACGGTAGATAAGATTGCCGGCTGCACCACGGGCGTTTCTGCCCACGACCGCGCCGAAACCATCAAGGCCTTGGCCGATCCTAACACCCAACCCGAAGACTTGGCTCGTCCGGGACATATCAATCCGCTCTATGCCAAGAACAAAGGTGTGTTGCGTCGCGCCGGTCACACGGAAGCCGCTGTCGATTTGTGTCGATTGGCCGGTCTGCATCCCGCAGGCACGCTTATCGAAGTGATGAACGAAGACGGCAGCATGGCCCGCCTGCCACAGCTCTACGAAATAGCACAGAAGTTCAATCTTAAACTGCTTACCATCAAGGATTTGATTGCTTACCGACTGAAGCAGGAATCTTTGGTTGAAATGGGGCCCAGTGTGAACATGCCTACCAAATATGGTCATTTCCAATTGATTCCTTTCCGCCAGACGGCCACCGGCCAAGAACACATCGCTTTGGTGAAAGGCGAATGGACGGAAGACGAAAGCGTACTGGTGAGAATGCATTCTTCTTGCCTCACGGGCGATGTGCTGGGTTCTTTGCGCTGCGATTGCGGCGACCAGTTGCACAAGGCCATGGAAAGCATCGAAGCCGAAGGCAAAGGCGTCATCGTTTACCTGAACCAGGAAGGTCGCGGCATAGGCCTGATGAACAAGATCAAAGCTTACAAACTGCAAGAAGAAGGCATGGACACGGTAGATGCTAACCTGCACCTTGGCTTCGACGCCGACGAACGCGACTACGGTGTGGGCGCTCAGATTCTGCAATGTCTCGGCATTCACAAAATGCGCCTGATGTCGAACAACCCCGTGAAGCGCATCGGATTGGAGGCTTATGGTTTGGAAATCGTTGAGAATGTGCCTATTGAAACGCCCATCAATCCTTACAACGAATGCTACATGCACACCAAGAAAACCCGCATGGGTCACACCTTAAAAAATATCAAATAATGAAGAAACTGATTGTTTGCCTGCTGCTTGGTCTCTTTCTGATGCCGGCCATAGCTGCTGATAAAAATGCTGAAAAACCAGCCAAAAAGAAGAACTTCAAAGAGTTTTTCTGGAATGCTGTCGATGGAAAACAAGAAGCCTACTTGTTCAGTTATTTTCGCGGAAACGGCGACGGATTGCACTTTGCCTATAGCTTCGACGGACTTATCTGGAAAGAGGTGCAAAACGGAAAAATCTTCCTGAAACCCAATGTTGGCAAGGAAAAACTGATGCGCGACCCCAGCATCGTACAAGGCCCTGACGGATTGTTTCACATGGTTTGGACCAGCGGCTGGAAGGAAAACAACATCGGCTATGCCTACTCCGAAGATCTTATTCACTGGTCGGAGCAACAGGAACTTCCGGTGATGGCTCACGAAGCCGGCTGCCGCAACACCTGGGCCCCTGAATTGTTTTACGACAAGGCTTCGAAAAAATACTACATTGTCTGGGCCAGCACCATCGAAGGCAAATTTGAAGACGCGCCCAGCAGCGAAGACCAATACAATCATCGTTTGTACTATACCACCACCAAAGATTTCAAGACCTTCACTCCCACCCAATTGTTCTACGATCCGGGCTTCAATGTCATCGATGCTTGCATTTTGAAAGAAGGTGGCAAATATCGTATTTTCTTGAAGAACGAAACTTTGGATCCGGTAGAGAAAAACATCCGCATGGTAAGCACCAACAGTCTGAAAAACATTCCCTTAAACGTATCTGAACCCATTTCTGGCAAAGAATGGGCCGAAGGACCTACGGCTATCAAGATTGGCAAGTACACCTATGTTTATTGGGATTTGTATCGCAACCATCGCTACGCCGCTGTCAGATGCAAGAACCTGAAAAAGGGCAACTGGGAAAAGCTCGACGGCATGGCAACATTCCCGGCCGGCATGCGTCATGGCACGGTTTTCTGCGTGAACGAAGACATCTTGTACAAGCTGCTCGACGCCGAAAACAAATAGATGCTTCGCAACTCACCAACAAAGAAGATTAACCCGAAATTTTGCCGTGACAGTACAATAAATATACTTTTTTGTAACGAATTGCCGATTTATTTGTCTTTAGTCGAAAACTAATTTTTTGACATTTTATAAACTATTTAAAAATCCAATTCGTATGAAAAGAATGTTTTTCTTGATTTGTGTCCTGTTTGCGTTTTCAACAGGCATGAAAGCGGAAGATTATGTGTGGCCGAATAACAGTGTACAATTGTCGTCTGGTTTGCATAACAAGGGAATGGGCAATGAAACATTGCTGGGTATGGAACATTATTTCGGTAGCAATCATCGTGCTTCCCTTTATGGAAATCTAGCTTATTTACACGCGCATAAACTTCGCCAAGAATTGTATTCTCAGAATGTTTCTTTGGAATTGGGCTTCAAAAAATACATCAAACTGGTGAAGGAGCGCTGTTATGCTTTTGCTTCTTTTGGTCTGACAGCCGGAATTGAAGATTCAAAGGTGATTATGTTAGACGAACCCAAACAATATGATACCTATTTCACAGGGAGCACTATTGGTGCAGGCGTGGAATACTTGCTTACCAAGCATTTAGCTGTGGAAATCCGTTATCGTTACAAAAGAGACAATATCGACAATTTTCATATCTGGGGTGGCGGTTTGAAATATAGTTTCTGAAAGTAATTTTGAATTGAGGCCGACTAAAAATGATTTTTTAGTCGGCCTCGCCTTAATTATCAGTATCAACAAATAACCTTACCTGCAATCAAAAAAAGTCTTGAATCGCAATGATCCAAGACTTCTTTTTTATCTGATTTCCAGAAATGATATTCTGAAAATTATTCAGCAGATTCTTCGTTGCCGGCCAAACCTGAGTCAACCATGATACGACCGCAGTATTCGCAAACGATAACTTTCTTGCGCATACGAATATCGAGCTGTCTTTGAGGCGGAATCTTGTTGTAGCAACCACCGCAAGCATCACGTTCCACGGTAACCACAGCCAAACCATTGCGAGCATTCTTTCTGATGCGCTTGAAAGCAGCCAGCAAACGAGGTTCGATGTTTTCTTCCAGAATAGCAGCCTTTTCTCTGAGGCTTTCTTCTTGAGCGCGGGTTTCAGAAATGATTTCGTCCAATTCGGATTTCTTCAAATCCAAGTCTTTCTGACGTTCAATCAAATCGGCTTCAGCAGTGGCCAATTCTTCGGTTTTCAGTTTCTCGGCGTACTGAGTTTCCTTGATTTTCTTTTCAGAGAATTCAATTTCAAGACCTTGATATTCAATTTCCTTGCTCAAGAAATCGTATTCGCGGTTGTTGCGAACATTGTCTTGCTGTGCTTTATATTTTTCAATCAATGCCTTGGCATTTTCAATGTCAGCCTTGCGGTTTTTAACGGCATCAGCAGCAGCCTTGATATCGGCCTTGAAGTTTTCGATACGGGTCTGAAGACCAGCAATTTCATCTTCCAAATCCTGTACTTCCAAAGGCAATTCGCCTCTCAAAATCTTAATTTTGTCAATTTCGGAAGCCACCAACTGCAATTCGTACAGTGCTTTGAGTTTTTCTTCTACAGGAATGTCCTTGTTTTCTACTTTCGTATTTTCAGTAGCCATAGCTAAAATATTGTAAATGAATTATATATCAGAAATAACAAACCGGATTTTGTTCAGTTTGTGAAATTCGAACGGCAAAGGTAGCAATATTTTTTGATAATAAGTCGTAAAAAATTTCTTTTGTATATTGCTCCGTTTCAAAATGACCCGCATCTACCAGCAAAAGCGCCCCTTCGGGACGAGAGAAATCGTGATACTTCAAATCGGCCGTCAGGTATGCATCGGCGCCGGCAGCCATGGCTTCCGACAGGAATTCAGCCCCGGAACCACCACAAAGTGCCACCTTCTTGATAGACTTGCCCGTTTTATGCGAATGACGCAGACCACCGCATGAAAAAGTTTTCTTCACCAAAGCCAGAAAATCATCTTCGGAAATGGGCGTTTCGAACTCCCCTATCATGCCCAGTCCGGCATCTTCCGTTTTGGGAGAAAGGAAACCCAAGCTGCGCAGTCCAAGCTTTTCACACATTTTGGCACTGACACCCTGGCAAACCGAATCCACATTGGTATGACCCGAATACAGCGCCACATGCTGTTGCAAGGCCTTGATGACAGAACGTTCCACCGAAGTGCGTCCGGTAATCTGCTTGAGCCCGCGGAAAAGCAAAGGATGATGCGACACCACCATATTGCATCCCAAGGAAAGGGCCTCGTCTATCACTTCTTCCGACATATCCAGACAAATAAGCACACCCTTCACATCCATCTGAGGGTCACCCACTTGCAGCCCGGAATTGTCGTAAGACTCTTGTTTGTCGAGCGAGGCGAAATCTTCTATGATGCGGCAAATATCTGCTACTTTCATTATTTGTTTTCAGGCAATTGGATATTCAGACAAAGTTCTTCCAACTGCGCCTCGTCAATCTGAGAAGGCGCATCGATCATGACATCACGGCCGGCATTGTTCTTGGGGAAGGCAATGCAGTCGCGTATGCTGTCGAGTTCGGCAAACATGGAAACGATTCTGTCCAAACCGAAAGCCAAACCGGCGTGAGGAGGCGCACCATATTTGAAAGCATTGATGATACAACCGAACTGAGCCAAGGCCTTTTCTTCGGTGAAGCCCAAGAGTTTGAACATTCTGGCCTGCAATTCACTGTCGTGGATACGAACAGAACCGCCACCCAATTCCACACCATTGATAACGCAGTCGTAAGCCCATGAACGAACCTTGCCCTGGTCGGTATCGAGCAATGGAATATCTTCGGGATTAGGCATGGTGAAGGGATGGTGGGTAGCATAGAAACGTTGGGTTTCTTCGTCCCATTCGAAGAGCGGGAAATCGACCACCCAAAGAGGTGCATACACCGAAGGATTGCGCAAACCGAGTTGTTCGGCCACTTCCAGACGCAAAGCGCAAAGTTGTTTCTGAGTCTTGCGCATCTGACCGCACATGATCAGCATCAAATCGCCGTTGGCAGCGCCGAAACGTTCCACCAAAGAAGCAATCACCTCGGGCGCGTAGAACTTGTCGATGCTCGACTTGATCTGACCTTGTTCGTCTTTCTTGATCCAGATAAGGCCCTGAGCACCAATCTGACTACGTTTTACAAAATCGGTAAGCTGATCTATTTGTTTGCGAGAATATGAGGCACATCCGGGGGCACAGATACCGGCCACGTAAGGCGCATGGTCGAACACTTGGAAATTGCCTTCGGGCAAGAGGTCTTTCAACTCCACGAACTTCATGCCGAAGCGGATATCAGGCTTGTCGCTACCATAATATTTCATGGCATCTTCCCAAGTCATGCGGGGAAAATCGCCTTCGAATTCTATGTTCTTGAGGGTCTTGAACAAATGTTTCATCAAACCTTCGAACATATTGATAACATCTTCCTGGTCGGCGTAAGACATTTCACAGTCGATCTGCGTAAATTCGGGCTGACGGTCGGCACGAAGGTCTTCATCGCGGAAGCACTTGACAATCTGGAAATAACGATCGAAGCCGGCCACCATGAGCAATTGCTTGAACTGCTGAGGAGACTGGGGCAAAGCGTAGAATTGTCCGGGATTCATGCGAGAGGGCACCACAAAGTCGCGGGCACCTTCGGGCGTCGATTTGATAAGGAAAGGCGTTTCGATTTCCAAGAACTGCTGGCTGTCGAGATAACGACGGGTTTCGAAAGCCAACTTATGACGGAGCTCTAAGTTGCGACGCACACAAGGACGACGCAAATCGAGATAACGGTATTGCATGCGCAAATCGTCGCCGCCATCGGTTTTGTCTTCGATGGTGAAGGGAGGCAGAGCCGATTCGTTCAGCAATTGCAATTTGTTCACCACCAATTCCACATCACCGGTGTCAATTTTCGCATTCTTGCTTTCACGCTCGCGCACCAAGCCTTCTACCTGGATCACATATTCACGACCCAGATGATTGGCAGCTTCGGCCAAATCGGCCTGAAGGCTTTGGTCAAACACTAACTGGGTAAGGCCGTAACGGTCGCGCAAATCGACGAAGGTCATACCACCCATTTTTCTAAGTCGTTGTACCCAACCGGCCAAGGTTACTTGCTGGCCGAGATGACTGAGCCTGAGCTCTCCACAAGTATGCGTTCTGTACATATCTATTGATTTTTAGTTCGTTGTGAATGTCTATACAAAGAAGATGCAAAAGTAGTCAATTATCCCCATAAATCATCACGAATACGAAGACTTTTTTAAGCCTGTTTCCAAAATATTTCAAGCCCCAAAAAATCTGTCTTCATCGGTAAAAAAATATCTTTCAGCCCTTTTCAAAGTCATAAAAATGGTTTTTCTTTGCATCTAATTATAGAAAACATCCAAATCTTTAATAACATATTATGAATCAAGAAATTAAGAAAGTACTGGTCTTGGGTTCCGGCGCACTAAAAATCGGTCAGGCAGGCGAATTCGACTACTCTGGCTCACAGGCACTGAAGGCTTTGCGCGAAGAAGGTATCAAATCTGTGTTGGTAAATCCTAACATTGCTACCATACAGACATCTGACGGTATTGCTGATACCGTTTATTTTTTGCCCGTCAATACCTACTTTGTAGAAAAGATTATTGAAAAAGAACGTCCCGATGGCATCTTGCTTGCGTTCGGTGGCCAGACAGCCTTGAACTGCGGTACAGAATTATATACGCAAGGCATCTTGGAAAAATATGGCGTCAAAGTATTGGGAACCTCGGTAGAAGCCATCATGTACACCGAAGACCGTGACCTTTTCGTCAAAAAACTGGACGAGATCGGCATGAAGACACCTGTAAGCCAGGCTGTTGAAACCATGGAAGATGCCAAAAAAGCGGCCGAAGCCATCGGTTTCCCTGTCATGATTCGTTCGGCTTATGCTTTGGGAGGCTTGGGTAGCGGCATCTGCACCAATCCCGAAGAATTCACTGCTTTGGCAGAACAGGCCTTCTCTTTCTCCAATCAGATTTTGGTAGAAGAATCCCTGAAAGGTTGGAAAGAAATCGAATTCGAAGTCATCCGCGACAAGAACGACCATTGCTTTACGGTGGCCAATATGGAAAACGTCGATCCTCTGGGCATCCACACGGGTGAATCTATCGTAGTGGCTCCTACCTGCTCTTTGGACCAGACCGAACTCGACCTCTTGATTGATATTTCGAAAAGAACCATCCGTCACTTGGGCATTGTGGGCGAATGTAACATTCAGTATGCCTTCAACTCCGAAACAGACGACTATCGTATCATCGAAGTAAATGCTCGTCTGAGCCGCTCTTCTGCGTTGGCATCCAAGGCTACCGGTTATCCATTGGCTTTCGTGGCTGCCAAGTTGGCCTTGGGTTATGGTTTGGATGAAATAGGTGAAATGGGTACGCCCAATTCTGCTTATGTCGCTCCTCAACTCGACTACATGATCTGTAAGATTCCTCGTTGGGACTTGACCAAGTTCGTGGGCGTTTCTCGTGAAATCGGTTCATCCATGAAGTCTGTGGGCGAAATCATGTCTATCGGTAAATCTTTCGAAGAAATCTTGCAGAAGGGTTTGCGTATGATCGGACAGGGCATGCATGGTTTTGTAGGAAACAGAGACATCACTTTTGAAGATTTGGATTACGAATTGTCTCATCCTTCCGACTTACGTATTTTTGCTTTGGCAGAAGCTTTGGAACAGGGTTACACCATCGAACGTATCCATGAATTGACCAAGATTTCTACCTGGTTCATCGAAAAGATGAAGAACATCTGCGATTATACCAAGGTGTTGGCGCAATACGAACATATCGAAGACCTGCCCGCGGACGTTTTGCTCGAAGCCAAGCGTCTTGGATTCTCCGACTTCCAGATTGCCCGTTACGTGGAAGATCCTCAAGGAAATCTCGAAAAAGAATTGTTGCGCGTGCGCACCTATCGTAAGAAAAAGGGCGTGTTGCCTTCTGTAAAACGCATCGAAACGGTGGCTTCGGAACATCCCGAACTGACCAATTATCTCTATATGACCTACGACGGCAGCGATCACGATATTCCTTATTATAAGAATGAAAAGTCTGTCATTGTATTGGGTTCTGGTGCTTACCGCATCGGTAGTAGCGTAGAATTCGACTGGTGTTCGGTGAATGCCATTCAGACGGCACATAAATTGGGTTACAAATCCATCATGATCAACTATAACCCCGAAACGGTATCAACCGACTACGATATGTGCGACCGTCTGTACTTCGACGAACTGAGCTTCGAACGCGTACTCGACGTTATCGACTTGGAACAGCCTAAGGGTGTCATTGTTTCCGTGGGTGGCCAGATCCCCAACAACTTGGCCATGAAGTTGCATCGTCAGTCTGTGCCCATTCTGGGAACCTCTCCCCTGTCTATCGACCGCGCTGAAAATCGTAATAAATTCTCGGCCATGCTCGACCAATTGGATATAGACCAGCCTGCTTGGAAGGAGCTGACCAGTCTGGAAGACATCAAGAGCTTTATCGACAAGGTTGGTTATCCGGTTTTGGTTCGTCCTTCATACGTACTTTCGGGCGCCGCCATGAATGTTTGCTACGACAACGAAGCCCTTGAAAACTTCTTGCAAATGGCCGTTCAGGTTTCGAAAGAATATCCCGTGGTGGTTTCAAAATTCTTGCAAAATGCCAAGGAAATCGAATTTGATGCCGTAGCCGATAAGGGCGAAGTGATTGAATACGCCATTTCCGAACATATTGAATTTGCCGGCGTTCACTCAGGAGACGCCACCATGTGTTTCCCTGCGCAGAAGATTTATTTCGAAACCGCTCGCCGTATCAAGAAAATCAGTAGAAAGATTGCCAAGGAATTGAACATCAGCGGCCCGTTCAATATCCAATTCCTCGCCAAGAACAACGAAGTTAAAGTAATCGAATGTAACTTGCGTGCTTCAAGAAGTTTCCCCTTTGTATCGAAGGTTCTGAAGCGCAACTTTATCGAAACAGCCACTCGCATTATGCTGGAAGCTCCTTATACCAAGCCCGACAAGAATGCTTTCGATATCGATTGGATTGGCGTGAAGGCTTCACAATTCTCGTTCTCGCGCTTGCACAAGGCAGACCCCGTTTTGGGCGTGGACATGTCTTCTACCGGCGAAGTTGGTTGCATCGGTGACGACTTCAACGAAGCATTGATCAATGCCATGTTGGCCACCGGATTCAAAATCCCTTCAAAGGAGAAAGCCATCATGGTATCTTCGGGCACCAGTAAGTCGAAAGTGGATTTGCTCGATGCTTGCAAAATGCTGAGCGAAAGCGGCTACAAGATTTATGCCACGGCCGGAACCCAGCAGTTCTTGAAAGATCATAACATTGAAGCCCAAATGGTTCGTTGGCCGGATGAAAGCCATGGCAGCGAAACCGACCAGATTCTGGATAAGATTTCGCAACATGCTTTCGATTTGATCATCAACATTCCCAAGGACTTGACCAAGCGAGAACTGACCAATGGTTACCGTATCCGTCGTGCCGCCATCGATCATAACACGCCGCTCATCACGAATGCCCGTCTGGCAGCCGCCTTTATCGAAGCCTTCTGCACCATGAGCGCCGATGACATCCAAATCAAGAGCTGGCAAGAATACGAATAATAGGAATTTTCACAACACGATAAGATATTATGGGTGGATTTTTTGGAACGATTTCTAAAACATCGTGTGTCAATGACCTGTTTTACGGTACTGACTATAATTCTCATTTAGGCACCAAACGTGGTGGTATGGCCACCTTCAACGAAGGTAAATTCAAACGCTCCATTCACAGCTTGGAGAATTCTTATTTTCGTTCGAAATTTGAAGAAGAGTTACCTGAATTCAGTGGCAATTCTGGAATCGGCATCATCAGCGATACCGATTCTCAGCCTATTGTCATCAATTCGTATTTAGGCAAATTCGCCATCGTTACGGTGGCCTGCATCAACAATATCGCGGAGCTGGAAAAGGAACTGCTCGAAAAGGGCAACCACTTTGCCGAACTCAGTTCGGGCAACACCAACCCGACGGAACTTATTGCCATGTTGATTACCGAAGGCAAAACCTACAAAGAAGGTATCGAGAATGTTTACAACAAGGTAAAGGGTTCTTGTTCCATGCTTTTGTTGACGGAAGATGGCATCATCGTGGCTCGTGACAAATTCGGCCGTACACCGGTTGCTTTGGCTCGCAAAGAAGGAGCCATGGCTGTTTCGAGTGACACTTGCGCTTTCCCCAACCTTGGTTTCGAGTTGGAGTATCACGTTGGCCCCGGAGAAATTGTCATGCTGAATGCCGATGGTTTTACGCAGTTGCGTCCTGCCAATAAGCGCAAACAAGTATGCTCTTTCATGTGGGTTTACTTCGGATATCCTGTTTCGGACTACGAAGGCATCAATGTAGATTCGGCTCGTTATCGTTGTGGCATTGGTCTTGGCAAAACGGATGATACCGACATAGATACCGTTTCTGGTATTCCCGATTCGGGCATAGGTGTAGGACTGGGTTATTCAGAAATACGCAATCGTCCTTATCGTCGGGCGGTGATCAAATACACGCCTACATGGCCACGCAGCTTTACTCCCAGTGACCAGTCGCGTCGTGCCTTGGTTGCCAAGATGAAACTAATGGCCAACCGCTCGCTGCTCGATGGCAAACGCGTGGTCTTCACCGACGACTCCATCGTTCGCGGCACCCAGCTCAAGGACAATGTAGCGGTGCTTTATCAATACGGAGCCAAGGAAGTTCACATGCGCATCGGGTGTCCGCCCATTTTGTACTCTTGTCCTTTCTTGAAATTCTCTGCCTCCAAGAGCGATTTGGAATTGATCACTCGCAGGAAAATTCAGGAAATGGAAGGTAGTCACGACAAAAACCTGGAACTCTATGCACAAGAAGGCAGCGAACATTACAATCGTCTGGTAGAATCTATCCGCAAGCAGTTCGACATCACCACTTTGAAGTTCAGCACGCTGGATAACTTGGTGAAAGCCATTGGAATACCCAAGGAAGACCTCTGTACGCACTGCTTCGATGGCTCCAGCTATTTTGAGTAAAATTTACCGGAATCGTTTGGCTGTCTCAACTAAAAGTAGTACTTTTGCACCCGTTGTTGAAAACGGGGTGTAGCACAGTTGGTTAGCGCACCTGGTTTGGGACCAGGAGGTCCCCCGTTCGAGTCGGGGTACCCCGACAACAGAAACAAGAAGCCGTGTCAGAAAGTTGATGCGGCTTCTTCTTTGTATGCAGTCCATGCTTGACGCAAGGCAAAACTGATTCGCTTAGACACCGGACGCGAAGGTTCGAACACCAAAGGCGCATAGATGTAATCTTCTTCCATGTCGGGATAAAACAGTATCTTATAGTGATCGTCGTCCTTCTTGTTCGGTGTCTGCAAAACTATCCCCAGGCGTAAAAGTTCACCCACAGGGGCTTCTACCAAATCGCCCTCCAAAAAAGCTGTCACAATCATAGATTCGCCGTAAGCCGAACCATCTTCGCAAACCTTCATTTG
This sequence comes from Bacteroidales bacterium, assembly GCA_017468435.1. Lineage (GTDB taxonomy): Bacteria > Bacteroidota > Bacteroidia > Bacteroidales > UBA1402 > UBA1757. The sequence continues at coordinate 37,085 of JAFUIP010000020.1, forward strand.
TTCTTTCAACAAGCCCTGGGGCGAATAAACCCGGGTAGAAAGTTTCTTGGGATACATACAGTCAAGTTCATACTCATCCAAAAGCAAGCAGTACAATTCCATCGAAGCATCTTGAGAATCGTATAAAAAATGATAAGCCTCCTGATAGCGGGAAACTGCATTTTCAGCCTCGTCCATATCGGAGAAATAAAGGCTCAGACCTTGTCGCAACAGAGGTTCCGGTTCACAACTGCGGTCTAAGTTCAAAGCGTTTAGTACAAAAAGAGATGTAGAAGGTGTCATTGGTATTTCGTTTACGACAAATATATAACCATCGGGAAGCCTTTTCCCAACACCCTCAGTTCATCTTATACACTTTCAGTACAAGAATCTATACTTTAAGGAAAGTTTTGAAAAAAATGATGCTCAATCGCGGGTCAAGCGGAAAATAATGGGCAACAACCAAGCACATCTAACGGCTTCTCCCTTATAAATGGCAGGCTGCATGGGAGGAATATTACCCACCATACGAAGTGCTTCAAAATCGAGAGAGCCCGCATCGCTGGCATTCAGATAACCGGTAGCGATGTAGCCTTCCTCATCGACGGTAAACTGAACCATGATCTTGCCCTGCAATCTTTCTTGCATGGCATCTTTCGGATACTGAAGTTCGTCGGCCAAGAATTGCAACAAGCCTTGTTCACCACCCTGAGGCACAGCGGCTTTATCGGGGTTGGCATACACGATTTCGTCTTCGCTCAAATGGGTTTTCACACTGCCGTCCTTGGAAATATAAAACGACTGGATATACACCTTATCGCGATATTCTTTCGAGAATTTCAACTGATTACGCAAACTCATCATTGCCTTGCGAGCCGCCTTGTCGATTTCCGGACAAAGACCTTTCACCACATGCACGTGAGAAATACGGCCCAGGCCATACACACTGAATCGAATCACGATGCGGCCTTCGTACAAGAGGGGCTCGTCGCTGGGGTAATTCAGCAATTTATCCATGGTCTTGGCCACTTTCGCACCAAATTCTTCGGGATTCTTTATTTCAGGATATTCAAAAGCCGCATAAAAAGCATCGTTCACCTGAGAATGCAACTTCATGTGATTTCCATCTACCTGCGCAGAAAGCGCGAAGACAGCTAATAAGCAAGAGATTAAAAGGCTCAGTCTTTTCATAATTCGTTTCAGTTTTTGCAGCCGTAAAGGTATAAAAAAACAGGGAACAAGCAAGACTGCTTATTCCCTATTCTATGTTAATTTACAAATCAATTGTTTTCGGGGCGCAATTGGCGAACCACGGCGCCGGCCTGCCACATTTCGCTTTCACGAAGTGCTTTCAGTTCGGCTTCCAAACCAACGCGATAATCGGGCTTAGAATTGCTGTCGATAGAGATTTGAGCTTCGTTGCCCGACTTCACACTTTCGTAAAGTTTCTGAACCACAGGCTTGATGGCATCGTGGAAAGGACCCATCCAGTCGAGAGCGCCACGCTGTGCGGTGGTAGAGCAGTTGGCATACATCCAATCCATACCGTTTTTGGCAAACAGAGGCATGAGCGACTGAGTCAATTCTTCTACGGTTTCGTTGAAAGCCTCAGAAGGCGTATGACCGTTTTCGCGCAACACTTCGTATTGAGCCAAAAGCAAACCTTGGATGGCACCCATCAGAGAGCCACGTTCGCCGGTCAGATCGGAAGTTGCTTCGCGAATGAAAGTGGTTTCAAACATATAACCCGAACCTATACCAATACCCAAAGCCAAGGTTCTATCCATAGCCTTGCCGGTAACATCCTGATAAATAGCGTATGATGAGTTCAAGCCACGACCTTCGAGAAACATGGTACGAAGCGAAGTACCGGAGCCTTTGGGAGCCACCATGATAACGTCAACATCGGCAGGAGGCACCACGCCGGTACGATCGTTCCAAGTAATGGCAAAACCATGAGAAAAATACAAAGCCTTTCCGGGCGTAAGATATTGCTTGATGCTGGGCCATACAGACATCACGGCAGCGTCAGACAACAGACACATGATGATGCTGGCCTTCTGACAAGCCTCTTCGATAGAAAACAAGGTTTCTCCGGGTACCCAACCATCGGCAACAGCCTTTTCGTATGTTTTTCCGGCACGCTGGCCCACAATCACATTGAAACCATTATCTCTGAGATTCAAGGACTGACCTGGACCTTGTACGCCGTATCCGATAACAGCGATGGTTTCGTCTTTCAATACATCCAATGCTTTTTCCAAAGGAAATTCTTCGCGAGTGATAACGGTTTCTTCTACACCGCCAAAATTCAATTTTGCCATTTTATTCTGATTTAAACTATTAATTATTTCTGTTTATTTTAATGATTATGCATAAACAACCATAAATATTCATTATTTATACAAGCGTCGCAAAGTTAATACAAAACTCACGAAATATGCTGTATTTGACATATTATTTTATACATCGATTCTATTTTACGCATGGAAAAATTTATGCAATGTTGTAAATATACAATATAAATACAAATTATTCCGAGCATAGGCTGCGACGACGCGATTCCACTTCTTCCAGGAAAGCACTGACACGTTCTTCGGTTGACTTGGTGATAGCGATACGACCTGAACGCACAAACTGCAGAATGCCAGAAGGTTTCAAATCGGCATGCAAAGCCTCGATTTCTTCGGTATGACCGCTCTGCTCTATGACCGAATACTCGCGTGTCACTTCCAAGATACGGGCATTGTACTTACGTACCATAGTCTCTACATCGTTGTTTTCGAGCAGGGTTTCAGTAGATACTTTATACAAGGCAACTTCTTGAAAGATAATCTCTTCATCCGTGTAATAGAAGGCCTTCAGAATATCAATGCGACGCTCAATCTGACGCACGATTTTCGAAATGGTGTCTTCGTCGGTTTCAGCCGTGATGGTAAACTTGTGCACGCCCGGAATGGCCGAACGCGACACTGTCAAACTCTCAATATTCACCTGACGACGCGTAAAGACAATGGTCACCTGATTCAACAGACCCACTTGGTTTTCGGAATAAACCGTTACGGTATATAATTTCTTTTCCATCTTATTTGTTTTTTCCCATCATTATGTTTGAAATAGGACTGCCGGCAGGAATCATAGGATATACCAGGCCGTTTTGTTCCACTTTCACTTCCAACACGTAAGGGCCCTGATGCGCAATCATATCTGCGATAGCTTGTTGCAAATCTTCTCTTTTTTCCACGCAAGTTGAGGCAATGCCATAGGCCTGGGCAATCTTTACGAAATCTGGATTTATCATAGGCGTAGAAGAATAACGTTCTTGCCAGAAAAGTTCCTGCCACTGACGAACCATACCCAAATAACTGTTGTTCAAGATGATAAGCTTCACCGGCATCTGATATTGGAGAATAGTGCCCAATTCCTGAATGGTCATCTGTATGCCGCCATCACCACACACCACATAGGTTTCTGCCTGAGGATCGCCCAGAGCGGCGCCGATAGCTGCCGGAAAGCCAAAGCCCATGGTGCCCAATCCGCCCGAAGCAATAAACTGTCGCTTGGGAGATGCACTGAAATATCGAGCTGAAACCATCTGATTCTGACCCACATCGGCCACCAGATTGGCATGTTCACCGGCCTGATCCGACAATGATTTCAAGACTTCGGCCATGGTCAAGGCTTCCTGTTCGGGATATAAATCCTTGCGAATCACTTCCTCGTATTCTTGCTGACGATAAGGCGCGAAACTTTCAATCCAGGCCGTATGCTTGGCCGGCTGAATCAGCTGTGTCAAGGCTGGCAAGGACTCCTTCACGTCGGCCACGATGGCCACATCTACCTTCACGTTCTTGTTGATTTCGGAAGGATCTATGTCGAGATGAATGATTTTCGCCTGAGGCGCATAAGACTTGATGTCACCGGTAACGCGGTCGGAGAATCGCATACCGATGGCAATGAGCACGTCGCAAGCATTGGTCTGACGATTGGGCGCCACATTGCCGTGCATGCCCACCATACCCATATTCAAAGGATAATCTTCTGCCATGATGGATAGGCCCATGAGCGTGGAAGCAGCCGGAATATCTGCCTTTTCCAAAAAAGCGTAGAGTTCGGGAATGGCGCGTCCCAATTGCACGCCTTGACCCACCACGGCCAAAGGTCGTTGAGCCGCATTGATGAGCGCGGCGGCTTCTTGCAAAGCGCTTTCGGAAGGCGTTGGATAAGCCTGATAACTACGGATGAAATCGCAAGCCTTGTAATGAAAATCGAGCATCTGCACCTGTGCATCCTTGGAGATATCGAGCACCACCGGACCGGGACGACCCACACGGGCAATGTAGAAAGCACGAGCCACCGCCCAGGGAATATCTTCGGCACGACGCACCTGATAGCTCCATTTGGTGACCGGCTGTGTGATACCAATCACGTCGGTTTCCTGAAAACTATCGCTACCCAACTGAGCCACCGTCGATTGGCCGGTAATAATGACCAAGGGCGTACTGTCCATCATGGCATCGGCCGCACCGGTAACAATATTGGTTGCAGCAGGGCCGGAAGTCACCATTACCAAACCGGGTTTTCCAGACACGCGCGCATAGCCTTGCGCCGCATGAACGGCACCTTGCTCGTGACGAGTCAATATAAACTTAAAATCATCTTGATACGAATACAAGGCATCAAAAGCGGGAATGATGAAACCGCCGGGATAACCGAAAATCGTATCTACTTTTTCTTCTTTAAAACAGCGCATCAGCGCTTCAGCACCACTAATCATTGCTTAAAATATTGTATCAGATAATACGTACTGCTCCTTTATCGGCCGAGCTGACAGCCTGTGCATAAGCTCGCAAAGCCTTTGAAACCACCCGATTGCGACTTGGTTGGAATGCTTCTTTTCCCTTGGCCTCTTCTTGGGCTCGACGTGCGCGCAATTCCTCGTCGCTCAAATCCACGCGGATAAGGCGTGAAGGAATGTCAATCTCGATAAGGTCGTTCTCACGCACCAGCGCAATGTCGCCTCCGGCTGCCGCCTCCGGCGACACATGCCCGATGGACAAACCCGAAGTTCCGCCCGAAAATCTTCCGTCCGTCACCAAGGCACATTCTTTGCCCAAATGTCTGGACTTGATATACGAAGTGGGATACAGCATTTCCTGCATACCGGGACCACCTTTCGGACCTTCATACACAATGAGCACCACATCTCCGCTTTGCACCTTGCCCGAGAGAATGCCCTCGCAAGCATCTTCCTGAGAATGGAACACGCGGGCCGGACCTTTGAACTTCCAGATAGATTCGTCCACGCCGGCCGTCTTCACCACGCAACCGTCCAGAGCGATGTTTCCTTTCAGCACAGCCAGACCGCCATCTTTGGTATAAGCATGCGCCATATCGCGGATACAGCCGCTTTCGCGGTTATCGTCGAGACTTTCGTAATAGCATTCCTGCGAGGCCAGCACATTGCTGAAACGACGGGCGGGCGCCACTTTATACATATCAATCGCTTCCTGGCAAACATTGGGCGATGTCAGAGCGTAGGCATCCATGGCGGCAGCGAGCGTCAAGCCATCCACGCGAGAAACATTCTTGTCGATGAGATCCGCTTTCGACAATTCGTACAGGATAGACAGGATTCCGCCGGCTCGGTTGACGTCTTGCATGTGATATTTTTTGGTATTGGGCGCCACCTTGCAAAGACAAGGCACACGGCGCGAAAGTGCATCTATATCGTCCATGGTAAAATTCACTTCGGCTTCTTGGGCAATGGCCAACAAATGCAATACGGTATTGGTAGATCCGCCCATGGCAATGTCCAAGGTCATGGCATTCAAGAAGGCGCTACGCGTGGCAATGGAACGAGGCAAAACCGATTCGTCGCCATCGACATAATACGCCATGGCATTCTTCACAATCTGACGAGCTGCTTTCTTAAAAAGTTCCTTGCGCTGCACATGCGTGGCCAAAATGCTTCCGTTACCGGGCAAAGCCATACCCAAAGCCTCATTCAGACAGTTCATAGAATTGGCCGTAAACATACCGCTGCAACAGCCGCAACCCGGACAGGCACAAGCCTCTACCCTTTTCATTTGTTCATCGCTCACCGAAGCATCGGCGCCTTGAATCATGGCATCGATCAGGTCGAGGTGTTCGCCATCGAGTTCGCCGGCTTCCATCGGACCGCCGGACACAAATACGGTGGGAATATTCAAACGCATGGAAGCCATGAGCATGCCGGGCGTTATCTTATCGCAATTGCTGATACAGATCATCGCATCGGCTTTGTGCGCATTCACCATGTATTCAACACTGTCGGCAATAATGTCGCGCGAAGGCAAAGAATACAGCATACCGTCGTGACCCATGGCGATGCCGTCGTCTATGGCAATGGTGTTGAACTCGGCTGCAAAACAACCCAATTTTTCAATTTCTGCCTTTACTTCCTGTCCGATTTCATGCAGATGCACATGCCCTGGAACAAACTGTGTAAATGAATTGACCACAGCAATGATAGGCTTTCCCATCTGCTCTTTTTTCATACCATTGGCGGCCCACAAAGCGCGGGCTCCGGCCATTCTTCTTCCCTGTGTGCAGTCGTCGCTGCGAAGTGGATGTTTCATCTTTATACTTGTAAAAAAAGCCCTCCCAAAACGGAAAGGCTTGTACTTATATTATCATTATTAAAGCAAATGCCTTTCCTTATCTCTTCGTCACCACGACCAAAAGAATCACGACATTCACCAGAATAATAATAGTATGCATATTGTTTTTGTTAATTACGGGCGCAAAGGTAATTCATTCTTGTTTTCGTAGCAAATAATCTTTGGTAAAATTTTGCATAATGAATGAATATTCGGCAATTATTCATGATGATAAGGTTCTCCGTTCAAAATGGTCATGGCACGATACATCTGTTCCACAAAAAACACCCGCACCATTTGATGGGAGAAAGTCATTTTAGACAAGGAAATGCGTTCTCTCACAGCATCATACACGCTCTGATCGAAACCATAAGGGCCACCGATAACAAAGACCAACTGACGCAGACCGGCATTCATTTTTTTCTGCATCCATTTAGAAAATTGCATAGAAGTCTGTTCCAAGCCCCTCTCATCGAGAAGCACCAAAAGGTTTTCAGGCTTGTTCCAAGCAAGAATTTGTTCGGCCTCTTTTGCCTTTATCTGCGCCTCGCTCAAGCTTTTAGTCGATTTCAAATCGGGAATGGTCTCCATGCGGAAATCCACATAATGTTTCAGACGGGCTGCATAATCTTCTATGGCTTGCACGGCATATTTATCCACCGTTTTTCCCACTTGCAACAATATCACTCTCATAACAATTCTCTCAAAGTGAAGGATTTATCCAATTAATATGAATACCGCGACGCTCTTGCATGCCACGGAACCATGTCATCTGACGCTTGGCAAACTGATGAATGGCGATTTCCAAAGCTCGAAGCATTTCTTCGTAAGAAAGCGCCCCCGTCAGATAAAGAGTCAAGTACTTGTATTCCAAGCCATAATAAATCAGATCATCGGGCGCGACACCGGCATCGAGCAAAGCGCGGACCTCGTCCACCATGCCTTCTTCGAGACGGGCACGCAGACGCTTGGAAATACGCTCACGACGCAAATCCCTATCGACTTCCAAACCCACCACGTAAGGCTTTATCTCGGGGAATGCTTCCACTCCTTTTCTAATTTCGTCGGCATGCTGCTGATAATACACTTCAATTTCAATGGCGCGGATGGCGCGTTTCACGTTGTCTACATCGGTTTGGTTATGAAGGCTTTGGCCCGAAGCTTGCTTATACGATGCCAGCAGTTCCGTCAATTCTTCCAAGGATTTATCGGCCAAGGATGCGCGCAATTCGGGATTGTCCGGCACATTGATGAGCGGATAGGCTTTCAGCACCGATTCTATATACAAACCCGTACCGCCACAAAGAATGGGCATTTTCCACCGCGAACGGATATCCCGGAAAGCTGTCACGAAATCTCGCTGAAATTCATAGACATTGTACTTGCTTCCGGCCGGACAGATATCGATAAGATGATACGGAATGCTGCGTCCATCGGGCAAGGTATATTCCGAAAGGTCTTTTCCCGTGCCTATATCCATGCCGCGGTACACTTGTCGAGAGTCGGCAGAAATAATTTCGGCATCGAGTCGGGCGGCCCACTGTACAGCATAATGCGTTTTGCCGCAAGCCGTCGGGCCCAGCACAACCAAGAGGTTGGTATCTTTAGGAAAATCAGGAAATTTCATAGATGACACATTCATTTTTTGCGAACGCGAAGATACGCAAAGATGTGCGAAAACAAGATAGGATACGGCATAAAAAAAGCGTGCCGCGGAAAATCCGCGGCACGCCCCATATTCTGTTCTCGAGCAAAGATTAAGCGTTAACCTTAGCCATGTGAGCAATCAGTTCCAATACCTTGTTAGAGTAACCGATTTCGTTGTCATACCAAGAAACAACCTTAACGAAAGTATCTGTCAAAGCGATACCAGCCTTGGCATCGAAGATAGAAGTGCGGGTGTCGCCCAAGAAGTCAGCAGAAACAACTGCATCTTCGGTGTAACCCAGAACGCCCTTCAATTCGTTTTCAGAAGCTTCCTTCATGGCAGCGCAGATTTCAGCATAAGTAGCAGGCTTAGCCAAGTTAACAGTCAAGTCAACTACAGAAACGTCCAAAGTAGGAACGCGCATAGCCATACCGGTCAACTTACCGTTCAATTCAGGAATAACTTTACCTACAGCCTTAGCAGCACCGGTAGAAGAAGGAATGATGTTGCCAGAAGCAGCACGGCCACCTCTCCAGTCTTTCATTGAAGGACCGTCAACAGTCTTCTGAGTAGCGGTGGTAGAGTGAACAGTCGTCATCAAACCATCGGTGATGCCCCACTTGTCGTTCAACACCTTAGCGATAGGAGCCAAGCAGTTGGTGGTGCAAGAAGCGTTAGATACGAACTGAGTACCCTTAACATATTTGTCGAAGTTTACGCCGCAAACAAACATAGGAGTATCATCCTTTGAAGGAGCAGACATAACTACATATTTAGCACCGGCATTGATGTGAGCCTGAGCTTTTTCCTTGGTCAAGAAAAGACCGGTAGATTCTACCACGTATTCAGCACCTACAGCATCCCAAGCCAATTCGTTAGGATCCTTGCAAGCGGTAACACGGATAGCCTTTCCATTAACAATCAACTGACTCTTTTCTACGTCGTATTCGATGGTGCCATCGAATTGACCGTGCATGGTGTCATACTTCAGCATGTAAGCCAAATAATCAACAGGACACAAGTCGTTGATACCTACAATTTCAATGTCATTTCTCGTTTGAGCAGCACGGAAAACGAAACGTCCGATACGGCCAAAACCATTAATACCTACTTTAATCATTGTGTTTAAAAATTAAATTATAGACCCTTCTCAGAGTCTTGGTTAATAATACTTTTTCTTCTTCGAAATTTGGCGCAAAAGTACGCATTATTTTCACGAAATACAAGCATCCGAAGCCAATTATTTCATCTCGAAAAATAAAATGACGTATCAACCACAATTACAAGGCGTCGCGCAAGCCGACAATAAAAAAACAAGCAAGCAACAAGCCAGAACAACAAATCCGATTCTTTTCATTTTTTTGAAATTTGATGACAAAGGTAAGGAGAATATCCCGCAATTATACTTATCTTAGCGCTCTTTTTGAAACAAAAACAAAATAGACAAATGTCAAACCCTATAGATAAGCAAAAACCGCAAGCCAAAATACCTTGGAAGCTTGTGTCGATGATAGGCGGGATTTTTGGAATAATCGGATTGATTCTTCTCATTATAAGTGGATTAGGAGACAAGAACAAAGCCAAAAACGAAGCCCGCGAAGTCTGTTCGGAAGAAGATCCGGCCACCTATTTTTTGGGCATCCGCACCGACACGCTCTGTAGCACGGAAGGTCGCGTGAGAAACGGAGCCAGCCTGTCGAGCCTGCTAAGCCAATACGGCGTATCCATGGCCACCATAGACCGCACCGCCCGCGTGTCCCGTCCCGTCTTCGATGTCAGACGCATCGTGGCCGGACATCAATACATGGCCATGTGCACGCAAGACAGCCTGCCCCGTCTGAAGTATTTTCTTTACCGCGAAACCCCCACCGACTACGTCATTTTCGACTACGCCGACAGCATTCGCGTGTATCGTGCTCAGAAAGAGAAGGTTTGCCGCCAGATGCACTGCGAAGGCCAAATTGAATCTTCGCTTTGGCAAACCCTGCACGACAATGGCGACAACATAGAACTATCTTTCGCGCTTTCTGATATTTACGCCTGGCAGATAGACTTTTTCGCCATTCAGAAGGGAGATTATTTCAAACTCATTTACGATGAATATTTCATAGATGACACCGTATCGGTGGGCATTGGCGACATTCATGTGGCACAATTCAACCACAGCGGAAAGGATTATTTTGCCATTCCCTTTACACAAGATGGTTTCAAGGATTATTTCGACGAAAACGGCATGAACCTGCGTCGCGCATTTCTGAAAGCGCCGCTGAAGTATTCACGCATCAGTTCGAAATTCAGTCATGGACGCATGCATCCCGTGCTCCGCATCCGTCGTCCGCATCATGGCGTGGATTATGCAGCGCCTACCGGAACACCGGTGATGAGCATCGGGGCGGGTGTTGTCACCAAGAAGGCTTACCAGAAAAACGGCGGCGGCAACTACGTCACCATCAAGCATAACGGCACTTACACCACCACTTACATGCACCTTCATGGATTTGCCAAAGGACTGGAAGTGGGCAAAAAAGTATCGCAAGGAGAAGTGATAGGTTACGTGGGCTCTACCGGACTCTCCACCGGCCCGCACTTGGATTTCCGCGTGTATATGAACGGACAGCCCATAGATCCGCTCAAGATGGAATCTCCGCCATCGGTGCCCTTGAAAGAATGTCATCGCGACAGTTTCATGTTGATTAAAGACAGTTTGATACAATGTATTTCAAAGATATCATAGGACAAGACAAGATCAAGTCTCGGCTCATTCATTGCGTGCAGGAAAACAAGATTCCTCATGCGCTGCTGTTGGCCGGCCCGGAAGGTGTCGGAAAACTGGGGCTTGCCATTGCCTTTGCCCGCTATCTTTGCTGCACCGACCGCGGCGAACATGATGCTTGCGGAAAATGTCCTTCATGCCAGAAATTCAACAAGTTGGCTCATCCCGATTTGCATTTTACCTTTCCCATTTACAAGGCTTCGCCCGACAGCGTCTGCGACCATTTCATGAAGACTTGGAGAACGCAGATCCAATCGGATGTCTATTTTAATTTCCATCAGTGGATGGACGTCATAGGGGCCGGCAATACACAGGGTCAGATTTATGAAAAGGAAAGCGGGGAAATCTTGCGAAAATTATCGCTGAAATCCTACGAAAGCGACTATAAGGTGATGATTATCTGGCTTCCCGAGAAGATGAATCAGAATTGTTCCAACAAGTTGCTGAAAATTATCGAAGAGCCGCCGCAAAACACCATTTTCATCTTGGTTTGCGAAAACACCGATCAACTTATCGGCACCATTTATTCGCGTAGCCAATTGATGCAGGTCAAGCGGATTGCCCTACCCGATTTGCAGGATGCCACCAGAAAACATTATCCGCAATTGTCGGAGAATCAGGCACTCTCCTTTGCCCGTTTGTCGGAAGGTTCTTGGATCAAATTGCGCAACCTCATCAGCAGCAGCCAGGAAAGCCAATTCATGCTCGATCAATTTGTGCGCTGCATGAGAGGCGCTTACACCATTGCCAACTTTTCGCCGGCCAAGAAAGTGGAAAAACAAAACAGCCTTATCGACCTGAAACTCTGGTCGGAAGAGATGGCAAAAATAGGTCGCGAAAAGCAGAAGCAGTTCTGCACTTACGCACAAAACCTGATCAGGGAGAATTACATCATGAACTTGCGTGAGCCTCAACTCAATTATTTAGAGCCTTCGCAGGAAGTTTTTTCATCGAAGTTTTTCCCCTTCATCAACGACAAGAATATTGAATCTTTCATGGCCGAATTTGAATTGGCCGAAAAACATATAGAACAGAACGTCAATGCGCGCATGGTTTTCTTCGACTTGGCGCTGAAAGCGATTCTATTGTTCAAAAAATAAGACGATTATGGAATACAGACTTACCAATACCGGCTTTCTGATGAACATAAAAGGAAGCAACGGAGTAACCATTAAGAAGCTGAATACCTTCGACTGGCTTTGCGACCTACCCCAGGCGCAGGCGGCCACTGACTTTGTGGAAGTTCAGTTCAAAAATACTCGAAAAGGATATTACCTGAACAGCAACAAGATTGCCCTGCGCAAAGGCGATTGGGTAGCCGTGGAATCTTCGCCTGGCCACGATATCGGACAGGTGTCGCTGACGGGACAGTTGGTGCTGAAGCAGATGAAGAAGACGCGTTATCGTTTCGACCAGGAAGCCAAGCGTATCTACCGCAAAGCGCGTCCGGCCGATATGGAAAAATACGAAGAATCCAAGGCCAAGGAACACGACACCATGCTCCGTTCTCGAAAGATTGCCGAAGACCTGCATCTCGACATGAAAATCGGCGACGTGGAATACCAAGGCGACGGCAACAAGGCCATCTTCTACTACATTGCCGACGGCCGCGTCGATTTCCGCGAACTCATTAAAGTCTTGGCCGATGTTTTCCGTATCCGCATCGAAATGAAGCAGATCGGTGCCCGCCAGGAAGCCGGTCGTATAGGCGGTATCGGACCTTGTGGCCGCGAAATGTGCTGCTCGGCCTGGATGAGCAACTTTGTTTCGGTATCGACCAACGCGGCCCGTTGCCAAGACCTGAGCCTGAATCCGCAGAAGCTGGCCGGCCAATGTGCCAAGCTGAAGTGTTGCATGAATTACGAAATCGATACCTACGTGGAAGCTTCGCGCGCCTTCCCCAACAAGGACGTGACGCTCGAAACCAAGGATGCCACTTATTATCAGGTAAAATGCGACTTGCTGAAAAAGGAAATCACCTACTCTACATCCAAAGATACTTTCAGCAACGTGCAAACCATCACTACCGACCGCGCTTGGCAAATCATCAAACTGAATCGCCGTGGCGTAAAGGTGGAAAGCCTCTCTGAAAACAGCATCCTCAGCGAACAGAGCGCATTTGGCGACATTTTAGGTCAGGATGTCACTCGTTTCGACAAACCGCAACGCAACAAAGAGCGTCGCCACAAGGACCGCTCGAAGGGCAACAAGAACGCGCATCAGGGTGGCAAGGAGCAAAAGGCCCGCAGCGAGCGAAGCGAACGTGCTCATGGCGAACGCAACGAGCAAAACCGTAACGAACAAGCGCGAAGCGAACGCAACGAGCAAAACCGCAACGAACACAGAAAGCATCGCGATAGAAATCACAAGCCCAGAGGCGAAAGAAGCGAACGTGGCGAAGCATGAAAAGGATTCTGTCCATCGTATTGTTAGCTTGCCTTTGCAGTGCCTGCTGCCATCGGGAAAGCATTTATCATCAGTATCTTTACTTTCAGGATTATTCTTGGAAGCAAAGCGATACACTTATTTTTTGCGTAGATGCCGAGCCGCATTTAGCCGAGAAATGCCAAGAGAGTCAAGCCCTTTACCAAATAGCAATAGACGAACATTCCTTGAAAGCTTACCCGTATCAGCACTTATGGGTGGCCATCCGCAGCACGAGCGACAGCCTCAGCCACATCGACACCCTCGATTTGTTGCAAAAAGAAAACTTATCCATCGATTGTCCCTTCAGACTTTCGGCGGATAAGTTCCCCTTTTCTGTCGATTTTTATCACCTGATGCAAGACGAGGCATTACCCAATTTGCATCGTATCGGATTAGAAATCAAGCTTCTTTGATTACCATTCTGTAGGCACCGTCCAATTATCGGAACCACGCAACACATTTTCCATGCTGAAGGCAGCCGCCTTCTTTGCGTTCAACTTTTTCGACCATTTCACACGCTTGGACATATCGGCACCCGGGCCGCTACAGGCATATTCCGAATAGAAACAAGTCTTGTCCAAATGGTCTTTTCCCCAATCGTTCCAACCCTCGGGCACGATGGCAGCGGGCAATTCACAATACATGAAAACAGTCTGGGCATAAGGTCTCCAAGGACGACCCAAGAAGAGTTTATCCACGCCATCGGCCACCGTGATGCGACAATGATCGAAGACATAACCGAAAGGCTTTCCTTGAGGCGTTGAGGCTGCTGTAATGTAAGAGCCATTGCGCTTGGCATGAATTTCGCAGTTTTTGAAATAAGCCGTAGATGAACCGAAAATAAAATCTACCGTACCTTCTATATAGCAATCTTCGTAATATTGACGACTGTTCTTACCATAATTATACATGGTATCCTGATTGCCCAAGAAACGACATTTACGGAAAGCAGCTCTGTCGCCTGCCACAAAGATGGCCACGGCTTGACCCACAGGGCCGGCAGAGTTTTCGAAGGTAATGTTTTCTGCATGGAAATCATGACCATACACGTAGAAGCTCGATGAACCGGATGTACCTTTATTTTCGCCGAAAACATTCTTTTTCTGAGCATAATCGTCGAAGGTCAAGATGGTCTTTTCCACATCTTCGCCAATGAAGGTAACGTTGATTTTGCTTTCGGGCAGGATGAGTTTTTCCTTGTAAACTCCGTTGCGGATATACACGCGGGTACGAACATTCTTGCGGAAATCGGGAATGGCGTCTATGGCTTCCTGCACCGTGAAGAAATCGCCGGAACCGTCTTTGGCCACCACATAATCGTAACGACGGATGAAAGGAGTCAATTCTGGAATCTTCTGTTCCACTTCGTCAAGAATAAGGTTAGCCATCAGCTTGGCACCCAAAGCGCGCAAGTGTGTATCGTCTTCACGTCCGTTGGGCAAGGCCAAATTGGTATCTTTTTCCACCCACATATAAAGTTTCTTGGAATCTTCGGGTCCCATGGATTCCACCAATTGCTTGCTCGAAATATTATGATCGATAAGCACCACATTCATTTCGGCAGCCACATCGCGAACCGCTTGCAGATAATCTCCGTGAGTCTCGATAAGTTTTCCGTTTTCGTCGAATTTACGACGCACCATAGAAGTGAGCAACACGGGGATACCGCCCTTTTCGCGGGTCTCGGTAACATAACGGCGCAAATTCTCGTTGTAGGTCGTGCCGGGATCGGTATGACGGTCTTCCTTGGGTTTCTGGTCGTTATGACCGAACTGAATGAAAACATAATCGCCTTTTTGAATCTTGTCGTAAACGGGCTGCCAATGACCTTCGTCGCGGAAACTCTTGCTGCTGCGTCCGTTCAAAGCATGATTGTCAACCACCACGTAACGACTGTCCAGGTAAGAAGGCAAGGCTTGTCCCCAACCTCTTTCCAAGGCTCCTTTCTCCAAAGTCTTATTGGCACAGGTGGAATCGCCGATGGTAAAAATGGTAATTTTTTTGTTTTCTTGAGGCGTGAATGCCAGACAGCAAGTAGCAATCAAAGCAAGCGCCATACACTTCAATGTTCTCATATCTATGGTTTTATTTGTTCAAAAATGGCAAATTACCGGTAAAATACAAAGCTGCGGCAAAACCGATCAAAAGGAAGAGGATGGCAAAAATCCAAATCCAAGCCACGCCTTTCTTTTTCTTTTTGGCATAAGGATCTTGAGCCGCCATAATCATCACATTCGGATACTTTGCCAAGCTGGTGAGCGTTGCGCCGAAAGCCATGTTCACCAAAATTCTGGCATTGATGGCCCAGCCATTGGCATTGAGCACGGGACCCAAATCGCGTTTTTTCAACTTGCTCCAGGCAATAAACATGGAAGGTCCGGAAATGAGCAAGAAAATGGCGATGATACCCAGAGGCATCAACCAACCCAAAGACAACAAACCTTGTGCAAACTGTGTTAGGAAACCACCTATGTAGCCGATAGCCATACCAATGGCAGCAAAAATACCACAGAATTTAGCAATATCGAAAGCTTGAGCCGTATTGGCAGCAGGCGCTTTGGCATCGGCAGGTTTACCGGCGTTGGCCACCACTTTATCGGTGCCGGCCGTAAGGTCCTTGGTGATTTTAGATTCCTTGTCGGAAGCGGCCTTGTTGATTTTTTCGCTTATCCAGCGGCCCAATTTCTTATATGGCGACCAGAAAGCCTGAGCGATACTGATGGGATTGTCAATGATCTTGGTGATGACGGCATCCCAGTCCAAACCATTGCGATCGTAAAAAACAGCGTTCTTGCCCACGCGCAAACCATCCACGTCGCCATCGGTGAGGACGGCCACAATGTTGCGGGTCTGATTTTTCACCTTACTGGTGCAGGCGCAATACACCAAATACATACCGCTCAATCCGGCCATGTCGCCATGCTTGCTCATATCGGTCACTTCAATACAGAGTTCGCAGCAACGCTGATCGATAAGCAATTTACCGGCCATGAAAACAGCCTGTTTAGCAACATCCTTGGTATAGAAATCGGACATGTTCACAAAGTTGCAGAGCAAACGATGGAAATCGCGATAGAGATGCAGGAAATTATCCCAAACATCGATGGCAGCCTTCTTTTCGGCCAATGTTTTGTCTTGAATGGCAGCCACTTCCTTGGCTTGTGCTTCGACGGCAGCGGTATAAGCCGACAATTTTGCCACTACGGCCAGCCATTGTTCCTGAGTAATGGCTTCAGCTTCGGGATAATCCACGGCCAACGCATTGGCTCTGATCACTTCGAAACTAGCGGCCAGAGCCGGATTGATCACCTTGGTGAGCGGCAGAAGCAAATCCTTGTTGGGTTGAGCCAAGGGACACTGGGCAATCTCGGCCACGCAGGCTGACATATCTTTATCGGTGATGGCCGTGATTTTTGCCAAAGAAGTATCTACTGCGGCGGCACAATTCTCGTTGAATGCAATGAGCTGACAACGCATGAAGAAATCGGCCACTTTGGCCTTCAAAGCATCTACAGCTGCAATGACAGCAGCGGTATGATCACCATAGGGAGCCACGGGCGCTTGAGGCACTTCTTGAGCAGCCACTCCGGCAGCCACTCCGGCGTTCAGAGCAGCCACATCGGCCAAACTGAACTCTGTCTTTTCCAACAAATTGGCAGCAGCCACCAAAGCCTGAGATTCGGGCGCATCACTCAAAGCCGACAAAGAAAGATGGTCTTCCCTCTTGAGCAAATCGTCGGCATTTTTCAACACCTTGCACAAATACTGCGAAGTCTCGACAATCTCGTTCATACGGATTTTGCCGTCGTTATCCTTATCGACCAAAGCCAATGTCTTGGCATCGAATTCCAAAGCCTTGATAGGCATACTCAGCACCGTCCACAGTTTTCCATCCAACTCGGCCAGATGCTTGATATCTTCACCGCTGGCGATAGACACGCGCGCCACACCGCCAATAGAAGCAAATTTCCAATTATATTTCTCCATACAATCTTATATATTAATTAGTTTTCAAATAATTTCACAAATGTAATAATTATACACTGATTCTCAAGCGGTCGGCATCCAATCTCAAGAAAATAAACAACAAGATGGTAAAACCGAGCAAAGAAGAACCACCGTAACTAAAGAACGGCAAAGGAATACCGATAACCGGCATAATGCCCAGAACCATGCCCAAATTGATGAGCACATGGAAAAAGAAAATACTCACCACGCAATAGCCATATACGCGCGAGAAACGATGCCGTTGACGCTCGGCCAGCAAGATGAGACGTATCATGAAATACACGTAGAGCACAATGAGAAGCGTGGAGCCAAGAAAGCCGAATTCCTCGCCTATGGTACAGAAAATGAAGTCTGTATCTTGCTCGGGAACATATTTCAATTTGGTTTGCGTGCCTTCCAGATAACCCTTGCCCAAAAATCCGCCGGAGCCAATGGAAATCTTCGCCTGATTGACATTATAACCCGCATTGTTAGGATCGTCTATCATTCCCAGAAAGACCTTGGTACGCATTTGCTGATGCGGCTGCAAGACTTTTTCGAAAAGGAAGTCGGTGGCGTAGAGAAAGGCGATGGCCATGACAATGGAAGCCACAAGGGCAAAAACGTTCTTCAGATTCTTTTTCAACGAAGCCCAGGTAATATAAATCAAGGAAAGCGCCAGGCTGCCCAACAAGACGTAAGCCAAATCGAACTGCCAGAAAAAGGCATTGCAAAGACAAGCCAAGAACAAGGGAATAAGCATTAGCGCCAACAGCACGCGTCGCATCATGGTTTCTCGTCGGTTGGCCAAAGAGAACCACGACAACAACAAGACCTGTATAAAAAGCAAGGCCAAGAAGGTTCCGAGACTCGTAGCTTCCCAGAATACATTTTCACTGAAACGGATGGAGACAATAAAAATGAGAATGGCCGAGAAAGCAGCGCCAAGTATCCAAGGGGTCAGACCTTCGCGGAAAAGCACCAAAAAGAGAGCAAAATAAACCAAGGCAGATCCCATTTCTTTTTGCATGATGATGAGCATCACCGGCACAAGGATAATGAAAAATGCCAAATAATCGCGACGGGAATGCTTCAGATCGAAGCCGTTTTTGGAAATATACCTGGCCAAGGCCAATGAGGTGGCAAACTTGGCAAACTCGGCCGGCTGCAAAGAGAATGGGCCTATAAACAACCAAGAACGGGAGCCCTTGACATCTTCCGCCACCACTATGGTAAACATCAATAGCAAGAGTATCAATACATAAGCCACATTCGCCACATCCTGATACCAACGGGAATCGAGCAAGAGAAGCACCACGGCCATCACCATGGAAATGCAAATCCACAGAAATTGCTTGCCTGACACAAGGTCCATATTGAAAATGCTCAGGCTTTCTTCGTAGTTGTAACTGGCACTATAAATGGTCATCCAGCCCCAGAACACCAGGACCAGATACAGAAGAATCATCTGATAATCGAGAGACTTCCAAAATAAATTATTTCTGTTCGGGCTCAACTTCCATCAAATTAGCATTCAACAATCTTGTTTCCATCCACTTTCGGTTGGGAGCGATATCGCCTTTCAGATACTGTTCAAGCAAAAGGCTGGCCATGGGAACGGCCCAAGTGGCGCCGAAACCGCCGTTTTCTATAAAGACGAGCAGCGCTATCTGCGGGTTTTCCTTGGGCGCAAAACACATGAAAATAGAATGGTCCACACCGGCGTTCTGAGCCGTGCCGGTTTTTCCACAGACTTCTATGCCGGGCACTGCCACCCCACGCGAAGTTCCGAAAGATTCCGTCACCGCTGCGCGCATACCATCCACAATGGGTTGGAAATGCACCGAATCCACGCTCACCCGGTGAGGCGTCGTGAAACGTGGGTCAAGAGATTCTCCCTCAATGGCTTTCACCATGTGGGGCGTATAATACCATCCGCGATTGGCAATGATGGCACAAAGATTCGCAATCTGCATGGGCGTGGCCAAAATTTCTCCTTGTCCTATGGAATTGGAAATAATGGTAGCGCCCTTCCAGCCGCGTTTTCCGTAAAGTTTATCGTAAAAATTCTCGTCGGGAATGAAGCCCGATTGTTCGTAAGCAATGTCAACGCCTAATTTTTCTCCGTAGCCGAAAGAACTCACATGATTGCGCCAAACCTGCATGGAAGCCTGAGAAGAACCATATTTTTCATCATCTACCATAGCTCGGTAAGCGGCCGCAAAATAAGCATTGCAGGAAGTGGCAATGGACGGAGCCAAAGCCATGGGTGACTCGTGCGAATGACAGCCCAATTTCATGCCGGCAAAGGAATAACCCTGATGACAAGCATATTTTGTTTGCGGCGTAATGATACCTTCTTGCAAGAGCACAAGAGCCTGCAGGGTTTTGAAAGTGGAGCCCGGCGGATAAAACGACTGTATGGGACGATTCAGGAAAACTTTGTATGGAGAATCGCTCAAAGCTCGGTAATGCTCGGAGCTGCCATTGCCAACCAACAAAGACGGGTCGTATGTGGGCGCCGACACGTAGCAGAGGATTTCCCCACTCGAAGGCTCAATGGCCACCACTGCACCGCGCTTGTTCTGCATCAGGCTTTCAGCGTAAGCCTGCAAATCGGCATCCAACGAAAGCGTCAGATCTTTTCCGGGAACGGGCGGCACATCCTTGTTTCCGTTGGCAAAACGGCCTTTGATGCGACCATGCACATCGCGCAGATAAAATTCTTTGCCCTTTTCGCCTCGCAACTTCTCTTCGTACATTCGTTCAATACCCGAACGCCCGCTGTAATCGCCCACCGCATAATAAGCATCGTTTTCCAAGTCGCGGCGGTTCACTTCGCCCACATAACCAAGCGCATGCGCCGCCACCGGACGGGAATAGGAACGCAATGAACGTTTTTGCAAAGAAAATCCCGGATAATTGAACAAATGCTCCTGCAAGGGCGCACAAGCCTCCATACTGAGTTGAGGCATAAAGACTTGCGGTGTATAAGACGAATAGCCCGGATTGATGCGTCGGTTGCGGATTTCCTTCATTCTTTTGTCGAAATCTTCTACATTGATGCCCAAATGCCGGCAGAAAGACAAGGTATCGAGATTCTTCATTTCGCGGGTGGTCACCATCAAATCGTAATAGACGGAATTATAGACCATCACTTCTCCGTTCCTATCGTAAAGAATGCCTCTTTCGGGATAAATGGTTTTGACATGCTGGGCGTTCCTGTCGGCCGAGCGTTCGTATTCGTCAGAGAACAACTGCAGATGCGCCAGGCGGACAATGTACGCCAAAGCGACCACAACCACCATGGCTATGATGACGGTAGAACGGCTTGAATAATCTTTCGACATCTTTTATCGGAAACGTTCCAGGAAAAACAACAGAA
The DNA here is from genome assembly GCA_017468435.1 of Bacteroidales bacterium. Lineage (GTDB taxonomy): Bacteria > Bacteroidota > Bacteroidia > Bacteroidales > UBA1402 > UBA1757. The sequence goes on from JAFUIP010000020.1 coordinate 57,925, forward strand.
GTAAACTTGCCAGCGTGCTGCCCAAAATGCGGAACAAAAGCGTCAAGAGGGAAAAGAAGCTGAAACTTTCGACCAAAAAGAAACAGCTATGATGAATCAGCACCATCAGGAAAGCATATTTCCAAAAAGAGAGGAAGCCCATGGATTTTTCAGAAGGTTCCACGATATCTTCTTTCACAGAGCACCAACGCAACAATGGCAAACGCAGATAAGCCACCAAAGTCAACGACATGGTGTGCATACCGGGTGTATCCAAACAGAAATCCAAGATGAGTCCGCTGATGAATCCTATGAGCAGGTTTCTATATACCGACCAGTTGGCCGGCCAGGCAATCACGGAAAAGAGATAAATGAAAGGCGTCAGCGACCAAAAATGCACAGGCTGCAAAACCATTACCTGCACAAAGAGCAGGAAGGCCAACAAGAGCAAATGTTTCAATAAAGTATTTTTCATTGCATAGCCTCCTTCTCCAACAATTGCTGTTCTTCTTGATGTACCTTACGCAACAGACGTACATTGTCGAGTGTTTCGAAACGCGGAAACAAAGCCACTTCTGCCCTATAGAAACCTTCGGCGGGTTTCTTGAAGGTGCGAACAATGGTTCCGATGGGCAATCCTTCCGGGAAGGCTGAAGAGAATCCGCTGGTAACAATGGTGTCGCCCGCGGCCCACATCTGATAGTTCGGCAATTCCATCATGAGCGCCTTGTGCGTGTCGCCTCCTTCCCAAGTGAGAGAACCCACCACATCGCTGTGCTGCACCTTGCAACTGATGCGTGCCTGCACATTCAACACGGAGAGCACCACGCTGTAATGCGGAGAGCAAGCTTTCACAATGCCCACCACGCCATCCGGAGAGACCACGCCCATACCCTTTTCCACGCCGTCTTCCTTACCCACATCCAAGGTGAAATAGTTCGACATCATGGAAACACTGTTCTTGATGACACGGGCATGAATATACTCAAAATCCAAGGCAGGTTTCAAAGCCTGCTCTTGGATCTGATATGCTTGCAATGTTGCTTCGAGCGCAGCCACCCGCTTTTGCAAGTCGCTGTTTTGCTGCCACAAGACTTGGTTCTTTTCCCTCAGATTGAAATACGAACTTGTCTGATGACGCCAAGTGTACAGTTGTCCGCTTACGCGATTGGCCGAGGTGAATACCACGCTATGCTGAAAGTCGTTACCCTGCACCAGCAACACAAAGGCGAAGGCCTCCATCAGCAAGAATAGCACCACATGGCCGAAGCGAAGGAAAAACTGTATCAGAGAATGCATTATCGCAACAAGAAATTGAATTTATCTACATGATTCAAGGCCACCGATGTACCTCTTGCCACAGCATGCAAAGGATCTTCGGGCACGATGAAAGGAATCTTTATTTTGTCGGTCAGACGTTCAGCCAAACCACGCAACAAAGCACCGCCACCGGTCAGGTAGATACCGTTGCGAACAATGTCGGCATACAATTCAGGAGGCGTGTCTTCCAAAGCATTCAACACAGCCGTTTCCACCTTCGATACCGATTTTTCCAAACAATGCGAGATTTCCACATACGACACAGGCACTTCCATGGGCAAAGCCGTCATCTGGTTGGGGCCGTGCACAATGAAGTCTTCCGGAGGATTCTGCAATTCGGTCAAAGCCGAACCCACATTGATTTTAATGCGTTCTGCCGTTCTTTCACCAATGCGGATATTATGCTGACGACGCATATATTCCTGAATATCTGTAGTAAAATCGTCACCAGCCACACGAATGGACTGATTGGCCACGATACCGCCCAAAGAAATGACGGCAATTTCCGTGGTGCCACCACCTATATCCACAATCATGTTGCCTTCGGGAGCTTCCACATCTATACCGATACCAATGGCAGCAGCCATGGGTTCGTAAATCAGATAGATATCGCGGGCACCCACGTGTTCGGCAGAGTCGCGCACGGCACGAATTTCCACTTCGGTAGAACCGGAAGGAATACAGATAACCATTCGCATCGTCGAGAAAAGACCACCGCTGCGGGGACTCACTTTCTTGATGAAACCGCGAATCATATGTTCGGCTGCGTCGAAGTCGGCAATCACACCGTCGCGCAAGGGGCGCACCGTCTTGATGTTAGGATTGACCTTTTCGTACATCAACTTGGCTTGCTGTCCCACGGCCAGAGGTTTGCCGGTTTTGGTCTCGAGTGCCACCACCGAAGGTTCGTCCACCAACACCTTGTCATTCATCAGAATAACGGTGTTGGCCGTACCGAGGTCCATCGCTATTTTTTGGGTAAAAGAGAAGAATCCCATGATGTCTTAGTGTTTGAAATGTCTGAAACCGGTTGTTACCATAGCCATGTCGTTGGCATTGCAGTATTCGATAGACAACTTGTCGTTGATGGAACCACCGGGATGGATCACAGCTTCCACACCTGCCTCATGTGCAATTTCCACACAGTCGGGGAAGGGGAAGAAAGCATCGGAAGCCATCACGGCACCATTCAAGTCGAAACCGAAAGACTTAGCCTTGTCGATAGCCTGACGCAGTGCATCCACGCGAGAAGTCTGGCCCACACCCGAAGCACAAAGTTGTTTATCCTTGGCCAAAACGATGGCATTAGACTTGTTGTGCTTTACAATGATGTTGGCAAACAACAAATCTTCCACCTGCTTGGCAGTGGCGATCTTTTCGGTAACGGGAGTCAATTCTTCGGGACATTCGGTATGCAGATCCTTGTCTTGTACCAAAACACCGTTGAAGATAGAACGGAATTGCTTTTTGGCAGAAGATTTTTCTTTCTGGATAAGGATGATACGGTTTTTCTTCTGAGACAAAACAGCCAAAGCGTCGGCATCGTAATCGGGAGCAATGATTACTTCGAAGAAAAGTTTGTTGATTTCTTCGGCAGTAGCCAAATCCACAGGACGGTTGCAAGAGAAAACACCACCGAAAGCAGACACGGGGTCACCGGCCAAAGCAGCAGTCCAAGCCTCGAGCAAAGTATCGCGAGAAGCCACGCCGCAAGCATTGTTGTGCTTGATGATAACGAAAGTGGGCTCTTCGAATTCGTCGCTCAAAGAAACGGCGGCATCGATATCGAGCAAGTTGTTGTAAGAAATTTCCTTACCCTGCAATTGTTCGAAAATTGCTGAGAAATCGCCATAGAAAGCGGCAGCCTGATGAGGATTTTCGCCATAACGCAAAGCGCGTGAATTATCTACGGCGCAACGGAAAGCAGAAGCTTCGTTATTGTCGAACCAATTGAAAATATGGCTGTCGTAGCCCGAAGAAACCTTGAAAGCTTCCTTGGCAAACCAACGACGTTCGGCCAAAGTGGTCTGAGCGCCCTTTTCTTTGAGAATATCGGCCAAAGCTGCATATTGAGCCTTGGAAGCCACAATCACCACGTCTTCGAAATTCTTGGCAGCGGCACGAATCAAAGAAATACCGCCGATATCAATTTTTTCGATAATATCTTCGGCGCTGGCACCGCTAGCAACGGTAGCTTCGAAAGGATACAAATCCACAATCACCAAATCGATGGCGGGAATATCATATTGTTGGCAATGAGCCTGGTCCTGAGCTTCGGCACGACGATTCAAAATACCGCCGAACACCTTGGGATGCAAAGTCTTTACACGGCCACCCAAAATTGAGGGATAACCCGTAAGATCTTCTACCTTTTCGCAAGGATAACCCAAAGATTCGATGAACTGTTGGGTACCACCTGTCGAGATAAACTCTACACCTTCCTGGTGCAACATTTTCAGAATTTCGTCCAAGCCTTCCTTATGGAAAACAGAGACCAAAGCTTTGCTAATCTTCTTGTAATCTGACATATCGCTAAATATTAAAAATTATTGTTCTTCTCTACTGCCGAAAGGCCTTTCCGCAACAACATGCAGCTTCACGAAAAAACCTCTGCAACAAGCCACAAAATTAATAATAAATAGCAAGTATCCGACCCAATTATCAATTATTTTTCAAATAATTTTCAAAGCGATTTCAGCAGGTATTTTGGCAACTTATTTTCGTCGGGAGAGCCATAAATGCCAAGGTCCAATTGCACGCGCTTGAGCGTCTCCAGATCGAACTGAAAAGGAGCACAGCCTTCGGGTAGAGGCATTTGAGAGAAAGTTTGAAAATACTGCACACAGGCATCTCGCCACCAGATGGCATCCTTGGCCTGACGAATCAGCTTGTCATGCACCGCTTCGTATCGAGCCTTATCCACGTATTTTTCCACAGATTCCCAGGTTTTCACGAAAGATGCCGCCTCTTCCATGCCTTCTTGATAGGTGTAGCAAAGTTCGTCCCAGAGGCTGTTTCCACTTTTCATGCGATAATCCCAAGGCAGATGATGAAACCAAAGCAGGAGATTTTCCGGACAAGTCTGCGCATCGTTATACTGCGAAGCCAAAGGTTCATGATACTGAGCCACCGCCGCACTGCCCTTCGTCGTCCTATCGAAGCCGATGCCATCGGACGAAGCCTGATGATAGTAAGCGGGCATCCAATCGGGACGAGAAGCGCCTTCCCATGGGCCGGGGCCGTAATGTCCTTGATGTGAGAAAATATGATGCAGGCCCAAAGGCATTTCATACTTCACGCAAGTTTCGCGCGACATGAGCATCATCTTTTTGACAGGTTCCAGGAATTGTTTCCTGCTATTGAAAGTTTGTCGCAGCCATTCATCGGCAAGTTGCTCGGAACTGAGCGAAGGATTCCAGGCCATGCGTCCGTAAGCGTACCAGTTGGCCTGCGCAAAATGATGTCCGCACCAGTTTCTGTCGTCGCCGATATTGCTCACTCCGGCAATGGCACTGAGCGATTTCGCCGACGATATTGCCTGTTCTTGCGCTGTTTCCCGACGCGGAAGGCCTTGCGTAACAGCCGCCACGGTAGAGCCCTCGCCGTCACGATAAGTATCCGACCAAAGAAATTCATGCCACATGGGATGCAGATACACCAAATGATTGGAAAAACCCAAATACTCCTGTGTAATCTGCACTTCGGCCATCGTCTGCGTGCGCCTTAATTGAGCAAACAAAGGATTGAATGGCTCGCGCGGCTGAAAATCCACCGGACCGTTTTTTATCTGAATAATCACATTATCGCGAAATTGCCCGTCCAAGGGAACAAATTCTTCGCAGGCCTGCTTGGCCCTGTCAGCCGACTTGGCGTCGTACACGAAAGCCCGCCACATAACAATGCCGCCATAAGGAGCCAGCGCATCGGCCAACATATTGGCACCATCGGCATGCGTGAGCCCATAATCTTGCGGACCCGATTGACCTTCGGAATTGGCCTTCACCAGAAAACCTCCGAAATCGGGAATAAGCGCGTAAATCTCCCCTATTTTGTCGTTCCACCAACGGATGACATCCTTATCGAGCGGATCGGATGTTTTCAATTTTCCCAAGTGCTTGGGCGAGGCAAAATTCAAAGACAAAAAGACCCTGATTCCATAGGGACGAAACAGATCGGCCAAGGCCTTCACTTTGTGTAAATAAGGTGTGCTGAGCATCACCGGATTGGCATTCACATTGTTGAGCACGGTGCCGTTTATCCCGATAGATGCATTGGCTCGCGCATATTGCTTATACAAAGACGGAAGCGCCGTTGGAAGCGCGTCCCATTTCCACAGCGAAGAGCCTGCATAACCACGCTCAACAGACCCATTCGGATTATCCCAATGATTCAAAAGTCTATACTGATAGGCCGGCGTTTCTGTCTTCGTAAACGATGTCTTTCCCAACTGTCCGCAGGCCTGCATCCGAAGCAAATCATATACCGCATAGAGCGCGGCCACCGGAGTCCGGGCAGAGAGAATCACCGAGTCGGCACTATATTTAATATGGTATGACTGCGGCGAGGCATTCACCAGACTCTCCGGCAGGTATGAAGCTTCCTCTTCCACGAGCAGGCGCAAGGCTTGTTTCCCTTGCCAAAGCTTCAGTTCTTCCTGTATGATATCCAAAGTGGTCTGAGGCCGGGTTTCAGTTGGCGTCGCATTTGCATGGAGGCTTGCACTTGCGTTTGCATGGACGCTTGTGCTTGCGTTTGCATGGAGGCTTGCATTTTCTATCGAATAAAACCACAGACGACTACCATCCGTATCGGCTGGCACAGACGAGGCTCCTCGGCGCAAAAGGCTCTCCGAGGCCAACATACACAAAGACACCAGGCCCACAACCAGCAGCGCACACAAAATCCAGAAAGACTTCTTTATTTTCATTGTTTTCCGTTTTCAAACAAAACGCGAAAATAAAAAATCTCCGGATGCCACACAAACTGCAGCGCCCGGAGACATCGTGAGATAGGCTTTTTATTTGCTAAGCAACCACTCTGTAGCAGGAACAATATTTATGCTGTAACCATCCTCATCAATTGTTTCTTGTTCTTCAAAGGTTACAAGCGTAAGATTATTGCACTTGAGTTTCTTGGCTGCATTCTTCAACCCTCTAATCTCTCTATTGCGAGTCTTTCCAGCAGAGATATCGTATGATACCTGTATCAACTCTTGTACATTGCCATCTTTTGCTATAACAAAATCAACTTGCGAAGATGTTTCCTTATAGTAGAAAACATCACAAAAGAGTGGCTTATAGCGACGCATCAGCTCAATGCATAC
>JAFUIP010000021.1 GCA_017468435.1 Bacteroidales bacterium
CATGAGAAGAGTAGGATCTTCGAAAAATTAAAGTTTAGACGAGTTTTTTACGGATAATCCGTACTTGTCTAACAACTTAACACCTTGTCAATCAATAGTTTTCGGAATATCTATTTATATATTCCGTAAAAAGGGCTACCCCGTGCGGGTGCGTGGATTGAAACCATTGTGTATAAATCTTATCTTTATAATATCTTGGGTCGCACCCCGTGCGGGTGCGTGGATTGAAACATCATAAGTCAATGTGACAAAATAAGACGGATTGCGTCGCACCCCGTGCGGGTGCGTGGATTGAAACTTCCAATCATAAGCAGCCTGGGCTTCTTGCTGATGTCGCACCCCGTGCGGGTGCGTGGATTGAAACATTTGCATCATGGCCAATTGCAAAATCTGCATCAGTGTCGCACCCCGTGCGGGTGCGTGGATTGAAACAATATTAATATCTGTTGCACCAGCAAAAGGTATTAGTCGCACCCCGTGCGGGTGCGTGGATTGAAACAGCTTTAAGTCTAAGATACCATTGTTGCTTTCGGTCGGGTCGCACCCCGTGCGGGTGCGTGGATTGAAACACCGAGGAACGGCATGGGGCGAATCATCTTAAGGTCGCACCCCGTGCGGGTGCGTGGATTGAAACAAAATATCTTCTAATTCGACTTGTTTATTATTTGGTCGCACCCCGTGCGGGTGCGTGGATTGAAACTTCCTCCGGGCAACCGGTGGCGTCGTGATAGGCCGGTCGCACCCCGTGCGGGTGCGTGGATTGAAACTTTATCAACATTTCGGCTTCCCGGTCTCGGATAAGTCGCACCCCGTGCGGGTGCGTGGATTGAAACTGCAGCGGGCGAAGTACCGCCAAGGCGTTAGGCGAGTCGCACCCCGTGCGGGTGCGTGGATTGAAACAGTGATTGTTGTATCATCGCCGCCGCGAGAGTTAAGTCGCACCCCGTGCGGGTGCGTGGATTGAAACCCATACGTTGATAGAAGTTGAACAGGCGTTCGCTGTCGCACCCCGTGCGGGTGCGTGGATTGAAACTTTGCGCCGTCGGGTACATCCCGAACACGGTTGTGTGCACTCCCTTTTTGGGGTGCGACACGAATTGTAAACCTTAAACGACTTGCAAAACGGTGCACCACCATATTTGAAATCCGACAGAAGACTACCTATTCTTGTCGATTTTCATGCATCAGAATCGATAATGAAGGTGATCTTTTTTCATGGCTTACGCCCAGCGCAAGGCCTTTCGCTACCTCGACGACTAAGAGAAGCCGTTGTAGTAATACTCTCTTTGTTAAGATTACTCGAATTCAGCCGCATCGATTTCGTCGGCGTGTGCTTGTAGGCGCTTGGCAATGTCGCGCAGTGCTTCTGCCAGTTGGTGATATTCTTCTTTCGTTAGATGTTCCCCGGTAAGAATTTCCGCTGAGTCGAAGGATACTTCCGTTATATCGCCTAACGTTGGGAAGTACTGTTTTGCAAGCTCTTGCATATTGATAAGATTTTCTAACTCGGTGAATGCCGTAAACACAGCGCCAGACTTCGTTGCTATGCAATCTTTTCTTTTTTCGTTATATCGATCAATGTGTAAGATATTTCTTCTTCCTAAATACATATTTATTTTCTAATTTTGCCCCCCCCCGATACAAATCGGGGGCTGGTTGAACAATCAATTTTCTAACTCTTGTAGGGCATTCAGAAGCCCTCTGATTTTGTTTACCAAGGATTGGTTTGTTTTATTTTCGATTAGTTCGAGTAATCTGAAAATGAAACTAACCTATCTTTTTTGTGGTTTCAAAGACAAATAATAGAATTGATAATATACAACTATTTATCAATAAAAAGGAGGATTTTTCTTACTAGATTTTGAAGTATTCTTTCAAGATTTTGTTTATAAACTCACTTTTGTCTTTTGGCAATCTTTCAACTATTTCTTTATCGAGCCTGATATTGACGGCTACTCTGTTCATAGGCTTTCTTCCTGCTCCTGGCCGGGCACCGCCGTGATTTCCTTTTTTTTCCATGTTATTTACACTTTGAATTAGTATTCTGAATCACACACACAGTCTATTTATATTCGAGAATGTATAATCAGGCATTAATTATAATAAATCTGTTATATATCTTTGCGTCAAACAAAAAATGGATAGTCGCTCAAATTTTGAACCTGTTAGATTTGCTGGAAACCGATTCAAATTGGAGGATTATCCAAGAAATCAGAGAGAGGTCTTCTAAACAATTTAGACTAAAAAAAGCCCCCGAGAAATCGGGGCAAATCTACAAAAAAATCATAAAACAGGAAATCATGGGAAAATATTTAGGCAAAAGAGAAATATTGAGGATTATGAGAAAAGGTGAGATGAAATAAACTCAACAAAAAGTGGCGCGGTGTTTACATTATTCGCCGAGATGGAAGAACTTATAAGCAAAAGTGCCCTCGCTCGACAATACTTCCAGAAGTCAGCCAGCTGGCCATCACAACGTGTCAATGGTTGTGTTGTTATGAAGAAAAATGCCGCATTCAAAGAAAATGAATACCACCTGCAGGCAGAAGCACTGCGAGATATTGCCAAGCGCCTCAATGCTCATGCCGACGAAATAGATGAGGCTTCCATGGATAGTCCCGAAGACAACGAATAGAGTTGTTTAGCTATCGTCATTTCATGCGTATTATGTTCTTTTCAATACATCGGTTTCCAAATGTGTAATCTTTAAAATGAATACTATGCAAGAAAAAATGAACGTGAGAAGCCTTGACGATATGATGGACGAAATGTTTGGCAAGGTGGGAAGTGAGCAACGCAATGCTTTTAAATCAGATTATCAACCATTAACCCAAAAAGTATGAAAAAGATGAAGTGTATGTTTTTGATGGCCGTGCTGATGCAGATGTCGATGCTGACGGCTTGTGCGGCGGGTCCGAATCCGAAAGATTTTGACGTGGTGGTGCGCGAGGGCGAGAGCATTCAGGCGGCCATAGAGCAAGCGCCGGAAATGCCGGAGAAGCCGTTTACCATTTTTATAGGAAAGGGTTTGTATGAGCAGAAAGTGATTATAGACCGTCCGAACATAGTTTTGGTGGGCGAAGACCGCGAGCAGACACGCATTGTATATGCCGAAACGGCCAAAACGCGACGCATCACCGAATATCATGGCAAGCCCGTGGGCAACGGCGTCATTGTGCTGCAAGAGGGCGCCGACGATTGCGTCATCAGCGGGCTGACGGTGTACAACAATTATGGCACGACGGTGGAGAATACCACCACGCATCAGATGTCTATCTTCGGACGCGCCACGCGAACCATCGTGGTCAATTGCAATGTCTGGGCCGACGGTAACGATGCGCTTTCGCTCTGGGCTCGCGGAGGCAATGGTATGTATTATCATGCCGATTTGGATTTGCGTTGTCCGGGTGTGGATTTCCTTTGTCCGCGCGGTTGGTGTTATGCCACACGTTGTCGTTTCTACGGCGATAGTCGCGCCATGATTTGGCACGATGGTCGTGGCGACAAGAGCAAACGCTTGGTTATCACCGATTCTTATTTCGATGCCAAGACGCCTACGCTATTGGGACGTTATCATCATGATTCTCAGTTTTTCTTGCTCAATTGTCATCTCTCGGCCAATGTCTTGGACAGCAATATTCACTATGCTTATTCCGATAAAGTGATGGATCCCTGTCCCTGGGGCCTGCGCACGTATTATCATCAATGCACGCGCGAGGGTGGCCACAGCGGCTGGCTCAACGACAATTTGCACGAGGCTGAAAATGCGCCCACGCCTAAAGAACTGCAAGATGCTCGCTGGACCTACAATTATCAATGGGATCCCGAACAACGCCTACGCGATCTCTGGAAATGGGTAGGGTATAAGATTTGATCAGTGTATTCAGATATGACGGATTATTAGTGTTAAAAACAGGTTAAATAATTGATAATATAAATACCAATCTCTATATTTGTCGCATAGTTTTTTCAATAAATAACCATTTTTGATTGATATTAAAATTAATATCATTATATTTGCGACAATATTAATGAAGTACAGTGAATTACACAGATTACTATGTAAAAACGCGTGTTATCCAACAGGAAAATCTCGCATGAAAAGATGGAGGTGGCAAAAGGCACCTTAAGGAGTATTAAAAAATTGGCAGGCATAAATTGAATTGTATGAAGAAAGTAAAGGTTTACATTGAGAGGGCAGATGATGGTTCGTATTCCGCTTATATGCCCGATGATGAGGGTTTGGACTATGGGGTGAATGGTGCGGGAATGACGGCCACGGAAGCCTTGGAAGATTTTCATGCCGCTTACGAAGGTATGCGCGAATTTTATGCCGACGCGGGAAAAACTTTCGAAGAAGTTGATTTTAGTTTTTCATACGATATCGCTTCTTTCTTGGCCTATTACAGCAAGCGTCTGAGTCTGGCCGGATTGGAACGAATTACCGGTGTATCGCAGTCACAATTGTCGCATTATATGAATGGCTATCGACATCCATCAGCCAAGACGGTTCGAAGAATAGAATCGGCTTTGCACGAGTTTGCAAAAGATTTGCAGCAAGTGAAATTTATTATGTAAGACCTACAATGGTAGATGATATTAAACGGTAGATGATATAAACAACAATCCCGGAAATCTATCTTGATGATCCCCGGGATTGATTTTCTTATTGACAAACGGCTATTCGAAGTTGCTGTTCGAAGCTGTGTCCTTGGGCATCGACCACCTTCAGTGTGAGACTGCCGATACCAGGCTTCTTCGTCGTAATGCTGACGGTGCCGTCTTTGAGGCCGGCGCTGAAAGCATCCTTGGCGCTGAACAAATCGTTTGTCTGCTCCATGCTGTAAACGGGCGATTCGGTGAAACCTTTGAAGCAAGATGAGGCATCGAAATCTGCCTTTTCGCCTGCATTCAGCACGAGGTGGGGATGTGCCATGAATTCGAGATAATCCTCGAGCAAGGTCCAACCGTCGTGATCGGGATCGTCGTTGTGGTTAGCCTGCTTGGGGTTGCTGCCGATAAGCTTTTCCCACCAGTCGGGCATACCGTCCTGGTCGCTGTCGTAGCCTTCGGGACGCTGTTCCTGAGGATAATCTTCGAAACCGCCGCAATCGTTCTCGTGGTCGAGCTGGCCGCTATAACCGGTCTTGGAACCCGTGTAGGTGAATGTGCCTTCGAGCGTTTCACGAATGATGCGTTGGTGTTGTTCGTCGCGTACGGGCATGGTGGCTCCGGCATCGCTCAAGACAATTTTGAAGGCCTCTTCTGCGCTGTGAATCTTGGCATAAGAAGGGAAGAAGGGCGCATCGACAACGGTTTCGTAATCGGGCGTTTTGGCGCCACGGCTCACCTGAATGGCGTAGGTATCACCTTGTTTGTCGGGGCTGAGGCTTCCGTCTAAGTTTTCGCGGATATTGCCATTCACGTAGGCTCTCCAAGTACTCCAAGCCGAACCGGCTCTTTCGTATTGCTGGGTGAAGAGCGTCGTGCGACGTCCCATGGGGCCCATCTTGTAGTAGTTGTTGACGAAATTCACTTCGTGCGCGTTGCCATCGGTGGTGCGGATGCACCAGTTATAGACCACGTTGTTGAAAATGTCCAATTGTCCGATGGCCGTGTTGGTGCCGTCCATGCCGCCACCCATGCTGAAGTTGCGTCCGTAGCTGTGGGCAATGAGGTTGTGGTGCCATGAGCCGATTTTTCCGTCGATGGTGGCTGCGTAGCCGTGGTTCTTGCCGGCAGCGTAACCCGAATGTCCGGTGACACCGAGAGGCTCGGCAATCATGCAATACTGGAAGCTGACATTCTTGGCGCCGCGTCCGGAAACGGTTTCGTCGGTGCCCCAGGCAGCGGTGCAATGGTCAACAATGGTATGGTCGGTACCGGCCACGCCCATGGCATTTCCGGTGATGCCCACGCCTCGCTTGGCGCGAATAAAACGACAAATGCCGTCGGCTCCGATGTTCATGTTGGAACCCTTCAGGCAGATTCCTTTACCGGGCGCTGTCTGTCCGGCAATGGTGGTATAAGGTTGCACAAACACAGCTTGTTGCTTCATGTCGATGACACCCGAAACATCGAATACGATGGTGCGCGGACCTTCAATATCCAAAAGACCGTACAAGAAGGAGCCGGGAATGCGTTCGCTGCTCAGGTTGGTCACATGATACACCACGCCGCCGCGTCCGCCTTGAGCGAAACGTCCGTAGCCTTCAGCACCGGGGAATGCTAATTGACGAGGCTTGAAATGCCATACGAGGCCCGGAGTGAGTTTGCCCTTGGCATCCACTTCGTCCACGCGCCAGAAATAAGTGTTCATCGAATACAAATCTGTCAACAAATAGTGGCATTCGTCGGCGGGCAAAACTGCCGTGGGTTTCTTGGCCTTTGCCAGCGCTTCGGCCGATAAAGCAATATACAGATGATGCTCTTTGACATCTTGGTTGGCAGCTTGCCATTGCAGCATGATTTGCTTGCTGTCGCCATCGGCATGCAGGTCACCGCCGGCAGGATAGGGCGCTTTGGCTTGCTTTTTCACTTCGGGCGTGTTCAACTCGAAACCATTGCAAAGCGGCGATTTGAAAGCCTGTTTGCCTTCTTCGGCTTGGCCGCTGTTGTCGGGAGAAGTGGTGAATTCCAAGCAAATCACTTGGCCTTTCTTTTTGACTTCAAATTCGGTAACCAAGATGCAGGTATTGGCAGCGATGGCTTGTCCGAAGGTAGGATAAACCTTGCTGTGAACGGCTTTTCCGTTGCAGGTGACCGTCATGGGAACGGCATAGAATCGAGCCGGATTTTCCCAGCAGTTGTGATAGGTCTGAATGCTGTGTTTGCCTTTGGGAAGGCCTTCCAAGCAAATGCTGAAACGACCGAAATCTTTCGATGTCAGGGTCAGACCATCGTAGGTGAGGCGGCCGTTCTGAGCAGCATTGGCAGCGTCGCGTACATAGCTCTTGTTCCACCAAGCTACCAATTTGCTCTCTTCGCTTTCGATTGTGCAAGTAATGCCTTGGATATCAAGCTTCTGGCTCTTGCTTTCGTGTACCACCCATTGGGTAAATCCAGGTTCCAATACTTCTTTGTCGCTACGGCCGGCCACGCTGAAATCCACTTTGAAAGAGGGTTTAGCTTTTGCCTGAACTTGTGCAAAACAGTTTCCGGCTAATAGCCAAAACATTGATAAACAGATTAATTGAAATCCTTTTTTCATATTCTTTTCGTATTTAGTTGCTTTGTATGTTCAAAGTCGCTAAGATACTTAAAATAGACGATGGTTTAATGGAAGACAATAAAAAACAAAACCCCGAAAGCCATTGTCTGACTTCCGGGGTTCATTGCTAAAAGATACTTGATTATTCTTTTACGAAGCGATAGATGCTTCCGGCTTGAGTATCAATGTCGTACATCTGATAGGGCTTCAGTTCCACACCTTTCATGGGCGCCTTCGGGCTGATCATGGGGCGGGCAATTTCTTGCTGAACAAAGAGCGGATTACTGTTTTCGCCCTTGGCTGCCTGCAATTTCTGGGTGCCTTCTGCCGTTTGCAAAACGATGTCGTTATGGGTTCTCAGGCGCAAAAGACCACCAATGTTCGATTTGATTTCCAAAGATTTGATTTCGCCGTTTTCCCAAACCAAAGAGACAATGTCGAAACCACCGCGGGCACGCAAGCCACGGATTTCTCCATTGGGCAGGGCAGAGGGAAGCGCGGGCAAAATATGTACGGCGCCGTCGTGACTCTGCATGAGCATTTCGGCAATACCGGCCGTGCAACCGAAGTTTCCGTCAATCTGGAATGGCGGATGTGCGTCGAAAAGGTTGGGATAAGTACCACCGCCTTGGCCTTTCTGCGATTCGGGCGATACCAGACTCAATTGGTTCTGAATGAGTTTGTAAGCGTGGTCGCCATCGAGCATGCGGGCCCAGAAGCAAACCTTCCAGCCCATAGACCAACCGGTAGATGGGTCACCTCTCTGAATGAGCGTGTTGCGTGCTCCTTCGAACAAAACAGGGCTGTTGTAGGCCGAAATCTGACGACCGGGGAAAAGTCCCCACAAATGTGAAATATGACGGTGATGGTCGTTGGGATTGTCCCAGTCTTCGAACCATTCTTGCAATTGTCCGTATTGGCCTACCTGCATGGGCGGCAACTGCTCGCGCAAACGGGCGATGGTGTCGCAGAAGGCAGCGTCGCGTCCGAGCAGTTCGGCAGAGTAGATGCAGTTAGAGAAAAGGTCGAACACCAATTGGTTGTCCATGGTGATGCCGGCAAACAAGTTGGCCTTGCCTTTCCATTGGCGGGGCGCGTTTTCAGGAGAGTTAGACGGACAAACCACCATGTAGCCGGTGTTGGGATCTTCTACCAGAAAATCGACAAAGAATTCGGCAGCGCTCTTCATGATGGGATACACTTCGGCCAAATATGCCTTGTCTCCATTGTAGAGATAACGGTCGAAAAGATGCTGGCAGAGCCAAGCGTTACAAGTGGGCCAAGGTCCGCAATAAGCGCGGTCCACGGCACCGGTCATGCGCCAAAGGTCGGTATTGTGATGCAGCACCCAGCCACGGCAGCCGTACATTTCGCGGGCTGTCATCTGTCCGGCTACGGAGAGTTCCTGAATCATTTTGAGGAAAGGCTCGTGACATTCGCTCAGGTTGCAGACTTCGGCGGGCCAATAGTTCATTTCGGCATTGATGTTGGTGGTGTAGCGGCAAGACCATGCAGGGTTCAGTTTGTCGTTCCATTTGCCTTGCAGGTTGGCAGGCTGGCATCCTTCTTGCGATGAAGACATCAGCAGGTAGCGGCCAAACTGGAAATAGAGTTCTATGAGCTGCGGGTCGTATCCTTGGGCGAATTCCTGCACGCGGATATGTGTGGGTTTCAGGGATTGCTCGTTGCTTCCCAAATGCAGCGATACGCGATTGAATTGTTGCTGATAGGCGGCGATATGAGCAGCCAAAGCCTTGTTATAAGGCTTGTTGGCATTCTTCATGTAAGCCTTGTTGCGAGCCACGGGGTCGCCGGAAATATCCTGATAATTCACGAAATTGGTAGCCATGGCAATGTAGATGATGGCTTCGTTGGCGCCGCTCACCACGATGCAAGAGTCCTTGACTACGCTTTTTCCGCCCTTGGTCTTCAGTTGGAAATCGGCGCGGAACTGCAAACCACCTTTATAATTTTCTTCTTCGCCCTTGCCGGAATGTTTGGTCACGCCGCTCATCACGATATGCTTGCTGTCGGGGATTTCAATATCTACCTTCTGCGGGCAAGTGCTCTGCATTTCGAAATTGATCATGCCGGGTTGGCTGGCCGTCAGACGCACGATGATGAGCTGGTCGGTGAAGGAGGCAAAGCTTTCTCGCTTGAATTCAACGCCGTTCACCTCGTAAGTGATTTGAGTTCTGGCATTATCCAGGTCGAGAATACGTTTCAGATGGCTGTAGTTTTCGTGTCCCGGAAAACGCAGATGCAAGCTTCCCACGGTCTGATAAGGCTTTCCGTGGCTCTTTTGCGAAAGGATGGCTTTTCCGGCCAATATTTGGGCTTCGGGATAAAAACCATCGAAAATAAGCTGACGAATCTTGTCGAGCGAATCTTTTCCCATAGGGTTGTGGTTGCGATGGGGCACACCGGCCGACACGGTTTCT
This sequence comes from Bacteroidales bacterium, assembly GCA_017468435.1. Lineage (GTDB taxonomy): Bacteria > Bacteroidota > Bacteroidia > Bacteroidales > UBA1402 > UBA1757. The sequence continues at coordinate 9,652 of JAFUIP010000021.1, forward strand.
TCGTTCAACTGGAGCTCTTCTTCCCAGGGATTTCCATATACCATGGCAGCGATGCGTCCGTTACCGATGGGCAAGGCTTCTTCCCAATAATTGGCGGGAGAATCGTAATACAATTGTAGGGGATGGTTCTCAGCCATCAAGGCAGTGCTTGCGCTTGTCAGAAGCCATACTGCGAGCAATTTTTTCAAGATCTTCATAATGTTTGAATATTTATTTGGTTATTTGTTTTCTGGCAACGAGGCTCATCCAAATACATGGAATACAGCTTATCATCACCCAAATAAAGAAGGCCGTGTAGCCGCTCATGAGCCCCTCGAACCACACATCGAAAAGACTCTGCAACTTGCCGGCGAACATGCCCGGAATCATCATGCCCAAAGCCATGAAGGCCGTACAGAAGGCGTAATGCGAGGTTTTGTGTTTTCCTTGGCAAAAATGCAGCAGATAGGCGGTATAGGCGGTGAATCCGTAGCCGTAACCCAATTGTTCCAGCCCGATGCAAGCGTAGATGCAGGCTTGGTTTTGAATCTGTGTCATGGCCATGAAAAGATACACCAAGTTGGGCAGACAAAGCGCCCATGCCATGGGGAGAATGCTTTTCTCAAGCCCTCTTCGGGAAATGACAATGCCGCCTAAAATGCCACCGGCCAACAAAGCAACGACGCCCAAAGTGCCATAAGCAAATCCCACCGACGAGGTGCTCAGCCCAAGGCCGCCGGCTTCCACACTGTCGAGCAAGAAAGGCGAACTCAGTTTTACCAATTGCGCTTCGGCAAAGCGATACAGCAGCATAAAGGCGATGGCGCTGACAATATGGGGTTTGCGAATAAAGCTGCTGAAGGTGTTTCCCAAATCTTTCAAAATATCGGCCGCGCTCTTGCTTTGCGCTGTGGCATCGCTCTCGGGACGGGGTAATACGAAACAGTGATAAAGGCCCAACAAGGTGAAAATGACCGCCATCAACAGGAAACAAAGCATCCAGGCGAAAGGCACGGAGTCCATGCCCAATGGATTGTTTTGCCAGCCTTCCCAACGTCCGGCCAGCATCACCAATAAGCCTTGTCCGCAAATCATGGCCACGCGGTAGAAAGTGTTGCGCACGCCAATAAAGAATTGCTGCTGTTGTCCGTCCAACCCGTGCATGTAGAATCCGTCGGCCGCGATGTCGTGGGTGGCCGACGAAAAGGCCATCAGCCAAAAGAAGACCATGCTCCATTGCAACCAGCCCGGTCCGGGCAGTGTCAGGGCAATGCCGGCCATGGCGGCTCCGATAAGAAATTGCATGCTCACAATCCACCAGCGTTTGCTGCGGAGCACGTCCACAAAGGGACTCCAAAGAAACTTAATGGTCCAAGGTAAATACAGCCAACTGGTGTAGAAGGCCACTTGCGTGTTGTTCAGTCCTAAGTTCTTGTACATAATCACCGACAGGCTCATTACGGCCACGTAGGGCAGGCCTTCGGCAAAGTACAGACTGGGAACCCATTTCCATGCCTTTGTGTTGTTTATCGTTTTTGCTTGTTTCATCGTTGACAAAAGTATGTTTTATCCTTCGCTTGAGGGTGGATTAAGATTCGCATTAGGATAACTATTGTTCAGTAAAGGGTAATAATTTCCGTATTGGGATAATAATGTGCGAGAATATCTTTGTACGAATATCCTTGCTGACTCATCATGGCGGCGCCGATCTGACAAAGCCCCACGCCGTGACCCCAGCCGGCTCCTCTCAGCACGAAAGTTTCCACCTCTCCCTGCTCGTTGCGTTCTTCGTCCACCACGAAGGCAGAGCTGTAGAGATGCGTGCGCGACAGGAACTTGCGGATTTCCAACTCTTTGCCTACCACCATGCTGCGTTTCTCTCCTACAATCTTCAACTTGACCAATCGGGCGGAATGGCTGCGTTGCACGGGCAGGAGAGCCTTGATGCGTCCGAAATCTATGCCGGAGCGTTGTTTCACGATGTCGGAAAGTTCTTCGGCGCCGTAGCGTACTTCCCAACGATAAAAGTCGGCGGTTTCCTGGTCGTAGTCGTTGAGCACCTGCTGCAAGACTTCCTTGTCGTGAGTATGGCAAAAGGCCTCGGGCGATGAGCAGATGAAGGCTCGGGCTTGTGCTTCGTTGCAAAGGTTTTCGAAGTCGCTTACGGAGGCTTGATTCGTGTTTGCCGGCACTTGTTTCGCGTTAGCAGAGCTTAGCTTTGTGCTTGCTGCGCAGTCGCTGATGCTTTGCAGGTAAGGCTTCGGATGGTCGCTCCAGCAGGCTTCGAAGACCTCGGTTTTTCCGCCGCAACATTTGTAGAAACGGGCATCGCAGATTTCCTCCTCGCAGGCAATGACCATGCCGCGTGTGGAGGCCAAAGCCTTCTTCACTTGTGGGGTGGTGGCCAAGGCAAATCCCTGATATCGTTGACAATGGTCGTCGGCGCAAACATCAAAAAGCGTATGTGCATCGCGTTCGTACCATTTAATATGTTCGTCATTTTCAGAAAGCATCGTATTTCCGGAAAGGGGTGTCGATTCATTTTCGGAAGCGGGCGTCAGATGTTTTCCCAAACCTTGGGCCAAGAGCCAGCTGCGCGAGATGATGGCATGTGCGCGAAGAAGTTCCACACCGGCCTTGGCGCTCATTTCCGAAGAAATCACACTGAGCAAATAATCTTCCAAAGGCAATCGGTTGATGGCGATGATCGAGGCTTGATCCATTTGCAGATGCAATTCACCCACAAAGCATTGTTCCTGCGTTCTGTCCCAATGAAAATCAATGCCGATGCGTACCGCGTGCAAACGGAAGAAAACCTCCTGCTGCGCGTCCAAGGCTACAAAACGATAACGTTCACCTTTGTTTATCAGGTGTGTATCTCCTAAATACAAAGCCAATTTCCCTTGTTCCAAGCGAGCTATGTATTCGCCCTCGGGAAGCATGATTTTATCCTCGCAAAGGAGCCTGTTTTTTTTGCTTTTGCGATACACTTCGAGATAAGCGGCACGTTGCAGACCAAAGGCAATTTCGCCGGAAGTCATCACGCCCACATCGATGCAGGGCTCTTTTGCTATTTCCTTCACATTCATGGCTTTGACTGTAAAATTGAACAGATAGCATCCATTTTTTCTTCGCTCAGACAAACATCCTTGTAAATCTGTTTAAGTGTTTGTGCATCAGCTTTGTGGAAATCTTCTTGACGCGGAAAAATATAATAGCCCATCATCTCCACCGAAGCCGGACTGGTAACGAATCTTTGGCTTTCGTCTTCGGCATAAAAACAAGCCGGCCTATGTGCGGCACGCGGAAATATCAGCATCATAAGGTTTTGACCATCTTTCCAAGCCACCACATTGATATGATCTTCCGCCTGAATTTTCCCGACTTGTCCGAAAGCCTGCAGCAAATCCTGTATCGTTTCAAATAAATCGTTTTCGCGAGAAGTCTCTGACAATGAGGTCTTCAGCAAAAATGCCTGTCGATGATAGTGTCTCAGACGATAAAGCCCGATGCGTTTTTTCTCTTGTACCAATTGTAAATGTTCCGCGGCGAAACCATCAGATTGCAAGGGCATTACCTCTTTTTGTCCGATTTGGAAATGCAGATGATCGGGGGCCGATGCGCCACAAATCGCTCCATTGAAAAAGACAACATAATCTTGCGGAATCTCTTCCAAAAGCCGATATAAACAGGGCCATTCCTTCAGAAAACTTTGTCTTTGATGTGCTTTGCTCGGCACGGTAAAATGTTGTTTGAAAACGGGAAATGGATTCACTAAAATATCGCAGGCACCGAAATCCAAGTGTTGCTGTTCGGCCGGCAGGCGATGGCTGCAAAGGAAACAAGGTCTATCGACTTCGCCTTTGGCGGTGATTCTGGCCGAAGAAGAGGCGATGCGTGCGGGCAGACAAACCAATCGAATGCGTTCATGCTCAGAAAGATAAATATCCTTGAACAGGGCCTGCTCCAAGTTGTCGTAATTGGCTTTTGCCAGCGGCCAGCAGGGCAGTTGCGCTTCGAAAAACGATCTGAGGTCTATCATACACTTTCGTTTTGGTTCATGGCTTGACGCGCCATCACTTCCATGCTGCGCAGCAAATCCTTGTAAGCATTATTGGCATTGAGTTTGTCCAGGCTGATGTCGGCGTCGCTGTTGTCTTCCCAACGTCGGCAGAGGTACAATTCTTCGTAAATGCGTCCGATGCGGTAGTTTCTGGAAATGGCCAGTCCGATGGCGTAATCTTCACCGTAGCTGGTGTTGGGCAATTGAAGGCTGCGCAAAAGCGGCGTGTAGAAAGCTCTTGGCGCTCCCAATCCGTTGATTCGCAAAGCGTTGTTGTGCCCGTTTTCGGGCGTCCATTCGCGGTGATCTATCAGTCCGGGAGGCAAGGTCTGTTTTTGAAAATTACAGATGCGGTAGCTTCCCACCACCATGGCACATTTTTCTTGACGGAAAAGATTTACAATTTTTTGCAAAGTGTTTTCGTCGCTGTACAAATCATCGCTGTCGAGCTGTACGGCGAAGCGTCCGCAATGCTCGCTGTTGATGGCGTAATTCCAGCATCCGCCTATGTTCAGGTCTTCTCTTTCGGGAAAGAGCGGCTTTAAATGCGAGTGTTCAAGTGCCAAATTTTCAAGCACTTGGCGCGTTCCGTCGGTGGAATGATTATCTACCACGATGACGTTGAATGGAAAATCGCAGACTTGTTGCAGGGCCGAAAGCACGGCTTCACGTATGGTTTTGATGCGGTTGCGCACCGGAATGATGACGCTGGCTTCCACGGGAAAACCGCCATTCTGCGAGCCTTCTTTCGAGCCCGTCTGCGAGCCCGACTGCAGGTCGATGCTCTTCTGTCTTTCAGGTAAATAAGCACCGATGGCTTTCAGATGTACGGTGCAAATCTGCTCCATTTCTATCTGATAGGCTCTTTGCTTGGGATCCACGTAGGCAAACTGACGCGCTTCTTTATCTATGTTTTCCGTCTCCGACAAACGATACAGCGTTTCTCTAAGGTGAATGATGCGAAACGCTCTGGAAATGGCCAATCTAAGAGCATAAACAGCGCCGAAGGCGAGTCTGTCGTCCACTTCTTCCAAAGCACGAAGCGCAGCGGCTTTGTCTATCCAGAGCACTTTTCCGAAGTCGAAATCGTCGCGCAGACTGCCCACTTGATAATCGATGAGCGGATGTTTTTGTCCGTCGGCTTCCAGATAATCAGCATACACCATGCCGGCTTGCGTCATGCGGCCCACTTGTTGCAGGCGCTCTTGCGCACCCTGATGCCATTGGATGTTTTCAGGCTTCAGCGTGGGGTCGAGCAGCAGGAAAAAAGCATCTTCTTTGATAGATAAAATGCTGTTTTTCAAATCTTTCGAACTTTTTTGAAAGGCTATCGTCGTCATCATTTTCATAGTTATTTGATTCCAAGCAAATCCAGAAGCTCCGGCAATTGTTCTATTTCGTGAAAGAAATTGTCGGGACAATCGCGTTTTTCCCATTCCCAAACGCTATCGTCTTTTGTATGAATGGCTTGCGCGCCAATTTCCAGCACAGGAATAATGTCCGATTTGTAAGAATTGCCCACCATCAGGAAGTGTTCGGGCGAGACGTGCAGACGCGAAAGAATCTCTTTGTACTGCTCGGGATGTTTCTCCGTGACGATTTCTATGTGGTCGAAGTAGGGCTGCAGACCGGAATTCTTCAGTTTCCGTTCTTGGTCGAGCATATCGCCTTTGGTGATGAGAATGAGCGGATAATGCTTACTCAGCTTGGCCAAGGTCTCCTTGACACCCGCATACAATTGCACTTCCTGAGCCAGCATTTTCTGTCCGATGTTCAAGATTCTTTCCATGTCCTCTGCGCTCAAACGATGTTCGCTCACTTGCAGGGCCGTTTCCATGAGCGAGAGGGTATAGGCCATCACGCCGTAGCCGTACCAAGGCATATTTTTCGCTTCGATGGCAACAAGGCGACGATGAAGATTATCGGCATCTATGTAGGGCGACAGTATCTCTGCCAAGGCTTTTTCGGCGCGGATAAAGTAAACGCTGTTGAGCCAAAGTGTGTCGTCGGCATCGAAACCTATGAGTTGTATTTCCCGGTCGGCCGGACCTCCGCTGATTTCGAAAATATCTGCATCCTTCCATGCCGGAAATTTTTCTCTCTGATGACGCAGACGATCCAAATCGAGATGGAGCGTGAGTACTTCTTCCTCGTTGTCGTGGCAGCGGCCAAGTTCCTCGCCTATAGCGGAATAGACAGCAGAAGCTCCATTGTAATGCAAATCTAAACCGTCGTTGCCGATACGATTCACGCCGCAAGCATAAGCCTGATTTTCAGTGGCTCTGGCTTCCAGCATATTGTTCCACGATTGGATGCGGCATTCTGGCCAGTTGGCCACGCAGATAAGCAGATCGTAACCTTGTTGCACATTGCGGCACCACACGGGAAAACGCAAATCGTAACAGATGATGAGTCGAATGTTCCAATCTTTGTAACGGACAATGCAAGGCTCAAGGCTACCTGCTTGATAATCTTTGCCTTCCACGCCTACGCGGAAAAGATGACGCTTGTCGAAGAAGATGGTTTTTCCATCGGGATAAATGAAAAATCCGCGGTTGAAATAGAGCGTTTCGCTTTGGCCGTCTTCGTGCGTGACATCTTCTTTGGCAATGAAACTACCCACGATGGCCAAGTCGTTTTCCATGGCTGCGGCTCGCAAAGTGCTGATGGTGAGTCCGTCGTTGTATTGAGCCACCTTGGTGGCCTCGCTTCCGAAACCATTGGCGCACATTTCGGGTAAAACCAATAAATCGCTCTTTCCTTTGAGCGAAGCTGCCATCTCTTTGTATTTCTTGAGGTTAGCCGGGGCGTTTTCCCAGACAATGTCCACCTGTGCTAAGCTGATGCGCATCTTGTTATCAATGAATGGTTAAATGGCAAAATTGGCAGGAATCTTGCCGCTGATGTTTTTGAAGAAGTTCTTGATATATTGAATATCAGCCACTTCGTCGCCGGTGGGAATGAACTTTTCGGCAATGCAGGCTTTCTTCTTGGCGTAATCTATGTACGAAAGCAGGATGGGCACATTGGCTTTCTTGGCGATGTAGTAGAAGCCTTTTTTCCAGTCGGGATTGGCTTTGCGCGTGCCTTCGGGCGTGATGGCCAGGCAGAGTTCCTTTTTCTCTTTGAAATACTGGGCCACCTTGTCGGTCATGCTGTTGTTTTTCTTCTTGCGATAAACGGGAATGCCGCCCACCCATTTGAAAAAGTAGTTCATGGGGAAGAAGAACCAATCGCTCTTGATAAGAAAATGCGACTTTCTGCCCACGGCCATGCTGGTGAGTTTTCCATAGACGAAGTCCCAATTGCTGGTGTGAGGTGCCACGGCAACCACGCAATGCTTGATCTCGGGAAATCTGTCTTCCGATTTCCAACCCAACAACTTGATCAGGCCTTTGGCAATTCTTTGTTTCAGTTTCATGTTTAAATAGTTTTGTTTCTCGTTTTTTGCTCTTTGTCCATTCTGGCTCTGATTTCCGTTGAGGAAATGTCCATCATGGTGGCGTCTTCGAACAGCTTTACCCTTTTCCATTCGGGCGGTACCCGGTTGACACTTCCCGGCCGCGGATACACCAAAATGTCGTAATGTTCGAGCAGGTAATCGTAGTCTTTCCATTTATCGAAATGCTCCAAATTGTCGCCTCCGATGATGAGGGAAAATGTTCTCCGGGGATAAAGTTCCTGCAAGGTTTTCAGCGTTTGCGCCATATACGAGGGACGGGGCAGTGAAAACTCAATGTCGGACACTTTCAGGTAAGGATAAGCTTTCAAGGCTTGGCGACAGGCATCCAGACGCTCTTCCGCATTGAGCGAAACTTCGCTTGTTTTCAGCGGATTCTGCGGGCTCACCACAAACCAGACTTCGTCTAGCAGACCGCTCTGGTGAAAATATTCTCCAATGGCGATGTGTCCGCTGTGAAGAGGGTTGAATGAACCTCCAAATATGCCTGTTCGCAGTGTCATAATTCTGTTATAAAACGTTGAGTATCTGTTCCTTCATCTGCTCAAGCTCGTCCTTCATGCACACCACGATGCGTTGCATTTCTGCCTGGTTCGATTTCGAGCCCAAAGTATTGATTTCGCGGCCCATTTCCTGGATGATGAAGCCCAATTTCTTGCCCTTTCCGCCCTTGGTTTCCACCTCGTCCATGGTCTGACGGAAGTATTGGCAGTGGTTGCGCAGACGCGTCTTCTCTTCGGTGATGTCCAACTTTTCCAAGTAGTAAATGATCTCTTGCTCGAAGCGGTTTTTATCTATGCTTTCGGCGGCTCCCGATTTTTCCAAGGCATCTTGGATGCGGGCTTTGATTTTTTCGACGCGGCTGTTTTCGTAAGGTTCCACCTCGGCCAACAATTCTTCGATGCGGCTCACGCGGGCCGAGAAGAAATCGTAGAGCATGTTGCCTTCTTGTTCTCTGAAAGAAATAAGTTGGTCAATGGCCATGGCAATCACTTCTTGTACTTGCGGCCATTCGTCTTCGGGCAGTTCGAAGCTGTCGCCTTGCATCACGTTTGGCATGCGCATGAGCAGGGTCCACACTTCATTTCCCAAAGGCAGTTGCAGGCTTTCAGAAGCTTGTTGCAGTTCTTGGTAGTAAGTTTGCAGAAGGGGAATGTTCAAGTGGGCACCGTTTTGCTCGCCTATGCTTTCCGTATAGAGCGCGAAATCCACTTTGCCTCTTTCTAAACGACGCAGAATCTCATTGCGGATTTCGTTGTCTTTTTCCTTGTAATAAGGCGAAACGCGCGTGCTCAAATCCAACTGTTTGCTATTGAGCGAGCGGATTTCGGCGGTGACTTTTTTTCCATTGATTTCGGCTTGGTACTTGCCATAGCCAGTCATTGATAGTATCATTGTTGTGAATCTTGTTTACGAATTTGTACTCGGCGTATTTTTCCGCTGATGGTCTTGGGCAGTTCGTCCACGAATTCCACTACTCGGGGATATTTATAGGGCGCCGTGGTCACTTTCACATGATGTTGGATTTCCTTGGTCAAAGCCTCTTTGTCGGCATTCTTGTACTCCTTGGCAAGCACGATGGTGGCCTTTACCACCTGGCCGCGCACTTCGTCGGGTACACCGGTGATGGCACATTCCACCACGGCCGGATGCGTCATGAGCGCGCTTTCCACTTCGAAGGGTCCGATGCGATAACCCGAACTCTTGATGACATCGTCGGTGCGGCCCACAAACCAGAAATAGCCGTCTTCGTCTCTCCAGGCAACGTCGCCCGTGTGGTAGATGTCGTCGTGATAGACTTCTTTGGTTTTCTCCGCGTCGCGATAATACTCTTTGAAAAGTCCGTAAGGCATGCGTTTGTTGGTGAGCAACACGATTTCGCCTTGTTCTCCGTCTTCGGCTTCGCGTCCGTCGGCCGTGATCAGGCTCATGTCGTAGGCCGGATTTGGCACGCCCATGGAGCCGGGCTTGGGTTCCATCCAGGGGAAGGTGCCGATGGTCATGCAGGTTTCCGTCTGTCCGAATCCTTCGCGCATCTTGATGCCCGTGGCTTTGTAGAAGGCTTCATATACCGATGGGTTCAACGGCTCTCCGGCGATGGTGCAATACTCCAGACTGCTCAAATCGAAACGGCTCAGGTCTTCGCGAATCATGAATCGGTAGATGGTGGGCGGCGCGCAGAAAGAGGTGATGCGGTATTTTTCCATCATTCTCAGAATGTCGCCGGCGGCAAATTTCTCGTGATCGTACACAAAAACGCAGGCGCCAACGAACCATTGTCCGTAGAGTTTTCCCCAAACGGCTTTTCCCCAACCCGTGTCGGCCACTGTCAGATGCAGGCTGTTTTCGTGCAGATTGTGCCAATACTTGGCCGTGACGATATGTCCGATGGGATAACAAAAATCGTGAGCCACCATCTTGGGCTGTCCGCTGGTACCCGAAGTGAAATACATGATAGACACGTCGCTGTTTTCGTTGACGAATTCGGGGCGCACAAATGCCGGGGCCTTGGCAATGCCTTCCTGGAAATTCTCCCAACCTTCGGGAAATTCTCCGCCCACGGAAACCACGATCTCCAAGCTGGGCGATTCGGGTCGGGCGGCTTCTATATGCTTGATGATCTCGCTTTCGCCGGCGGCTACAATCATCTTGATATCGGCGGCGTTGGCACGGTAAACAATGTCTTTCTTGGTGAGCAGGTGAGTGGCGGGAATCACCACGGCACCGATTTTATGCAGGGCCAGAATGGAGAACCAGAATTCCACGCGACGTTTCAAGATCAACATCACCTTCTCGCCCGGCTTGATGCCGAGTTGTTGGAAATAAGAAGCGGTGCGGTCGCTGTATTCTTTGATGTCTGCAAAAGTATATTCGCGGTATTCTCCTTGGTCGTTGGTCCAAATCAGGGCTTTTTTGTCGGGCGCGATTTCGGCCCATGCATCCACTACATCGTAACTGAAATTGAATCTTTCAGGAACTTTGAATTCCAAATGCTGTCGGAAATCTTCCATGGAAGAAAACTCGACTTGTTTCAAAAATCTGTCTAAAATCATCATCTGTCTTTTAAGATCTTCTTAATATCCTCTGTATTAAATATTTAATTTCTGGTAATCGCCTTTACGACTACAAAATGATGGCGAAAAATTTCACCGCTTTTCCGTTGAGCGCCTTCATGGCGTGCGGACGTGTCGAATCGAAATAAATGCTGTCTCCTTCGTTGAGTATCAATTCTTTACCATCTATAATAAGCAACAGCGAACCTTCTAATACCATGTTGAATTCCTGGTCGGGATGGCTGTTCAGATGCAGTTCTTCCTTGGGCGTGTCGTTGGGCTCTACCGTCACAATGAAGGGATCGGCCTTGGCGTTCTTGAAACCCATGGCAAGTGCTTGATATTTATAGGCTTTCTGGCGTTCTACAGACAATCCTTTGTCTTTTCGTGTCAGGAAATAATGGCTCATGTAGGCCTGTTCGCCCGACAACAATTCCGAAGGTTGTATCTTGAAATAATCGGCAAAACGGCAAATGAAACTCATGGGAATGTCCACCTGTCCGCTCTCGTACGATTCGTATTCGGCTTCTTTAATCTGGCATGCTTCTGCCATCTCGCTGATACTCATGTCCAAAGCATCGCGCATACCGCGCAAACGCTCGGCTATCTGTCTGATTTGTTCGTTCATTGCGTATATTTTATTTCAAATAAATTAAGCCACAAAATTAGCTTATTCCTTTCGAATCGCAATGATTTCTGTTGAAATTTCGTTTAGCGCTTTCGCGTGCTTTCGCTTGACGCACGGTGTCGCGGTCGGACGCTCTTCGCGGCGCTCATTGATTTCGGCCTAAAAGTCAGAACTCGCTGCTGTGCAGCTCAAACAGCCGACTTTTTTCACGGCCTCACTCTGCTTCGCGCTATTTCGCTCATCGCTCAATGTCCGCGTCACTCGCGTGCCAAGCGAAAGCACGCTCATTTTCTAGCGAAATTATTTGATAATTAACATCTCTTAATTATTTTCGCCGAGCATTTTGCGGAATGCATTGTTTATTTAGATGGCAATCGGGCTATTGGATTTGTAACAAAAACGACCAATTTTGTGGGTGCTTGGTCGTACCTTGTTACATGCAAGTGCACCCACGTTTCTTTTTTAGTTAAACGTTCTGCCGTCTAATGTTTGTTCTTGCGAACACAATTTATTTAACTAAATAGTACAGCTATGAGATTTATTAGATTGTTGCTTGTCTTCTGTACAATAGGAACTATCATTCCGATGGTGGCTGAAGAACCGGAGGCAATTAATTTTCATCATCAACAAACGGAGATTCTATCTATTAGATGGGATGATGTTCAACACATTGTTCTTGAAGAAGATCAAATAGTTGTGGTTGGGATTGATGGTAAAAAAATCAATTTATTGTATGATGAATTCGATTACTTTCAATTCGGTAGTTTCACACAGGTGGATGCTATGCAACCCAATAAAACGGGAAGCTATTTTGAAGCCTATGTTCGAGGTAAAGAAACCTTGGTCGTGCAGTGCTCTCATTTAATGAGTACTATTCGTTTAGTGGATGTATCTGGTAAGTCTATAACGATGGATTTTGGTGACAATGCCTCACATGAATTAGAAATTTCCATATCAGAACTTCCTGCCGGGGTTTATATGGTAATGGCATATGGAAATCAATCTGTTAACTCTAAAAAAATAATCATTAAATAAGTTCTGCAATGAAAAGGTTTGTTTATTTGCTTTGCTCAATCTTATTTTCAATGGCTTGTCTTCATGTGATAGCTGACGAGTCACGCTCCATGCGATTAATGTCCAATGGAGAAGTTAAAGCTTCGTATATTGTCAGTGATATAGATAGCATAATATTTGTCAGAACAACAGTGTATCATCTTACTTTCGATACTAACGGCGGCGAGGGGGAAATGCCTGCACAAACTCTTGAAGCCGGCGTTTCGCAAGCACTTGCAGCTAATACCTTTACCCGCGATGGATATGTCTTCACCGGATGGAACACCAATGCCGATGGTAGCGGCAATTCTTACACAAATAAGCAGAGTATAACCTTGACGCAAGATATAACACTGTATGCGCAGTGGGAAGTAATTGCTACGCCGGGATACGAAAACGGTTATGAATGGGTCGATCTTGGCCTGCCCAGTGGTCTGAAATGGGCCACCTGCAACGTGGGGGCCACCACTCCCCAAGGCTACGGAGATTATTTTGCTTGGGGCGAAACCAGTCCGAAAAGCAACTACACTTGGGAAACGTATAAGTTCCGAACAAGCGGTGATAATGACGATAATGTTAAGTTTAACAAATACAACACAAGCAGCAACCATGGCACGGTAGATAACAAAACCACCCTCGACCTCTCCGACGATGCCGCCCGAGCCAATTGGGGCGGTAAGTGGCGCATGCCAACCGAAGCTGAACAAGAAGAATTAAGAAATAACTGCACTTGGACTTGGACTCTTCAAAAAGGAGTAAACGGATACAAAGTAACCAGCAAAACCAACGGAAACAGCATATTTTTGCCGGCGGCCGGCGGCTGCGATGGTACTTCAGTCTACCGTGTCGGTTCCTACGGCTACTATTGGTCGAGTTCACTCGACGAGAGTGATCCGAGCGACGCGTACTGCTTGGACTTCAGTTCGCGCACTGTGGACTGGGGCTACGATAGCGGACGCAATGACGGTCACCCCGTTCGCGCAGTCTGCTATACCGAATTTCCCATTGTTACTTTCGATACTAACGGCGGCGAGGGAGAAATGCCTGCGCAAAAAATAGCCAAAGGCGAATTGTCAGCACTTGCAACAAATACCTTTACGCGCTCAGGTTACACCTTCATCGGCTGGAATACCTCGCCCGATGGCAGTGGCACTGCCTACACAGATGGCCAAGTAATCACCTTGATGCAAGATATAACACTGTATGCGCAGTGGCAAGTTGTTTCCGGTACTGAAAATGGCTACGCCTACGTGGATCTTGGTTTGCCAAGCGGTGCCAAATGG
>JAFUIP010000022.1 GCA_017468435.1 Bacteroidales bacterium
ACCGATTATTGACACCTCAAAACAGGTTCAAATCAATAAAATCGTTAAATCTTCACCCTTTAGAATGCACCCTTAAAGGTCTATGACATATTTCTGACTTATTACGCACAAAATATTGAGTAATAACTGGTTGCAAATACTATTATTGTTATAGTCTTGCCAGCATCGATTTGCCCGACAGCCTGACTTATATTGGCAATAACGCTTTCTCTCAATGCACTAGTCTTGCCAGCATCACGAGTCGAAATCCTATTCCTCCCGTCTTAGGAAAAAACTGTTTTTACGATTATTATAGTCTTGTTTACGTGCCGGAAGGCAGCATTGACGCCTACACATCGGCCAATGGATGGAACAAATTCTATTACTTCTATCCCATAAAAGAAAATGAAAATGATGATGAAAATGATGAAAATGAAGACACTGATGCGCTCTCGTCTGCATCAGAGCAGTCTGTCAGAATTGCCGTTTGCGGTCGTCGCATTACGATTGACGGTAGCGACAGCTACGAAGTATACAGCATTAACGGTTTGAACCTAGGTCAAGCAAAAGAACTTCCAACAGGAATCTACATCGTCAAAGTTGGCCATCAAACACAGAAGATTATCATCAGATAAGGTCTCCTGGACAACAAGCAGGATGAGAAAGGCAGGGATGCTTTCTTATTGATATTAACCAATGGGAGTGTTGCTGTAGTTGCGTCAAGAAGCGGTGTTGCTATTCCAACAGATAGAAATGTGAGTATATTAGAAAAAATAGTTAAGCCATTTAAACCCACGAAATTATGAAACAATTCAATTTTAAATTTTTAGTTGTAATGCTGCTGTGTTTGCTGCAGGCGAGTGGAGTGTGTGCCCAGAATTTTTTGAATCAACACGATGAAAACGGCAAAAAGCATGGCCAGTGGGTGGACATAGAAAGTGAAGATGGTTTTCAGATTATTTCTAATTATCGTCATGGGTTAAAACATGGCATGGAATATGTGTACGCGGATTCCTCGTTGTTAAGAATCCATGAATACGATAAAGGCGATAAAGTACGTCATACTGAATTTGATGGGAGTAGATTGTTTTGTGAACTTCAATTTGAGAAAATAGATACCACATTGGTAGCCAGTTTTTCCAATAGCCTGACAGATCGTGTACGACATCACATCGTTAGTAAAGCTTTGTATAAATTGTTTCATCCAAATGGTGTGGTGAGCAAGGAAAGCGTTATGTATTTTCGAGAAGAAGATGATATTTTTAATGGGGGTTTTGAATTTGAAGTGAAGTTGTATAACGATAAAGGTTATTTGACAGAAATAAAGTTTTATAACAATGAGCAGCGGTTAATAGAGAATCGATATTACAATGAAAGTGGATTAGACTACCTAATCAAATACGAATATAATCCTTTTACCTCCGGGGTGTCGTCAAAGGTTTGGTACGACAAAAACGGCAATGTGATACAGGCTCTTTGAATGGTCGAGCTTTTGGCAACATTGTCATAAAACAAAAGACTCCGAATTGCTTCGGAGTCTTTTTATGTAGTCCAAGAAGGATTCGAACCTCCACAGACAGTACCAAAAACTGTAGTGCTACCATTACACCATTGGACTAACACGTGGTGCTTTCTTAAAAAGCGCCGCAAAGATAGTGGTTTTTATTTTAAATGACCAAATCTTTTTCTCGATTTATTTCGCTGACGGCGGAAATTTATTTCACGCACGGCGGAAAAATGTTTCGCGGACGACAGAAAACTACTTCGCAATCAGCAGAAAATAATTCTTTTTGCCGCGCTGTGCCAAGATGTATTTGCCGTTGAGCAAAGCCTTTTCGTCGATGATGGCATCGAAAGCTGCGAGCTTTTCTTTGTTGATGGCAACGCCGCCGCCCTGGGCCATTTTGCGCATTTCGCTCTTAGAGGGGAAAACGGCTGCATGGTCGGTGAGCAAATCTACGGCACGGATGCCGGCGCTCAAGGCTTCTTTCGAGATTTCAAAAGTAGGAACGCCTTCGAACACGTCGAGGAAGGTCTTTTCGTCGAGCTGAGCCAATTGTTCCTGAGAGGCATTACCGAACAAAATGCCGGCAGCTTCCATGGCCTTGTTGTAGTCTTCTTCGCTGTGTACCATGATGGTGACGTCCTTGGCCAAGCGCTTCTGCAACAGACGCAAATGGGGAGCGGCGCGATGTTCTTCGATAAGGGCTTCGCATTCTTCCTTGCCGATGAAGGTAAATATTTTGATGTACTTTTCGGCGTCGGCATCGCTCACGTTCAACCAGAACTGGCAGAATTTGTAGGGCGAGGTGTATTCGGCCGACAACCAAACATTTCCGCTTTCGGTCTTGCCAAATTTGCCGCCGTCGGCCTTGGTGATGAGCGGGCAGGTGAGAGCGTAGGCTTCGCCGCCGGTGGTACGACGAATCAGCTCGGTACCGGTGGTGATGTTGCCCCATTGGTCGCTACCGCCCATCTGAAGCTTGCAGTTCTTGGTTTCGTTCAGGTGCAGGAAGTCGTAGCCTTGCAACAACTGATATGTGAATTCGGTGAATGACAAACCGTCGCGGGCTTCGCCGTTCAAGCGTTTCTTCACAGAATCTTTGGCCATCATGTAGTTGACGGTGATGTGTTTACCCACTTCGCGAGCAAAGTCGAGGAAGGTGAAATCCTTCATCCAATCGTAGTTGTTCACCAATTCGGCGCGGTTGGGGCTGTCGCTGTCGAAGTCGAGGAAATGACTGAGCTGCTGCTTGATGCAGGCCACGTTGTGACGCAGAATATCTTCGGTGAGCAGGTTGCGTTCTTGCGATTTGCCCGAAGGGTCGCCAATCATGCCGGTGGCACCGCCAATCAATGCTAAAGGCTTATGGCCGCAACGCTGGAAATGACGCAGCATCATCACGCCGCAAAGGTGTCCGATATGCAATGAGTCGGCCGTAGGGTCAATGCCCACGTATGCGGTGGTCATTTCTTTTTTGAGTTGTTCTTCCGTGCCGGGCATCATGTCGTGAATCATGCCTCTCCAACGGAGTTCTTCAATAAAGTCCATATTTGTATATTTTTATGATTGTTTTCCTTATTTATATAGGCTCTTTTTCAAAGCGGCGCAAAATTAAGAAAAATTATCGGTACTATTTTGTATTAACCGAAAGGTTATGTTATTTTTGCGTTTATAAATTATACATACACTATGAAGGCACTTAATGGATGCGTTTTGCTGTACGCTTCGAAAACAGCCCAGGTGGCGCCTCAGATTAGAGAATCTTTAGAAGAGGCCGGTATCAACTTTGAATGTACAAGCAATGTTCAGAAATCTTTGGAGTATCTGCTCGACGAACATCCCTGCGTGGTGGTATTCGATACCGAGACCGACGATGCCAAGGCTCAGGAACTTTGCAAGAAGCTTAAAAAATACAAAGAAGAGCTTCCTTTCGAAGTCTATTTTCTTATTGACGACAACAAAAATTTCGAGTTGCAGTGGACCTGGTTCAACCAAGGCGTTGACGAATTCGGCACGCGCGACACGAACTCTATGCTCATTGCCCAGAGAATCAAGAACATCGTTCGCCCTTACAAACGCCAGGTGACCGCCATTCCACAAAAGGGTTTCGTCATCGACCGCGAACGTTACATGGTTTTCGTGAATGGCAAGGAGATTGTTCTGCCGCGTAAGGAATTCGAATTGTTGATGTTGCTTTCGTCTAAGCCCGAAAAGGTGTTCACCCGCGAAGATATTTTCCGCCTGGTGTGGGGCAACCGCTTGGTGGTGGGAGACCGTACCATAGACGTGCATATTCGCAAGATTCGTGAAAAAATAGGCGAAGGTTTCATCGTCA
Source organism: Bacteroidales bacterium (assembly GCA_017468435.1). Taxonomy (GTDB): domain Bacteria; phylum Bacteroidota; class Bacteroidia; order Bacteroidales; family UBA1402; genus UBA1757. Next base: position 3,819 of record JAFUIP010000022.1, read on the forward strand.
CAGTGAAAGGCGTTGGTTATAAATTTGTTGAAAAATAATTATGAATCAGGTAATTGCATCGCCCAATGCGCCTAAAGCCGTGGGCCCGTATTCGCAAGCACAATTGGTACCGGCCGGTTCGCAGGTCTTGTTCATTTCCGGACAGTTGCCCATCAATCCTGCCGATGGCCAGATGCCTGAATCCATTCAAGATCAGACGCGTCAGTCTATGAGCAATTTGTCTCAGATTCTGGCCGAAGCCGGCATGAGCTTCGACGATGTGGTGAAAACCACCGTTTTGTTGGCCGATATCACCGATTTCAAAGCCATGAACGAGGTGTATGCCGAGTACTTCCCCGCGCAAAAGCCTGCCCGCGTTTGTTATCAGGTGGCTGCTTTGCCCATGGGTGCCAAGGTAGAAATCGACGCTACTGCTGCGAAGTAAGCTCATTCAGGGAAAGACTTGCAAAACAAAGCCCGGAGTTAAATAATGTTAATTGTAGGTACTATGTATTGCATAGTACTATACGATATAATACTTTTGCCTCGTCTTAGGATAAGGCAAGAGTATTTTTTTGTATATACCTTAATTAATATAAAGATGAAAAAAGTGATTTCTGTAGGTTTGGGCGGATATTCTTTCCAGATGGAAGAAGATGCCTACCTTATGCTTCAAGATTATTTGGCACACTTCAAGGCAAAATTGGGTGCGCAAGACGATGTGAACGAGGTGATGCAAGACATCGAATGTCGTTTGGCCGAAATCTTGCTCGAAGATGTGAAAATGCCCAATCAGGTAGTGGGCGTGGGTTTGGTGCAAATTGTCATTAAGCGTGTGGGCATGCCCGATGGTTCCAACGATTACACCGATTATCAAACCACTTATCAGCAGGCTTATCAGCAGCCGCAACGCAAACTTTATCGCGATCCCGATCATTGTGTTATTGGAGGTGTGGCCGGCGGATTGGCTGCATATTTAGATGCTGAAATCGTGTTGCTTCGCGTTATCTGGCTTTTGTCCTTGCTGTTTGGCGGTTTGGGATTCTGGGCCTACATCATTCTCTGGATTTGTGTCCCCATGGCCAAGACGCCCACGCAGAAACTTCAAATGCGCGGACTGCCCGTGACGGCGGAAAATCTTCTTAAATATGCCACTAAAAACGACAAGAAATGATACAGAACGACATTAATACCGACAATATCAAGTCGCAGATGCGTAAAGGTATTCTTGAATACGGCATTCTGTCTATCCTCGACAAGCAAGATGCCTACGCGCCTTCGATGATGAAGATATTGAAAGATGCCCAGATGATGGTGGTGGAGGGTACGCTTTATCCTTTGCTCACGCGTCTGAAGAATCAGGGCATGCTTTCGTATCGATGGGAAGAATCTCAGCAAGGGCCTCCACGAAAATATTACAGCATTACGCCGGTGGGTCGTCAGGTGCTGGCTGAGCTCGATATCACTTGGAAGGAACTTTCCAATTGCATTCAAGTAATAAAAGATAATCATTAAACTAAGAACTATGAAACAAGTTGTCAAAGCAAGTATCGGCCGTTGGGCTTTTACCTTGGAACAGCCGGCCTACGACTTCCTGGATGCGTATCTTACGCAGATCAAGGCACAGGGCCATGATTTAGATACCATCGAAGAGAATTTGGGAAGCTATCTTTCCACTCAGGTGAATAATGTGAGCCAGGTAGTGACGATGCAGCAGATTCAGCAAGCCATTCAAGACTTGGGCTTACCCGCTTTCGATGCCTTTTCGTCTGATGCCGAGCATCAATCTGCCGACGAGAATGGCAAAAACAAAATAGACGATTTTACCGAGGAATTTTCGCAACGTTTGCAGGATAAAATGACCAAGCATCGCTTGTTTCGCCATCCGGAACAGAAAGTTTTGGGCGGCGTGTTCGGCGGACTGGGTGCGTATTTTGGTTGGGATCCGGTGGTTTTCAGGTTGTTGTATGGATTGTTTCTGATTATCTTCGGTCTTGCCGAAAGCGTGATTTTTCCGGTTTTGATTCTGTTGTATTTAGTGCTTTGGGTGGCCATGCCTTTGGCGCGTAATCAGCAGCAGCTGAATCAGTTGTATGGCGCCGGTGCCGAAAAGGCGGCCTATTACGGACACAAGGGAACGCAGGTGGTGAACGAAATGGCAGAAGAGGTAAAACATTCTCAGCTGGGGCATTTTCTTTCGGAATTTTTCCGCATCACCTTCGGTATCATTTTCTTCTTGGTGGGAATGACGGGCTTGGTTATTTTGCCCATTTGTTTTGTTTGGCTTCTGCCCATCGATTTGCTTCAGGTGTTCAACTTTATGCCCGTCTTGCCGGCCTTGGGCATCAGCAAAGTGCTGTTTTACATTTGTCTCTTCATACCTTTCCTTATATTTTTCTACGAAGGCATCAAGTTGCTTTTCAAGCTCGGATTCAAGAAGTTCCGTTTAGGTTTGTTGCTATCTGTTTTCTGGTTGGTTTCGCTCATTGCCTTGTCCGTTTCCTTGGTGGCCAATGTGGGATTTGTGGGACGCTCTGGCACCGAAATGACCGCCAATTATCCTATCGAACAAACGCAAGATACGCTCTATATCTCTGTGGATGAGAGCGTTTTTAGAGAAGAAACTTATGTTTGCGTGTTAGATCAATCGCTGTATTTCTTGTGGGACAATCCCAACGATAAGCCTACGCTCTACAGCCTGCCCGGATTGAAGATTCACCGCGACGAAGATGCCGATGAAATCACCGTTAAAACCTCGTTCAATTCGCCTTTTGCCAAGGGAAATCTCGATTTCTTGAAAAATTGCCGCAGCCTTATCGAAAAAGAGAGGGAGGGACTGAAAATCTATCCGCGCGTGTACGACAAGGAAAATCCTTGGACCTTACACAATTGCAAGATGGATATCTACGTGCCCGCCGGCATGACGGTGATCATGGATTATGCCGAAGACCGTCGCGATTGTGTGCTGAGGCCCGGCAAACGCTATTTCATTTTCCGCGGCTACAGCGACGACATTTACGAGGACGTGGATATTTCCACCATCGACGGGCAGAACATTTCGTCCTTGTCTTTCGACTTCTAAGCCTTATTTCAACAGACTATCAATGACTTGGGGAAAGTGTGCGTATTCCAATGCGTGCACTTTTTCTGCTACCTGATGATAGTCGTCGCCGGGAAGCACTTCGCATTTGGCTTGGAAAATGATGCTGCCGCTGTCGTAATGTTCGTTCACATAATGAATGGTGATGCCCGATTCTTTTTCGCCGGCTTCTACCACGGCCTTATGCACATTGTCGCCGTACATGCCTTTGCCACCGTATTTGGGCAACAAGGCCGGATGAATGTTGATGATGGCATCGGGGAAAGCGGCTATCATTTCTTCGGGAATCTTCCACAGGAAGCCGGCCAGCACGATGAAATCTATGTCGAGTGCTTTCAGTCGGGCTGTCACTTCGCCGCTGTTGAAGGCATCGCGCGTGAAACTTTCGCAGGGAACGTTCAGTTTTTTTGCACGTTCGAACACATAAGCCTTGGGATTGTTGCAAAGTATGATGGGAAAGCTCACTTCGGCTCTGTTTTTTCTGAAATATTCGATGATATTTTCGGCATTTGAGCCGGAACCTGAGGCAAAAATGGCCACGCGATGTTGTTTTGTCATTATTGTATAATTTTGATAATCAGTCGTTTGTTTCAATTTGTTAAAAAAATTAGCAAAATTTTCGATGCAAAATTAGCATATATTTGATTTTCGTGGTTACCTTTGCCAAGTTTTTTGAAAACAAAAATCAAGTATTAACTAAAAACACGAAAATTATGTCTGAAGTAAAAGAAAAAGTTGCCGCTATTATCGCTGAAAAGCTTGGCGTTGAACTTTCACAGGTAACTCCTGAAGCTAGTTTTACTAACGATTTGGGTGCTGATTCTCTCGACACCGTTGAATTGATCATGGCTTTCGAATCAGAATTCGGTATCAGCATTCCCGACGAAGACGCAGAAAAGATTTCTGTAGTTAATGATGCTATTGAATACATTGAAAAAGCATTGGCTTCTAATTAATTAATTTTTTTTGATCTCTTGTGCCACGGCATGGGAGCTTACTAAGAAATTATGAAATTAAGAAGAGTAGTTGTAACGGGTCTTGGTGCTATTACTCCGATAGGAAAAACGGTTCCTGAATACTGGGAATCTCTTATTAATGGAGTAAGCGGAGCAGGACCTGTTACTCGTTTTGATGTCTCCAATCACAAGACTCAGTTTGCTTGTGAAATTAAAGATTATAATCCTCTTGACTACTTCGAACGCAAGGAGGCCAACAAGTATTCCATGTTCGAACAATATGCCCTGATTGCTGCCAAAGAAGCCATTGACAATGCGGCTTTCGACCTTGAAAAGGAAGATCTGAACCGTATCGGTGTTATTTGGGGAAGCGGCGAAGGTGGCGTGGATACTTTCGAAGAGGATGTCAAAAAACATTACACGGTAGATAATGGCGCGGTGCGTTACAGCCCCTTCTTTGTGCCGAAGGTAATCACCGATATGCCGGCCGGTTACATTTCCATTGCGTATGGTTTTGCCGGTCCTAACTATGGCACGGTGTCTGCTTGTGCTTCTTCCAATACCGGTATGGCTGCCGCTATCGACCTGATCCGTTTGGGCAAGGCCGATGTGATGGTGACCGGTGGTTCGGAAGGTGCCATTACGCCTGCCGGTGTGGGTGGTTTCAATGCCATGCGTGCATTGTCAACGCGCAACGACGATCCCAAGACGGCCAGTCGTCCCTTCAGCAAGAGTCGTGATGGCTTTGTGCTGGGCGAAGGCGCTGCCTGCATTGTTTTGGAAGAGCTCGATCATGCTTTGGCTCGCGGTGCGAAAATCTACGCCGAAGTGGTGGGAAGCGGCCTGAGTGCCGACGCACATCACATGACGGCGCCTCATCCCGAAGGCTTGGGTGCCAAGCGCGTCATGGAATTGGCTTTGGCCGAAATGGATGTTCCCAAGGAAGAAGTGGATTACATCAATACGCACGGAACCTCAACTTATTTTGGTGATATTGCTGAGTTGAAGGCTGTTAAGGCGGCTTTTGGCGAGCATGCTTACCAAATCAATCTGAGCTCTACCAAGTCGATGACCGGACACTTGCTGGGTGCTGCCGGTGCAGTGGAAGCTGTTGCCACCATTCTGGCCATTTATCACGGTGTGGTGCCTCCTACCATCAATCATGAGGAAGGAGACGAAGATCCTGAAATCGATTATCAACTGAATTTGACGTTTAATAAAGCCTGTCAAAGAGATATTCGTGTTGCCTTGTCTAACACTTTCGGTTTTGGCGGACATAATGCATGTATCGCCTTCAGAAAATGGCAAGGATAAATAATGGCAAGGATAAAAAAATCTCTTTTTGACAAGCAGAAGTATTATTTCTCATTTCGAAGAATATTGGGTTTTTGGCCAAGGAAAATCAGCTATTACGAGCTGGCCTTGCGCCATAAATCCTTGTCTTTACATGGCGCTGATGGTTCTTTGCTGAACAATGAGCGCCTTGAATTTTTGGGCGATTCCATCTTGGACGCTTTGGTGGCCGATGTGCTTTTCCGCCATTTCGACAAAGGCGGCGAGGGCTTTCTCACCAACACGCGTTCCAAGATTGTGAAACGCGAGACTCTCAACAAGTTGGCCATTGAACTCGGGCTCGACAGCATGGTGGTTGTGGCCAATAATACCAATTCCCTGCGCAAAGATATTTTCGGAAATACCTTGGAAGCGCTTTTCGGCGCCATTTACTTAGATCGTGGCTACGAGGCCTGCCGCCGTTTTCTCGAGAAAAAGATTCTCCAGCAATTGCTCGACCTGGAAAAGGTGGCCAATAGCGTGAGCAACTACAAATCCTTGGTGTTGGAATGGTGTCAGCAACATCGTTTCAGCCTTTCGTTCCCTACCAAAGAGGTGGAACATTCTTCGCAGGAAGCTCCCTCGGCTCCGGTATTTGAATGCGAGGTACATATCAACGATGTTTTCGTGTCGAAAGCTCAGGGATATTCCAAGAAAAACGCGCAGCAACAGGCTTCGAAATTGGCTTGGACCGACATTCAGAGCGGCAAGTTGAACGAAAATTCTTTTGCTGAATAAAATTCGGCGAAAAAGGCATTTTCTTGCGAAGCTTTCATTACCTTTGCCACTCATAGCTTGTTGAAAAAATCAGATTATGGCAGCAAAGTTTCTGACTCCTTTTTTTGCGATGTACAATAAAGACCGCCTGGAAGAAATTCAGGAGGCCTGCGATATGCCGTACGATGCTCAAAGTGAGCTTCTTTTCGATATGCTCAACGATGCTGCCGCCACCGAATGGGGCAAGCGTTACCGTTTTTCGCGCATCTATAGTTACGAAGATTTCCGTCAGCGTCTGCCCTTGCAGCAATACAAGGATATTTGTCCCTATGTGCAACGCATGATGGCCGGCGAAGGCAATTTGCTCTGGCCCGGTGTCTGCAAGTATTTTGTGCCGGCGGCCTCCAAAGACAATGTTTCGCAATTGTTGCCCATCACCCGCGATGCGCTGATGGAGAATTTCTTCACGGGAATTTACGATTCGACAGCCATGTATTTGAAATCCAAAGGCGAAGATAGCAAGCTCTACGATAGTTATTCGCTTTGGATCGGTGCGCACAAACGCGACCAGGTGTATCGTAATCTTTCGAATATTCTCATCAAGGAGGCGCCTTTCCCTCAGAGTCTGTTCATTCGTCCGCAGACGCCGGTGAACAAAAGTAATTCGCACTCCGAGTTGGCCGCGCTCTTGGAAGAGGCTCAGAAATATCCCATCGGCAACATTCAAGGCCGTCCGCATCGTTACTTCGATTTTCTGAAATTCGCCGAGCAAAAAACGGGCAAGACGGGCATCAAGAATATTCTGCCGCAGGTGGAAGTCTTTTTTCATCGAGGCAAGCCCACCCTGGAACAATTGCAGCAAGCTCCTGTGCAAGACATTGATTATCATGCTTCTTTCTGCACGGCCGAAGGCTTTTTCGGTATGCAGGAAAATTTGGGCGAAGCTTCTATGTTGTTGCATGTGGATGCCGGCGTTTTCTATGAATTCATTCCCGCCGATGCCGATTTGAAAGCGGAAAACGTCATTCCTTTGGAAGAAGTTAAAACCAATATCCCTTATAAAATGATTATTACTACCCGTGCGGGCTTGTGGCGCTATGTTTCCGAAGGCCCAGCGCTGGTATTTGTATCGACCCGACCCTATAAATTTTACATAAAATGAAACAGAATTTGCTTATTTACAATACATTGACTCGTACAAAAGAGTTGTTCAAACCTTTGCATGAGAATCATGTCGGCATGTATGTCTGCGGCCCCACGGTGTATGGTGATGCCCATTTGGGTCATGCGCGTCCGGCCATTACTTTCGATATTTTGTTCCGTTACCTGCAAGAAATTGGTTACAAGGTGCGTTATGTGCGCAATATCACCGATGTGGGTCACTTGGAGCACGATGCCGACGAAGGCGAAGACAAGATTGCCAAGAAAGCCCGTCTGGAACAGCTTGAGCCCATGGAAGTGGTTCAGTATTACTTGAATCGTTATCATCAGGCCATGGATGCGCTGAATGTTTTGCCGCCCAGCATCGAGCCTCATGCCTCGGGACACATCATCGAACAGATTCAGTTGGTGAAGGATATTCTCGACAATGGTTTTGCTTACGAAAGCGAAGGTTCTGTGTATTTCGATGTGATGAAATACAACCAGCAATATCATTACGGCAAGCTTTCCGGCCGCAACCTCGACGATGTCATCAACACCAGCCGTGACAACTTGGATGGTCAGTCGGAAAAACGCAATCCGGTGGATTTTGCTTTGTGGAAAAAGGCTCAGCCAGAACATATCATGCGTTGGCCTTCGCCCTGGAGCGATGGCTTCCCCGGTTGGCACTGCGAATGTACGGCCATGGGAAAGAAATACTTAGGCGAATCTTTCGATATTCACGGCGGCGGTATGGACCTTGTTTTCCCGCATCACGAATGCGAAATTGCGCAGGCCACGGCTTCGCAAGGCAAGGATATGGTCCGTTACTGGATGCACAACAATATGATTACCATCAATGGTCAGAAGATGGGCAAGTCGCTTGGCAACTTTATCACGCTCGACCAATTCTTCAAGGGCGAACATCCTCTCTTGACCCAGGCTTATTCGGCTATGACCATTCGTTTCTTTATCTTGCAGGCGCATTATCGTAGCACCGTAGATTTCAGCAACGAGGCTTTGCAATCGTCGGAAAAAGGGTTGGAAAGATTGATGGATTCGTACAAGCGTCTGCAATCCTTGCAGGCTTCGCAGGCTTCTTCTACCGACGATGTCAAGACTTTGCGTCAGCGTTGTTTCGATGCCATGAACGACGACTTGAACACGCCCATTGTCATCTCTCATCTTTTCGATGCCGGACGTTTCATCAACAGTGTGTACGATGGTAAGGCCACGGTTTCTGCCGAAGATTTGGCTGAGCTGAAGGATGTGTTCAAATTGTTCGTGGAAAACATCATGGGCTTGCGCGTTTCGGGTTCGGCCCAAGGTGAGAATCCAAAGAAAGAAGCAGCTTTCCAAGCAGTTGTAGATATGTTGCTCAATATGAGAATGGAAGCCAAGGCCAACAAGGATTGGGCCAAGGCCGATGAAATCCGCAACTCGCTCACGGCGCTCGGTTTCGAAATTAAAGACCGCAAGGATGGTTTCGAGTGGAAAATCTAAATTCGAAGTTTAGCGCTTCTTTTCCTCTTTCTTAATGAGTTCTTTGGGCTTCTGCTTTTCGAAAGGAAGTTCCCAAATATTCCAGGTCTCGTTGATTTCCCAATTGGCTTTCAACGAGATCTTTTTATTTAGGTAAAACACCTGCTCGGGCTGACGTTTGGTGTCGTAGTTGCCCGGAGTCCAGAGGAAATCGTCGTTCGTGTCGAGAACGAGACGCACGTAAACATCGCCGGCGGGCATGTTCAGACAGTCGGCCACGCCATCAATGACAGCTTCCTGGTGAATCACTTTGTCGCTGCTGTTGAGCACTTCCACAAAGGCCGTCTGTCCGGCGCTCAGGCCGACAATGCTGATGGTGAGGCGTGAGTAGTCTTTTTCGCTCTTGGTCTTGAATTCCTGGCTAAACTTTTCGTTCGTGATGGAATCGTACAGGCAACGGTACGCGCCCGAATCGAGCTCGATTTTGTAAGACGTTTCGTATTCCCAATCGCCGTACAGATGCAGCATGCGCGGATTGTAGAAGTCTTGTTCCATGTCGAAGTTGTGGATTTCCTGCCAAACCGTGTCTTCGGCTTCCTTCTGATACAGGTGCCAAGCCTCGATGGAATCTTTGGCCACGGGGCTTTCCCAGGTGAAGGTCGGAACCGCATAGATATGAATTTCGCTGCCCAATTTGGCTGTCAGTTTGAAATGTTTCACTTCGGGCTTCTTGGCCGGCGGCAAAATAGTATCGTGATGATAGGCGGTGTCGTTTTTCAGCAAGACAAAGATGGTGTCGTTTTTGGCGAAGATGCTGTCGTTCAGAACGATAAGGCTGTCGGTTTTCGAAATCGAATCTCCCTCGACATGAGCCGAGTCTATGGCGGCCCGGGAAATGCGTTCGCTCAGCATGGCAAACAAACTGTCGTTGGCTTCGGTGATGGCGTCGTAGAGCGGCGTGACGATGGTGTCGGTGCGGAAAATGGTGTCGTTCTTCTGCTCCAAGTCATTGTCGTTTTTGCGTCCGCGGCGGTTGTTTCGCTTGTTGTCTTGCGACTTCTTTTTAGAGGCTTTTTCCTTTTCCTTTTTGAAAACCACTTGCAGCGTATCGCAGGCCGGGCTGAGCAAATCGTTGGAATCCGTCTTCAGATAATCAACTTGCAAAGCAATGGTATCCAACTTGATAAGACTTGAATCCTTAATCCAATAGGTGAGCGTGTCGTGCGTGGGATTGTCTTCTAAAACGTACCAATCTTCCTGATGCTCAATGCTATCGGGCACCAACAATTGCAGCGTGGGCAAAGTGTCGGCCTTGAATCCGAAGAAAAGCACGATTTTGTTGGCTTCCTTGCGTTCGCTTTTGGCTAAATATTGACGGCCGAAATCTTCGTTGAAGTACATCAGCAGCAGGCTGTCGGGCTTGAAGCAAGTGATGTCGCGCATGATCACCGTATCTACTTTTCGGGTGGTGTCGCCCTTGGCCAAGGGCTGCCAAATGGTATCCGGTTTTTGGCAAACTTCCGTCCAAAGATGCACGGCGCTGTCGGGGAATGCGAGGCCTTCGCCCTTCTGGTCGAAAAAGTAATCTCGGTTTTGGTCGCCCAAGGCAAACACGTGGTAGGGCACATTTTTCAGGCCGCGTACGCAGAAATAACCTTCGGCATTGGTTTTGGCGATACGAAGGAAGGGCGTGGTCTGGAAAACGCTGTCGTGCAAATCGGAATGAACACCCACAATGACACCGCTTTTCGGATTGAGCGTGGCTGCGTCCAACACATGTCCCGACACGCAAAGGCTGTCGATGCTGTCGCCGGTGGAGAAGGCGAAACTGTATTGTCCGTAAGGATTGCTCTCGTTATAATCGACGATGGCGTCAGAAAAATCGATGGTGTAAGTGGTGTTTTCCTTGATGCTGTCTTGTAGTTCTACCACCACTTTGTTCATGATACCGCTCACGAGGGCAGGCTTTTTCTGAGGCGGTGAAATTACCACTTTCTCGTTGGCGCTCTGCACGCTCACCAGCTCGTCGAACTCGATCTCGATTTTTTTCTTCTTCCATTGCGTGGCGTTGGCTGCCGGCTTGGTTTTCACTAAAACAGGCGGCGTTTCGTCCTTGGGACCACCTTGCGGCGTACCTATGCTGGCACAACCTGCTATACCCAAGAACATCAACAAGATACTTATACGAGTGAGTTTTGATAACGACATATCCGACAATTGACAAAATAGACCGCAAATTTCGTGAAAACTTCCTTTATATAAAAGGGATTTTCCTAACTTTGCACGAATTTTTTGTAAAAGCGAAAACGATGAAAATTGCATTGATTGGTTATGGCAAAATGGGCCATGAAATTGAGAGAATTGCCTTGGAAAGAGGTCACGAAGTGGTTTGTACCATCGATATAGATACGCAGCATTTGTTCGAAAGCGAGGCTTTTAAGAGCGCCGATATCGCCATCGAATTCACCGGCCCTTCTACGGCCTTTGCCAATTATCAGAAATGCTTTGCCGCAGGTCTTCCCGTGGTGTCGGGCAGTACGGGTTGGTTGGAAAGAATGCCCGAAATCCGTCAGGCTTGCGAGCAAGATGGCCAGACATTCTTCTATGCTTCCAATTATAGTCTGGGCATGAATCTGTTTTTCGCGCTCAACAAATATTTGGCCGAAAAGATGAATGCCTTCGGACAATACGATATCAAGATGAAGGAAATCCATCATACTCAGAAACTTGATGCTCCCAGCGGCACGGCCATCACCATCGCCGAAGATATTCTCGCACGCATAGACCGCAAAGACAAATGGGTCAACGAGGCCACCGACGAAGCTTCCACCATTGGTATTGTGTCTGAACGAATTGGCGCAGAGCCTGGTTATCACGAAGTTGTCTATGATTCTCCTGTCGATACCATCAGTATTTCGCACAATGTGAAGAGTCGTTCTTGCTTGGCTTATGGCGCCGTACTCGCTGCCGAATTTACCCTTGGCAAAAAAGGTTTTCTTGGCATGAGCGATATGCTCGGGTTTTAATGGAATAAACTGAAATCTAATAAGATAATGAAACAACGTTTGAAAGCAAGTTTGCGCCGCTGGATTAGTTTTGCTGTTTGGGCGCTGATTTTTGTGCTGGTAGCCATTTGGACGCGCAGCGCCTGGTTTTTGTTGCCCGTGCCCTTTGTGTTCGACCTCTATATCACGAAGTTTTTGCCTTGGTTTTTCTGGCGCAATTGGAAAAATTCATTCTGGCGCACCCTCATGGATTGGGTCGATGCCATTGTGTTTGCCTTAGTGGCCGTGTATTTCGTGTTCATCCTCTTTTTCCAGAACTATCAGATTCCCTCTTCCTCTTTGGAAAAGACCCTTTTGGTGGGCGATTTTCTGGTGGTGAACAAGGCTGCTTACGGTCCGCGCATGCCCATGACGCCCTTGCATTTTCCTTTGGCGCAACATACCATGCCCATCGTGGGAGGCAAGTCGTATTTCGAGAAACCGCAATGGCCGTATAAGCGCGTGGCTGGTTTGGGTCAGATAGAGCGCAAAGACATCGTGGTGTTCAATTTCCCGACGGGCGACACTGTAGCTTTGAAGATGCAAAATCCTGATTATTACACTATTTGCTATCAGATTGCAGAGGAACGCGACATGAGTTACAGTCAGGCGGCCGCTTTTGTGCGCAGCCAGCCTCAAGCTTTCGGCGAGATTGTGTGGCGTCCGGTAGATAGGCGTGAAAATTATGTGAAGCGTTGCGTGGGTTTGCCTGGTGATAGCTTGCAAATTATTGATAATCAGTTGTATGTAAATGGCGCCATCTTGGAAGACGAACCTGGCGTTCAGTACAATTATTTCGTGCAGACCAAGGGTGGCTATATCTCTGAGCGTCAGTTCGAAGACTGGGGTATCAGCAAGGAAGATCGTTTGATGCTTTCCGATAACAATGTTTTGACACACATGTTGGGATTTCAGCCTGCGGCCGATGGAAAACAGCTGCCCGTGTATCATTTCCCCGCAACGCGCGAAGTGATTGCTAAAGTGCGTAAGGCTCCGAATATCAACGCAGTAAAAATTGAGCCGGCCGTGGTGGGCGATTTCGAATTGGGTGGCACGATGTTTCCGCTTCATGCTTCCAACACCTGGACGCGCGACAATTACGGACCGCTTTGGATTCCTGCCAAAGGAGCGAGCATCGAGCTGAACGAAACGAACGAAATCCTTTACGGACGTGCCATTCGCGTGTATGAAGGTCATGATTTGCAAAAGCGCGATGGCCGCTATTATTTGGATGGCGAGCCTGCCGACAGCTATACTTTCGAAATGGATTATTACTGGATGATGGGCGACAACCGTCACAACTCGGCCGACTCGCGTGCTTGGGGTTTTGTGCCTGAAGATCACATTGTTGGACGTCCTGAATTTGTTTGGTTGTCTTTGAATAAAGACAAGGCTTGGGGTCAAGGCAAAATTCGTTGGAACCGTTTCTTTAAAGCTGCTCGATAAGTTCTTATGACTCAGTCTGTTCTGCTTTCCACCGCGTATTTGGCGCCGATTTCGTATTATGCCTGTCTCATGCACGCTCCGCAAGTTTTCGTGGAGCAACACGAACATTATCACAAGCAAACGTATCGCAATCGTTGTCGCATCGTGGCGGCCAATGGGGTGATGGATTTGAGTATTCCGGTCGTAACATGCAACAATCAGGCTATTAGGAAGGTAGAGATTGATTATTCCAAGCCATGGCAGCGTCAGCATTGGCTCAGCTTGGAGGCGGCTTATCGTTCGACGCCGTTTTTTGAGTATTATGAAGACGACTTGAAACCTTTTTATCAGCAGCAAGACATCAAGTATTTGTTCGATTTCAACGCCCGTTTGCAGCAAGTAATTTGCGATTTGATAGACCTGCATCCGCAGACGATTCTGACTCAAGATTTCGTGATGCCGGAGGCTGCTGGCCTTTGTTCGTCAGATGCTTGCTTGGATTTGCGCGAGGCAGCCGTAGCCTTGGATTTGCGCGAGGCAGCCGCAGCCTTAGATTTGCGTGAGGCGATTCATCCGAAGAGAAATTTGCCGCAGATGTTGCATTATCATTCGCAGAAATATACGCAAGTATTTGAGCAACAACTTGGTTTCGTAGCCGATATGTCCATTGTCGATTTGCTTTTCAATATGGGGTCGGAGTCGATTTTGTTGCTTCGCGACAGTATGAACGACTGAAACATTAACACGAAACTAACTATGAATCAGGAGCATTTTCTACGATATTCGAACGGAATCAGGGCCATTCTTCATCCGGCGGCGGGCGAAGTTTGTTGCTGCGGTTTTGCCATCAAGGTAGGAACGCGCGACGAACTGCCTCACGAACAGGGAATTGCCCATTTCACCGAGCATATGCTCTTTAAGGGAACGAAGCACAGAAAGGCTTGGCAGATTCTCGACCGAATGGGCGCCGTGGGCGGCGAAATCAACGCCTATACCACCAAGGAAGAAATTTTTCTCTATGCCGTTTGTCTGAAAAAAGACTACGAACGCGCCTTGGAACTGATGTGCGACATGCTCTTTCACAGCACTTTTCCGCAGCACGAAATAGAAAGCGAACGCGCCGTGGTGCTCGATGAAATCAATGTGTATGAAGATTCTCCCTCTGAGCTTATTTACGACGATTTTGAGCGACTGATTTATCCCGATCAATCTTTCGGTTACAATATTTTGGGCGATGTGGATTGTCTTAAAACGCTCACGAGCAGTCACTTTCATACTTTTATGCAACGCTGTTTCACTACCGATCGTATCGTGTATTTTTCCATGTCGTCGATGGAGGAGAAAAAAGAGACACGTTTGCTCGATAAATATTTGAAAGACATTCCCGACACTTCCTCGGCTTCGGTCTTGTCGCAGCGCGAACAGGTAAAAATGGCACAATCGCTTCGTACGCAAATAGATAGACAAACGCATCAGGCACATGTTTTGTACGGAAATGCGGCCTTTCACTTGTTTTCGGAGCAGAGGCTTCCCATGTTTTTCTTGAACAATATTTTGGGCGGTCCGGGCATGAACAGTCTGTTGAACAATGCTTTGCGCGAGAAACGAGGCTTGGTGTACACGGTAGAATCGACGGTGAATGCTTACAGCGACTCGGGCTTATTTTCCATCTATTTCGGATGCGATCACAAAGATGTGAAACGCTGTCTGACATTGGTAGATAAGGAATTGAAAAAATTGCGCGAAACGCCGCTCACCGAGGCGCGTCTGCGTGCGGCTAAGAAACAGATACAGGGACAGTTGGCCATCGCCAGCGAAAACAAGGAATCGCAGGCTTTGAGCATGGGAAAAAGTCTGTTGTATTTCGATCATTTTGAATCGGTGGAAAATGCGCTCGCCAAGATCGAGGCGCTCACTGCCAAACAATTACAAGAAGTTGCCAAGGAGGTTTTCAATCCGGAAACCATGTCCTTGCTGGTTTATGGAGAGAATAATGAAAACATTTGAAGAACTTGGTTTACAAGACAATCTGCTGCGTGCGATTGCCGAATTGGGCTACGAAAATCCTATGCCCGTGCAAGAAGAAGTGATTCCTTATTTGTTGGGCGAAGACAACGACGTGGTGGCTTTGGCTCAAACGGGAACCGGAAAAACGGCGGCTTTTGGTTTGCCTATCTTGCAGAAAATCAATACGAAACAACTGTATCCGCAGGCGCTTATACTGAGCCCGACGCGTGAACTTTGTTTGCAGATTGCCGACGATTTGAAGGATTATGCCAAATACATGGATGGCTTGTCGGTTTTGGCGGTGTACGGAGGCTCAAGCATTGAAACTCAGATACGTGGCCTGCGTCGTGGCGTGCATGTCATTGTGGCAACGCCGGGCCGTCTGCTCGACTTGATGAACCGTGGCGTGGCCGATTTGTCTGCCGTGAAAAATGTCATTTTGGACGAGGCGGACGAAATGCTCAACATGGGTTTCTCGGAAAGCATCGACGCCATTTTGGAAGCTGTGCCCGAAAATAGAAACACGCTTTTGTTCTCAGCAACCATGCCTGACGAAATTGCCAAGATTGCCCGCAAGTATATGCGTGAGCCTCACGAAATTACCATTGGCAACCGCAACGAAAGTACGGCCAGCGTGCGACATCTGTACTACATGGTTCACGCCAAGGATAAATACCAGACACTCAAGCGAATTGTCGATTATTATCCGAATATTTACGGCATTGTTTTTTGTCGTACCAAACTCGAGACCCAGGAAATTGCCGACAAACTCATTCACGATGGTTACAGCGCTGACGCCCTTCATGGCGACCTTTCGCAAGCGCAACGCGACTATGTGATGCAGCGTTTCCGTGTGCACAATGTTAAACTTTTGGTGGCTACCGATGTGGCCGCCCGTGGCATAGACGTGAACGACTTGACGCATGTCATCAACTTTACCTTGCCCGACGAAGTGGAGGCTTACACACACCGCAGCGGACGTACCGGACGTGCCGGAAAAACGGGTATCTCTATCTCTATCATCAACTTACGCGAAAAGCATAAGATTCGTGCCATAGAACGCATCATCAACAAAACTTTCGAGGCCTGCAAGATGCCTACCGGTAAGGAGATTTGCAACAAGCAGATTTTCAACCTGATGTCGCGTTTGGAAAAGGTGGAAGTGAACGAAGTGGAAATTGCCGACGTGTTGCCCTCTGTTTATCGCAAGCTCGACTGGCTCGACAAGGAAGATTTGATTAAACGCTTGGTTTCCTTGGAGTTCAATCGTCTTATCGAATATTATCAGGATAACGAGGATATAGAAACCATCGAAGAAAAAACGCCTAAGAAACAAGACGATAAAAAAGGAGGTAAGTCGCAGCATATCAGTACGGAAGAAGGCTTCTCCAAGATATATATAGGTATGGGTAAAATCGACGGATTGTTGCCCAAAAATCTGTTGGAACTGCTCAATGCCAATGTGGAAGGCCGTGTGGAAGTGGGTCGCATCGATTTGTTCCGTCGTTACACGCTTTTCGATGTGGACGAGAAAAGTGCCAAAAAGGTGCTGAAAGCCTTGCGCTCACTGCGTTACTTAGGCCGCGATGTGCGTGTGGAATTTGCCAGCGAAGAACAGATGATTCGTGCGCAGCGCGAGCGCGAAGAGGGCAGCGATGGCGGAAAACTTCGCTCCAAGCGTGGTCGTTCCCGCGAAGGCGCTCCGCGATATGATGCCGGATCGACCGAACGAGGTTCTGCTAAGCGAGCCGCCCACGGCACCGACAGAAACACTGCCGGGAAACCTAAATACAAGGATTCTTTCAAGGAGAAAAAGAAGGGCAAAGGCAAGCCGTCCAAAGGAAAATTCTAAAAAGAGTTTTGCGTAATTGGAAAAATAGTTCTACCTTTGCGCCCGCAATTGACGAAATTGCATTTGTAAAACATTATTATTTAACTATTTAATTTATTTCAACATGTATTTGTCGAAAGAAAAGAAGCAAGAAATCTTCGAAAAATACGGAAAGTCTAACACGGATACTGGTTCTCCCGAGTCTCAGATCGCCTTGTTTTCATACCGTATTTCTCATTTGACTGAGCACCTCAAGTCAAATCGTAAGGATTATAGCACTTCTCGTTCCTTGAAGATGATGGTAGGTAAGCGTCGTCGTTTGCTCGACTATCTGAAAGCAAAAGATATTGAAAAGTATCGTGCTTTGATTAAGGAATTGGGTATCAGACGTTAAGTTCTGGTCGAAATCTTAAAGGCCGATTTCCAAATAAAGGAAGTCGGCTTTTTTTTGTGTGCCAATAGGCCTTGTGTACCAAAATGTGCGAAAAAAATAAGTCTCGTTCACTTGTTTTATAGAAAATTAGCATTAGATTTGTGCGTTTTATACAAAAGATGTCTTAAAAGACCATTAATACTAACTTTTTATAATTAACTTTATGAATGTACGAATGAAAAAACTGGCAGCATTGTTGGCTTTTGTCATGTGTTGTACAGTGGCGTTTGCGCAAAACACAGTTTCAGGTAAAGTGAAAGACAATACCGGTGAAACAGTTATCGGCGCTACAGTTCAGATTAAGGGTGGTACGACGGGTGTGATTACTGACATTGACGGTAACTACACCATTTCAGGCGTATTGCCTTCGGATGTTCTGGTGTTCTCTTTCTTGGGTTATACCACTCAGGAAGTTAAAGTTGGAAACCAGAAAGTGATTAACGTTACCTTGATGGAAGATGCGCAAGACCTCGACGAAGTGGTTCTCGTGGGTTACGGTGTGCAGAAGAAATCAGACTTGACGGGTTCTGTGGGTTCAGTTTCTCTGGACAAGATGTTGCAGAAGGGTTCTCCCAACTTGTTGGAAACCATGCAGGGTTCTGTTCCTGGTGTTAACATTACACAGTCAACCGGTCGTGTAGGTGGATCTTTCAACATTGAAATCCGTGGTAAGTCTTCTCACGATCCCGACACAAAACCTCTGTATGTTGTGGACGGTGTAATGTGTGACGACATCGACTTCTTGAACCCCGCCGACATCGCTCAAATCGACATTTTGAAGGATGCTTCTTCTACAGCTATCTATGGTTCTCGTGCTACCGCCGGTGTGATCATGATTGCTACCAAGAGTGGTGCTTCTATCGCAGGTAAAGGTATGAAACCCAGCATTTCATACGATGGTTATTATGGTATTACCGAAATTGCTCGTATGCCATCCTTGATGACTGCTGAAGAGTTTTACCGTTATCGTTTCTTGAAGTTCTTGGGTTATGGTGAAGGTGGTTCACCCACGGCTTTGAGCGGACGTCCTGCTTACGCTATGTCTGCTTTCGAACAAATGTCTTTGTGGAATGTTGATAGAGGTGTTTCTGTTTTGAAAGAAATGATTGCCAATGGCGAATCTTATGATTGGATTGACTTGGTAAACCAAAGAGGTTTGATGCAGAATCATTATATATCAGTAGGTGGATCTTCTCAAGATGTTAATTATCACATGGGTGTTGGTTATACCGACGAAAGAGGTGTTACCATGGGTGATGCTATGAGTCGTATCTCTTTCAAGGGTAGTGTGGATGCCAAGATTAACAAGTGGATGACGGCTGGTTTCAATATCAACTTGTCTATGAATCATCGTGATTTTGCTAATGATAATGCAATTCAGAACGCATATCGTGCTAATCCTTTCATGAAGCCTTACGACAAAGATGGTAACCTCAACAAGAATCCCGGTAACTATCTTTCAATGGGTTCTACCACCGGTTATCAGTTCTCAGACCAGACTTCTCCTCTTCTCTATATGGAGAACCAAACCAAGATGAGTGACGCTTATCGTATGTTGGGTAATGCCTATTTGCAAATTCGCCCTGTGAAAAGTTTGACATTGAAGACTGTTTTCCAGCCTACTTACAGACAGTATCGCTTGGGTCAGTTTGACGACACCATCGTAGATAACGAAAACTCTACCGCTCGTTACAATGTAAGTCAAAGTTTTGGCTGGGTTTGGGATAATATCCTTACTTGGGATAAAACTTTCAACCAAAATCATCGTGTAAACTTGACTGCGATTACAAGTATGGAAAAGAACACAAGAGAAACTGCTAACTTGTACTATCAGAATGTAATGGCAGGTACTTATTGGTGGAATTTGGCCACCGGTACTTATTTGGCTGACGATTCAAGCAACGGCTATAGCGAAAGCAGTATGATGTCTTATGCTTTGCGTGGTAACTATACCTATGCAGGTAAGTATATGTTGACTGCAACGGTTCGTTGGGATGGTTCTTCAAAATTCGCTCCTGGCTATCGTTGGGGCGCATTCCCCTCTGCTGCAGCAGCATGGCGTCTTTCTGAAGAAGGTTTCATGAAAGATATCGATTGGTTGAGTAATTTGAAACTCCGTGTAAGTTATGGTATGACCGGTAATAATGCTGGTGTAACTAATTATGCTACTCAACAAACCGTTGGTGGTCCGGATTATTACTACCTCGGTGGCGCTTGGATGCAGGCTTTCTATCCCAGTGGCGTGGTTGATACTGCTTTGTCATGGGAATCTTCTCGTGAAATCAACACTGGTTTGGACTTTGGCTTCTTCAAGAATAGAATCAGCGGTAGCATCGACTGGTACAACAAAACTGCTTACGACTTGTTGTTCGACGTAAAACTTCCTTTGGAAGCAGGTTCTAGTGGTAGCAGTCCAAAGCAAATGGCAACCAATGTAGGTATTGTAAACAACCGTGGTCTTGAATTAGCCTTGACTACCGTTAATGTAGAAACCAAAGATTGGCGTTGGGAAACCTCTTTCACTTTCGCTACCAACAAGAATACCTTGCTTGATATCAATGGTACTGCCGATGAATTGCCCGCAGACTTGTTGTTCAAGGGTGAGCCTATCAACGTTCTTTACAACTATGAATGGGATGGTATCATCAGCGACCGCGATATGGTAGTTCCTGATCATGAAATTGCTAAATTGAAAGGTTTGACTCCTGGTACGACCATGCCAGAATATGAATATTATTACATTTGCTACGGACAAACCGAAGGTCAGCCTAAGATTGTTGACCGCAATGGTGACGGTTCTTACGGCGATGTCGATAAGAGATTGTATAACATGGACCCCGACTGGGTAGGAAGTTTCAATACCTCTTTGAACTATAAGAACTGGGATTTGTCTGCTTCTGTATATGTAAGACAAGGTGGTTATGCAAGCAGTGCTTTCTTGAGTGAATATTTGAACTTTGGCGACCGTGGTCGTACCAAGTTGCAAGTAGATCATTACATCCCTGCAGGTACTTTGATTGATTGTGACGGTGTAAATCCTGACGGTACCTATATCAATCCTGTTTACCAGGAAACCACTCACTATGGTAGCTATCCTTTCCCCAACAATGGTGCAGCTAACAGTGGTATCGGTATTTCTATGGATTATTGGCCCAGAGCTTTGGTTGAAGTTTCTTACGTAAAGGTTAAGAATATCACTTTGGGTTATACTCTTCCGAAGAACTTGTTGAAGAAGGTCGGCGTTGAAAGACTTCGTCTGTACAGCACTGTAATGAATCCCTTCGTATTTACCGACTTTATCGGTTTTGACCCCGAATGGGCTGGTGCTAACTTGAAGAACGATGCTCCAAGTACCATTACATGGCAGGTTGGTGCTAACCTCAAATTCTAACACATCTTATACCTAATTAATATATAGATTATGAAAAAGATTAAATATTTTGGTGCATTGGCATTGTCGGCTCTTATGCTCTTGACGTCTTGCGAAGGCTTCTTGGATGCCGAAAACAAGAGCGCCGGTGGTCAGACTGCCGATGAGTACTTCAGAACCCCCGAGGGTTTGGCTACTTTCCGTGTCTATGCATATAGCTCTCTGAAGAAAATTGCTACGTCAAACACCATTCAAGAAGATGGTACTGACTTGTTCTTGCCCTCTCGTGGTAAAACTCCTTCTCAATTTCAGGAATATTCTGTAACTCCTGAAAATGGTGATGTACAATATTTGTATCTGTCTTGTTACGACGTTATCAACAATGCTAATGCATTGCTCGATTTTGGTGGCGATACTTATAAGCAAGATGCTTTGTTCCTGCGTGCTTATGGCTATTATATGCTGACTCAGCATTTTGGCTCTGTTCCCTATTCTGACAGATATATCAATGATGCAGAACGTAGTTATCCTAGAACTGATCTTGCGACAATCTACACGAACGTTATCAATGATTTGGAAACTTTGGCTGCTGATCCTACTTTGATTGATCTTACCGCAGATGGCACCGTCAACAAGCGTGCTGTGAATGCTCTCTTGGCAAAGGTTTGCCTGGCTGCCGGTTGGGATTTGGAAACCAAATTGACCGACGAAGCTAAAGGTACTTGGGAAAAGACCGGTACCAGCTATTTCACTAAGGCCAAAAATGCTGCTGATGCTGCTATCAATGGTATCGAATTGACTCAATCTTTCGAACAGAAGTGGAGCCCTGCAGGCGAAGTAAACAATCCTGAAACTTTCTTTGCTGTTCAATACGAAAGAGAAGGCTATCCCGGTGATGCTGCTTCAGGTGGTCATGGTTTGCAGAACGATTATGGTAACTATTATGGTCAGATTGCTATCAATGGTTTGAAGGTGTCTTCATCTGTTAAGGTTCCCTCACACAAGGCTTTGTTCTTGTTCGAAAAGGGTGACCAAAGATACGATGCTACTTTCATGACTCGTTTGGCTAACTATAAGTCTGATGATGAATGGGGTCAGACCGGTTACTATGCATACTACAACAATCCGGATTTCAACAGCTTGCCTATTGCTAACTTCTATGCTCCTTATTATTGGACGCAGGCTGAATTCGAACAATTCTTGAAAGACAACCAAGCTTTGTTTGTAAATGCTGATGCTCAAGGTAATGGTTACAATAACGCTGTTTGGGCTTTCTGGATGAACGACCCGGTTGTGAAGTATTATTTCAAAGCCGATGGTTCTATTCAGAAGAAAGAACAATATGCTTACAACCGCGCTACCTTGGATGCTCAGTTGAACTTTACTCCTTGTGTTAAGAAATGGGACGATCCTGCTACCATTCAGGAAAACTTGAATAGCTCTAACTGCTATCGTGATATCGTTCTTTTGCATGCCAGTGATATTTACTTGGTGGCTGCCGAAGCTGCTTACATGTTAAGTGGTGAAGCTGCTGCTATGCCTTACTTGAACGCAGTTCGTGGTCGTGCTGGATTGGCTCCTCTTTCTGGTTTGGCCGCATACGATCCTCAGTATAGTACACCTAATTCATTTGGTGATATCCAGATGATTGACCTTATCTTGGACGAACGTGCTCGTGAATTGTATGCAGAAATGCAACGTTGGATGGACTTGCGCCGTACCCGTCAGTTGGTTCGCTATAATGTAGCTTTCAACGAAATGATTGGCTCCGTTGCAGATATGCAGAACAATAAGGGTGAAACCAAGTGGTATCGTCCTATTCCGACTCACGAAATCAACTCAAATACCGCTATGACTGACTCTACCAGTCAGAATCCTGGTTATTAATCTATTAAACTGAATCGATTATGAAAAAGTTATTTTATATCTGTATGGTAGCTTGTTTGGCCGTCTTTGGTTTTGCCTCTTGCGAACCTGAAGGTTTGGTGGACGATACTCCTGTAACAGGTCATCCTGAACAAGATGCTGCCGGTGTGTACGTTGGTACTTGGACACAAGTATTGGAAGGTGATACCGTTGCTTCCGGTGTAGAAGGTACTATTACCTTGACTGCTGATACTGCTTATGTGGTTTCTGTTAATGTGGCTGCTGCTTCTGGTGTGAGCTTGAAAGAAATGACTTCTTTAGCAAATATTGCTCAAGACAGCCATTATGGAACCAAGTTCTATAACAATCTTGCCACTAACGGCTTCGGAACCTTGTTCCGCGGTGCTACCTATACCAACGCTGAAGGTAAGGAAGAACTCTCTTTGAACTTTACTTTGACCGTAAAATCAGGTCGTAAGAGTTATCCTTACAATTATTCTTTCGTTGGTGTGAAAACTGAATAATTATTTTATTACCTTTGCGTTGAGAATGCTCCTAAGGAGTGTTCTCAATGCAAACATT
This sequence comes from Bacteroidales bacterium, assembly GCA_017468435.1. GTDB lineage: Bacteria > Bacteroidota > Bacteroidia > Bacteroidales > UBA1402 > UBA1757. Next base: position 27,083 of record JAFUIP010000022.1, read on the forward strand.
AAACAACCAAATACATTTTTACTAACTATTTAATTTTATTATTATGAAGAAAATCTTTACGCTCGTTGCTGCTGCCTTGATGGTAGCTGGTTTGAACGCTCAGGAAGTTGGCGCTATCGATGCTGCCGCTGCTGGTATTGTTGAAGGTGGTACTGTTTTGGCTGCTGGTACCGTTTTGGCTGAAACTCCTAGCATTGTTATGACTGTTGGTGCTGAAGATACCTACAAGACAAATTCTGCTGCTGCTAATGGTATGACTACTGCTATTGTTGGTGAAGCTACTATCGCTCTCGCAGGTGGTTGCCAGGGTTCTACCAATCCCAAAGATGCTTCAGGTGGTAACTGTGATGCTATGGCTACTCCTCCTGCTTCAGGTGCTTTCTTCGCATTCGAAGCTAAGAAAGATGGTTATTTGTATGTATTCCACAAAGCCTCTTCAAACAAGACTTACTTGGTAAGCGAAGAAGGTTCTTTGATTGGTTATCAATTCGCTGCTCATATGCCTGGTCAAGCATGGGGTGATATTTTGGCTTACACTTTGGAAGGTAATGAAACTATCGATGGTATCCAGTATGTAACTGATCCTGCATTGTTGATCTGGCCTGAAAAGATTGCTTTGGGCGAAGGTTGGGAAGCTGCTGCCGGTGAAGCTGGTAAGATTGGTGCTAGTGGTACAGGTGTTGTTATGTTCCCCGTTTTCGCAGGTTGCAAATATACTGCTAACGCTTGCGGTTCAAAGATGATGTGCGCTGGTTTCATCTTCTCTGAAACTTCTCTGGGTGTTAAGTTGTCTGACGGTGCTACCGAAATTGCTCTTCTGGGTACCGTAGGTATGGAAAGCGTTGCTTCTTCTGTAGTTTCTAGCCGTTACTATTTGTTGAGCGGTGAAGAAGTTGCTGCTCCTCAGGCTGGTAACACTGGTTTGTACATCGTTAAGAACATCATGTCTGATGGTTCAGTTAACGTAAGCAAAGTTGTTTTGAAATAAGTAAACACTACATTTCGATAACGACGAGGGCCGCGCTTTGACATGAACCCCGAAAGTTAGACAAAAAACTTTCGGGGTTTTGTTATGTCTAAAAAGAGAAAGAAACACGGCTATGCAGAACGGTTGAAGTATATGCATATGCTTGAGAATGGATGTAGTATTGAATATATCCACAAGAA
>JAFUIP010000003.1 GCA_017468435.1 Bacteroidales bacterium
CCTGCACGACACTCCCTTTCTCGGATATAAAAATAATTCTATTAGTCTTTGTCTTGTTGCTGAGCTTCGTAGTCTTTCAACAATTGGGTCTGAACATCGGTCGGAACCAATTCGTAAGAAGAGAACTTCATGGTGAAAGAAGCGCGTCCACCAGAGATAGAACTCAAAGAGGTAGAATAGTCAGACATTTCTTTCAAAGGCACCTTGGCTACGAGCTTCTGCATACCCTTTTCGCTTTCCATACCCATGATGATGGCACGACGGCCTTGCAAATCGCTCATCACATCACCCATGCGATCGCCGGGAACCAATACTTCTACGTCGTAGATAGGTTCGAGAACCTTAGGACCGGCTTCCTTAAAGGCTTGTGAGAAGGCATTACGACCTGCCAACATGAAGGAGATTTCGTTTGAATCTACCGGGTGCATCTTGCCATCGTAAACGATAACGCGGATGTCGCGGGCATAAGAACCGGTCAGAGGACCTTGTTCCATACGTTGCATGATACCCTTCTGAATAGCGGGGATAAAGCGAGCATCGATAGAACCACCCACGATACTGTTGATGAATACCATCTTACCGCCCCATTCCAATGGGAATTCGTCCACACCTTTCACGTTCATCTTGAATTCCTGTCCGTTGAACTTGAAGGTTTCGGGCAATGGCATACCTTCGGTGTAAGGTTCGATAATCAAGTGAACTTCACCGAACTGGCCAGAACCACCAGATTGCTTCTTGTGACGATAGTCTGAACGGGCAGCCTTGGTGATGGTTTCACGATAAGGAATCTTGGGTTCTTCGAATTCGATAGCCAATTTATCCATGTGTTCCACCGTCCACTTCAAAGTACGCAAGTGGAATTCACCCTGACCTTGCAGAATGGTCTGCTTCAATTCGCGAGATTGTTCGATGATATAAGTAGGATCTTCCAGACGGAGACGGTTCAAAATAGCCATCATCTTTTCCATATCTGATTCGTTCACAGGCTTAACGGAACGACGATACTTAGGATCGGGATATTGGATAAAGTTGAACTTGTTGTCAACGCCCTTGCCATTCAAGGTGTTGCCGGTCTTAACGTCTTTCAGCTTAACGGTAACACCCAAGTCACCGGCTACGAGTTCGGGCACCTGGATACGGCTTGAACCAGCAGCAGCGAAAAGCTGAGCGATACGTTCCTTTGAACCACGGTCGGCATTGACCAAGTCGTCGCCTTCGTGCAAAGTACCAGAGATTACCTTGAAATAGTTTACTTCACCGATATGAGGTTCAACAGTGGTCTTGTAGAAGAAAATGCTGGGAGCATCGGCCTTGGCATCGTAAGGAACTTCAACACCTTCGGTATTTACCAAGCTCTTCACTTCCAGAGGAGAAGGCGTAACGTTTCCGAGGAATTCCATCAAGCGGCGAACACCCATATCCTTGGCTGCACAAACGCAGAAAACAGGGAACATGGTGCGGTTGAGCAAACCCTGACGGATACCGGTACGGATTTCGTCTTCGCTCAAATCGCCTTCTTCGAAGAATTTTTCCAACATAGCGTCGTCACATTCGGCAGCAGCTTCCACCAATTCCGAACGCAATTCCAAAGCTTTGTCCATCTGATCGGCAGGAACATCGTCGATGGTAGGCACACCACCTTCGGGCTTCCAAGTGTAACGCTTCATCAAAAGAACGTCGATAACCTGATTGAAACCGTCACCTGCATTCACGGGATATTGAACGCGTACCACCTTGCTACCGTAAGCTTCGCGCAATTGTTCCACCACGGCTTCGAAATCCACTTTGTCGCGGTCGAGTTGGTTGATACCGAAAATAGCGGGCTTGTGATAGGTTTCCGTGTTGCGGAAGGCATTCATGGTACCACCGTCCAAACCAGATTGGCCGTTTACCAAAATAACAGCTGCCTCGGTAACGTTCAGAGCGGTAACAGCACCACCCACGAAGTCGTCAGCACCGGGACAGTCGATAATATTGAGTTTCTTGTTGTTCCATTCAACACAGAAAGGAGTGGCAAATACAGAATAGCCATATTCTTGTTCTACGGGAGAATAATCGCAAACTGCGCTTTTGGCTTCTACTGAACCACGACGTTTAATAACTCCACCCTCGAAAAGCATAGCTTCTGCAAGGGTGGTTTTTCCAGAGCCGGAACTACCGATGATGGCGATGTTTCTAATTTCGCCGGTTTGATAAGTCTTCATAGTTGTTTATAGTTGTTAGTTGATTTTTGTTAAAAAGTGGGCGCAAGATAGCGATTATTGACGAATAAACAAATATCTTCGCGGCCAAATATTTGAGATTTCATTCGAGAATGGAGAATTTGGCCGGACTTTACCTTCACATCCCCTTTTGCCGACGCAAATGCGCCTACTGCGACTTCTATTCCAAGGCGCAACCCAAGCTGATAAAGCCCTATGTAGATGCTCTTTGCTGGGAAATGGAGACACATAAAGATTATCTCGACGAATGCCGACCCTACCGTCTTCGTAGCATTTACTTTGGCGGAGGCACGCCCAGCCTATTGCAAGCTTCAGATTTTCAGCAAATTTTCCAAACGATAGAGAAGCATTTCGACCTTTCCCGATGCGAAGAAATCACGCTCGAAGCCAATCCCGACGATTTGTCGGAAGCTTATCTTGCGAGCCTGCGCGATTTGCCCTTCAACCGCCTCAGCATCGGCATTCAGAGCTTCAACGACCGCGAACTGGCATTCATCAAACGTCGTCACAATGCGCAAGAAGCCATAGCCGCCGTGAAAAGAGCGCAAGATGCCGGATTCCGGAACATCAGCATAGATTTGATGGCCAGCCTGCCCTTTCAGACCTTGGAGAGCTTTGCCGACAGCGTAGCACAAGCCATCGCCTTGAAGCCTCAGCACATTTCGGCTTACTTGCTCGGACTGGAGCCCGAAGTGCCTCTGTCTAAATCTTTGGCGGCCGGGCTTTGGAAAGAATGCGACGAAGAAACATCCATTGCCATGTACGACATGCTTTGCCAGCGACTGACAGCCGCCGGCTACGAACATTACGAAATCTCCAACTTTGCGTTGCCGGGCCATCGTTCCCGTCACAATTCGGCATACTGGAGCGGGCTTCCCTACTTGGGGCTGGGTCCTTCGGCTCATTCCTACAACGGCCGCACGCGCCGCTGGAACGCCGCCGATTTGAAAGCCTACCTCGCCGGCGAGCAAGACTACGAAGAAGAGATCCTAAGCCTCAACGACCGCTTCAACGATCTCATCCTGACGCGTTTGCGCACTTGTGAAGGATTGGATCTGATTCAATTGGAAGAAGTGTTCGGAAAAACTCGGAAAGATAATTGCCTGAAAAACGCAAAACCCTTTATAGAAAACGGACAAATGCAACAGAAGGACGACTGGCTCCGTATTCTGCCTTCGGCCTATGCCCTTTCGGACAATATCATTCGTGAGTTGCTTGAGGTGTAAGACTTTGTAGTTTCAAGTAGATTTCTCGCACCGCCCAAGCGTCCATGGCAGCATATTGTTGTTGGGCTTCACTGAGTTCCGGCGCCTGCCAATTGGAAAGACGCTGGGTTTTGGAAATGCGTTTTCCGAAAAGGATGGCATATATTTTTTGCAAGCCAAGTTCCTCAATGCCATATTGTTTCACGATAGATTGAATCTCCACCACGCCGGCGGGTTTCAAATCCTTGCAAATACTGCGCAGCTGCAGAAAATCGTCTTTCGACGACAAGCCCACTTTTATCACATCCGGATTGTTGAAAATTTCCTTCAGTACCGGCGGAAATTGCTTGCTCAGGCGCACCAGATAACAAGTGTCTTCCGCTGCCATCTGAATGAGCGCCACCTTGTTTTTTGCACCTTTTTTAAAAATCGGCTTCGACTCTGTATCGAAACCCCAAAGCCTGACGGTACGCCAAGTTTCCTCGAGTTTTTCATCAATCTCGTCGGCATTCAGCAACACAATTTTCCCGGGAAACAGCGCCGTCGGCAGTTGTTGGAGTTCTTCCTTATCTATGGTCGAAGCTATCGTCATCAATTTTTTATTTAGCGGGCGCAAAGTTACTATATTTTTTCTAACTTTGTGGGTTCAATAAGCAACAAAGATAATGAGCCAGAAAAATCAGAAAAACCAGAAAAAGAAACAGAATACGCCTTCGCTGTTCGATAAAATAAAGGAACAGTGGAGCAATTTAAGTGCCATCACCCAAAACGAAAAAATCTATTTCATCATCGGCATGCTCTTGGTGCTGTTGATGCTGTATTTGGGTATCCTCCTCATTTCCTTCCTGTTTACGGGAGCCGCCGACCAAAGCGTGGTGGGACATTTGCGTTTCCGCGAGCTGGCGAGCGTGGCCCAAGGCGAGGTACACAATTGGAACGGAGCCTTCGGCGCTTGGCTGTCAAACATCATCATGAACAAATGGTTCGGCATTTCCTCCTTGCTTATTTGCTTTTACGGCATACTCGCCGGTCTCAGATTGATGCGCGTGAAGTTGTTTCACTTGGGCAAAACCTTTGTTTACTGCGCTTTCCTTTTCATCTGGATTTCCATTTTCTTCGGATTTATTTTCGGCGGAAACCCGAACGTCATGTTTTTGGGCGGCGCACATGGCTACCATATCAGCAACTGGCTTAACGTCAAGATAGGCATTCCGGGCACCATCATTGTGTTGGTCTTCAGCTTGATATCTTTCTTGGTTTTCGCTTTCCAAAGTACCATGCCGCTTATCAGGAAGAGTTTGCAATTTTCCGGCGTTTCCAACAAGATGAAAAAGGTGAAGAACTTCATCACCGACGAAGATGACGAGGAGGAAACGACTGAAACAGAAGCCAATGAAGCTGAAACTCCCGAAACGGAAACTCCCGAAATAGAAACTATTGAAACTGTAATTCCCGAAACGGAAGACTACGGTTTTGCCGATGAAGTGCCTGAGAATGAGATTCCCGAAGACGAAAACCCCGAAGAGGAGGAATATTCTTTCGAAGAGGAAAAAGAGGCTGTGCTTCAAGCAAAGGTTGATAATCAAGACATTGCCATCAGCGTAGAAGTTGCCAAGGCCGAAGACGTGGCCGACAAGACGGAAGAAACCATTACGCTGATTCAGAGCAAGGGAGAATACGACGCGCTGGCCGAGTTGGGCGAATACGATCCGAAGGCCGAGCTGCATAGTTTCAAAAATCCTCCGGCCCGCCTGCTGAAGGATTATGGCGACAGCAATCCTGTCATCAACAGAGACGAACAGAAAGAAAATCAAGACAAAATCATCGAAGTGCTTTCCAACTTCGGCATCAGCATTCAGAGCATTCACGGCACGGTGGGCCCGACGGTGACGCTTTACGAAGTGGTGCCTGCTGCCGGCGTCCGTATTGCCAAAATCAGGAATTTGGAAAACGATATTGCTTTGAGCCTTGCTGCTTTGGGTATCCGTATCATTGCGCCCATTCCGGGCAAGGGCACCATCGGTATAGAAGTGCCTCGTCGCGACCCGAACATCGTGTCTATGAGAGGTCTTATTCAATCGAAGAAGTTCCAGGAAAGCAAATACGATCTGCCCATCGTACTGGGTAAAACCATCATGAACGAGGTGTTCTGTTTCGACCTTTGCAAAACGCCGCACCTGTTGGTGGCCGGTGCCACGGGTCAGGGTAAATCGGTGGGTCTGAACGCGCTCATCACTTCTTTGCTCTACAAGAAGCACCCTTCCGAGTTGAAAATTGTGCTGGTTGACCCCAAGATGGTGGAATTCAGCATTTATGCCGGCATAGAAAAGCATTATTTGGCTAAGGTTCCCGGCGACGATCCGGCCATCATCACCGAATCGGACAAGGTAAAAATCACGCTCAATTCGCTCTGTATAGAAATGGACGAGCGTTACGATTTGCTGAGCAAGGCCAAATGTCGTAACATCAAGGAATACAACGAAAAATTCAAACTGCGCAAGCTCAATCCCGAAAAGGGTCATCGATTCCTGCCCTACATTGTCATCATCATCGACGAGTTTGGCGACCTCATCATGACGGCCGGAAAGGAAATCGAAATGCCTATCGCGCGTATTGCGCAGAAGGCGCGCGCCGTGGGTATGCACATGGTTATTGCCACGCAACGTCCTACCACCAATATCATCACGGGTACCATCAAGGCCAACTTCCCTGCCCGCTTGTCGTACCGTGTTTCGTCCATGACCGACTCGCGCACCATTCTCGACGCCAGTGGCGCCCAGCAACTTATCGGTAAAGGTGATGCCTTGTTCCTCTCCGGCAGCGAGCTGACTCGTATCCAATGCGCCTTTGTCGATACGCCCGAAGTGGAAGACGTGGTCAACTTCATCGGCGACCAGCGTGGGTATCCTTCTGCGCACAAATTGCCCGAATACACGCCCGACAATGGCGGTGCCGACATGGGTGGCAGCAAGGCCGACTTGAGTTCGCGCGACTCTTTCTTCGAACAGGCTGCGCGCATGGTGGTGACCACGCAACAGGGTTCCACCTCATACTTACAACGTAAACTCGGATTGGGTTACAACCGCGCCGGTCGCATCATGGATCAATTGGAGGCTGCCGGCATCGTAGGCCCGGCCGAAGGAAGCAAACCGCGTCAGGTGCTCGTCGATACCGAAGCGCACCTCGACCAATTATTGAGCAGCTTATGATGAAACATCGCATCCATATCATTCTCACTGTCTGCCTGTTGACCTTTCTGACACCGCAGGCAAAGGCGCTGCCGCAAGCAAAGGCCCAAGCGCAGTCGCCGGCCGAAGCATTGCTGACGAAGGCTGCCGAAAAGTATCGCCAAAGCAAGGGCGTTGTTGCCACGTTTTCCATCGAAACCACCGATAATAACGGCAGCAGCATTGCCTCTATCGAAGGACAGATTCACTTGCAAGACAATCGTTTCTACCTCGAAGTGCCCGACGAAATGAAGGCATGGTTCGACGGACAGAACCTTTGGACCTTGCTCATCAACGCACAGGAAGTAAACCTGAGCACGCCCTCTCAAGAAGAACTGCTGATGCTGAATCCGGTGAATGTCTTCATGTTGTACCAGCATGGTTTTCAGTGCCAAATGCTCAAAGACAAGACCTCTGGCAAGAAAACACTTTGCGGAGTGGAAATGCGTCCCAAAGAGGCCGGAAGCGACATTCGCAGCATCCGCGTGTATTTCGAAAAATCGCTCTTGCAGCCCGTATCCATCAGCATTGTCAACAGCAATGCCACCAAATCTGACATATCAATCACCAAATATCAAACCGACAGAAACTATCCCTTGTCATTTTTCCTGTTTCCGCAGAAAGATTACCCGATGGTGGAAGTCATAGACTTACGTTAATTATGGAACATATTCGTTGCCTTATTATAGGTTCTGGCCCAGCCGGTTACACAGCCGGTATCTACGCAGGACGCGCCAACCTGCAACCCGTTTTGTACGAAGGCATCCAATTGGGAGGCCAACTTATCACCACCACCGAAATCGAGAATTTTCCCGGTTATCCTCAAGGTGTCGATGGTACGCAACTGATGGAAGATTTGCGTGCGCAAGCTTCTCGTTTTCAATGCGAAATGCGTGCCGGTATCGTTACCAAGGTTGATTTTTCAGCTCAGCCATATCGTCTTTGGATAGACAATGAAAAGGAAATCGAAGCCGACACGGTGATTATTGCTACCGGCGCCACTGCCAAATACTTAGGACTGCCCGATGAACAAAAATATGCCGGTATGGGTGTTTCTGCCTGCGCCACTTGCGATGGATTCTTCTATCGTCGTAAGACTGTGGCCGTTGTGGGTGGTGGCGACACTGCTTGCGAAGAAGCTTCTTACTTGGCGGGCTTGGCGAAACAGGTGTATATGATTGTGCGTCGCGACGAATTGCGCGCTTCGAAAATCATGCAGGAACGCGTGTTCAACACGGAAAACATCAAGATCCTTTTCGAACATCAAACCTTGGGTCTCTTTGGTGAAAACGGCGTGGAAGGCGCTCATTTGGTAAAACGTCTTGGCAAACCCGACGAAGAAAAAGTGGACATCGCCATAGACGGATTCTTCCTTGCCATCGGCCATACGCCTCATTCTAAAGTATTTGCCGACTATATCAACACCGACGAACAGGGCTACATCATCACCGAGGGTGCCACACCGCGCACCAACTTGCCGGGAATATTTGCCGCCGGCGACGTTGCCGACCCGCTTTATCGTCAGGCTATTACCGCGGCTGCTTCTGGCTGCAAGGCCGCTTTGGAAGCTGAAAAATACTTGGTGGAACATTCCTTGTAATCTCTTCTTTCACAAAGCGTTCAAGGCAAAACGGAGGCTTTCGGAAGAGGCAGTTATGTGCTGGTAATTATTTTACGAAGCATCTTTGCAGATTAAAAAATTTGTATTACTTTTGCAGTCCATTTCGGAAAAGGTTCATCAAGAGGCGCTGTTCAATGTTGGAACATCCCACCTTACCGCTTAACTTAATAAGTTCTATAAAACAATGTATGCAATTGTAGAAATTGCGGGACAGCAGTTCAAGGCCGAAGCAGGTCGCAAGCTGTATGTTCATCGCTTGGAAGCAGAACAAGGTTCTGTTGTTGAATTCGAAAAAGTGTTGTTGGTTGACAACGATGGTAACGTTACCGTAGGTGCTCCCTGTATTGAAGGCGCAAAGGTAAAAGCAGAAGTTCTTTCTCACTTGAAAGACGACAAGGTGCTCGTTTTCCACAAGAAGAGAAGAAAAGGTTACAGAAAACTGAACGGTCATCGTCAGTATCTTTCTGAAATTAAAATTAACGAAATTGTATTGGCTTAATAAATTATAAAACAATGGCACATAAAAAAGGTGTAGGTAGTTCTAAGAACGGCCGTGAATCTGAAAGCAAGAGATTGGGTGTTAAAGTTTTTGGTGGCCAAGTAGCTAAAGCCGGTAACATTTTGGTACGTCAACGTGGTACCGTTCATCATCCCGGTGAAAATGTAGGCCTTGGCAAAGATCATACGCTTTACGCATTGGTAGACGGCGTCGTAACGTTCAGACGTAAAAAAGACGATCGCTCATATGTATCTGTAGTTCCTGCTCAGGACTAATCCGATTGATACAGACAAACATAAAAAGGAATCAGCTGAAAAGTTGATTCCTTTTGTTTTTGTGTACCGGTTTGTTTTTGTGTACCGGCGTACTCGACCGATTCCAAGGTTGAAAACAACGCGGTAGTTCGTTCGTTATTGCAAGGCTGACAAATCGCGACAATTAAACTTGTTAGAATGAATGAAATACCGCGTTGTTGAAACTTGGACGAAGGGAGTGTACTGAAGTACTCGACCGATTCCAAAGCTGAAAACAACGCGGTTTTTGTAATTTACCCGATATATTTAAGCTTGTTAGAGATTATGAAATACCGCGTTGTTAATATGTCGGGCGACAGGAGTGTACCGAAGTACTCGACTGAGCACGATCATAGCAAACAGCGCGGTAGTTTGTAATTACAAGGCTGACAAATCGCGACAATTAAACTTGTTAGAATGAATGAAATACCGCGTTGTTGAAACTTGGACGAAGGGAGTGTACTGAAGTACTCGACCGAGTCCAAGGTTGAAAACAACGCGGTAGTTCGTTCGTTATAACAGGTTTAATACGAAGGCTTTGATGTCTTCCGCCAACTGATGAGCCTCCTCAGGCGACTGAGCCTCAGTATAGATACGAGCAATAGGTTCGGTATTGGAACCACGCACATGTACCCATTTGTCGGCAAAGTCAATTTTTACACCATCGATATCGGTGATGCGTTCTACGGTAGAATCGAAGGCTTTCACGCCAGGCTGAAACTTAGCTTTCAAAGCATCAAAAATAAGCGGCAATTTCATTTCAGGCGTCAGGTCGAGACGTTGCTTATCCATGAAATACGGAGGATATGAAGCACGCAACTCGCTCACCTTGCAGGCTTTATGCGCCAAGTTCGACAAGAAGAGAGCCACACCTACCAAAGCATCGCGACCATAGTGAGAAGCAGGATAAATGACACCGCCATTGCCTTCGCCACCAATCACCGCATGGTTAGCCTTCATCAAAGTCACCACATTCAATTCGCCAACGGCAGCAGCTTGGTATTCGCCGCCACGCGCACGCGTCACATCGCGCAAGGCACGGGTAGAACTCAAGTTAGACACCGTATTACCAGGCGTTTGGCTCAACACATAATCGGCACAAGATACCAAAGTATATTCTTCGCCAAACATTTCACCATTTTCGCACACCAAAGCCAAACGGTCCACATCGGGATCGACCACCACGCCAAGATCGGCCTTGCCTTCTTTCAAGAGAGAGGAAATCTCGGTAAGATGCTGAGGCAGAGGCTCCGGATTATGAGGAAAAATACCATCAGGCGTACAGTTCAGCGCAATCACCTTCTTCACGCCCAAAGCTTCGAGCAAACGAGGAATAACGATGCCGCCCACGGAATTCACACAATCGATGGCCACGGTAAAGTCGGCTTTCGCAATCGCTTCTTTATCAACCAAATCGAGGGCCAAAACAGCATCAATATGCTTCTGGGTATAATCAGCTTTCTTCAAATGACCGATGGCATCCACGCCGACAAACTCAAAATCATCTTGCTCGGCGGTTTCAATCACATACTGGCCGGCTGCTTTATCGAAAAATTCACCCTCTTCGTTGAGCAACTTCAAGGCATTCCATTGCTTGGGATTATGGCTGGCAGTGATAATGATACCACCATCGCTGCCCGACATGGTCACAGCCAATTCGGTGGTAGGCGTCGTGGCCAAGCCGATATCCAACACATCGAAGCCCATTCCCATCAGGGTTCCGGACACCAATTGAAAAACCATTTCTCCCGAAATACGGGCATCGCGACCCACCACAATCTGGTTGGAATGACGAGTGGAATGACTACGGATCCAGCGAGCATATGCTGCCGTAAACTTGGTAATATTAAAAGGATTCAGGCTGTTATCGGCAGGACCTCCCACCACGCCACGAATACCAGAAATAGATTTAATCAACTGATTCATAAGGCTTCTATTATTTCCAGAAAGTAAATTTCAATTCATAATAATGCGAGAGCAACTCGCGATTGCTGTTGTTATAGATAGGCATTCCCATATCGGTAGGCGCAATAAGTATCACATGACCGCGGTCGCCCACATAGGTCAAAGCCTCGTGCCAAGCCTGACAATCGCCCCAATAATACGAAGAATTACCACCTGTGTTCACCGTACCATAGCAGATCTCCACCGGCGGCGAAGCACTTTTCATATTGCTATAGGTAACCGAGTCGCCCTTCACGCTCATTTCGGTATAACGAACAAGCACCACTTGACCCTTCTTGGTACCACCGGCTTGTAAACCCGTGTCAATCACATGCATATACACACCCGACTCGGTCAGGTAAAACATACGGCGACCTTTTTCGTCAAGCCAAGGCAGACTTTCAGGCTTGGTGTCCGTGATAACATAATTGTGGTCTTTCATGAAATCTTCTATATACTCCGTCATTTCGTCCAGCTGCTGAGCATAGGTTTTCTGGTCGTCACAAGCATAAAAGGCCGACAGACAGAGTACAGAAAGCAAAAGGCTGATAATCTTGATTTTTTTCATTAGGTTTTATTTAATTGACCTGCAAAAATACAACAAAGCAAAGATAAGCGCAACATCATTTTTGGAGACTTTCCACAAAAGCCGGAATAGCCGCCTTGATTTTTTCCACCGCGTCAGAGAGTTTTCCTTTGTATCGCGCACCGGCCGCATTTTTATGTCCCCCACCACCGAAAAGTTCGTTGGCCAAACGGTTCACCGGGATATCGCCCACCGAGCGGAAAGAAATCCGCACCGGATTATCCTCTTTCAGGAAAATCGAAATCTTCACATCTTTTATTTGCAGAGGCATATTCACGATATTCTCCGTATCGCCCGGTTGATAATTGAACGATTTCAATTTTCGCTTGCTGATGGCCGTTATAGCCGTCTGATACTCAGGCATCAATTCCATAGCCTTATACATCAGATAACCCGTCATTCGCATTCTGTCTTCGCTGAAAGCATAGAAAACCTTACGGTAAATTTCATCCTTATTCACGCCTTTTTGAAGCAGATAATGAATAATAATGTAAATATCAGGCTGATTCGAATTGTAGGAGAAACAACCCGTATCGGTCATCATACCCGTATAAATACAAACAGAAGCGTTGTAGTCCAGATAGTTAAGGCAACCCGAACGACAAATATAGCGGAACACCAACTCCGAAGTCGAAGCAATTTCAGGATGCGAAATGGTCACAGGCGCAAAAGGTTCCGGAAACTCATGATGATCGATGAGCACTCGTCTGGCCGACAAGCCATCAAGTTCCTTGGCCAGCGCCCCCACTCGCTTCAAAGCGTTCAAGTCGAGGAAGATAATCAAATCGGCAGCTTGCAATTTCTCACGCGAAGAGCCCGGTTGAATCGCATACACCAGCACTTCTTCCATACCGGGCATCCACCGAAGATTCTGCGGAACATCGTTGGGAAGAATCACCTGAACATCTTCTTTGCCGTAAGCCTTCAGAAAATGCATCATGGCCAAAGACGAACCTATGGCGTCGCCGTCGGGATTCTCGTGCGAAATAATCACAATGTGATGACTATCGTCCAAAACGTCTTCAACGCGCTGTATCAGCGCCTCTTCAATCACTTTCGAAATCATAATTCAATTATGTCTATTTATTTGGTTACAAATATAATGCGAGCCGAGCGCAATGACAAATAATCTATATAATAATGCAGCTTCTTGCTACGAAACAAGCGAAACAAAGCAAACAGCATCAAGTAGAGCAAACCCACCTCAAACCACTTGGGATACAGATGATTATCCAGGGACAAAGGCAAAGATTCTATCCAAGCCGACAAGCGCATAAAGGCCTTCAGCGAGACATTCAGCAGGAACGAGAGCGCATGGGACAGCACTGCCAGATCGGCAAAAATCAAAAGGAAAACGCCCAAATAAGTCATCAGCACCGAGAGCGGAACCATAAGCAAATTACTCAACCAGAAATAGTTAGAAAACTGATGAAAATAATACACCGACAAGGGTGCCGTCCCGATCTGTGCCGCCAAAGACAGACAAAACAGTTCTTTCATGTAATGAACCGCCTGCCGCAAATAGCGCCATAAAGCAAGCCTTAGTCGCAAGGCCATCGTTGCAGTGCCCGACTTCTCGAATGGAGGTTCGGAAGAAAACGCCTCGCCACTCATCAAGGCCTCGACCGTCATCATAGCCTCGCCCGTCATCATGGCCTGCAAGGAAGAAGACCGCGACAGAGAGAAGGCCTGCTGAAAATAGTTCTGCAAGAGCAGAATCGACATCACCGCCAAGAAACTCAGCTGAAAACCAACCTGATACAAATACCACGGCCAAGACCAAAGCATCACGACAGCGGCAAAACCCAGCGAATTCCAAGTGTAGGATTTTCTTCTCAGACACAGGGCCATGGCCGACACCGTGAACATCAACACCGCCCGCAACACCGAGGGCGAAAAGCCTGTCAGAAAAGCATATAGCCAAAGAATGACAATCAAGAGCAGGTACTTCAGCACCTGAAAACAGCGTGGCCCGCGCAACCAAAACAAAAGAAGCGTCAGCAACTGACTCACGATGCCCACGTGCATGCCACTCACGGCCAAGATGTGCGAAACGCCCGCCGCGGCAAAGGTTTCACGCTGTTCGTCTTGCATAAGTTCTTGTTGCCCAAGCGTCAACGCAGAAATCAGGGAAAGCGCGTCGCCCGTAATGCCGGCCGTTTCGTATCGTGTCACCAAGCGAGCACGCCATTGCTGCAATGTTCGACGCAAAGGCATTCGGGTTTGCAAACTATCTGATTCCCAATGCTCGTTGGGCAAAAACACACTGGCCATTATGCCTTGTTTTCGTAGAAATGCCTGATAATCGAAATCGGCCGGCCGTCGCCAATGCCCCGCCACCAAAGAATCGGGCAAAGCCTCCACCGTGAAGGCATTCTCTTCGGGCGAAAGATTGGCTCGGAAATACAGCACATCGCCCATCTGCAAGCTCGCTGAGCGCTCGTCTTTAGGCAGATACAATTGAATTTTGCACTGTGGCAACAGCCATTTCGGCGGCATCAGCCATTTCGGCAGAGACAAGCCTTTCGGCAGAGACAAGCCTTTCGGCAGAGTCATGCCTTTCGGCGGGCCTTGACATTCAGGCAGCAGAAGCCTTGCCTGACATTGACGGGAACGTGGTTTTTCCTTGGGCGAAGCCAACAGCACCGCCGCGTAACAGCATTCTTCATCGGGAAATTCGTAGGCTTGAGCCGCCGAGAATCGCCACATTTGCAACAAGGCAAACAAGCCCAACACCCAATACATAGACGCATTGAGCCACAAGCACTTGCGACGCATCAACAGACGAATCGGCAAAAAAGCAAGCCACAAAACAAAGAGAATCCCCAGCGACTGCGGACAAAATTCCGCCAAACATTGACCCGCCATCAAGGCGAGGGCCAATCGCACAAAAGGATAAGTAAAAATGGACATGTTTTCATAGCAAATTGATTTAAGGTTTTATTTTTCAGGATATTGGTATTATTCTCCGCGAATTTCTTGTATCACCGCTTCCGGATCTTGAGCCTTGAACACCGTGCTGCCCGACACCAAAACATCCACTCCGGCATCGTAGAGACTTTGCGCATTGTGCAGCGTCACGCCACCGTCCACTTCGATAAGCGCATGGCTGTTGTGCTTGGCAATCAGTTCTTTCAGTCGAGCAATTTTCTGATAGGTGTTTTCAATAAAAGGTTGGCCGCCGAAACCCGGATTCACCGACATAAGCAGCACCAAATCGAGGTCGGCAATGATGTCTTCGAGCACCGAAACAGGCGTGGTCGGATTCAGCGTCACACCGGCTTTCATACCGGCTTGATGAATCTCGGTAACCACACGATGCAAATGACGGCAAGCCTCGTAATGCACGTTCATGATATGCGCACCCAGAGCCTTCACCTCTTTGATAAACTTTTCGGGTTGCACAATCATCAGATGCACATCCAGCGGCTTCTGACAGATCTCAGCCACATGTTGCAGCACCGGAAAACCAAAAGAAATATTGGGAACGAACACGCCATCCATCACATCGAGGTGCAACCAATCGGCCGAGCTGCGATTAATCATATCGATATCGGCTTGCAAATTTTTGAAATTAGCAGACAAGAGAGATGGGGCAATCATTCGCATAGCGGTAATTTTTAGCAATTTACAACTTTCTTAGTTGAGCATGCACTGAGGACAGACGCCTTGCGGTGCATTGGGCTCGTACAGTCGTGCGAAATTACGTAAAAATTCCAAAGTTGATGCCTTCGGACCCAAGGATGTTTGAATTTTTTTTGATGTGTTCACTTGAACTTCTTTTTGAGTATAGATTTTATTCATAGGCAATCAATTAAAAAAATCCTCGCTTCTTACATAAGTAGAAACGAGGACTATTTTGTTTTATTGTATCGCCACAGAAATTTTTTTCACAGCGAAAGCAGCGAACGCGACCAAACTTACACCGCCAGCAAGAGGTCTTTTTCTTGCGCCATTCGACGCATATTCATCACCGCATAACGCATACGACCCAGCGCCGTATTGATGCTCACGCCCGTAATGTCGGCAATTTCCTTGAAAGAAAGATCCTGATAATAACGCATATACACCACTTCGCGCTGTTCGTCGGGCAAATGAAGCATCAGGTTGTTCACATCTTTGAGCACCTGTTCGCGCACCATCTTGTCTTCGATGTTTTCTTCGCAAAGTTTGGCATCGTTGAAGAGGTCCATATCTTCGTATTCTTCGTTGGACACGGTCTTTTCGTTGCGTTCGCGGCGATAGGCGTCGATAATCTGGTTGTGCGCGATGCGACAAATCCATGCCGAGAATTTTCCGTTCTCCATGTAGCGGCCTTGCTTAATGGTCATAATGGCGCGCATGAAGGTTTCCTGGAAGATATCTTCTGCCATTTCACGGTTACGGACAATCAGCAAAATGTAGTTATACACTTTGTCTTTATGACGGTCCAACAATATATCGAAAGCTTGGTTGTTACCATTTGCAAACATTTCCACCAACGACTCGTCGGTTTTGCGAAACATTGTTTCCATTTCTCTTTATTAAAGGTTTCTAAAGAGTAGAGATGGATCTTATAGGCAAATGGTTTTAAAAGTGAATAAAAATTGATTTAACGGCGCAAAGAAAAGACAGATTTTCGAAAACTGCAAATTTTTACGCAAAAATCTACGATTCTCCGTACTGTTTGCGAAGTTCTATACAAACTTCATCTGCAATATATTCGTCGCTGAAAATATATAACTGTTCTTCGGGATCATGAATACGATCACACACACTTGATGTATAAAATACATCCAACGCACGAAGCGGCGTGATATCCAATCGTCTTGAAAGAATCAGTGATATTCTCCCAATTTTATGCCACAAAAGAAGAGGTGCCAACATATTATCTCAAATGTAAAACTTCAACTTCCAAGAAACTAAGACATTCATCTATAGCCGCTTGACTTATCAAACAAAGCTGATTGTTCGGACGATGCTGCGCCAACTGTCCCAAGGCTATTTCCTGCGTAATATTTGCAACGCCCAACTTTTGCCAAAGGTGTTCGAATTTCTTGTATGCCACCGTGATATACTTTCATTATCGCTGTATTATTTTATTCTTTTCCCAATTTTCCAAAGCCTCCAATATATCTGAAGTAACATACTCTCGGCTTTGGGTATGGAGCGTATCATAACATCGCCATATATAGTTTTCTATCAAGCCAACTCGTTGCATTCGCTTATGCATCTCGCTTGCAGGTATGCCCAAAGCATTGGCTGCAGATTCTATGCATGAAGCAACAAAAATGGTGCGCAGTTCGTCTTCTGTTTGAGGAATCAAGTTCATTTTTTCATTATTGATGCCACAAATGTAAAGGATTTTTTCATAGCGAACAAAACGTTTTCTTGTGCTTTCAAATTTCCCTCAATCCCAGCGCCTTCGCTACGTTTTTTCGCATAACCGCCAATCCCTGCGCCTTCGCTCGCAGTTTTCCGCTCGAAACCCATACGAAGTTTCTTCGCCGGAAAACTTTCGTTCAGTGCTCGGGATTGGCAATGCCGCTCGCAGGGCCGCCGGTGCAAGGCTCGGCTGCCCGCTCGCGGCGTGTTTGCAAGTGTTGCGTGCACTTATTTGGGATAAATTCCGGCAAAACGCCCGGCGCTCTGCCTTTCGGCCTCGCGCGGGCTACGGGCAAACTGCGCGAACCGTGCGACCGCCGTAGCGACTGTAGCTGTACCAGCCCACACCGCCCGAATAGAAGTCCAAGTAGCACGCGCTGCGCGGATTGCCCTCGTAGAGCGAACTCGACCAATAGCGGCCGCCGGAACCGACACTGCTAACAGAAGTACCATAGCGGTAGCCTGCCGCCGGCAGAAAGATGCTATTTCCGTTGGTTTTGCTGGCAACTTTGTATCCTCTTACTCCATTTTGAGTGCTCCAAGTCCAGGTGCAGTTATTAAGTAATTCATCTAGTTCTGCTTCGCTAGGCATTCTCCAACTTCCACCCCAATTGGCTCTGGCGGCGTCATCGCCGAGGTCGAGGGTGGTTTTGTTATCTACCGTGCCGAAGCTGCTGTATGTGTTGTACTTGGTTAGGGTTGAAGATGATCCATTACAATATTTATACGTACTCCAATCGTAATTATCTTTCGGACTTGTTTCACCCCATGCAAAATAAGCACCGTAGCCTTCGGGAGTGGTAGCGCCCACATTGCAGGTAGCCCATTTCAGGCCGCTGGGCAGGCCGAGATCCACCCAATCGTGGCCGTTTTCAACACCAGTCGTTGCAATTACTTCCCATTGCGCATAAAGCGTAATATTTTGCGAGATGGTGATGCTTTGCTTGTCGGTGTAGCTTGTACCACTGCCGTTAGCAGCGGTGTTCCATCCATTAAAGACATATCCATCGCGGGTGAAGGTGTTAGCTGCAATTGCTTGCGAAACACCTTCTTCGAAAGTTTGTGCAGCCATCGTGCCAGAGCCACCGTTGGCGTTGAAAGTGAGGGTGTAGATTGTTGTTTGTGGTATATCATCGGAAATGACTGCGCGAATGGTATTACCAATGCAACGACTACTGTATTTTCCTACCGAAACCAAAGTCCTTTCATAATACAAATTGACAGCATCAAAAGTGCCGAATGCATACAGCGAATTTGCCCAATAATACGCTTTAGTGCCCACAGATTCTACATCTGCGTTGTAACGATAGCCCGCGGCCGGCAAGAAAATGCTATTTCCATTGATTTTGCTAGTCAGCTTGTATCCGTTTACTCCGTTCTGCTGAACCCAAGTCAGATTACAATTAGTTATCAATTCGTTTTGTTCCGTCTGGCTAGGAATACGCCAACGGCCACCCCAATTGACAGTAGCGGCATCATCTTCGGCATCAAGCGTGGTTTTGTTGTCCACCACCCCATTATTTACATTATTGTTGTACTTGAGGAGGCTGTTTACCGTACCACTGCGTCTATTGTGTTTATAGTAACTCCAGTTGTAATTGCTTTTCGGGCTTGTTTCGCCCCAGGCAAAGTAATCGCCGTAGCCTTCGGGCGTGGTGGCACCCAGGTTGCAAATAGCCCATTTGGTACCGCTGGGCAGACCGAGATCCACATAAGCGTGCTCATTCTCAAATCCGGAAACCGCATACCACTGCGCATAGAGCGTGAGGCTACCGCCAATCATTACTTCGGCTTGGTCGTTGAACGTAGTGCCGCTGCCGTCGGGAGCCGTGTTCCAGCCGGTGAACATGTGTCCATCGCGGGTGAAGGTATTGGCCGGCAAAGCTTGCAGCACTTCAGGGTCGAACAACTGCGGTTCCATGCTGCCGCTTCCGCCATTGGCATCGAAAGTAACGACAACAGGTTCTCTTTTCCACTGCGCATAGAGCGTAAGATTTTGTTGCGGATTGATGATTTGATGTTCGGCGTAAGCGGTGCCGCTGCCATCGGGCGCCGTGTTCCATCCGGTAAAGTTGTAGCCCGCACGCGTGAAAACATTCGACATGAGCGCTTGCGACTCGCCTATGGCCATTTTTTGCGCAGGCATTTCTCCCTCGCCACCATTGGCATTGAAAGTAATGATGGCAAATTCGGCATAGACAGCGCGGATAGTCATACCATAGTATCGGCCTGTATAGTCATGATGGTCGTATTGATACTTATATGGTTCAGAATAGAATTTCCAATAATAGGCGTTAGCCGGAGATATAGAAGTCGTCAATGAATTAAGCCAATAGAAACCCCATTTCGAGACAGACTCAGAACCGGTTTTGTATTTCCAGCCCGCCGACGGCAAGAACATACTATTGCCATTGGTTTTGCTCTTCACAATATAACCGTTTATTCCATTTTGAGAAGCCCAGGTCCAGGTACAATGGTTTAACAATTCTACATATTCATTACCCGTAGGCATTCTCCATTTATCTCCCATATTGGCATGCGCAGCATCATCTTCTATATCGAGAAATTCCTTGTTATCGACCACCGTGCCATAGTGACTATCCGTATTGTACTTGGTCATCATATAGGCACTATTGCCATAAACACACCACTTGTAAGTATCCCAAGAATATTCCTTCTTCGGCTCGGTTTCTCCCCATGCAAAGTAATCACCGGTGCCTTCCGGAATGCTAGCGCCAACATTGCTGATAGACCATTTCAGTTCGCTGGGCAAACCAAGATCTATGTAAGAATAACCATTTTCCGTACCTGAAACCAAGAGTTTCCATTGGGCATAAATGCTTGTTTCCTCCTTTATCGTGATTTCAGACTTATCTTTATAACTGGTGCCGTTTCCATCAGGTTCCGTATTCCAGCCGGTGAAGACGTAACCGCCACGCATAAAGGTATTTTCGTTCAATGTACCGGCCAAATCGTACTTCAAGAATTGAACATCCATGTTGCCGCTACCGCCATTGGCATCGAAAAACAAAGCAACAGACATTCTATCCCACTGCGCATAAAGTTTGAGATTCTGAGAGATTGTGATGGCTTGCTCGTTGGTGTAGGCAGTGCCACTACCGTCTGGGGCCGTGTTCCAACCGATGAAAACGTATCCTTCGCGAGTGAAGGCGTTTTCGGGCAATTTTTCTTCATAACCTTTATAATAGGCGCTATACACTTCCATATCCATGCTGCCGCTTCCGCCATTGGCATCGAAAACGACAGAGAAAGTATTCGAAGGTTTCACCAAAGGCTCGCAAGCAAGCATCAGCAAAGCGACAAGCGCAAAAAGCGTATATGATAGCCAAGACTTTTTCATCGTCATTATTATTTAATTTTAACCAAGGAGAAATTGAACACGAAGCCAAATTGCAGGTCCAAATGTTTGTCGGCCAAAGAATACGAGGGAGTCACTTCCAAGGCAAAACCCTTAGCCGCACATAGTTGGGAGCGACAGGCCAAAACCAGACCCTCCTGCAATTTTTTATACTCGCCATCTATCGGAGAAAAACCGGCCGAAGCCTCGTAACCCACTTGCGGCGTAAACATGAAAACGCGCCCCGCCTTCAAAGAATATCCCAAACGGGCATCATACTTCTGATACACAAAGTCTTCAGGGTCGAAAGCCCAATTGCAGTCCAGATTAACGGACTTTATCGTGGCGCCCGCGTGCAGAGCAAGATATCCAAAATCTCCATTTGTCGGACTTACATTTGGACGCAAAGCCACACCCGTATAAAGAGCCATGTTGCGAAAATATTCGTTCTTGGGCACTCGGCGTCTGGCCTGACGTTTGGCTTCTCGGAGAGATTTCTTTGCATCGGCCTGAGCATCAGATTGCGCATCGGATTGAGCCGTTTCGTGCTTCGTTGTTTGAGACGCCGATGGACTTGCAGCCGACGAGGTACCTCGTTTTTGCAGATTCACATTCATCTTGGCAGTTTCATTATGCGCCACCTCAATTTGCTTTGTCAGAGGCTGATACGAAGCCTTCTCGAAAAGAAGATCGTGCTTGCCAATCAAGACCTCACCGAGCATGAGCGGCGTCTCGCCCACTTCCTCTCCGTCCATGTACACTTTCACGCCCAAAGGCGAAGTCATCACTTCTACCGAACCATACAAAGGCACCGGATCGCGAAGCGCAATGCGCTGATCTTCAAGGCTACCAATCTGAATAAGCTGCGAGTTGGACTGATGTGAAGCCCGACGCGTTTCCACCTTGTATTCTCCCGGTTCAAGACGCACGACGCTCTCGCCCACGCCCTTTTGCTGTTCGTCTATCCAGATTTCTGTTTGTGGAGACACTTCGAAAGTCACTTGCGCAAAATTGGGTTGCAGGCTCACGACCAAAGGAGTTGTCTGATTGTCTGAAACCTTCACCTGCTGCTCGAAAGATTTGTACATCTGCTTGACAATACGCAACTGATAATCACCACTTTTCAGGGGCTCAGTACGCATGGGCAATTGTCCGATTCTATGATTGTTCAGGTAGATGTGAGCGCCATTGTAATCTTCCGAAGCAGCCGTCAAATCTATCCAGCCGAAGTTCGGTTTCAAAGACACCTGAATATTGGCTTTACTTTCAGCATTTACCTCTATAACGCCTGCTTCGGTATGATAATTTTCGCAAGAAACACGATATTGATATTTTCCAAACGGAACGCTTTTGGCCGCCATGCCGCTTTCATCTACCGTCAGAATCTCGTTGTCGAACTCCAACATAGCATTGGCCGGCTCAATATTGAACACCACAAACTGCTTAGTCACAGAGACATTTGTCACCGTTTGCACTTGACCGGCAGAAAGTACCATTTCGTAAGTACGGGCTTTTTCAATGGGGATGGGGAAATAATAATCGCGCAGCGTTCCCAATTGTTGATGCTGTATGGTCATACGCTTGATGCCATGCGGCACGTACACCCAGATTTCACCAATCTTTTGTTGCACCTTAACGATGCCTGTCATTCCTCCGTCAAAGGCAAAACCCTGGGCCGTGGTCACCACTTTTATCAGCGCTGCCGGCTGACCGTTGAAATCGTTCATCATGGTGCCGTGCGTGTTGGCCGTCAAATCGTTTTCCAACATCTGGAACGAACTCACAGATATACCTTGCGCCGACACCGGCAGCAGCGCTGCCATCATTATCATCAAAGAGAAAACTCGCTTCAAAATATGTTTCATAATGTAAAAATACCTCTCACACTTAATTGATTACAAAGCCGCAAAGATAATATCCGAATCGGCAAAAATCAAGTACACATTAGTTCTTGTTAAATATTTTTAATCCACTTGTTTTACACGATATTTTGTTTACCTTGCCGCTTGAAAAAATTGTCACGTCATGATGAAAAGATTTGCTATCGTATTGGTTTTGATTTGGGCCGCATTGCCCTTGTTTTCTCAGCAAGAAAAAGAGGTAAAAAGTTTCCTCCAGGAAGTTTGCACCGAGCTTGAAAAGGTGCAAAACAACGGCGTTTCAGACATGATTATCACCGAGAAATATTGTTCAACGCGATACAAAGCCTTGTACAACGAATCTTGGCGAATGGAACGCCAAGTGCTGAAAGAATGTGTATTTCATTGCATGGGAGGCATTTGGACAAGAATCAGCGACTATTTTGACAGTGTAAAATATAGCGTTTCCGAAGTGCAAAGAACTGACAATCCGAAAAAAGAAACGTATCGGGCTCGCCTATTGCTTCAGTTTCACTGCGATTCCTACACGACTTCCGACTGGTCTATTCCACTCGATTTGTTGGTCGAAGCCAAAAATGGAACATGGCGTATCTCTGATTTTTTGTTCGACAAAGACGGCAGCGACACAGAAATGATGGAAGAGAGTGTGGTTTCTTGTGCAAATAACTCCTTCACGTCTTATTTTTCTCCGAAAGAAACCATTCTCAATGCTGAGACAAAAAAGATTATTACTCAAGACATTACGCAAATTTTCAAGACAATCGAAAAGGCATATAACCAGGGCAACATGAATCCCTATGTCTTTATCAGAAAATACTGCTCGCCAACTTTTACAAATTTTTACAAAGAGGTGATTTATTGGGAAACAAAGCTGGGCACGCCTACATTGGATTACGATATTTGGACGCGAAGCAGCGATTGCAAACAGATTTCGTATCAAGTATCTGATATTTCGTTCACTGCAGAAGGTAAAGCCTTGGCCAAAATTTCACTTTCGCGCACAGCACAGAATGGCAGCAAATCTTCACAAAGTGTTCAAATAGAGCTTATTCCCAACAACGGCAAGTGGCTCATCGACAATTTTATTGACCTTCCGGCCAAGACCGGCGCACAATCTTTCAGCGACAGAGCATTTTTCACAGAAGCGCTCAAGAACAACATAGAGCTTTGGCTCACCTCGTTGCAATAAACCGCTATCACGAGGCGTTATTTCTGTAATTTTCGTTGCACGTTGTTTCGAGTGTGCTCGCAACGACATTTCTCGGTTGATTTTTTCTGTTGTGTTCGCAAAGCGTTATTGCGGCGTTTTCGCAAATCGCTATTGCGACTGTTTCGCTGCCTCTTTACGCAATAATGCTCGTTTGCCTCTTCTTTCGGTTGTGTTCGCCGCGTATTCTTTCGGTAGTGTTCGCGAAATGTGGAGAAAATCGGCTGCTTCGCTTGGCGGCGGTCTAAAACGCAGGACTCGGCACTTTTAGGCAGCCTCGCTCCGCTCAGCAGCCTAACGCACCTCAAACAGGCTGCGTTTCTTCACAACCTTCGCCAGCGCTTCGACTTTCCGCCGATTATCTATCATTTCTCTCACACCACCGTGCGAATCGCAACTCACACTTGCAGAATCACTTACAAAACCTTTTACTAAAAATATTCACGATAAGAACCGCCAGAAGCGCGAAAAGGATAGGCAGTCCGAACTGAAGCGGATAATAAAGCTTTGTGCTTGAAGCCCAAGGTGATAAAAGAATAAAGGGCAAGCCGGCAAACATAGCCGAAGAAACAAAACGGGTAAGTTTCTTCACATCGAAACTTTCAAGTTTTTCTCTCGAAATGATAAGATAGTTGGCAGATTGTCGCGAATGGCGGCGCATATAGCGAGCCAGCAAAAACCAAATCAAAGCCCAAGGACACACAGCCAAGAAACAAATGATTCTCTCTGTAATACTCATAGGTTGAAGATCTTAAAATCCTTAAAAAAAATAAGATTGGAGAAGACCCCTGATGTGGTGGCCGCGAGGCGAGGACGACGGGAGCGTACTTCAAGTACGTGACCGAGGAACGAGCCGAAGCGGGCGGAGCGCGGGGAATATGTGGTGGCTGCGAGGCGAAAAGCGAAGGGAGTTTGCTTTCGCAAATGACCGAGCTTTGAGCCGAAGTGGGCGCCGCAGATTCCCCGCGACACAACCTTAATTAAGCATGACTTGGCCGCCAGTGATAGGCAAAGCCTGTCCAGTCTCGCCGAGCTGCTCCATCAAATAGAGCGCACCCTTGCAGACATCTTCGGGCGAGCAGCCTTTACGCATGGGCACTTGGGCCAGATAGAATTCTTTCACATCTTCTACAGTCTTGGCGCCGGGCACCTTGCCAGCCTTCAGATACTGAACGAACAAGCCGTTTTCAGGATTGCTCCAAAGCGGACCATCGTAGAAGTTTCCGGGGCAGATGCTGTTCACTTTCACGCGGAAAGGAGCCAATTCCAAAGCAAAAGACTGCGTCAGACCGATACCGCCGAATTTACCGCCGGCGTAAGCAAAGTTAGCCTTGCTACCACGCAAACCAGATTTAGAGTTCACTTGGATAATGTCGGCATAATAATCTTCGCCTGAGTATTTGGTCTGCAATTTCATGACACGGCTCACCACCTTGGCGCAATAGAAATAAGCGTTGTAGTTAATCTTGGTCACGAATTCGAAATTTTCGGGCGTCATGTCTTCGAGGCCTCCGGCACGCAACACACCGGCATTGCTGATGAAAGTATCGATGGCACCGAAGTTGCAAATAGTCTGATGTACCAAATTTTCGATGCTGGGGATATCAGAAACATTGGTCTTCACAAAGATAGCGCGATTGCTCTTGACCATGGCATTGAAACGAGAAACGGTAGCCTGTCCCACTTCTTCGTTGAGGTCGGCCACCACGATGTTGGCACCTTCGAGCAAGAGACAACGGGCAATTCCTTCGCCAAAACCCTGAGCAGCACCGGTCACCACGATGGTCTTGTTTTCGGCACGACCCGAAGCACCACCGGCAGCCACGCTACGACGATAATTTTCCACTTCCCAATTGTCGATGAAATCGATCTGAGCCTGAGTCATGGGATGAGCGCCGCCAAAGTTTTCGGCCAAAGCAGCAATCTTCATCGCATCCTCGAAAACATCTAAGATGATGTCACATTGAGCCGCATTATCGCCCACGGCAACCAAACCTATTCCCTTGATAAGCAAAACCTTAGGCAGATAACCAAACTTAGCTACGAAAGCAGGAATAGCTTCTTTAGCCTGAGCAATCTTGGCTTCACTTTCTTCAGCATCTATATAAATGTAGTTCGATTTGCAATAAACGATACCGTCGGGCGTGAAAGGACGACTTACCTTTGCATAAGCCTCAGCGCTGTCGTAGAAAGACTTCACCAAAGAATTCTTGCGCACTTTCAGCACTTTCAAATTGGCACCGGCATAAGGATTGCGAATACCGCTGCAAGTTTGTCCGGCCAATTGAATGGCTTCCTGACAAAGCATCATACGCAAAGCGGGCAGAACTTGTTCCGTGCAAGCGCAAGTGTCGCGTTCTTCGATAGCCAAAGGCTTCACTTCCAAAGCAGCCAAAATAGCATCGTATTGAGCTTTGATTTCTTCGATGGTATCGGCAGCCACGAAAATACCGTGATTTTGCAACCAGATAACGGAGGGTTCTTCACCGAAAGCCGCACGGTGAGCCTTGATAGAATCTTCTACCTTTTTAAATAAGACATAACCGGGATCGGTGTAAGGAATGTACAAAGCCTTTTCACCGAAAAGACGTTTCAAATCGCTTTCAGCATTTTGCGCACACATAAGTCCATTCACAGCTGTGGGATGCAAATGCACCACGAAAGCATAATTGATGACATTGTGCATGGAAGTTTCCACCGAAGGACGCTTGCCTTGTGAAATGCAGGCAGCAGCCAAATCGTTCTTTACCTGTTCTTCGCGCTCGGCCGTATTGTCGCTGTATTGTCTTTCCGACAAAACCTGCAATTTCTGACGATCGAGCACAGCGAAACCATCTTCGGTAATGGTAGCCAAAGCCGAACCGGAAGCTTTCACCCAAAGTTTATCGGCCGTTTTATAAGAGGTATTTCCGCCACCTGCAATGACAAAGCGGCTATCTTTCCCGTAAAATTGGGAAATCTGAATCAAATCTTGTACTCCGTTCATACGCTAGCAATTAATTGTGCACCAAGTGCAATGTATTCGTCTCGTTTATCTACGGCAGCCACGCCATTGGCATCCACATAGCCTTGCAAGCCTTGTTTTACCAAATGCTGATGAGCAGCCACCACGCAGGCTCCTTCGTAATTGATTTGCAAAAGACGTTCGCTCAGAGGAGCTCCACCGCGAGCAAACAACTCAACAGGTTCCATGGCAGGCGTATTATGTTCGCTACCCAAGGTAACGACAAAGCCTTTGTCATGCAGATAAGAAGCATATTTTTCGAGCAGTTTCACGTCATTACGAGTGGTGATAAATTCCACAGAATAGAAACCACGTTCACGCAAAACTTCTGCCACCTTTTCCAAATCGCCTTCGAAATCGGTGTAGCCACCCTTGGCATCATCGGCCAAGAAAGGATAAGTGGGAATACCGCCGGCAGCCAAAATGATGTCGCAAACGGTCTTCATGGGCAAGAAAGCCTTAGGATCTTCGGGCACGAAAGCAGCGCCGCCGGCCTTGAGCAGATTGCCACGGATTTCATTTTCCACAGCGGCCTCGTTTTCGATAGCCGACTTCAAAGCCTTTCCACCAAAGAGTTTTTCCAACAAAGCCTTGGCTTCTTCGGCATTGGCGGTGTGTTCGTACACCTTCATTCTCAGAGCCTTGGCCAGATGGCGTTCGCGAATACTTCCCTTGGTAAGCGTGTCGCAAATCCACTGATAATCGAGTTGAAAACCTGCTTCGTTGGCAGCCAGATGTTCGTTCAATTTGGCGCACATGGCCTGTACCTGAGCATTGGCTTCGGCACGTACATCGGCCAATTGAGTAGCATAAGGTTCGCCCAAGCTCAAAGGACAAGTCAATCCCTTACCGCTCAGATAGGTACGTCCGGGATTACCGGGATCGTTCACGCGCAAACCGGCCTTCTGATCTTCTTCGTTCAAAGAAATGAATTCGATGTTGAACAAGGGATACAAATGACGTTTGCGGCAACCTTCGTTCCAGGCTTCATAACCTTCGGTAGAATAGAAATCGTTGATTCCCACCACCTTTACACCTTCGGCAAGCGCCTTGTCCAGCGCTTCGTCAATTCCTGAAAAAGCGCTGAACGAATAAGGCGTATGCAAGTGTGCGTTTACTTTTATTGTTTCCATTGTCAAGAACGATTAGATACCCTTCTTAGCACGGATAACTTGCTGAGCACAAGTAAGGTTAGCTGTAGGAACATAGTCCTTCAAAGGCATCATCTTTTCGTGGATGGCATCGAGGAACCAGATAGGCTGCGGGAAGAAAGCTTCTTCCAATTCGTGACAAGGCGTGATCCAGTTGCGTGAACCAAGTACCACAGGAGCTGCATCCAGATAGTCGAAGCAGAGGTCGGTGATGTTGGCAGCCAAGTCGTTCAAGAATGAACCACGGGCAGAAGCATCGCCGGCGATGATGATGCGACCGGTCTTCTTCACAGATTCGATAACCTTTTCATAGTTGAAGGGAACCATTGAGCGAGCGTCGATGACTTCGGCTTCCAAACCATATTTTTCCTTCAACATATCGGCAGCTTCCAAAGCACGATACAAGGTAGCACCGATGGTCAGGAAGGTAACGTCCTTACCGGCACGCTTGATGTCGGGTTCACCAATGGGAATTTCGTAATATTCAGCGGGAACACCTTCGGTATGGAATTCTTCACCCTTATCGTAAATACGCTGGCTTTCGAAGAAGATAACAGGGTCGGTGCCTTGCAATGCGGCGTTCATCAAGCCCTTGGCATCGTAAGGAGTAACAGGGAATACCACCTTCAAACCGGGGATGTGTGCGCAAAGACCGGTCCAGTCTTGTGAGTGCTGTGCACCATATTTTGAACCTACAGAAACGCGAACCACTACAGGCATTTTCAGGATGTTACCCGACATAGCCTGCCACTTGGGCAACTGGTTGAAGATTTCGTCGCCACAGCAACCGAGGAAGTCGCAATACATGATTTCGGGCACTACGCGGCCGCCGCACATGGCGTAACCGATGGCCGTACCGATAATGGCAGCTTCGGCAATGGGCGAGTTGAACAAACGATGAGGAGGCAAGGTTTCGGTCATTCCCTGATATACGGCGAACGCACCACCCCATTCACGGTTTTCTTCACCATAAGCCACCAAAGAAGCATCCTTATAGAAACGGTCGATCATAGCTTCGAAGATACCGTCCTTGATGTTGTACATCTTCATCTTGCTGACGGGCTTGCCTTCGGCATCCTTGTAGAAACGAGTCTTAGCGGCAATTTTCTTGACGCGAGGACATTCTTCGATAGGCATATAAACGTCGGGCTTAGCGGTGTTCATAGCATCTACACTTTCGTTAGAGAACATCATTTCGCCCAAGAGTTCGGTGTTCTTGCTCAAATCCATACGGGGCGACAATTCGTCGTCGATGGCGAGTTTGTACATTTCGAACATATTGTTCTTCACTTCGGCCTGCATAGCTTCCAAGTCGGCATCAACAGCCAAACCGGCTTCTTTCAGTTTTTCGCCGTAAGCCACGATACAGTCTTCCTGCATCCACAATTCGATTTCTTCCTTGGTACGATAAGATGATTGGTCTGAAGGAGAGTGACCTGAATAACGATAAGTAACCACGTCAAGCAAAGCGGGACCTTTCTTGTCAAGCAACAAAGCTTTCTTGCGACGGAAAGCATCGATAACTGCCAAAGGATCGTAACCGTCAACGCGTTCGGCGTGCATAGCGTCTACGTTGAAACCGGCACCCAAACGAGCAGCCATATCGTAACCCATGGTTTCACCACGAGTCTGACCACCCATGGCATATTGGTTGTCCATTACGTTGAACAATACGGGCAGACCACCCTTCATATCGCCTTCCCACATGGTGTGGAACTGGTCCATAGAAGCAAAAGTCATACCTTCCAACACCGGACCACGAGCCAAAGAACCGTCACCGATGTTACATACTACGATACCTTTCTTGCGGTTTACTTTCTTATACAAAGCAGCACCTACAGAAATACTACCCGAACCACCTACGATAGCGTTGTTGGGATAGATACCGAAAGGAGTGAAGAAAGTGTGCATAGAACCACCCAAACCTTTGTTGAAACCGGTTTCGCGGGCAAAGATTTCAGCGATAGCTCCGTAAAGCAAGAAGCGGATACCCAATTCCTTGGTATTGTTGCCTTCGTAACCTTTCTTGGCCACGTTCAAAGTAGCACCACCCCAGAATTCTTCCATCACCTTGGTCAAATCTTCGTCGCTGAGCAATTGGATAGAACGCAAACCTTTGGCCAAGATTTCACCATGACTACGGTGAGAACCAAAAATAAAGTCGTCGGTGTCGAGGTTGTAAGCCATACCCACAGCAGCAGCTTCCTGACCGGCAGAAAGGTGAGCAGGACCGGGGTTATTATAAGCCACGCCATTGTAAGCACCGGTGGTCTTCACCAGGTTCAGCATGGTTTCGAACTCACGGATATAGAACATATCACGATAGATACGCAAGAGGTCTTCTTTGGTGAAGTTGCCTTCTTTCATTTCGTCCTTGATGCTCTTGTTGTACTGCATCACAGGGATAGGAGCAATCTTGATTTCTCCGGCTTTGCGAACCTCTTTGGGATCGATAAAAATTGATTTTGGCATAATGTTTATTGTTTAAATGATTATTTCTTCTGACACTTCTCTCAATGCATGCTGAAAGCAGTTTCCTTGATAATTTCGCCCACGGTAGGATGCGGGAACACCACTTCTTTGAGTTGTTCCACCGTCATTTCCTGTTCGATGGCAATGCAAGCGCTTTGGATGATTTCGCTACAAGGATTACCCAACATGTGAACACCCAGCACTTCGTGATACTTCTTGCCGACGATGATTTTGCAGATACCTTCGCCGCCTTCGTTTTCAGCCACGAAACGACCCGAATAAGCCATAGGCAGTTTCAGCACGGTAAAGTCGATGTTCTTAGCCTTGGCCTGTTCTTCGGTCAGACCCACGCCGGCCACTTCGGGATTGGTGTACACCACGCCGGGGATAGCATCGTAACGCATGCGGTCGTTCTTGCCCAGTATATTGTTGATGGCCACTTCGCCTTCGCGAGAAGCCGTGTGAGCCAAGAGAGAGAAGCCCGTCACGTCACCGGCGGCATATACGTTAGGCACGTTGGTGCGCATACGGTCGTCCACCTTGATGCCGCGTTCTGCTTCCACGCCGATATTTTCCAAGCCTAAGCCCTTGATGTTGGCACGACGACCTACAGAAACCAGGATCTTGTCGCCACTCACGCGCTGAGTCTTGCCTTCGGGATCTTCGTAAACCACGGTATTTCCTTCGATGCCAACCACTTTACAACGCAAGTTGAAAGCGATGCCCTTCTTGGCATACATGGCACGCAACATGGCAGAGATTTCGCCGTCCAGGCCGCCCAGAATTTCGGGCAACATTTCGATAACGGTCACCTTGGTACCCAGATTGTTGAAGAATGAAGCAAATTCCATACCGATAACGCCACCGCCGATAACCACCAATTCCTTGGGTTGTTCGCGCATGGCCAGTATTTCACGGTTGGTCACAATCACGTCGCCGGCTTCCTGCAATCCGGGAATCGGGGGAACGAAAGCTTCGGAACCAGAGCAAATAAGCAAATTCTTGGCCAAGTAAGTTTCGCCATTGGCGCTCAAGCTGATACCTTCGGCGCTACGACCTTCGATGGTAGCCAAAGCGGGAACCACCTTCACTTTGTAGGCCTTCATGGCAGCTTTCACACCACCTACCAACTTCTTTACCACTTTGTCTTTACGATCGACAATCTTGCCATAATCGAAAACAGGGTTTTCCACGCTGACACCGTATTGTTCGCCGTGCAAGGCATAATTATAGACTTTGGCGCTATACAGAAGCGTCTTGGTGGGGATACAGCCTTCGTTCAGACAAACACCGCCCAATTCTCTTTTTTCGAACAGTACCACAGACAAACCGGCTGCGCCTGCTCTTTCGGCAGCCACATATCCACCAGGGCCACCACCAATGATTGCTACATCAAACATCGTTCTATGTTTTTAAAAATCAATATCCAAGTTTTCAATTTCAATGGCAATTTGTTTCAAGAAACGCGTTGCTTCGCCTCCATCCAAAGCACGATGGTCGTAGGTAAGGCTCAAGCCGATGTAAGGCACGAAAGCATATACACCGCCACCCAGATCCTTAGGACGGGGAACAATAGTATTCACGCCCAAGATGGCGCTCTGAGGCACGTTGATGATAGGCGTAAACACTTCCACACCGTAATTTCCAAGGTTGCTCACGGTGAATGAAGCAGCCTGTGACGAAAGCAAATCGGGATTGATGCAACCCTTCTTGCAGTCTTCGGCCACCTTCTTCAGCTGGTTGCTCAAACCGGTGATAGACAAATCGTCGGCGTTCTTAACGGTGGGCACCATCAAGCCGCGTTCGGTATCGACAGCCAGACCGAGGTGAACCTTGTTGAACAAACGCATGGCATCGCCCAAGCAGTGAGAGTTGGCGTTGGGGAATTTCTGCAAAGCCTTCACCACGGCGAAGCAAACCAAGTCGTTGATGGTAACGTTGGCCTTGATGCGACCTTCTTCGTAAGCTTTCTTGGCTTTTTTGCGCAAAGCCTG
The DNA here is from genome assembly GCA_017468435.1 of Bacteroidales bacterium. GTDB lineage: Bacteria > Bacteroidota > Bacteroidia > Bacteroidales > UBA1402 > UBA1757. The sequence continues at coordinate 32,028 of JAFUIP010000003.1, forward strand.
CAAACGACGGGCATCGGCACCCAAGTGGTGAGTGAGCTGAGCCGAGTTCTGCAAAGAATTGTACATAGCGTTGGCGATAAGCTTGCGCATATTGCTCATCTTGACAACCTTGAAGTCTTCGCCTTCGCCAGGGATGTCGGTATGGTTGGGTTGAGCCACCTTCAGATCGCCGGCCTTGACGGTACCGGCCAAGCCTGAACCTTGGGCAGGAGCTTGCAAACCACCTTCGGCCAACATTGCCTTAGCCTTGCCGGTGAGCTTGTTGCCGGCAGCGATAGCAGCCTGCACGTCGCGTTCGATGATGCGACCCTGAGGACCTGTACCGGCCACAACGTCCAAGTTGACCAATTCTTTTTCGGCCAGGTTGCGAGCGCGGGGAGAAATGAATTTCTCGCCGGAGGTGGCGACCGGAGCGGCAGCGACGGGAGCCGCCTCTACTGCTGCGGGAGCGGCAGGTGCAGCTGCGGGAGCGGCTGCGGCGGGTGCAGCCTCAGCGGCAGGTGCTGCAGGAGTGCTATCGCCCAACAATGCAGACACATCTTCACCGGGCTGTCCGATAATCATAACATTGGTCAATACGGGAACTTCGTCACCTTCGTTGTAGAGGCATTCCAAAACCACGCCGTCCACTTGCGATTCTTCTTCGAAAGAAGCCTTGTCGGTTTCGTAGGCAAACAAGATGTCTCCCTTCTTCACTTCTTCACCTTTCTGCTTGATAGAGGCTATGATACAGCTCTCAACAGATTGCCCTTGCTTGGGCATAATTACTACAGTTGCCATAATTTTTTGTTTATATGAATACTTCTTAATTTTCTAACCTGCAAAAATAAGCAACTCTATTGTCTTTTTCAAAGCATATTTCCACTTTTTTGGCATTTCACCTAATATAAAAATAAAGAGGCCGAACCTCGCGGTCCGGCCTCCATCGTATTATCAGAATCAGCCATTAGAAAAACTTATTTCTGATAGAATTTTTCAACGCTCACGCTACCATCCTTGTAGATGGTTTTCACAATAGACATACCCTGAGCATTGGCGGGCAAGCGCTGACCCAAAGCATTGAAACATTCCACCTTGGCAATTTCCTTGGTCAAAGAGGTCAAAGCATTCACATAACCAGTTACTTCACCAAGACCACCCATAGCATTAGCTACGCGAACTTGAACCTTGGCAGCATCCTGATCTTCAGCAATTTTGAACGAACACTCCGTAGTAAAGCCCAACAAAGCACCATCAAGGAATACGGCATAAGCCTTGGCTCCTTCAACAGCCGTCCAAGAAATCTTTCCATCGGCAGTACTGATGGCATCCAATTTCAGTTGAGCAGACAAAGCACGAGGATCCCAAGTGGTAAATACCTTGTCGTAAGCGAAAGCAGCAGCCTGTTCAGCCGTCATGGACACATCGTAGGTGTATTCGGTAGAACCCTTGAAGAAAGTCTGTACGCCAGGACCTTCAATCACATTGCCATCGGCATCGGTGGTGTTGTATTCGCGGAAATATTGCGAAGCCACGTTCATACCTTCGCGAGTGAAGTGAGAAGCCACCAGTTTAGACTTGTCGAGCACCTTGGTATTCAGGTATGCCAAACGAGCATCGCCACCCCAAGCACGACCATAGTTGAAGTTTTCACATCTGCTGGGATCGATGGTACAAGATTCCATCACGTAGCCGAAAGGAGCAGAGCCATTGGGCGCAGCAATAGTCACACCACCGTTTACTACATTGGCCTTGCGGCTTTCGAGCGTGAAGAGACAGTTGTCATAATACACATCACCGCCACCGCAAACGAAATCGACCGTACCATGGATATCACAGTTTCCGAAATAGAATTGCGAAGCATCGTTGTTAGAATAATAAGTATCTTGATAAGAAAGCAATCTTACATTCTTGCAGATGGTGTTGGCACCCTTATCCTGCAAACATACGGCACGGCCGGCAGATCCGGCACCATAGTAATCGAGTGCATTCTGGATGGTCACATCCTGGAAGTAAGTGTTAGAACCGGTAATCAGGAATGTAGCCGTGGTACCGATACCTTCGATAGACTTGTCAGGTGCATTGCGGATAATGGTCTTTTCCATGCTCTGACCGATGATAGAAATGTTGTTACCGGCAATAGGAGTCAACACCGTTTCACCCAAATCGTACAAACCGTCGGGCAAGAAGATGTAAGCGCGTTCGTCGGCAGCCTTGCTGGCCTGAGCAATTTCCAGAACAGACAAGAACTGAGAAGCATTACCGGCTTCGATCAAGTAATAGCCAGCCTCATTGGGAGTTATCATATTATCACCCACATTGTTGACGATTACCTGGTGAATGTAGTTGGTAGCACTGAAAGTGAAAGTCAATTCGGTAGCAGGACCGGTGTAAGCGAATGCCACGGTAGCTCCGTCATTTTCAACCAATGCATCGGCAATTTCACCCACCTTTTCACCGGCTTCGTTGGTGATGGCAACAGCACCTGAAGAGCCATAACGACAGCAACCCAAGATAACAAAAGCATTGCCACCCACTTTTACCTTGATATATTCGCCGCTTGAGAAATCCCAACCATGCTGCGTATCGTGGAAGCTACCATTAGATGAGAAACTTTCATGATCGGCAGGATCGAAATACTGATGATTCAATTGATAAGCATAACGAGTGCCGGCCACAGCCAATTCTTCGGGCGTGGTGCGAGCAAAGAATGAAGTATTGCCCACAATCACTTCGTCAACGGTATATTTGCGAACATCTTCGCCGGTAGCAGAAACAAACCAGCCACGGAACACATGGCCCTGAGCCACAGTCACCTTAGAAGCATCGGCAGCAAATTCTTTCACGGTAGCATCCTTTTCTACCGTCTGAGTAGCCAAGACCGTGGTACCGTCCACATCGTAATAAGTAACGGTGAAGTCGGGCTTTTCGATGATGGTAAGAATGTAATTGGCAAGGATTTCCTTGTCGCCTACAGTCAGAGAAACAGGAATGGTACAGATACAAGTATCGGCCGTGGCATTCAGCTGATAAGTCACTTCACCGATAACACCGTTGGCAGCCACGATATTGGCCAGAGGATTTTCGGCAGAAATCATGGGAACAGCCTTAGACACTTCGTAAGTAGCCGCATAATTACCATTGGCATCGATTTCGAAAATATCCACGGCTTCCACGGTAACGCCATTCACATCAAAAGTACCCAAAGCAGGCATTTGCGACATATCCACCATACCGGAGATTTCGAGTTCGAACATATAAGCATTCTGAGAAGTGTTCAAGTTGTAGAAACGCAATTGACAATTGGTTTTGTTCACTTCGGCAATCACTTCGGTACCCTTGGCATTAGAAGCCACGGCATCAGAGATAAGCACCCAGTCGGCATCGCCATCGCCCTTGGTATAAAGACCCCAACCACGGTTGCTACCGGTGGCGCCATGCAAGAAACGAACCTTCGATACAGAAGAAATCACAGAGCTTTCCACAAATGCTTCCTTCTTTTCTGCACGGATACAAGTTTGAGAAGCAGCATCGGGGAATTTGCCACCCCAATCCACATTACTGGGATTGATCTCGGTAGCGGTCAAGGTAAATTCAACGGTTTCGTTGGTGTATTTGGTGGTTACAGATACCTTACCACCTTGAGCAGCCCATTCTGAGAAATTGGTTTCATACAAAGTCTTTTCCTGTACGGCCGAGCTCACTTCCATCATGATATAAGGAATGTAACCGGTTTCCGAAATAGTCAAAGCGGTAGGTTCGAAACTATTGTAAGCCACTTCGTTGTACTTGTCGAACGAGGTGGTTCCATCGCAGGCGCGGTCTTCCTTGGCAATAGTAGCCAAAACCTTTCCCTTGCCATCGGTAACGGTATAACCCGAACCATATTGACAACCGCCAATCTTCAACAAAGTCTTAGAAGAAGTGTTGATAGTGATGGTGCCTCTCTGAAGACCATGCTGGGTGTCTTTATAATACACATTGTTCAACACCACATCCGAACCCTCAGGCGTTTCAGCCTTCACGAAAGCGGCAGCCGAAGCATCCCAATTGTAGCCCACGGTAACGGCAGAGCCGGAGGTAGGCAAATCGGCACACAAAGTTCTGAAATCGATGGTAAAACTACCCACCGGAAGCGCGGCCCAAGCCACGACACTGATGAAACAAGTCATCAAAAAAAGGTAAATTTTCTTCATATACGTTAAATGTTAGGTTTGCCACAAAGGTATTAAAAATCACATTTAAAATAACTAACTTTGCGTCGTCTTTTTTCTAATACTTTTATCCAATTTCTGTCATGGACTTTCTTGCATCGCTCGGCTATCTCGGATTGTTTATCGGCTCATTCCTGGCCGGCAGCATCGTTCCGTTCAGCTCGGAAATCCTTTTGCTGGGCGGCATTACCGGCAACAGCAATCCATGGCTTTGCACCCTCATCGTTTCGTTGGGAAACATTGCCGGAGGCATGACTTGCTATTGGTTGGGGCATTTGGGCAAACTCGACTGGCTGGTTCGCCACAAAATCGTGACGCAAGAAAAAATCGATCGTTTTCGCCCGAAAGCCGACAAATACGGTGCCATTTTCGCCCTGCTCGCCTGGGTTCCTTACGTCGGCGAAGCCATTTCCATCTGCTTAGGCATCTTGCGCATCAAAGCACTTCCGGTGCTCATTTACATGTCTATCGGAAAAACCCTGCGTTACATTATTTTCGTCTTTTCCGCCTTGGGAATCATCCGTCTGTTTTAAGCAATTTCTTCTTAAATCTCAGTTTTAAACTATTTTAATATAATAAGACTGATAAGAAATAGGTTTTTGTTGTAACTTTGCGCGTTATTTTCGTTTCGAAACAAATCACTAAACCTATTAATTGCGAACTATGAAAATTAAAAAACTGATGATTGGGCTATGTTGCCTGCTGGGAGCGAGTTTGGCTGTACATGCGCAAGACAGCCTCCGATTGGAACTTTCGCTCGAAGAGGCCCAACAATACGCCCTCGAGAACAACCGAACCTTGAAAAACGCATCTATCGATGTATTGAAAGCGCAAGCCACTCATTGGCAATCTATTTCGAGCATGCTGCCTCAAATTTCGGCCAAAGCCGATTACTCTGACTACTGCGGCTACGAAATGAATTTCGGCATGATGTCCATCCCCATGAACCCCTACGGAACCCTCGGTGTCACCGCTTCGATGGCATTCAGTGGCGCACAGGTGGTAGCCGTGCAAATCAGCAAGATTGCTCAAAGGATGAGTGACATTTCCTTGAAAATGTCCGAACAGGAAACCATGGATCAGGTTAAGACCTTGTATTATTCTGCTCTCGTCATGGAACAGACCGTCGAATTGCTCCACCGCAATTTAGACAACATGAAAGAGCTGTACAAATACACGGAAGAATCTGTAAAAGTGGGTATTGCCGAACAGACCGACGCCGACCAATTGCTGATACAACTCTCTACCATGAGAACCGGCATTTACTCCAGCGCCACCTCTTTGGAAATGGTTTACAACTCGCTGCGCCTGCAACTTGGCGTAGATGTCAACACCGAAATCGTGCTGACACAAAGCATAGAGGATTTGCTCAATGCCGAGGCCGCTTTTGCTTTGGTAAGCGAAGATTTCGACCTCGACAACAACTACAACTACCAGTTGCTTAAAGAAAACACCGAGCTTTCCAAGAAACAGCTGAACGCCCAGAAATGGAGTGTAGGCCCGCAACTGAGCGCTTTTTATCAGTATTCTGCCAAGACTTATTTCGGAAAAGATGAAGGCATGAACATGACGCCTCCCAACATGGTGGGTGTTTCCGTAAGCCTGCCGCTCTTCTCCAGTCTGAACAAGACCAAGGCCATCCAAGCAGCCAAATTCGACTACGAAAAACAGTTGAATACCTTGGAAGAAACCGAAGATGCCCTGCGCATCCAACATCGTCAGCTCTGCTACAACCTGGAAACGGCTTTGCAAACTTACGACACGCAAAAGAAGAACATAGACGTGACGCAACGCGTTTTCAACAATATTTCAAACAAATACGAAGTGGGTGCAGCTGCCAGCCTCGACCTGACCAATGCCGGCACCAACCTCATCAACGCCCAAAGCAGCTATGTGCAGGCCCTCATGGAGCTTGTCAACGCTCAGATTGCATTGGAACAACTTTTGAACAAATAAAACACATTCACACATATGAAACAGACATTTACTATTTTCGGAGCTTGCCTTTTGGGTATTTTGATGAGCGCTTGCACCGGCAACAACAAAAACACTCAGATTGTTGAAGAAGAACGCATTGAACAGGTAAAAACACGAATCGTACGCTTTTGCGAAATATCGAGAGAGATTGAGATTTCTACCATCTTGCAAGGATACGAAACCCAAAATATCGCGCCTTCGCTCACCGGCCGCATCGAGAACATTTACGTAGAAGTGGGCGACCACGTTCATGCCGGCGACGATTTGGTGCGCATGGACCAGAACCAATACAACACCACCAGATTGGCCTTCGGCAACCTGAAGACCGAAATGGATCGTATGGAAAAACTCAAAGCCTCCGGAAGCATCTCGCAACAGAGCTACGACCAGATGAAGCTCAACTACGACCAGACCATAGAATCTTTGAAATTCCTCGAAGAGAATACCTATATTAAAGCACCTTTCGAAGGTGTCATTTCTGCCAAGTCTTACGAGAACGGCGAATTGTACGGTGGCCAAGCCATTTTGGTGTTGACTCAAATCAATATCTTGAAAGCCTTAGTGAGCATTCCCGAAAGCTATTTCCCCATGGTGAAGCCCGGTATGAAAGTGACACTCAAATCGAATATTTACAAAGACGAAAGCTTCCCTGCCACCATCGAACTGGTTTATCCCACCATCGACGCAGCCTCGCATACTTTCCAAGTGAAACTGCGCATTCCCAACAAAGACGAACGTTTGCGTCCGGGTATGTACGTGAGCAGCACCATCGCCTTGGGCGAAGAAAACGTCTTTATGGTGCCTTATCAGGCAGTGCTGAAGTTGACCGGTTCCAACGAACGTTATATTTTCGTCAATGAAAATGGTTTTGCCAAGCGCATCAAAGTACAGATTGGCGAGCGTTTCAACGAAATGATCGAGATTTCTGCTCCCGAAGTGAAAGAAGGTATGGAAATCGTCAGCGTGGGTCAATCACGTTTGGTAGATGGTGTAAAACTGAATGTCATCAAGTAAATCTAAGCCATGAGTATCTATAAATCCGCTATTAACAAGCCGGTCACAACCATACTTATCTTTGTGGCCGTCATTATCATAGGTATTTTCTCTTTCAGCAAACTACCTATTGATCAGTTCCCGGAAATGGAGCCGCCTTTTGCCACGGTGATGACCACTTATCCGGGTGCCAGTGCCTCCGAAATCGAAACCAATGTCAGCAAGCTGATGGAAAACCAATTGAACTCCATCGACGGGCTGAAGGAAATCACTTCTTCGTCGAAAGACAATATCTCCATGGTGTTCATGGAATTCAAATGGGGCACCGACCTTGACGAAGTTATCAACGACATCCGCTCCAGCGTGGATATTATCAAGGACAACTTGCCGGAAGGTTGCTCTACGCCTTTCATTTTCAAGTTTAGTTCCAGCTCGGCGCCCATTGCGCAATATGCCATCACGGCCGAAGAAAGCTATGCCGGACTCGACCGCATCCTTAACGACGAATTGCTGCCGCTTCTCAACCGCGTGGACGGTATCGGTAACCTGACATTGTCGGGAACGCCTGAACGTTACGTTTACGTAGAATTGGACCAAGAGCAACTCGACGCCTACGGCATTCCGCTTGAAACGGTGGGCAACGCCATCAGCGCCAACAACTTGAACATGTCGTCGGGAACGCTGAAAATGGACAAGGAACAGTATCAGGTGCAGGTGCGCAGTGAATACGTGGAAAGTAGCGAAATCGGCAATATCGTGGTGAGCACCACGCCCGACGGACGCCAGGTATTTGTACGCGACATCGCCACCATCCGCGATACCATCAAAGACCTCAGCCTTGACGAAAAAGTGAACGGCAAAGAAGCTGTCCGCCTGATGGTAACCAAACAATCGGGTGCCAACACCGTGCAGATCTGCCAAGATTTGGAGAAGGAAATTTTCAAGGCGGCCAAGATGCTGCCCAGCGATGTCAAAATCACCAAGATTTACGACAACGCTGAAAACATCCAGAACTCTATCCGTTCATTGGAAGAATCTATCATGTACGCCTTGCTCTTCGTGGTGTTGGTGGTATTGTTCTTCCTCGGAAAATGGCGCGCCGCGCTTATCATCTCGCTTACCATCCCTATCTCTTTGGTGGTAGCGTTCATTTACTTGCTTTTCGTTGACAGTTCGCTGAATATCATTTCTTTGTGTTCGCTCTCCGTGGCCATTGGTATGGTAGTGGACGATGCCATCGTGGTACTGGAAAACATCACCAAGCACATAGAACGAGGTGCGAGTCCGAAGGAAGCTGCCATTTACGCCACCAACGAAGTTTGGGTATCTGTTATCGCCACCACCTTGGTTATTGTGGCTGTATTTGTGCCGCTGACCATGCTCGAAGGCATCGCCGGTATCATGTTCAAAGAATTGGGTTGGATTGTGACCATCGTGGTATGTACCTCTACGGTCGTTGCCATCACCCTGACGCCTATGCTTTGCTCTAAGCTTCTGAAGGCTAAGCCCGTGAAGATTGAAAACGGAGAACTGATTGAAATAGAAGAAAAGCAAGGCTGGTACCAGAAATATGTGGTGAGCCTGCTCGACAAAATCGACATCTGGTATGCCAAGGCGCTGCACGTTTGTCTGCAACACAAAGCCATTACCTTGATTACCTGTTTCCTCATCTTCATCGCCTCGATGATTCCTGCCGTGACGGGTCAGATCGGTACCGACTTCATGCAGCAACAAGACAACGGCCGTGTGGATGTGACTGTCGAACTGCAATTGGGATCCCGCATCGAAGAAACCCTGAAGACGGCGCGTCGTTTGGAACAACGTTTCTACGAATTAGTGCCCGAAATCGAAATTATCTCTACCTCTGCCGGCTCGAGCGACGACTCCGGATTGGCTGCCATGTTCTCTTCTACCAGCAACTACAAGATTGCCATGAGCATCAAGTGTAGCGAGAAGAACCAGCGCGAACGCAGCATTTTCGAAATTGCCGAAGTCTTGCGTCAGGAACTGAAGAATTATCCCGAAATCATCGACTCGCGCGCAGTAGTGAGCGGCGGTATGGGTGGAGCCTCTTCTACTGTCGACATTGAAATTTATGGCTACGATTTCGACAAGACCAATCTGCTGGCCGAACAAGCCAAACAACAAATCGGACAGAACATTCCCGGCGCCCGTAACATCATGATCAGCCGCGACAAAGACCGCGTGGAACTGATGATTAAGGTGGACAAGGAAAAGTTGGCTCGTCACGGACTCAACTCGGCCACGGTGGCTACCTATATTCGAAACCGCATGAACGGCATGAATGCCGGCTTCTTGAAAGAAGACGGTGACGAATACACCATTTTGGTTCGTCTGAAAGAAGAAAATCGAAATTCTATCACCAATATCGAAGACATCAGCATTCCTACGCCCATGGGCAACAACGTCAAACTGAGCGAAATTGCCACTGTGGGAGAATACTGGTCGCCGCCAACCATTACCCGAAAGAGCCGCCAGCGCTACCTCACCGTGAGCGTCACGCCCTACAACACTTCTTTGGGAGAATTGGCCATGGCCATCGAAAAGGAAATGAGCACATTGGATATTCCCAACGGAATCACGTACCGTTTGGCCGGTGATTACGAAGAACAACAGGAGAGTTTTGCCGACATGGCCATGCTTCTCTTGCTTATCATCATGTTAGTTTACATTGTGATGGCTTCACAGTTTGAATCGTTCTCAAAACCTGCCATTATCATGTTCTCCGTTCCTTTTGCCTTTACCGGCGTTATTCTGGCACTATGGATAAGCGGTGTCACACTCGATATGATCGGTGCTTTGGGATGTATCATGCTGGTAGGTATCGTAGTGAAGAATGGTATCGTGCTGGTGGACTACATCAACCTGATGCGCGACCGCGGCTACGAACTGAACCAGGCCATTGAACTTTCAGGTGCTTCGCGTCTGCGTCCGGTATTGATGACGGCATTCACCACCATTCTGGGTATGGTACCTATGGTACTCAGTCGTGGCGAAGGCTCCGAATTGTGGCGACCCATGGGAATCGTGGTTATCGGCGGCTTGCTGGTTTCTACCATCATTACCCTGATTGTGGTACCCGTCATGTATGCCGTCATGAGTAAGCATGGCGAACGCGACAAAGAGGAACAAGATCGCAAGAACTTTATTTTCATGCAGATCGACACCCGTAAAAACAAACATTAACCAACCTTATCAGAATAGACTATGAAGGCGGTATTTATCGTATTCAATCAAGCTAATACAAGCCGAGTGGAATATCTGCTCGACCAACTGAAAATCAATGGCTTTACCCTGTTCGAAGAAGTGCAGGGACGTGGCAGCAACGGTGGCGAACCTCGTCGTGGCACCCACACTTGGCCGGAAATGAACTCTGCCGTCATCACCATGGTGGAAGACGACAAAGTGAGCGACTTGCTCGATTGCGTACATCGCTTGGACCTGCGCAACCAAGACGTAGGTGTCAGGGCTTTTGTATGGAATATTGAGCAAAGTATCTAAAGATTCTTTTTGTTAATTTTTCTAAATCAACTGGTGTGAATTATATTTGCACCAGTTTTTTTTACATTATAGAGGACAATCATGATTAGTTTTGACGAAGTTAACAAGCCGCATTGGTTCTACAGTATTGTTTATCCTTGGTTCAAGTTTATTCACAACCATATTTATTATCGCAAATTCAATGTGGTAGGCTCCGAGAATCTGCCCAAAGACGGTGAAGGATATCTGGTTATCTGCAACCATCAGAACGGACTAAACGATGCCATGGGAGTGCTCCACGCCATCAGCGGAAAGCGACGTCCGGTATTCATTGCACGCGGTGATATTTTCAAGAAAGATTTCCTGGCCAAGGCTCTGAGAGCACTGCGCATCATGCCCGCATTCCGTGTACGCGACGCCGGCTACGACGGTCTCGGACAGAACGACGCCATTTTCGAACAATCGGCCCGCATCATCGGCGAGGGCGACGTGGTGGCTTTGTTTCCGGAGGCTTCGCATCAGAAGGGACATTATCTTTCTACTTTCAAGAAAGGATTTGCGCGCATCGCCTTCAAAGTGGCGGAGGAATCCAACTACGAAAAGCCTTTGCGCATCGTGCCCATGGCGCATCATTATTCCAACTATTTTTCGGCGCAATCGAAATTGGCCATCATCATCGGAGAACCTTTCGACTTCACGGAACTCTACGAATTGCACAAGGAAGACCCCAACAAGGCCATCGCGCAGCTCAACCAGAAGGCCCGCGCCAAGGTTCAGGAGCTCATGCTCGACATTTCGGACAGGGAACATTACCAACAATACGAACTGCTCTGCGGCATCAACCGCGACCGACAAATGAAGCTCATGAAGCTGCGCAAGAGCTATTTCCCCAACGAACTGACCGCCGACAAAGCCACCGTCAAGCAATTGGACGAGCTGAAGGAAGCAAAGCCCGAAGTGTTCGAACAATTGATGAACGACACCAAAGACTACGGCAAACTGCTTGAAAAACTGCATCTTCGCGATTGGATCTTGCGCAAACGCATACTCGGCGAATGGTGGCTCCGCTTACCCGGTGCCTTAATTTTACTGCCCTTCTGGATACTTGGTGCCATCGTCAACATCCTGCCGCTCGGACTTATCAAACTTGTCAACACGCATCTTATAAAAGACCGTATGTTGCACGCTTCCATACAGTTGGGAGTGAGCACGGCCATCATGCCGTTTTGGTATCTCATTCTCTTCGCCTTGTGCTGGATTTTCATAGGAAAACTGTGGATAGCTGCCCTTTTCCTCGTACTCTGCTACCCCAGCCTGCTTTTGTATGTACGTTCGAGGGTTTTCGTTATCAAAATGTATAACCGTTCACGCAGATTTTTCTTGAAACTAGCTGGTAATCCGCTGTTAAAGAAGGCCGAATCGCTGCGCAAAGACATATTGAATATTATCGAAGAAAATTTTAGTCAAAGCAAGTGAAAATCTGCAAATAATAGCGTACATTTGTCCGTTAAAAATCAATCGCAAAATAAAATGAACATTGATGTATTATTAGGCCTACAATGGGGCGACGAAGGTAAGGGTAAAGTAGTTGACGTACTTACCCCGAATTATGAATTGGTATGTCGTTTTCAGGGCGGTCCCAATGCCGGACACACGCTCGAATTCGAAGGCAAGAAATATGTATTGCGCTCTATCCCATCGGGTATTTTCCAGGGCAACAAGGTAAACATTATCGGTAATGGCGTGGTTTTGGATCCCGCCTTGTTCAAGGTAGAAGTAGATCAGTTGGCAGCCAGCGGACATCCTCTGACGGAACGTCTGAAAATCTCTAAGAAGGCTCACCTGATTATGCCTACTCACCGTTTGTTGGATGCCGCCAACGAAGCCGCCAAGGGTTCGGGCAAAATCGGCACCACCGGCAAGGGCATCGGCCCCACCTATACCGACAAGATCAGCCGTAATGGTTTGCGCGTGGGCGACATTCTCCTGAACTTCGAAGAAAAATACCAGGCCCGCAAAGAACGCCACCTGAACATGTTGGCACAAATGGCATTCCCTCTTGACGAAGCCGCATTGGCTCAAGCCGAAAAGGAATGGATGGAAGGCATTGCCTGCATGAAGGCTTTCGAATTTATCGACAGCGAACATTATATCAACAACCACATCAAAGCCGGAAAGAAGATTTTGTGCGAAGGTGCCCAGGGTACCATGCTCGACATCGATTTCGGTTCATATCCTTTTGTTACCTCTTCCAACACCATTTGCGCCGGCGCTTGCACCGGACTGGGCGTTGCACCTCAGCGTATCGGCAAGGTTTACGGTATCTTCAAGGCTTACTGCACCCGCGTGGGTAGCGGTCCTTTCCCCACCGAGCTCTTCGACGAAGTGGGTCAGAAGATGCGTGACAATGGCCATGAATATGGTTCGGTAACCGGACGTCCCCGCCGTTGCGGTTGGATAGACCTGGTAGCCTTGCGTTATGCCGTGATGATTAACGGCGTGACCGACCTTATCATGATGAAGAGCGACGTATTGGACGATTTCCAGACCATCAAGGCTTGCGTGGCTTACAAGGTGAACGGCGTTGAAACCGAAGATTTCCCCTTCGATATCGACAGCGTGGAAGTAGAACCCGTTTACACGGAACTTCCCGGTTGGAACACGCCCATGAGCCACATGAAGTCGGAAGATGAATTCCCCGAAGAATTCAACCAGTATCTCAGCTTCCTGGAAGCCGAATTAGGTGTCAATATCAGCATCGTTTCTGTAGGTCCCGATAGAGAACAAACCATCGAGAGATAATTATGGCCGCACAGAAACCTTCTATACCAAAGGGTACGCGTGACTTTTCTCCCGAAGAAATGTCGAAGCGCAACTATATTTTCGATACCATCCGTTCGGTGTACGAATTGTACGGATTCCAAAGCATAGAAACGCCGGCCATGGAGCAGTTGTCCACTTTGATGGGCAAATACGGCGACGAAGGCGACAAACTTTTGTTCAAGGTGCTGAATTCCGGCGATTTTCTTTCACATAGCAGCGACGAGGAATTGCTCTCGCGTCAGACCAACCTGCTCACCAAGCAATTGTGCGAGAAGGGTTTGCGCTACGACTTGACGGTTCCTTTTGCCCGCTACGTGGTGATGCACCGCAACGACATCACTTTCCCCTTCAAGCGTTACCAGATTCAACCCGTTTGGAGAGCCGACCGTCCGCAGAAAGGCCGCTATCGCGAGTTCTACCAATGCGACGCCGACGTGGTGGGAAGCGATTCTCTGATGAACGAAGTGGAATTGTTGCAAATCATAGACGAAGTGTTCCGTCGTTTCGGCATCCGCATCTGCATCAAGTTGAACAACCGTAAGATTCTCAGCGGCATTGCCGAAGTACTCGGACAAGAAAATCATCTCACCGAAATCACCGTTGCCATAGACAAGCTGGAAAAAATCGGTTTGGACAATGTGAACAAAGAGCTGGCCGACAACGGCATTCCTCAGGAAGCCATAGACAAATTGCAGCCCATTTTGCTTTTGCAGGGAAGCAACGATGAAAAGTTGGAAGCGCTCAAAAGCATTTTGGCCGACAGCGAAATCGGATTGAAAGGCATCGAAGAACTCAGTTTCGTATTGGGCGTCATGTCGCAGATGAGCCTGAAAGCCGAAATCGAATTGGATTTAGCATTGGCACGCGGACTGAACTACTACACGGGTTGCATCATCGAAGTGAAGGCGCTCGACGCTGTTATGGGCAGCATCACCGGAGGCGGACGTTACGACAACCTGACCGGTGTATTCGGTATGCCGGGCGTTTCGGGCGTGGGCATTTCTTTCGGAGCCGACCGCATCTTCGACGTGCTGAACCAACTCAATCTGTATCCTGAGGCTTCTTTGAAGCGCACTCAGGTATTGGTGGCCAATTTTGGCGAAAAGGAATGTGCTTACACCTTGCCGCTTTTGGCACAGCTCAGAGCTGCCGGCATCCGCGCCGAATTGTATCCTGATGCCGCCAAGATGAAAAAACAATTCGCCTACGCCGACGATCGCAAAATTGCTTTCGTGGCCATCGCCGGAGAAAACGAAATGAACGAAGGTAAAATCAACATCAAGAATATGCAGACCGGCCAGCAAACCACGCTCGCCAAAGAAGAAGTCTTAGCCTTCTTGCAAGCGTCTGTCAACTAAGAAATATATTTATTATGAGCCAAATAGAATTAAGCGAACAGGAATTGGGACGTCGTCAGAGTATGCAAACTTTGCGCGATATGGGCATTGAACCTTATCCCGCAGCTTTGTATCCCACCGATGCTTTTTCCACCGAAATCAAGGAGAATTTTCAAGACGATCTGGAACCCAAACGCCAGGTATGCGTAGCCGGCCGTATCATGTCGCGCCGCATCATGGGTAAAGCTTCCTTCATGGAATTGAAAGATTCCAAGGGACGTATCCAAATTTACATCAGCCGCGACGAAATTTGTCCGGACGAAAACAAAGACATGTACAACGTGGTGTTCAAGAAGTTGCTCGACATCGGCGACTTTGTGGGCATCAAGGGTTATGTATTCCGCACGCAGACCGGCGAGATTTCTGTTCATGCCCAGGAACTGACCGTTTTGGCCAAGACCTTGCGTCCGCTGCCCATCGTCAAGATGAAAGACGGCGTGGTATATGATGCTTTCAGCGATCCCGAATTGCGCTACCGTCAACGTTATGTAGATTTGGTGGTAAACGAAGGCGTGAAAGACATTTTCATCAAGCGCACCAAGATTTTCAACAGCATGCGTCAGTTCTTCAACGAACATGGTTATTTAGAAGTGGATACGCCTGTGTTGCAATCGATTCCCGGCGGCGCATCGGCTCGTCCTTTCATCACGCATCATAATGCTTTGGATATTCCGCTTTACCTGCGTATTGCCAACGAATTGTACCTGAAACGTCTTATCGTGGGCGGATTCGAAGGTGTGTATGAATTTTCGCGCAACTTCCGCAACGAAGGTATGGACCGCACGCACAATCCCGAGTTCACCTGTATGGAAATCTACGTTTCCTACAAAGATTACGAATGGATGATGCAGTTCACCGAACAAATGTTGGAAAGAATCTGTACCGAAGTGCTCGGCACCACCGATGTGAAGAACGGTGACAATGTCATTTCTTTCAAGGCTCCTTTCCGTCGTCTGACCATGACCGAAGCCATCAAGGAAAGCACCGGCGTGGATATCACCGGCATGAGCGAAGACGATTTGCGCGCACTTTGCAAGAAACTTCATGTGGAAGAAGACGCCACCATGGGCAAGGGCAAACTCATCGACGAAATCTTCGGCGAAACCTGCGAAGGAAAGCTTATCCAACCTACTTTCATCACCGATTATCCTATCGAAATGTCGCCGCTCACCAAGAAGCATCGCAACAATCCCAACCTGACCGAACGTTTCGAACTGTTCGTGAACGGCAAGGAATTGGCCAATGCTTACAGCGAGCTGAACGACCCCATCGACCAAAGAGAACGTTTCGAAGAACAGCTGCGTCTGAGCGAAAAGGGCGACGACGAAGCTATGTACATCGATCAGGATTTCTTGCGTGCCTTGGAGTATGGTATGCCTCCTACCTCAGGAATGGGTATCGGTATGGACCGTTTGGTGATGTTGCTCACCGGCCAAAGCACCATTCAGGAAGTATTGCTGTTCCCGCAAATGCGTCCTGAAAAGAAGAAAGATGCCGAGCAGGAAGCCGGCAATGAAGAAACCGAAGCATAATTTTTATGGCAGATCTTGGCAAAATAGGTATTCTCGGAAGCGGCAGTTGGGCCACAGCTATCGCAAAGATGTTGTTGATGGATGGCAAACAGCAAATCAATTGGTTTGTGCGCAATCCGGCCGACATTCGTCAGTTCAAGCAGACCGGCCACAATCCGAAATACCTGAGCATCGTCGAACTCGACACTTCGCGCATCCGATTCTTTAGCAATATCAACCAGATTGTCATGCAGTCTGATACCTTGATTATTGCTATTCCTTCGCCTTATCTGAAACTGCAACTCAAGCGTATGCGTCAGGACATTTCGCAAAAATTCATCTTGATTGCCACCAAGGGTATCGTCCCCGACGAGAATATGCTGATTTCGGATTATCTGCACGAGTTTTATCAGGTTCCCTACAACAATATCGCCACCATTTCAGGGCCTTGTCATGCCGAGGAAGTAGCCTACGAACGCATGTCATTCCTTACCTTTGCCTGTCAAGACGAGGAAAAAGCCAAAACCTTGGCCAATTGTTTCGAATGCCGCTTTGTGCACACCACCATCAATCCAGACCTTTTCGGTGTGGAATTCGGCTCGACGCTGAAGAATGTGTACGCCATCGCCTCTGGTATTTGTCACGGACTCAAATATGGCGACAATTTCCGCGCCGTGTTGGTGTCGAACGCCATCCAAGAGATGAAGCGCTTCATCACCACCGCCTTTCCCGACGAAAACCGAAAGATCTCGGACTCGGTCTATACCGGCGACTTGTTGGTGACCGCTTACTCGAAATTCAGCCGCAACCGCATTTTCGGCACCATGATTGGCAAAGGCTATTCGGTGAAGACGGCGCATGTGGAAATGGAAATGGTGGCCGAAGGCTATTACGGCACCAAGTGTATGAAGGAAATCAACGATAAACTCTATCACGTGCACATGCCCATTTTGGACGCCGTGTACAATATTCTGTACGAAAGGGTTTCGCCCGGTATAGAAATCAAACTTCTAAGCAAACACTTACATTAAACTCGTTATGGAAAATATCAGTATTCAACTCGAAAAAGTTTTCGGTTTCATTCCGAAAGAAGAAATTTACGGCTATGCTGCCAAGTGTGAAACTGCTCAGGAAATGCTGCACCAAGGCACAGGCAAGGGCAACGACTTTTTAGGTTGGCTCAACTTGCCCGGCTCCATTTCTGAAGAATTCCTCAACGATGTTTTGGCCACCGCTGAAGGCCTGCGCAAGAAATGTGAAGTTGTGGTAGTTGCCGGTATCGGCGGTAGCTATCTGGGAGCCAAGGCCGTTATCGACGCATTGAGCAATACTTTCTCGTGGATGCAGAACGACGGAAATCCCAAGGTTCTCTTTGCAGGTCACAACATCAGCGAAGATTATTTGGCCGAATTGATGGCCCTTTTGCAGACCAAGTCTTTCGGTATCATCAACATTTCTAAATCGGGTACGACCACCGAAACTGCCTTGGCATTCCGTCTGCTCAAGACCTTGCTCGAAGAAAAGGTAGGTAAGGAAGAAGCCAAGACCCGCATCGTGGCCATTACCGATGCCAAGAGAGGTGCTTTGCGTACGCTTTCTACCCAGGAAGGTTACAAGACTTACGTTATTCCCGACAATGTGGGCGGACGTTATTCTGTATTGACTCCCGTTGGTTTGTTGCCCATCGCCGTGGCCGGATTCGACATCAAGCAATTCGTGGCCGGTGCCGTAGCCATGGAAAAACAATGCGCTGCTTCTTTCGAAGAAAATCCTGCCGCTTTGTATGCCGCTACGCGTAATGCTTTGTATGCTCAAGGCAAAAAGATTGAAATCTTGGTGAACTATCATCCTAAGCTTCACTTTGTTTCTGAATGGTGGAAACAACTTTACGGAGAAAGTGAAGGTAAGGAAAATAAGGGTCTCTTCCCTGCTTCTGTCGATTTGACCACCGATTTGCACTCTATGGGCCAATGGATCCAGCAAGGTGAACGTACCATTTTCGAAACCGTCATCAGCATTACTCAACCCAAGGAAACCGTGGTAATTCCTCACGACGAAGAAAACCTCGACGGTTTGAACTTCTTGGCCGGCAAGCGCGTTGACCAGGTGAACAAGATGGCCGAGCTCGGTACTCAGATTGCCCACGTGGACGGCGGTGTGCCCAACTTGAAAATTGTATTGCCCGAATTGAACGAGTATTATATCGGTCAGTTGCTCTACTTCTTCGAAAAAGGCTGCGGTATCAGCGGTTATGTTTTGGGTATCAACCCATTCGACCAGCCCGGCGTTGAAGATTACAAGAAGAACATGTTTGCCTTGCTCGAAAAGCCCGGCTACGAAGAAGCCTCTGCCGCCATTCGTAAAAGACTCTAAGACTTGATGTTCGAACAAGAGAAATATCAATATCTACAACAGACAGCATCGTCATCCTTCCAGCCTAAAGCAGCGCTGATCGATATGGATGGCGTGCTGTTTGATTCTATGCCTCATCATGCCAAGTGTTGGACGGATCTTTTCAGAGGATTGGGATTCTCATTCGAAGAAAAAGAAGCCTACATGCACGAAGGCCGTACAGGAAAAGCCACTTTGGAAATTCTGTATCGTCGTGAATTACAGCGCGATCCCACCGACCAGGAAGTGAAGGAACTCTACGGCCGCAAAGCGCGCATGTTCGACGATATGCCTCCGGCTCCCATCATGAAAGATGCCGATGCCTTATTAGATGTGATTCGCGATGCGGGCATGCAAAGAATTCTGGTCACCGGCTCCGGACAGACCAAGCTTTTCGACCGACTGAACGAGGCTTTCCCCGGACATTTCAGCGAGAAGAGTATGGTAACGGCCTTCGATGTGAAGAAGGGCAAACCTTCTCCCGAACCTTACCTGATGGGCTTGCAAAAAGCCGGCGTGCTGGCCAACCAGGCCATCGTCATAGAGAATGCGCCCTTGGGCGTGCAGGCCGGAAGAGCCGCGGGTATTTTCACCATCGCCGTCAATACCGGATTGCTCGAAGACGAAATCTTGAAAGAGGCCGGTTGCAACCTTTTGTTTCACAGCATGACAGAGCTGAAAGAAGCTTGGCCGGAGATTATCAAACCTTTATCGAAATGACATTATTCTGAAGATGAAGCGCTTGTTCACATACATGATGCTATTGTTGACGATAGTCGTTTTCAACGCTTGTTTCCCTTGTTCCGAAGACGAGAGAAATGAGCGCACGGTCATTATGTACATGGACGCCAACAACAATCTTTCGCCTTACGCCTATACCAACCTGAATGACATTTTAGAGAACGCCAGTACAGAAAACATGAAATACGGCCGTCTGCTCGTTTTCTTGAACACGGGTCAGAACAAACGTCTCTACGAAGTAAAACCTTTCAGAAGCGACAAAGGCGCCAACAGAGGCGACACCACCTTGCTTGCCACTTTCAAATTTAACAATGCCCTCACCAAGGAAGCCGTGCGCGAAGTCATCAGCAAAGCCACGAAAACGGCGCCTGCGGACGAAACGGTGTTGATTCTTTGGTCGCATAGCACGGGCTGGATGCCCTCGGATATTTCCATCAAAGAAAGCGGGTTCAGCAGGGGCGCGACTGAAAGGAGCGCCATCGAGGCCGAAAGGAGCGCCATCGAGGCCGGTATGCCCATCACCAAAACATTTGGCATGGACGGCAAAAACCAGATCAGCTACGAAGACCTTGCCACAGCCTTGGATGGACTCGGCATAGACATGGTGGCCATAGATGCTTGCTTCGGCACCTGCGTGGAAGCCCTATACGATTTGCGACACTGTTGCGATTACGTGCTCGGCTCACCCATCGAGATTTTGGGCGAGGGCTACCCATACGCCGACCTGATGAACTTGTTCTTTGACAAAGACACTGATATCGAAACACTTGGCCGACAGATGGGCACTGCCTACATGCGCTATTATCGCAACTACACTTACAAAGGAGAGCCTTATCCTTACGGCGCCATCAGCCTCATCGACATGTCAGAGATGGAAGACTTGGCAAGCGTAACGCGCTCACTGATACAGAAATATCCCGACAACAGCGTAGTTCACAGCCAGATACAATCGCTCGAAAACCGCTACTATTCCATCTTCTTCGATTTTGAGCATTATATGCGTTCGCTCATCCCCGAAGACGAAAAGCTGATGCAGGATTTTACGACGCAATTAAGCCAAACGGTTTTGTTCCACGATCATACGGAATCTTTGTACAGCAATTTGAACGGCTACTCTACCCGATTGCTCGATCATAGTTGCGGCTTGAGTTCGTATATTCCAAGGCCCGGATTTTCAGAGTATTTCGATCGCTGCGACGAGGCTTATTTCCAAACAAATTGGTCGAAGATGATTTATAATAGATGATTGATTAGTAACCCGTCCCCGTAGTTCAATGGATAGAATAATGGATTCCGGTTCCATCGATTGGGGTTCGACTCCCCACGGGGATACTACATAAAAAGAGATAACAATGAGCCAGTTGATTCTTCCCAAAGATTACCAGAGCCTGCTCGATCTGAAGCAAACGGAGCATGGCATCAAACAGATAAAGGATTTTTTCCAACAGAGTCTTTCTTCCGAATTGCGTCTGCGTCGTGTCACCGCGCCCCTTTTCGTGCTGAGCGGACAAGGCATCAACGATGACCTTTCGGGCTGGGAACGTCCGGTGGCATTTCCCATCAAGGATTTGCAGGAACAACGCGCTGAAATCGTGCATTCGCTGGCCAAATGGAAACGACTGACGCTGGCCGAATATCAGATTGAAAAAGGCTACGGCATCTACACCGATATGAATGCCATCCGCCCCGACGAAGAGTTGGACAACCTGCATTCGCTGTACGTGGACCAATGGGACTGGGAAGCCGTTATCGGCAAGGAAGACAGAACAATAGCTTTCCTGCAATCGGTGGTGCGTCGCATTTACGGTGTGCTGCGCCAAACGGAATACGTGGTGTACGAACAATTCGGCATCCAACCTTCTCTGCCTCAAGATATTTTCTTTATCCACGCAGAAGAATTGCGCCAACGCTATCCTTATTTATCGCCCAAGGAAAGAGAAAACGAAATCACGCGTGAATACGGTGCCGTCTTCATCATGGGCATTGGCTGCGACTTGGCCGACGGCAGCAAACACGACATGCGCGCTCCCGACTACGACGACTGGACCACGATGGGCGAAAACGGCTTGCAAGGCCTGAACGGCGATATCATGATTTGGAATCAGGTGCTCGGACAAGCTTTCGAACTCTCGTCCATGGGTATCCGCGTAGATAAGGAAGCCCTGCTTCGTCAGTTGGAACTGAGCCAGAGCATGAAGCGCACGGAGCTTTACTTCCATCAACGTCTGCTCAATGGCGAGCTTCCCCTTTGTATTGGTGGCGGTATCGGACAGTCTCGTCTGTGCATGTTGCTGCTCCGAAAGGCGCACATCGGTGAAATTCAAGCCAGTATCTGGCCCGACGACATGAAGAAAACCTGCCGCGAACATGGCATCAATTTAATTTAAGACTATATGGACGTGCGTATTCATCCTTCGTGGAAAGCGCTTTTGCAAGGCGAATTCGAGCAAGATTACTTTGCCCGATTGGTAACTTTTGTCAAGCAAGCTTATGCTACGCAAAGGGTGTATCCGCCGGCCAAGTATATTTTCAATGCCTTCGACCTTTGTCCTTTCGATAAGGTAAAGGTGGTCATTCTCGGACAAGACCCATACCACGAACCCGGACAAGCGCACGGATTGAGTTTTTCCGTTCCCGAAGGGATTCCCTTTCCTCCCTCTTTGCAAAATATCTTCAAGGAAATTGAAAGTGACATGGGCTACGCTCCGCTGCGTAACGGCAACCTGGAACGCTGGGCCAAACAAGGCGTGCTGCTGCTCAATGCCACGCTGAGCGTGCAGGCACATCAGGCAGGTTCGCATCAGAACAAGGGTTGGGAAACCTTCACCGACGCGGTCATTGCACAACTCTCGAAGGAACGCGAACACTTGGTGTTCTTGCTTTGGGGAAGCTACGCACAACGCAAAGGCGCCGTTATCGACGCCTCTAAACATTTGGTACTAAAGTCGGTACATCCATCGCCCCTGTCGGCTTACCGAGGATTTTTCGGCAATCACCATTTCAGCCAGGCCAATGCGTACTTGGCCCAGCACGGCCTATCGCCCATCGACTGGAAATAGCTGATGAAATTTTTCGCGCAAAAGTGCCTGACAAGCAGCCATATCCTGCGCCTGTCCGCCTAATTCCTGCTGCAAGGAAGTGACGCCTTTATCGGTAAATCCGCAAGGATTAATCAACTGGAAATAAGACAAATCGGTATTGATATTGAAGGCCAATCCGTGCATGGTGACAAAACGACTCGCCTTGACACCGATGGCGCAGATTTTCCGGGCATTCACTCCATGCGCATCCAACCACACGCCGGTGGCGCCTTCCAAACGGCCGGCCACAATACCGAAATCTTTCAAAAAGAGAATCACCGCCTCCTCCAAACGCCAGATATATTCCTTCAAACCAATGCCGTGGCGAGCCGGAACGCCGTTCGATTCCGATTGCCGAATCGAAGCCGATTCCGAAGGCCGAGCCGATTCCGATTGCCGAGTCGATTCCGAAGGCCGAGCCGGAGCGGTCTGCGAAGAAAAATGTTCCAAGTCGAAAATGGGATACATCACCAACTGACCGGGGCCGTGGTAGGTAATGTCGCCGCCACGCTCGATTCGAAAAAAGTCCACGCCACGCTGGCGCAGCATTTCTTCCGACACGAGCAGGTTTTCTATCTGTCCGCTTTTGCCAAGCGTCAGCACCGGTCTATGTTCACACGACACCAAGACATCGGGCAAAGGGTTTCCCGCTGCAACCTTCTTGGCATCCAATCTTTCCTGAAACAATTCCTTTTGTTTTTCCCAGGCCTCAGCATACGAAATGAGGCCCCAATCACAATCAATTATCGCCATTCTTTTTTTTGTTCTTAACTCGCTTTGCAGTAACTTCGCAGCCGTTTGGCAACGCCCTACAAAATTACCATTTTCTTTACTTCAGCCATGCAGATTATCCAGAAATATTTTCCAGCATTGACGCAGGAACAAGCAGCTCAATTCGAGGCACTTGGCCCCTTGTACACCGATTGGAATGCCAAAATCAACCTGATTTCGCGCAAGGACATAGAGCATTTGTACGAACATCATATTCTCCATTCTTTGGCCATTGCCAAATTCCTGCACTTCAAGCCCGGCACACAGATTATGGACGTGGGCACGGGAGGAGGATTTCCGGGTATTCCCCTGGCCATCCTCTTTCCCGATTGCGATTTTCTCTTGCTCGACAGCATCGGCAAAAAGTTGAAAGCCGCCAGCGACATTGCCCAACAAATCGGCTTGAAGAATGTTCGATTCTGCCACGACAGGGTAGAAAACGAAAAAGGGAAGTTCGATTTTGTGGTGAGCCGCGCCGTCATGCCCTTGAGTGATCTGGCACGCCTTTGTCGCAAGAATATCGCTACCGCACAGCACAATGCATTGCCCAACGGCATTATTTGTCTTAAAGGCGGCGAACTGCAGTCAGAGACAATGCCGTTTAAAAACAAGGTATCGCAGACCAATCTTTCCGACTACTTCGAAGAGGAATTTTTCGAAACGAAAAAAGTAGTCTATTTGCCTCTTTTATAAGACTCTTGCAAATCTGTCAAGAACTTTTCCAAGTATCTCCCGATGCGTTGGTCGTATTCCGAGGTGTCCTCAATCTCGTGCAACATTCTTGGCATACCCACCCGATAATCAAGCAGATCCGGGATAAATACATTATAATATTTTGAGATCTGGCTCAATCTGTTAAGCGACATGCTGGTGCGTCCGTTCTCGATTTTCGAATAAGCCGTGGCCGAAATGCCGAGATCGTCTGCCACATTTTGTTGAGAGAGTTCGTTTCTTTGACGTAAGGTCTTCAGTTTCAATCCAATGATTTTATTTAGGTCAGGACTTCTGTCATCTGCGCGTTCCATTCTAATTTTTCGTTGATTATTATCAAACAAATCTAATCAAGATAGAAACGTACGACAATTACTTTCAGTTCATTTTTATTAACTCAAAGTTATTATTCTAAACTTTGAGTTAAAATCCTGACTTTCTTTATTCAATACATCCATAAAGGCAGAGCAGAAATGCAACTATAACAACAAAGTAAAATCAATTGTCTTTGGCCAATGACTCTTCGGATATCCTTTGCGATTTTTTCGATTTCTCTACCTTTCATAACTTATCGTTTTTCTTTCTATTCTAATTATCTACATAGCAACAAACTCGGCGGGTCGTTTTTGTGAACGAAGTTTTCGCAGTGTTAAAAAAAATCCGCGCAGAAGGCTTGCAAGTTATTAATTATTAAAAAATTATGCAAGATATTGTCGTTTCTGGAAATGCTGTACTTTTGGCAGCGAATCTTTATTTAACCTTAAACCTACAAACACCATGAAAACTATGATCTCTCTCTCATTGGCATTATGCCTGTTCACTTGCTGTTGCCGTGCGCAACAAGTTGACAACTCTACCGTCTCATCGCTCGACTTGGATCGTTATCTGGGCGAATGGTACGAAATTGCACGCTTCGATCATCCTTTTGAAAGGGGCATGCACCACACCAAGGCCTTTTACGAACTCCGAGACGATGGCAAAGTAGCCGTGTACAATTCGGGCTGGAAAGAAGGAAAAGCGAAAATCTCCAAAGGCAAGGCTAAACTCACCGACAACCCGGCCCTGCTGCGCGTTTCTTTCTTTGGTCCCTTCTATTCCGACTACAGAGTGATGCACCTTGACGACAACTACCAATACGTATTGGTGGGCAGCAAAAGCGACAAGTACCTGTGGATTCTCTCGCGCAGCCCACAGCTGGACGAACTCACCAAAATTAAATTGGTAAACGAAGCCGGCCGACGCGGTTACGATGTGGAAGAACTTATTTGGGTAGATCACAAATAAACATTGCCGCAGGAATAAATGCCCTGTCATCGCGAGATGGCGGGGCTTTTTCTTGTCTAAGGAAGGAAAAAATTCTACTTTTGACCTCATGAAAAAATCGTACCAACTCAACACAAAATCAGGTCTCATACTCGAAGGCGGAGGCATGCGCGGCGTGTTCACCAGCGGCGTGCTCGACAACCTCATGGATCGCGGCATACGCTTCCCCTACACCATAGGCGTGAGTGCCGGCGCCTGCAACGGATTGTCGTATATGTCGAAGCAGCGCGGCCGCGCCAAATGCAGCAACATAGACCTTTTGGCAGAATACCATTACATCAGCATAGGGCACTTGCTACGCAAGGGCAACATCATGGATTTCGACTTACTCTTCGATGTGTTTCCTAACCAGATTTATCCTTACGATTACGAGGCTTTTGCCCGCTGCAGCGAACGCTACGAAATGGTCACCACCTCTTGCGAAAGCGGCCGGGCCTGTTATTTCGACGAGAAAGAAAATCCGCAACGCATCATAGACATTGTGCGCGCCTCCAGCAGTCTGCCCTTTGTCTGTCCCATCGCCCACGTGGACGGAAAACCCATGATGGACGGTGGCTTGGCCGATTCCATTCCCCTGCTCCGCGCCCGCAGCCTCGGTTTCGACAACAACCTGGTGGTGCTCACCCGTAACAAAGGCTACCGCAAAAGCAACAAGCCCTCCAAGACCTTCGGATTCTACCGCAAGTATCCCAAGCTGCGTGAGGCCATTCAGCAGCGCAATGCCTTGTATAACGAGCAGATTTCCATGATAGAAAAAATGGAGGCCGAAGGCAGTATCATCGTGCTGCGCCCGGAAAAGCCCATCATAGTGGACCGCATGGAACGCGATACGAAAAAATTGCTCGACCTCTATGAGCAAGGCTACGCAGCGGCAGCCTCGCTAGAAATACTTGGCAAGCTTGCCAAATAAATCTTCAAGACTAGTTTTTCAGTGAATACGACACCGAAGTCACCACGCGCACCTTCTTGATGTAGGGCGTGTTGCGATCTCGGTCGCTGATGCTGAAGGTGCCTTGGCTGGCCTCCCTAATTTTACCCAGACGGCTGCCCGAATCTTTGGCAAACTTCTCGGCGGCTTCGCGCGCATTGCGCGTGGCCTCTTCAATCATTTCCGGCTTGATATCGTTCAGACCTTCGTAGGTAAACTCCACGGGATTTTCCCAATTATTGTCCACAATCAGCACATTCTTCGTGAGCAGTTCCGACTGCTTGGCCATGAGCGCGCGCACCAGATCTACCTGCGAGCTGCACACGGTAACCACCGAAGTGGCAATGTAACGATAGGCTCGGTTGTTGTCGCCATACTCGTTGGCAAACTTGTCGGAGATGGACGGATTGGCCACCGAGACTTCTTCGGCCGAAATGCCGTTGCGAAGCAAGAAAGCCATCACCTCTTCGCGCTGACGCGCAATTTCCTTGTACAGTGTTTGGTTATCGTTCGACATCACCTTGTAGGTAATGGGCCAAATTACTTTGTCGGCCTTCACTTCGCGTTCGCAAAGGCCCTTCACGTAAACACTTCTGTTGGAGTTGTGCAAGACTTTCACAGCCATGGGCATCATCAAGCCCAAGACCATCAAACCCAGCATGATACAAATGCCGCTGTAGAATTTTCCCTTATCCATTGTAGCAAGTTTATTGTTTGATATCAATGTACATCACCTTAACGCCCATGTGAGAATCTCTGGCACGACGCTTATTCAGCCAATTGGTAAAATCGGCAAAGCTCAATTGTCTTGGCAGACCATCTTGCACCTGCGAATCGACAGCCTTTGTGAAAGGATTTTCAGAGAAAATGACATAGATACGATTTCTTTCAACAGGCGCCGAACAGGTTAAAGTATATTCATCTACGATAGCTTTTTCCTTGGGTTCCTTATCAATAGAGAAAAAAACATACTCTTGTCCGTGCTTCACCGGATACAAACCGTCGGCATCGCCCGAATAAGGAAGCAAGCAATAAGCATCGGGAGCTTCATCTACCAGGTACACAGCTACATAGCCATCGGAAGGAGCCTTGAAATGCAGAAACATATCGTCACCCGAATGGAAGTGCGTGTCGGCAAACTTCAGGTCCGTACCGTTTCTCAATACCGAGGCGGAAAAATCGGCAATCTCGTTGCTCACCGCACGAGCCATACCACAGACGCTACATTTCACCACCAACATATCTTGCGCAAACTCAATACTATACACGGGGTCACCGATGTTTTCCAGCCATTCTCCCTTCACCTCGACAGAACTCAATTGAGAGAAAAAGGTATGATCGCCTGCGTCATCGTGGGTCTCTGTCTGCATGGTGCTTTGAGCCACCACCGTACCGAATTCTTGTGCCAAGGCTTGCAACTTCGCTTTTTCCAAGGCGAAAGCTTTTGCCTCATTCACAGAGACATCGCCTTCAGCATAATAGATATATTCTCCACAAACTTTCTTGTTTCGCTGTGCCGAGAGAGAGAAGGCAACAGAGAAAAGCAGTAGAAATCCCAGTAGTTTTATCGCTTTCATTATTGTTTGGTTCATATTATTCAAGAGTCGTATTTGAGTTGACAACATCGGCGCTGTCGGTGGCCACCTCGATACGATTGTTCAACTTAAGCGACTGCCAATCGGAAGTGATATAGTTCGATACAGAAACCGTCGGAGTCTGACGCTTATCGTTAATCAAGATAGATTCTCTACCCACATTATCTCTCACATATTCACTAAGTTCCATCAAGGTGATGTCGCCCTTGGTTTCTTGCAGTTTCTTCAAAAGGAAATAGGTGAACATACCATGACCCTTATCCTTGTAGGGCATAGCGGTTTCGTCGTTAGAAACGGCGCTGAAAACAATAGTATTTCCGGTGGGGACAGCCATTTTAGGCTTGATAGCCACACCACGAGCATCGGCCACCATGCCACCATCACGTTTCGAACCGCTGAAACAAGCATCCATAAACACCATGACAGAGCGAGCCTCCATGGCACCCAACTGGGCATAGATATCGGTCAGAGAGAAACGAACACCAGTGCTCTTGCCATTGGCATCGGTAGGCAGCAAATAAGCGTCACGACTCGACTCATCGGGAATACCATGACCGGCGTAATAGAAAATCACGTCCATATCGCCACCTCGTACAGAAGCCAAAGAAGTAATCTTGTCCATGGCTTCGAGCATGATACCGTAAGAAGCATCCGTATAGAGCAATACATTCTTTTCGGGAACGCCCAAAGTTTTCTGGCAATACTCAGCAAAAACTTCGCCATCGTGCAAGGCAAAAGGCACCTTCGGAACGCGGGTATAATTTTCGTTGGCAATGACCACTGCATAAAGACTTTCGTTCTGAGAATCATTCTGAGGAATGTTCACATCCACATCGGAGCGGATGGCGCCCACCTTGACAGATTGTTTGCCGACATTAGGTCCATTGCCCGATTCAGCAGCATACATTTCGCCCGAGAGTGGATCGAAGGTCACGTCCACCACGGTTTCCACATAGTTGAGGTTCTTGTCCACATCGTAACGATAAGACTTTCCGGTAGGCATCACAAAGGTAATACCCGACAATTGCAGCTTGTCGTTATTGATGTAAAATTCTGGATTTTCAAACTTTACAGCTGTCCAGGTACTTTCGAAAGTTTTGGCTTCGTTGTTGGCACGAGGCACGGGAAGAATAATGTTGCCATATCTCGATTCCACCAAGAATACTTCGTGGTCGGCGTCGTAGGGCTTCAGAGACATATCCTCGATACGAACCTTCTGTGCGTAGTTGGCAATGTATTTCTTTTCGGCTTCTTCAAGGAGTTCTTTGGCCTTTGCCTTACGCGTTTCTTCGGTCACACGCACCTGGTATTCGGCGATGGTTTCGTAGGGATCCTTGGCCTGCCAGTCGCGGATACGGGGTTCCACATATTCCTTGGCAAATAGCGAATACAAAGGAGCTTCCACTTCGGCAGCGGCCTGACCGGCAGCATAGGCAGCGCCCGAAGAAGCATTCGTATTGTCCGAGAAAGCCACCAAAGAAGGAGCCACATCAACGGCCACGGTAGGAGCGCCCAGATTGGCTAGCTTCATATTAATATTGTCCAACTGGTCTTTATTTCCCTTATAGCTGTATGCCGTTGCCAAGGCGGTCATGTACTTCACATTGTTGGGCGTATTATACACCACACTTTCCAACACCGGAATAGCAGCCAAGAAGTAACTGTCGGCCTGTTGGTTATACATTCTGGCATCTTTCTTCGATTCGGCCATATTCGAACGGACATAATTCATCACAGCCATATTGTAGTAGTTCAATGCCAAGTGCTGAGAGACGCCCAAATTGTTGGGAGAGAGTTTGTTCAGTTGATCGTAGATAGCCAATGCACTCTGATAATCCTGCATTTCTTCGTACAGCTGACCTTGCATACTCAAAAGACCTTCGTCTTGAGGGCTCAGTTCCAAAGCCTTGCTGATATACTCCTGCAATTTTACCTTGTCTTCGATAATCAAACAAGTATTGATAGCCATCTTCAAGACTTCCAAGCTCGCGGGGAATTGCATCATCATCTCATTCAAGACGCTCATAGTCATCTGATAATCTTGAACATTGGTGTGAGCCTTTGCCAAAAAGTAATACACATTCTGACGGTTGTTGGCCACACCGGTATCGAGGTAAGCTCTCAGATACTTGATGGCACGTTGAAAATCTTGCGTGTTGTAAGTGTTGGCAGCAGCAAAGTAGGCCATGGTCGGATACATTTCGCCATGCATGGTCATATCATTCTTGAATTCAGGCATCAATGCCACATCTACGTACGACTGAGCCGCCTTCAGAGCCTTGGCCGGCTGACCATGATTCGAATAATAAGCCGCTGCATTGTACAAATAGGGATACAATTCACGGATAACACCTTTGGCTTGGTTGTAGGCAGGTGTGCTGGGCGAATACATGGTAATGATAGCCGCATAATCTTCGTAACAGGTCAGCAAGGCGGTATATAACTGATCGTCGGAATTTGCCTGCGTCTTCAGTAAATTAAATTGCTGATAGCTTGCGGCCGCTTTGTCTATATTCTGCGCATGAAGTGTGCAGAGGGCCATCGAAAACAAAATAAATAAACCAAAAAATCGTCTCATAAAACAACTTATTATAATGCATCTACGAAAGTCATTGAAACACTGATACGACGGAATTCTCCGCCCTTACCCTTGCTCAGTTCAATATGATATTGATAATCGACATCCATGTCGGAAATACCCTTGATATTGTTGGTAATATACTGACCAACGCCCAAAGCACGCAACATGGCCAATTGTTCGTTCTGAGTAATACCACCCTTCTTGGTCAGGGTAATATTGCTCAGTTCGTTGCCCTTATACACAGGTTCTTTTTCCAATTCTCCATAACTACCATCGTAAGCAATCTTGCCGTGAATAGGCATAGAGTCGGCCATACCCGTGATATGAAGAACCAGTTTCTTGCCTTCTTTGATGTATTTTGAGAATTCACCTTCGAAAGCTTCCTTCATGATGGCCAACATCGACATAGCCGCACCGGAATCTTCCACCTTGTATTTGCCGGGAGCGAAGTCTTCCTGAGCAGAAAAGCCCACTTCCACTTCGTACGACAACTCAATGTTGTAGTTTCTGATATTGTTTCCTTCAGCATCCACATCCGTCTTGATATCGGTGTTCACCGCGATGTTGGTATGGTCTGAAATGACATTTCTTTCCTTGGCAGTTTCAATGACGGCCATCTTGATTTCCTGCAACATCACTTCTTGCATATTGGTCTGTTGTACCAGTTCGAGAGGCACAAATTCTTCTTCAGACACCAAGAATTCAACCTCACGCCTTTCGGTGTTATCGTAGGTATAAGACTTACCCGTAGATTTATTATATACTTCTGCATAAATCAACTCAAACTTATCGTCTTCGGTCAGACCATACTTCGCGTTGCGGAATTCCAAGTTGCCGGGATCCATAAAGTCGGTCACTTCTTCGTTAGGAACGGCCAAGTAGATGGAAGGCATATTGTCGAAGTTCACCGCCAACATATTAGATTCGGTGCTGTAACTACCCAAAGAAACTTCCGACATCTGTACCATATCTTCGGCCAATTGGGTAGAGATTTCCTGTTCGAAAAGACGCATCTGCTTTTCGCGGCTCTCATCGTTTACACGAAGCGCGTAGGCTTCCATGCTTTCGTTAGGCATCTGTTTCATCCATTCAGCCATATTCTTATCTACCTGATCCGAAAGCAATTGCTTGTAATAAGGCACTAAAGAAGTCATCAACTTATAGACGATGGACAAATAATTGTTGTACACCAAGAACACCTGATTTTCAGCACCTTCGATAAAAATAGTTTCCGTAATACCGCCATTTTCATTGGTCAACGACAAACGGTCGTTGTTGTCGAGCAAGTTAACGATAACAATGCTGTCTTGAGAGGTCAGAACCGACACATATTTTCCGCTGGGATGGAAATCGCAATGCTTTGCTTCTCCCAAATCGCCATAAGTACCTTGCAAGGTAAAGTGCTGAGTATCATAGATAGACAAAACGCCATCGGCTGTCACCACGGCCATAGATTTGCTATCGTCCGAGAAACTGAAAGCGTTCACCTTGCTATCTTTCTGCAAAGTTGTACGAAGGTTCTTGTTTTCGTAATTCCATACTGACAAAGAAGAATCGCAGGCAGAGGCAGCCAAGAAATAAGAATTCGGGCTCACTGCCATGTAATTAGCCGTGAAAGCAGTAGGAATGGACACAATAGGTTCGTATGTTCTGGCATCGTACACAAGAATCTGGTTTCCAGCAGAAATAAGGAAATTTCTGGCATCCGGTGTATAAGCGATGGCGCTAGGATTGATCAATTTTTTGTACGATTTAATCACCTCATCCACTCCATGGAAATCGTAAACAGTGACTTTATTCACGCCCCTCTTCTGAAAGAGAATGGCATACGACGAACCAGAAGGATTGATTTTCAAAGATTTAATCGTTCCATCTACTTCACAAATCGGAAAGCTTCTCATGGTATAAGCATTGGCATCATCGAAGAAATACGAAGCCATATAATAGCTGTCAAAACCACTGGGATAGGTTTTCGTTTTAAACACATACTCGCTCTTGTACGAACTACCTTCAGACTGCGCCATCAGCGGAGCAGTCATCATAAACATGGAGAAAGCCAGCACGGAAACGGTGGCCTTCAAAAACTGATTTTTCATAAACCCCTTCATTTGTAGTATTAATAATTCTAATAATCTCTCTTCTTTTCAATTTTGCATTATTCCAATTGCAGCATTATTCCACCTTTTCGAAAACGAAAGTCATGCCGAATTCGTCTTCGTAGGCCAATGTTTGCAAATTGAGTTTCGTAATCTGATATTGCTTGGGAATGATGGCACTGCTGATTTCCATTTGGTGCAAATGCGTGAAAACCGTCTTGTCCACCGTCCAAGTAAAATGCGAAGCTTCTTCTTCCTTGATATCTTCGGCAGCGTCCCAAGTGCGGCCCGTACCATCTTCGTTGTAACGATAATACATGGAGCCCGAACGCCAAAGTCCGATAAGCAAATCGGGATCTACCTTTATTTTTTCGAAAACCTCGGGTTCCAAGACCTCAGGTTGATGCACGCGTTTTTGGTAATTGATCAACAAAACGGCACCGGCTGCGGCCAGCAACATCGCCAAACCAACAAGGAGGAGAATCAATTTCTTTCTATTCATAATGCTTTGTATCAGAGTTTTTTCAATTTAATAATTTCGGGAGTCTGGTCTTTGAACTGCGGCATGGACATACCGATGGAAGCGTTCACGTAAGTAGGATCGCAAACGTAGTATTTGCGTCCGCCGTAGTTGAA
This sequence comes from Bacteroidales bacterium, assembly GCA_017468435.1. Taxonomy (GTDB): domain Bacteria; phylum Bacteroidota; class Bacteroidia; order Bacteroidales; family UBA1402; genus UBA1757. The sequence goes on from JAFUIP010000003.1 coordinate 65,276, forward strand.
AGCATCGCCCTTGAGAGAGCTGTCGTCGCTGAAGCTGACGGCCGTTGCCACGTGGCCTTCGTATTGCAAACCAAGCACTTTGGCATCGGTAAGCTCGGTCACCAACCAAGAGAAAAGCGCCGAACGGTCTTCGCAATCGCTGTAAGGATAGGCAATGACTTCTTCGGGATAGAAATATTTTTCGTAGCCGAATTGTTGTTCGTCGGTTTTATACGAGAAGGCCGTCTGCACGAAATCGAGCAAGAGCGCCACCATCTGCGTCTGCGTGTAATGATGCTTGCGCGCGTCGAAATAAGCCTTCAGTGCCTGTTGCGATTCGGTGGGCACATCAGAAGCGAAATAAATGGGGAACACCGTCATGGGCACATCGTCCAAATAAGCCATGTGGGCCGAGTTGTAAGGCAAAAGCACCTTCGATTTCAGCTTGTTCACCTGCAGGGTGCGTTGTTTGTCGCAAGCACCGATCTGCAAAGTTTTGTCGAAGTCGAGCTTCATCTGGCTCAGCACCTGGTCTTGTTCGTTAAAGGCGTAAGAATAAATGCTTTCCTTGGCCGTACCGCCACCATAAACGGTGTAATATTTCACTTCTTCCTCGTTTTCCTTGAAGCGGAAATAGATGTAGGAATACACTTCCTTTTCGTTATCGAGGGCCAAGAGCAAGGTTAGCTTGCCCGATTCGCGTCCGCGGGCCAACTTCACCTTGTAACCTCCGTGATTGCGAAGCATATAGAAGATAAACAACACGCGGTCGTTGCTGTCTTGCAACACAGTTTCGGCCACCGAGCGCAACAAAGAGAAATGTCCCCACTCGTTCAGACCAAACTTGGACACATAGGCATCGACAGATTTCCAGAGCGCATCGCTTTCGTACTTGCAACGGGCCATGTTGCGGAAATAAGCGGCCGCATCGTTTTCCTTGGCGCCTTTCGAATGAATGCAAAGTGTCTGGCTGCAAGGCAGTTCTATGTTTTCTCCGTAAAAATCCAATTGTACGCGTCCGGCCGAGAAAGTACCCGGCTTGCTTTGGTAGGGCACATAGGTTTCGATGCTTCCCTGCTCGCTGACAGCGGTGCGCATGGCATAATTGCCCGGAGCCACTGCGCCTGCGTGCGTGGTAGGTTGCATGGTTTCACTAAAATCTATGGGAGCCTCGCTTGCTTCGGTGCCGGGAGCCACAGGCGCCGTCGTCAATTTGGGCCTACCCAGACTCAGCGCCGTCTGCTTCATATCTTCGTACACCTGCCACTGACGTTCCATAAAAGCTGCATATTCCTCGTTTTGCCTATCGGAAAATGCCTTGAACTCGGCATCGCGCTGCTCTTCGAAAGCCGCGAAACGACTATTGATCTGATCCAAATAATCCTGATTGAAATTGCTCTGGGCATGCACCGTGAAAGCCGCTGCGCAACAAAGGCCACCAAGCAAAAGATATTTTTTCCACCTCATAATCATTCAGAAAAGGATTTGTTGAGTTTAGTATATAACCCGCAAATGTAGTAACACTCTCGCTAAGAACAAAATAAAAAACACCAACAAACTGCAAAACTTGAGTTCTTTCATTTTTCGCATACGAGCATGAGCTGAAGCATACAACAATGGATTACTCTAGGCTATTTTAATCATTTGCCGTAAGGAAACAATGTAGCCCGGATGCTCGCTCTGAGCATCCGGGCTGCAATTTTTCCAAACAAGCCGTCACACAAGACTACGCGGCGGCAACACTTCGGTTATTTTGCGCCGAATCCGTCACACAAGACTACGCGGCGGCAACACTTCGGTTATTTTGCGCCGAATCCGGCTAACAAGACTGAGCAGCGGCAGTGAAACTTCGGCTATTCAGCGGCGAAACTTCGGCTATTCGGCAGTGAAACTTCGACTATTCGGCGCCGGCAGCCAGGGGAGAAGCCTGGGTGTACACGCGGGCAGCAAGTTCCTTATCGAGCTGATACATACCGTATTTATCGTTTTCTACGGCTTCTGCGGCAAAGATCTGGTCGCGGGCATTTTCTTCTTCTTCCACCTGTTCGTTCACAAACCAAACCAACATGTTGGACGAGGCGAAATCACGATCTTCGGCGGCGATGGCAGCCAAGTTGTTGATAAGGCCGGTCACCACTTTTTCATGCTTGAGCGTCTCCTGAAACATAGAAAGCACGCTTTCCCATTGCGTGGGCACTTCGGCTATAGGCTTCAGTTCCACCTTGGCATCGCGCGAGTTGAGATAATTCATAAAGATGCGGGCATGGTCTTGTTCTTCGAGCCATTGCACATAAAACCAGTTGGCAACACCCTTATAACCTTTGGCTTCGGCATCCAAAGACATGGAAAGGTACAAATAGGCCGACCAAAGTTCGGCATTGATCTGCGCATTGATGGCAGCATGTAATTTTTCGCTTAACATATTACTTCGTTTTTAAGAGTTAAAATCATTCAACAAACAGAGCAAAATTAGACGCAGAATCTTCAATTTGCAAGAGGCGGAGTGATAATTATTCTAAAAAAATTCGAATGAATATCTCATGGTAAAAATCACTATCTTTGCGGCTCAATTTCAATGCTTATGATTTATTTCGATTCTGATTATATGGCAGGGGCGCATCCACAGGTGATGCAGGCACTTGCAGAGAGCAATCTCGAAGCCACAACAGGCTATGGCACTGATGCTTACACCGCTCGCGCGGCAGAAAAAATACGACAGGCTTGCCAATCTCCACAAGCCCGGGTTCACTTCTTGGTGGGCGGCACACAGACCAACGCCACCGTCATCGACGGACTTCTGGCGCGACATCAGGGCGTACTGGCCGCCGAAAGCGCACACATCAATGTGCATGAATCGGGCGCTATCGAAGCTTCCGGCCACAAGGTTCTCACCTTGCCTCAGCACGAGGGAAAGGTCTGGGCTTCAGAGGTAAAGGCGTACATCGACCATTTCTACCGCGACGACAGCTACGAGCACATGGTGGCCCCGGGCATGCTCTACATTTCCTTTCCCACCGAATATGGCACCGTATATAGTTTGCAGGAACTCAGCGAATTAAGCCAAGTTTGCCACGAAGCCGGCATCCCGCTCTACGTGGACGGCGCGCGATTGGGTTACGGCTTAGCCGCCAGTGATGTCAGCTTGCCCGACATGGCTCGTCTTTGCGATGTTTTCTACATTGGGGGCACCAAAGTGGGCGCATTGTTCGGCGAAGCCGTTGTCATCAACAACGAACAACTGCTGAAACATTTCTTCCCGCTCATCAAGCAACACGGCGCTTTGCTGGCCAAAGGACGATTGTTGGGCGTTCAGTTCGACAGCCTGTTCAGCGAGGGATTGTACGAAAAAATCGGACGCGAAGCGGTGGCCAAGGCCTTGCGACTGAAGGCAGCATTCACCGAAAAAGGCTATCGAAGCGAAGTTGATTCGCCCACCAACCAGCAATTTTTCCGCCTGCCCAACACGCTCATTGACAGGTTAAAAGAAGAAGTAAGCTTTGAATATTGGGGCCCGCGCGGACAGCAAGAAAGCGTGGTACGTTTCGTTTGCAGCTGGAACACCCTCGACGCCGACATAGACCATCTGATCAGTTTATTGTAAACCTCCGACACCAACTCCATGCTGACACATAAAAAAGGATTATTGGCATTGTCGCCCATTGCGGTTTTGCTGGGCGTCTATTTGGGCGGATCGCTCATTGCCGGAAATTTTTACGAGATTCCCATTGCCGTGTCGTTTTCTTGCGCGGCCATTTATAGCATACTGGTTATCAGGAAGGGAAGCCTGCGCAACAGCATTGATATTTTTTCGCGCGGCGCGGCCAATGCCGACGTGATGTACATGATTTGGATTTTCTGTTTGGCGGGCGTTTTTGCCACCGCAGCCAAAAGCATGGGCGCCATCGACACTTGTGTGGCCATCACATTGAAATACTTGCCCGGACAATTCATTCCCGCCGGTATCTTCCTGGCTGCCTGCTTCATATCTCTGTCCATCGGCACTTCGGTGGGCACCATTGCCGCCTTGGCTCCCGTGGTGACGGAAATCGCGGTACAGACTTCGAGCAGCACGGCCTGGCTCATCGCCATAGTGGTGGGCGGCGCTTTCTTCGGCGACAATTTGTCTTTCATTTCAGACACCACCATCGCGGCCACGCAAACCCAAGGTTGCCGCATGAGCGACAAATTTCGCACCAACCTGAAAATAGTGTTGCCGGCAGCCATCGCCACTTTGTGCATTTATCTGTTTCATCATCAAACCGGTAGCTTCCAGTTAAGCGAAGAAATAACGCGCATAGAGTGGATAAAGATTCTGCCTTACGTTTTGGTTATAGGACTGGCCGTGAGCGGTGTAAATGTTCTGGGCGTACTGCTGACGGGCATCATCAGCACCGATATCATTGCTTTGGCCACGGGCTCTTTCGGCGGCATGCGGGTGTTCAGTTCCATTGGCGAAGGTCTGCAAAGCATGTACGAATTGATAATGGTAACGCTGTTGGCTGCCGGATTCATGAACTGCATTCGCGAAGCGGGCGGTTTCGACTACCTTATTCAAATCATTACGAGCAAGATACGAGGAAAACGCGGAGCTGAATTCGCCATCGCGGGCATCACGGCGGCCACCAATTTCTGCACGGCCAACAATACCATCGCCATCCTTACGGTGGGCCCCATCGCCAAAGATTTGTCGAGCCGTTACGGCATAATGCCCCGCAAAAGCGCTTCCATCATGGACACCATTTCTTGCTTCGTGCAAGGCATCTTACCTTATGGCATTCAAGTACTTATGGCGGCCGGATTGGCCAATATCAGCCCGGTGGAAATCATTCCGCACCTCTATTATCCTTTCCTCATCGGATTGATGGTAATTATTTCCATCGTTTTTGAAAAGAAGGCATAATATCATTCTACAAAAGCGTAATCGGAGAACAATTTTTCCGAAATTGATATAATTTTGCCGAACCATTAAAACTACCGAATCATGATTACATTTATCATCGCACTTGCACTGCTTATTTTGGGATATTTCGTTTACGGAGCTTTTGTCAATAGAATATTCGGTCCCGACAAGCGCCCAACGCCCGCCATCACCAAAGCCGACGGTATGGACTATGTGGTGTTGCCTTCGTGGAAAGTTTTCATGATACAGTTTCTGAACATCGCCGGCCTCGGCCCCATTTTCGGAGCCATCATGGGCTCGCAATTCGGCACGGCCAGCTACCTTTGGATTGTGTTCGGTACCATTTTCGGAGGCGCCATGCACGACTTTTTCGCCGCCGGCATTTCCATCCGCAACGATGGCGAAAGCCTCACCCAGACCATCCGCCGCTATTTGGGCAAGTATATCAACTGGATCATGCTCGCGCTCACCGTGGTGCTGATGCTTCTGGTGACGGCCGTTTTCGTGTCAGGCCCCGCCGAAATCTTAGCCACGCTCACACCCGAGTGGATGAACGCTTACTTCTGGATGGGGGTTATTTTCGTCTATTATATCTTGGCCACGCTGCTTCCCATCGACAAAGTGATTGGCCGCATTTACCCTCTTTTCGCTATCTCCCTATTGTTTATGGCCGTGGGCATTCTCGTGAGCCTCTTCGTGAAATGGCCCTCGCTACCCGAAATTTGGGAAGGTTGGGGCACCAAATACGATCCCAGCCCGATTTTTCCGATGATGTTCATTTCTATCGCTTGCGGTGCCATCAGCGGATTTCACGCCACGCAATCGCCTTTGATGGCGCGTTGCCTGAAGTCTGAGAAAATGTGTCGTCCCGTATTTTACGGCGCCATGGTAACGGAAGGCATCGTTGCACTTATCTGGGCAGCCGCCGCCACGGTCTTTTTCCAAGAAAACGGCATTATCGACGCAGTGTCGGGCAAGGCTTACAGCGGTGCCATGGTGGCCACCAGCATCTCGAAAAATTGGCTCGGCGCGGTGGGTGGCGTACTGGCCATCCTGGGTATCGTAGCCGCGCCCATCACCTCAGGAGACACCGCCCTGCGCTCTTGCCGCCTCATCTTGGCCGACCTTTTCCGTCTCGACCAAAAGAAAGTGGGCAAACGTTTGCTTATCACCATCCCTATCAGCCTCATTGCCATGGGATTGCTCATTTTCAGTCTCTCCGACCCCAATGGTTTCAAAATTATCTGGCGATACTTTGCTTGGACCAATCAAACCTTGGCTGTGTTCACGCTTTGGGCCATCACCGTCTTCCTGGCACGCGAGCGCAAAGGCTTCACCTACCTGGTTTCGCTCATTCCCGCCCTCTTCATGACAGCCGTCAGCAGCTCGTACATCTGCATCGCACCCGAAGGTTTAGGCCTGACCCAAGTGAACCCCTTCCTCGTCGGTGGCAGCTGCGCCCTGCTCCTGCTGGCCATATTCATCTTCAAACAGCGCCAGTGGCGCCAACAGCAGAAACGATAAAGGAAACATTAAAGACTACCGATCGTCTTCGGACAACAACAAACGCAGACGAGCAGATATTTTGCCAAATTCTCTTGGCCCAAGTTGATGCTTTGCGCTATTCACCAAATCGAGAAAAACCCTCGCATCCATTATAGCCCGAATCAAGCGGCCGTTCGAAACACTGGGCACTTCACCTGCCTCATACAGACGCCACTGATTCACCCCGATTCCGAGGATTAAGGACATTTTCGCTGCCGACAAAGCATAACGTTCTCGCAAAGCGATAATTTCATCTTTCGACGGAAGGCCGTATTTCGCACGATATTGCCTGCTAACCTGCTCGAATGCATCCATATCCATCTCGTCGGTAGTATAAGTCTCGCCACTATCTTCGCATCGCCATAACGACTGCTCACACTCATACGATTCTCCACGAAAAGCATACATAGTCTTCTCGAGCACCAATGTCATTTCTTTACCAGTCACTGGACTTTTCATATCTTATTGAGTTTAAAGTTTCAAAGGATAATGCAAAGGGTGCTCCGCCAAATGGAAGGAAATGCACAAACTTTGTCCAGTCACTGCACTCAACATCAGTTTAATATACACCTCACGACCTTTAACATCTTTACCAAACACCCACATTTCACCCACCTTATACAAGGTATCCATCACCGGGCCATCCACATAATCTTCCGTTGTCAAGCTTTCAATTACCATACGTCTATACGATGGTATTAATTCTAGTTCCTGCAAGGTTTGACGATTCTTTGCCCTATCATCTCGATAGAGAATACCAAACACCTTCATTTTTGCATGAAACCGATTCAAAAACGCTTGCACCTGAGCCTTTGTCAGTTCTAAATTATCTTTCATCGTATTAAATTTTTCAAGTGCAAAGATAATACATCAAAAAGCCAAAGTCAAGCATTTTACAACTTTAAAGTTGTAAATTTTAAAAATAGAGATTCAGAAAAGACAATTATCGACAAAACATTCGATAATCAAAGAATATCGAAGAAAAGCCCGCTCATCAAGGAGCACAAACATTCTTAAATAAAAAAGGAGGAACCTGAGGTCCCTCCTAGTGAAACATGGATTTATGATTCAACTTATTTGTAATAGCTCTTGTACCACTCGGCAAAGGCGCGGAGGCCGCTGCGGAGAGAAGTGCTAGGCTTGAAGCCGAAGTCGCGTTCGAGAGCGGAAGTATCGGCATAAGTGACAGGCACATCACCGGGCTGCATGGGCACCAATTCTTTGTGCGCCTCGAAATCGTAATCGGCAGGAAGCACACCGGCACGTATCAATTCCTCTTGCAAGATGGTGACAAAGTCGAGCAAATTCTCGGGCTGATTGTTACCGATATTATACACAGCATAAGGCGGAATAGGCAATCCATCTTCGCCAAGCGCCTTGGCAGGAGCCTTTTGCATGACACGAATCACACCTTCCACAATATCGTCCACGTAGGTAAAGTCGCGCTTGCAGTGGCCGAAGTTGAAAATCTGAATCTTCTCGCCCTTCACCAACTTGTTGGTAAAGCCAAAATATGCCATATCCGGACGTCCGCAAGGGCCATACACCGTAAAGAAACGCAATCCCGTCGATGGAATGTTGTAAAGCTTGCTATAGGCGTGGGCCATCAATTCGTTGCTTTTCTTGGTAGCCGCATACAGGCTCACCGGGTTATCTACCTTATCGTCAGTGCTATAGGGCACTTTTTTATTGCTGCCATACACCGAGCTCGAGCTGGCATACACCAGATGTTTCACGCCGCCTTCGTATTGCTCGTAAGAATGACGGCAAGCCTCCAGAATGTTGTAAAAGCCTATCAGATTGGCCTCTATGTAAGCATCCGGATTGGTGATGCTGTAACGCACGCCGGCCTGCGCCGCCAAGTTCACCACGATTTCGGGTTGATAATCGGCAAAGATCTTATCAATCAGAGCCTTATCGGCAATATTTCCTTGAACGAAGTGAAAATCAGGCAGTTGCTCCAAGTCGCGCAAACGTTCTTCCTTCAGGGCCACGTCATAATAATGATTCATGTTGTCAATGCCCACTACCACAGGATTTTCGTAGCGACGATATATCATTTTCACCAAATTCGAGCCGATAAAACCCGCGGCTCCGGTCACTAATATTCTTGTCATAATTTTTCTACCTTATTTAAATGAAATTCAGTTGATATTTAAAGCAAATTCGTTTGGCTTTGCACTAAGCAGACAGAACTTTCCGCACAGAACCTATACAAACCTTGCGCCGTTGTCGGTTTTGCAGAAATGAATTTCGAAAGTCTCGGTATATTCGGGGAACATACGCAAATATTCCTCCGTGATGTGCTGGCGAATTTCCTCACGTTTAGCCGGATCGGTCAAAGCAATGCAAGCGCCTTTGAAGCCGGCGCCCGAGAAACGTCCGCCGTAAATGCCATCGGTCTGACGCATGATGTTGTAAATGGCAATAAGTTCTTCACTACCGCATTCGTAATTTTTGATAGAGCTTTCACAACTTTCGAAACAAAGCTTGCCAAACAAATCTAAATTACCTGTTTCCCAAGCCGTTACGCCTTTACGCACGCGTTTGTATTCGCTATAGAAATGTTCCGCACGACGTGCAAAACGAGGCGGCATTTTTTCCTTTGTCAAATCGTAAGTTTCCTTGGGGATATCGCGCAAGAAGGTCTTATCCAAGTTCTTGAGCGGCATGCCGGTATAGGCCATCATATTCCAGGCTGCCGTCTTGCATTCGGCCACGCGCAAGTTGTAATCGCTATTCACCAAGCTACGGGTCAAGCCACTGAAAATGATGGTCAAGTCGAAATCGGGCATACGAGGATTGCGGCGGATGATGCGGTACTGCTCGCTGTCGGTATCGAGAAACAGCAAAGCATCTTTTTCGCTCAGCGCAATACAAGCCTGGTCGAGCAAACCATTGTTCAGACCTATATATTCACGTTCGGCTTCACTGGCAATTTTCACCACCTCGAAAGGCGTCAGCTGAATGTCGTTCGCCTTAGCAAAGGCCATCACGTAGGCAATGAGCACGGCCGCGCTCGACGACAAACCGCCAATGGGCAAGGAACCTTTAATGAGTCCCTTAATGCCTCGCTTCAACTGAAATCGTTTCTTCAAAGCATACTTCGCACCGCGGGCATAATCGCCCCAGTTGCCGTCTTTCACCTGCGTAGGTCGCGTAATCTCAAAATCGATGTCACCTTCGAAAGTCAAACTGCGCAAGCTCACGCTGCCGTCTTCGGTAACATTGAAGAGCAAATCCACGCCCTTATCAAAAGCGAAACCCGTCACCAAACCATGCTGATGATCCACATGCGCGCCCATAGGACACACCCGGTACGGCGAAAAAATATGATACTGCGCCTCCGCGCCAAAAAGTTTTTTGAATGTTGTTTGCATATATGTTTATTTTTCACCAAGTATGAAATAAAGATTCTGTATCACGCAAAATACCAAGCCTGATAGTCATGGCCAAAGATACAAGAATTGCCCCAAGATTCATATACCTTAGCTAATTTTATCAAAGAAGCCTCAGCAATGTCTTTTTCAGCCGTAGTCAAAGTCCAAGATTTAGCATTTTCTTTACGGAAATAAGGTTCATACGATGCAAACATCGCACCCAACAAGGGCGCAAATTGTTGCTTAGGAAAGTGACGTTTATACTTGGTCATCACCCAAGACAAATGCTTGAGACAGGAATTCAGAGCAGCAGAATCTTGTAAAATAATCTTATTCGCAATAAGAGAATACTCATTGAGATAAGATTTGGGGCCCGCATCTACAACGGCATTCACCAAAGAAGTAATAGCATCGGAAGTATGGCTGTCGTCCAACAAATTATCCATAATGGACGCCGGACGATATTGACGCTTGATATTTTCCAAACGGGCCAGAGTCTCGGCGTAATCCGCTTGATTTTCAGCAAGTATCGCTTTGTTCTTTTTCAAAAAACGAGTCATGATATACATCAATTCTGTCCAATCGTTAAAGAGGAATTCATAATCGGAATGTTTTCGCCATTTGGGCAAATACTGCTCCAACAAGCCAATAGACGGCAACATACGACGATACAAATCGACAATTTCTTCCGGAGAAAATGCCACCGAAGCTTGTATCCTGTTGATATCAAAATCTTGATTCATAACAGAAACACCACTGCCATCGGCATGAATACCTGTTTCCCACAACGCTTTACTTTCCAGCACCGCCTTCCTCACCGCAGCCTGTAAAGCTGGATGTTTTTTCGACACATAAGCCATCGCATAACAAAGATTTTCATCCGAGCGCCAAAGATCATAACACGCCAACATTTTATCGAACAGCTTGTCGGCAGGCAAATAGCCACGCATATTCAACAACACATACACATGTGCCAACTGGTCAACCTGAGCCAGAAGATTGCGAAGCAATCGACTTATCTCCTTATCCCGACGAGGCAGTTTTTCGCGCAGATCCACCAAGACCGAATTGCAAAAATGATCTATTAACTTGCCCCTTTGCAAACAGCGCAGCGCCATTTTTCGCGCAAGTTCTGTATCTGTCAACATCGACGCCATCGATTTGACAAAAGCCGACTGATTGCGCAAATCGTATTCGCTATTATATTGGTCCCAATCGTAGCGTTCGAACAAAGCATAAAACTTGTCTTGCCACTGCTCGGCCGGCACAGCCTTGGCAAAGATCGGAGCCCCAAGATAAATCGCCATCCTAATATTCTCCGGACAATGTTCATCGAGCAAGGCATTCAACATCTCGTCAAGCATTTGAGGCATCAAAGAGCGCAACTCAGGCGAGTATATATACATCTGCGCCACCTTCTTAATCAAGGTCTTATCATTTCCATACAACAGACTGAAAAACAAACATGGGTAGGGATAAACTTCCATCAGTTGCTCACAAACAATTATCCACTTTTTCTTATCAAAGAAGTTTACATTGGAAACATGAGGTGGCAAAGACAATTCAATCATCAAATGGAGTATTTTTGCAGAGATTTCCCACTTGCCGGAATGGGCATCCATGCCATAAACACGCTGACGCGTTCCAAACGATGCGACATCATCAGGTTCGAGCAAATCATTCGTCAGGTCATCCAAAACATCTCTATAGGATTTTTGACTTGTCGGCATATCCTTTTCACTCTCACGCAGCGAGTTGAACAAATTATGGTCTTTGTGCCACAGCCCGGAAACGAATGGCAAAACATTCCGAGCGTAAATATAATCTTGCAGACTCTCATACGCATCTCTTTGCAACAAATGGCTCACAGTGTTTTCATCCAATTCTTGAAACAAAGCCCTCATCAATTCACGTCTAAGTTTATCGAACATCGAATTAGCTTGCCAATCTTCTAACAAGCTCCACGCATTAGAAAAATCTAAATGAAACAACATTGACCATGCCGCATCGTAAACAAATGCCTTATTGGCAGCACATTCTTTTATCAAGTTCTGGTGATTATGTTCTCGCAAAAGCAAGAAACGAGCCATGTTCAATTCGTAGTCATTGAGCAACGAACCAGCATCCTGAGGAATCATCTTCATGAGACGGTCCAAAGAATCTTTCGCATACACCTGCGGCAACAAACTCAAATCGTCTTTGGCAGTTAGGTATGCAAGTTTTGGCAAGTATAGCGATGCTTTATTCTTTCGCAAATGTTTATATATCGTTGACACAGCCCACGAACGAATATTTGATAGCAAGGCTGTTTGCGAAGGAACACGAACCTTTTTACTCAGTTCATACAATTCGTCGATTGTATTTTTCTGATCTGCCGTAAAGTCAGGCAACTCGTCTTGTTTTAGATTAGCATTTATCAATCGTAATGAGTTCCACAAATCATCGTATTGCTTCGTCAGACCGACATCAGGTGAGATATCTTTCAGAAATTGCAGCATTTGCAACTTCTCTTGCTCAATACCATAAACATCCTTCAGCACAACGGGCGTAATATAATGATTCCTAAACAGTTGCAATTTATCCTCCGGAATATCTTCTTTTCCTACATGAACAAAATAAATAGACGCCCTTTTGCCCTCATCTGGATTTTTATCCAAGACATCTTTTACCCAAGAAATCCAGGCCAAAAAATTCGGATCATCTCCCGAAAAACCTATCAGGCAGAAACTTCCTTTCAACAAGGATATTTTCATCAAATCGACAAATGCCTCATGTTTATGTGGATAATCCTCATAGTCTTCTCTCGTAATAATATATTGCTTGTGCCCATCACCATCAAAGCCAAAACAATCTTTTGTATCGGGCTTACGCAAATTGCCATGTAATTTGTATATATTCTTTCTATTCTCAGTGATAGATATTTCGTACGATTGACAGATAAGCTGATAATGCTTTTTCAAGTCTTTTTCACAAAGAGCTATTTTATTATCCAACAGGCTCATCTGTTTTTCAAATGCCTGCAAATTATGTGTATGAGCCTCCTTAAAATTCTCATCGAAAAGTTTGAATTCATTGCCAAGAGTTCTCACGTATTCATTGATTTCTGCATAAGGATTATCCGAGGGGCGAAACGCATTTTGCGTCTGCATTGTCCCATCACCCGAAATAGATTCGACCATCTGACTTCCTTTTTGGCGAAACATCTCATACTGATCTTGATACTCTTTTTGTTGCGATTGCAAATCCTTAAATCTACGACTATATTCCTGCAAGCGACGACGGAGTTCATTGCTCTTATCTACACCTCCCACCATTTCTAGGGCATTGTCATAATTAAAGGTATAGATATCTTTCACTTCCATGGCCAACAAAGCCTTATGACAAGATAAATCCGGATTCTTATCAACGCAGACACCATCTCGAAACAACTCATATTTCCCATCTTGTCCCTTCTGTAAATAGGGCATCTGTTGCTCCACGTATAAATCTATGGCCTCGTGATAGCCCTTCCTTCGCGTATATTCCGATGCAATATCCAAATAGGTCTTATCAGAATATTGTCCTGCACCATATAGCTCGTCTGCCATAGGCTTCAGCAAACTCGACCACATAGGAAAGGCTTCAGAAATATTTCTACTAAAACCCGCACCCACAATAAACGACATCAAATGCTTCTCTATCAAGGTCTTGATATCTTTAATGTATTTGATCATAAAATATTGCTTTTATTCCATTTTATCAATTAGGGGCAAACAACCCGAGAGTTGCCGCCCCTATAATTTAGCTTACGGTCTAATCACACAACACGAGACTAGAAAGTGCCCCATTTTGCTACACCTTTCTCATACTCGTCTTTTGTCAACAATTCTTTTTTCTCTCCAGCATCAGTCAATCTTAAACTATCGATAGTTCTTTCCACATCTTCCTTCGAGAGGCGATCTAACATCAATGCTTCATCGACCATCTTCGAATATGCCGTTGGAATCAACTGTGCCAATTGAATCATTTCAGAATCATCAATCCCAAATGACGCACCCTCTGTTTTCCAGATACCATAATCTTTTAAACGATTAATCTCTACACACGCCGACGGGTTGCTAATAAACTGATTTTCATCTATACCCTGAAAACCAGTCGATATCAAATGAATCATAATAATTTGGCGTAATGTCAACACTCCCGTCATGGAAATCATTTGATGCATATCCTGCCAATCTATTGACCCCTTATAGAACTCTCGACCATAATAACGCCCCAAGATTTCAACTTTTGTTGTTTCGCTTTGGCGAATTGCCGTCAACATCAAACCCTCTGCAGCCTCATAAGCATACTGGAGTTGTGACTCATCCATCGGAACTGCATATGGGCACACCCCATCACAACGTGCCAATTCTTCGAATGTTTTATAAGCAGTTGTTGTCAAAAGGTCAGCTTTCTCACTCTCTCTTTTAGATAAGAATCTTCTCACGATATCATCATAACATGAGCTCATTACCCCTACAACAGCACCCACAGCAAGAGATGATAATATAGTTATATCAGAACTACCCAAAACTGACATCAACAACGAAACGCCCCTGCTTGCTACGTTTTCTGTAGCTTTCTCAATAGCATTGTACGAAACATTATCTAATGCACGGCTTACATTATTGTCATTCATATTTGTACTCATCATTCACTTCCAACATCCAACTAATTATATCTGGCTATAAATCCATCTACCCCATTAGATTTGGAAAAAGTAATAGTCTGACTCATCGCATTCCTATATTTGGTCCAAGAAAATCGATTTGCACATGCATTGTCTATATCTATCAAGACTGAATCAACCTCGTTAATATAAACTTCCACCCTTTTATTAAGAACAGACAACACCGCATGACTATTCTCTGAGGCTGCTGTTATAACCGGGTTATGAATTCCTTCTTGCAAACATTGTATTTTATCTTCGCAAATCGCCATATCCAACATATTACAATCAATCAAGAAACTTTCTAAACGAAACATATCATCAGTAATAAAGACCTGCAAACTCCGCTCAATTAGACTTTTACCTTTTAATGTACAAAACTCCAAACCTTTCAAATTATTCAAAGAAATAGCCGCATTTGAAGCAGGAAGCTGCAACATATTATTAGGCAACTGTTCCGTTGAATCTTGTAGTACCCGACCGATGTTATTCCTTATGATTAGCAACTGTCCATACAAAAATGCGAACTGCATATACAGTGAGTTCTCCATTCGTTTCTTGGTGTCGTGATATTTATATAGCTCACACATAAAAACCACTAATGCACTTGCAAAGACACCACTAAACACCGTAAACAGAAAAGCATTTGAAATAATTGAACTGCCAAAGCGAACAAAGCCAATCTCCATATTTAGAGAAACCGCATAAGTCAATACAAGAAAAAGAACTACGATTCCTATTAGAATCTTTATACTTTTTACAATTGTTCCCATAAATGCAACACAACCCGATTAGATTACAGGAAATAATATTTAATTCAAGAGCAAATTTATGCCATCTCATCCATTCACCCCAAAACATCCTCTGCCCCGATGGGTTCGTAGGGGCCATCTTTTACTTCCAGGATGACGGTACCGGGCTCGAGCGAGCGGAGCGTGTGCCATGTGCCGGCAGGAATGTTCAGCGCGCAGATGGGGCCACAAGGTGAGATTTCGTATGCCGCCACACAAGTGCGGTCCCGTTCATCGTAAAACTCCTCAACGACGCGTCCTCGCAACACGACCACCGTTTCCGAAGTCTTCCGATGACGATGAATAGGCACCTGCGAATCGGGCTCGATAGCGTTCAGCATACGCTGCGAAGTATCAGCCGCAGAGTTGCGCAAATCGTAATTCATTCTCAAACGAGGCGAAGTCTTGGCCTGCGCAGTAAGACTATCCAAAAGGGCGTTATCTATCTTCATTTCAACAAATCTTATTCAATTTATTCTCTACTGAAGTCAAAACGACTACGCACTAATACTTTCGCAACACAATTTCAAAAGCCTCAGCATAGTTGCAGCCCCATTGACCACCGCGCATGGCGGCAAGACCGGTGATATACTCGGCAGAACGAGGATGCGGGTACGGACGCATTACACCACGATACATCGACAGAGCCTTAATCTTAGCCTCCACACCTTCAGGGCCCACCTCTACAAAACAGTTAGGATTGAAGGTATTAAACGCATTGTTAATCTTCCACTCTGTACACGAGGGAACTTCCATATACCAGAACTCGTTCACACGCTTCACCTCAGGTCTGCGCTGAAACAGGCGAACAGCCTCCTGACAAGCCATTGAGGTCTGCAAATGATCATTGTTTGTATCAGCAGGATGATGCGTGATAACGATGTCTGGTTCACTCTCCTTGATGGCAGATTCAATGAACTGAACCAACTTCAGATGAGGCACCGTATTCATCTCAATATTTGGAAATGTCCCCTCATATATCTTATTAACACCCAAGAACTTATTTGAAGCATTCGTATCATCTTCCAGTTCATTATCTTCCGGGCGAAACGCACGCGCCTTGGCTTCCGTACACATGATACACACGTCCACGATATCCCCATTATGAGACCATTTCCACATGGATGCACCGGCACCCAAAGTCTCGTCATCGGGGTGAGCTACTACTAAAAGGTATTTCATAATTTAAAATATTTACTCTATTATTTACACTGTCTTCGAATATGCTACCAACTTGTCATGCATCCACTGAGGATACTTACCACAAGCTGTATAAAGAATAGCGAGCACTGTCCAAAAAATCAGTTTAATATCACCCCAAAAAGAAGCATGCTTCACATAATACACATCCAACTTTAGGCGAATAGGAAGCACCTTTTCGTTATATTCCTCTTCATCTGGAAATTGATCACCATAAATATAATCCCATAGGCTCGACTGGCTAGTCAATCCGCAAGGGACTGCTGCAGCAATTGCATTCTCACCACCTCGTGTAATATCAACCTGATCTACCGCAGCTGGACGAGGCCCTACTATCGACATGGTACCATTTAGGATATTTATCAACTGAGGCAATTCATCAATCTTGAGACGTCTCATCCACTTACCCCACCAGAAAATACGGTCCTGATCGGGACGCAACGAAGCCTCATTGGCACCACGAGCCACACGCATAGAGCGAAACTTCCACATCTTAAACTTCTTGTTATCCTTGCCCACACGATTGGCAAAATAGAAAAGTGGCCCCGGATCACTAATCAACGTAGCCACTATAGAAAATAACCATATAGGAGATGTGCCAATGATACCTATCAAAGCACATACAAAATCGAACAAACGTTTAAAGAATCTATAAAACATACTTATTTTGAATCAATTATTATTAATCAAGCCAACGCACTTTAGGCTGTTCTGAAAGGCCACAAAGCCTTGAACACCAAATATGTCTTATTACTCTTTCCAAATACAGCCTTGATACAATAATAACCACATAAAACCATCCATCTCGGGAAGCGCAACACATATTTAGCCCTACCTTCAGCCTTCTCTCGACTAATCAACGTATTGATATCAAGCAAGTCTGCATCTTTTATGATATGGATGGTATTGTCAACCTCCTTGCTCACCCATTCCACCATAGCTTTCACAGCACCACTCATCTCCAACACTTCGAAGTGACCACCCGAACCAATCTTATAAGCCCAGTTAGGATATTTCAAGTAGTAACGCTTCTCTATATCACGCTTCTGGCTCTTGGTATATACAGGAGAGAAACGGTAGATATTCCATTTCTTGCATATCTCCTTCAGTCGACCCTCGGCCATAGCCTTACTCTTGCCATAATTAGAAATCGGATTCAATGCAGTATCAGGAGTGATAAGTCCCTTCACCATACCGATAGCATCCACCGTACTGATGAACAACACAGGAACAGCATGCTTTGCACAAGCCTCAAACACATTCTCTGCACAAGTAACATTCACAAACTTGAACCTTTCAAAACTCAAGTCATTCTCACCTGCAAAATGTGCCAATGCCGCCAGATGGATGCATCTATCCACCTTCTCTTTATTGAAAAGCTCATCCAATGCGTTCTTATCAACAAGGTCTATCACCACTTGCTTAAAGTTTTCATGCTCAAAGTCTGACCTTCTTCTGTCAATCCCCACAATGGTAAAGCCGTTCTCAAGCAAGTCTTTTATCAAGCAAGAGCCAATCATACCGGCTGAACCTGTTATCAAGATCTTCATCATTTTCTTGTATATCTATAAATTATATTGTTGCCATTTTCGTTCAGGACTAATTTTCTCATCACGCCAACCACATTTAACCTGCGTCCATCTTGCACGAAGCCACAAGCTTCCGACGTTTTGATGCTAGCATGGTTGTCTATAATGTATCCAGTCAAAAGCATTTTTGTACTTGTACGTACAATCCCGAAGAGTCATCCCGACGAGAACTTTCGCGTACCCCTTCCCTCTATGCTCGGGAGCTATGAAATACGGACCTAATACGATGTCATTTTTCGTCGAAACCGATAGTCTGCGTCCTCCAGGAGCCACAACACAATGCCCAACAATCACATCACCCGTTACAAGATAATAAACCCGATATCCACCCTGAAGCATTTCTTTCCAAAAACGCAATCTACGAATCATTCTTAGAGGCTCAAATGAGACTAATAAGGGTTTAATGAATGTTGGCTTATACTCATATAAAGAAAAATCATCTTCTTTCTTAACAAGTCGAAGTTGTTCAGAGTGGTCGCACTTCATTAGCATATAACAATAAATAAACTTTTTAAAACGTAAAATCCACAGCCAGTGTCAATCTCGGATATTCTGTAAAGAAGTCATTGCCCCATAAGTAGAAACTATATTTCTTGTAAACATAGTAAGCTCCTATCGCAAGATCGGCTGGTTGATCAAATTTCCAACTATGAATCAGACCCAGCATCGGAACCAAGCTATTATCCTCGTTAAATCTTATATTGCTTCCTAAATACCACCATTGTTTATACGAATGATTTCCATCTTGATTGAACGTTAGCCATGTATTCGAAGTCCAAAACAAATGCCCAGATTCAAGAATATTACCATTCAAGAAAACACCTGTATTTACATTTGAAAACCTATAATTATCTCTCAAGTTAGACTGATAAGCAGTTTGGACACCTGCACTGAACCATTTGCTCCATGTCTTACCTATACGAGCATACAAGCCATGATCCACAATCCCATTATTGGCATAAATATCCGTACCCACTGAGAAATAATCCGTAATACCGAACTGCAATGTAGTATAAGTTTCCATTGCATTTTGCCCCGGGCGTAACTTTAGGGAAGTATATCCAAAAACCTTGCCCTCTCCTACCGTTGCACCGAAATATGGAACCTGAGCAGAAAGAGTTATAGCCACAGAAAGCCATAAAACTAGTGATACTATCTTTTTCATACTTAATAGGTTAATCTATACCAATACCAGAACAAAAATCAGATTTATAGATTCTCTTTGCTCTTAAAGCGAGAAATATTCCCATTGCTGTCCACCCCCCCTACTATAACCCATTCTTGCCATTTAAGCGAGCAATTTGTTCCCGGAATAACATACATAACCGCCATAAAGCCAGCCATTATCGTCGCCAATACACCAATAAACGTACCATTTTTGACACGGAAAGGTCTATGCATATCAGGAGCCTTTTTTCTTAAAACAATGAATGATAAAGCAACAAGTCCGTATGCCAAACAGCATGCAAAATTAGCAGCATCCACAATCCAAACCAGCATTACACGTCCGAAAAAAGGAGCGACAATTGAAATAAAGCCAAGGAAGAGAATAGCCACATAGGGGGTATTATATTTCGGATGTATCTTAGAAAATATATTGGGCAACATCCGTGCTTTTGACATAGAGTAGAGCACTCGGCTTCCTCCAATTAAAAATGAATTCCAAGTCGTTACTATACCGCAAAGCCCACCAATAATTAAAACTTTCGTCATTGCCTTATTGGAAAAAGCGACAGCTATTGCATCTGCCGTAACCATTCCGGTTGAATCCATAGACACTTGAACCTGCGCAGGACTCATCACAAAGCCAATTGCTGTAACCACCATTGCATAAAACACAACAGCAAGACCAATAGACAAAACCATCAAACTGCCAAGGCGTTTCAACGGGACATTAATTTCTTCTGCAGCTTGGGGAATAATATCGAATCCAAATAGAAAGAATGGAGTCATAATTGCAACCTTGAGAATATTAGATACAACACTTCCCATATTGTCACCAACGAAGGCTTGTGAGGTTAAATTATCCATGGTTCCATTGAAAGCAGATCCGGCTACAAGAAGTAAGCCCACTCCAGCAATAATTCCTGTAAGAATATTCTGAAATCTAGCAGCTGTCTTTGTACCTAGATAATTAACATAAATTATCAACATCGAAGCAATTACTGCTACAGCCACCCATGATAAATACACATCATATCCCGCCACTGTATACAAATACCCTTGCAGAAAATCGGGAACAACATACTGCATAATCGTGGCAAATGAACATGCTTCAAAACAAACAACCCCAATATAACTCAGAGCAAGAGCCCAAATGGTAATGTATGAACCAGTTGCACCAAAAGCCGCATAACTAAAATTCATTGCGCCTCCACTCTTTGGCATGGCCGGTGTTAATTCTGCGTATGTCAGACCTACCAGGTATATCATGATACCGCCTATCAAAAAACCGATAACAGTGCCTATAACACCACCGGTTTGTATCCACTGACCTGATGAAACCACCCAGCCCCAGCCAATCATAGCTCCAAACGCGAGCATGATTACATCTCGCGTCCGAAGCACTTTCTGAAATTCTTGATTAGAATTGTTTGCCATAGGTTTCCTTTATTTTGCCAATTCAGGCGTATCCCAAAGATTAAGCTTCACACCGATGTTATTCTTCAATGCATTCTGGTAGCATTCATAGCCCCATGAAACATCTTCAAGGGACATACCACCCACTGCATAAACCACGATTTCATCATCAGATGTACGGGCTATCTCTTCTCCTGAAATGATAGCACCTAATTCCTTAATATCTGAGCGTTCGATCTTTCCTTCTGTAACAGCATCATAGAATCCCATACCCAAAAGAGTTGACACTGTTTTTTGAGTAGGCAGCGGATTACCCTCACCCCATCCTTCGTACATCATATAATTATCTGCAACAATTCTACAATTCGGTTTCGAAAGGAAATCAGTATCAATAAGAAGAGCTGATGCAGATATGATAAGTGCACCCGGCTTAATCCACTCTTCTTTCACGAACGGATTGTCTTCGAACTTGGCAGCATTAGTAGTACCATAGAAAATAATGTCTGAATCACGGCAAGCATCTTCGTATGTATCACATTGAATATATTCCTTGATATTAGGAAAATTAGCCTTGCAGTAATCAATAAAATGGTCAATACCAGCCTGGCTTCTACCTTTTATCTTTACCGTTTCCAACGATGGTTGTGCACAAATAAATGAGTCAAGTGTATATTGCGACATCACTCCTGGACCGATAATTGATACTACCTTAGGATTTTTCTTTGACAAATATTTAGCACCAACGCCAGAAACAGCACCAGTACGCATTGCACTTAATATATTGGCAGACATATATGCCAAAGGTGCACCTGTCTGAGCATCCATCAAAGACATCATAAGGATAGAACGAGGCAACCCCTTCTCTTTGTTATGCGGATTGGATGCATATGTCTTGATACCATACATCTTATATTTACCCCCAAGATACGCGGGCATAGCCATACAACGCTTGTCAGGCTCATGCAATGGCATTCCCTCTACATCCGATTCCTTAGGAAACGACAAACGAATGCCATGTTCATTACCGTTCTCTCCTCCCATACGGTAATCACCCTTATGAAGCAGTTTGAACATATCTTCCATTGACTCTATACAGCCAGCCATATCTGTTACACCGGCCTTAATCATATCCTGCTCATTCAAATACAGGAAATCAATTCTTGGATCTATCATAATTGTTGTCTTTTTATTGTTTCTTTTCTTTCATTTTTTTTCTAAAATCCTTCAACCCGCTTATAAGGAAAGCAAACCACGGCATTGGGTCATCCCAATAAAACATCTGCTCATACACCTTTTTATATCCCATTCTTCTTGGGCTTTTCTTAAATCTGTCTGGAGAAGACAGAAACCAAAGCATATCTGTTTGACCAATTCTCAAACAAAAATCCGTACGTACTGAATCAAACTCAGTAACAGGCAAATCATATGCATCTTCAAGAATTTGTCTACAAAGATCAAAGCCTGATAGGAACCCAATCGTAATAGCATGTGCAGGTCTGACATTAATCTCAATCACCTTACCAATGTTGTCACGGCTATCCACCATGATATCCACACCGACAACACCTCTCACATTCATTTTTTTGAGCAATTTTGCACAAGTTTCTTTTACATCAGGTCTGTCTATCAGAGCATTTAATGTACTGGTACCACCCACCTCAGGATACATATGCTTGCACACATATGAAAAACAGCTTTTCACATCCCCATTACGATCTACAAAGGCATTACATGAAAGGCCCATTCGATCAGCAGGTATTCTTTCCTGAACCACATAATCCTCTAGATTTATATTGTTCGCCTCAACATATTCTTTTAGTTGCTCTTCATTGTCAAAAGGGTGAAAACCACGGCCACCAAACGAACGTCTTGGCTTGATAATTATGGGATATTTTAGGCCTTTTATAGAAACATCCTCAGGATGTTTTACACCAAACAGCGTATGCGGACAAGGGATATCATTATCCATACACACCCTCATTACCTCATTCTTATCATTAGCCCTATCAAAAATATCAGCATCGTTAGAATAGATGATGGCATACTTAGATAACTCTTCCTTGTTGTGTGAAAGGATCCTAGCAGAAAACTCAAACGATGGAAAGACTAAATCATAATTGCCATTTTTTATTAGGTCAACAATATATGACTCTGACTCCTCGGGTCTTGAGAAATCACAAATCCCAAGAATCTTAGCATCTGGTAATCTTGAAGCATATCCACAATCCAACTTATTATTGCACAATACGCTAACATGGCAACCCCAATTCTTAAAGCCTCGAATAAACGGTAGGCATTGCTTGCAGTATCCCTCCAACACCAGAACTCTCTTACCCTTACAAAATTCTTTAAATTCTATTACACACATATAAATAATCTCTAATCAAAAAAACTCAAGAAACTAATTATTGAGCCATGTATCTATCATTTTACCTATTTCATAAGGGATAGTACTCTCAAAATCACATACCCTTGGTGTAAAACCATCCAATTTATTCCAAGCTTCAATAATTGAATCTGTACCATCCAAAATATATCCATCTTCAGTAAGTTTCTTTACTAACTCAGTTTGATGGTCATTTGTCATCTCATGATAACGTTGAAGTCTAGCCACAGCGATTATTTTTTTCCCTTTTTGAATGGAACTGAACAACGCGCCACTACCAGCATGTGTAATCACAATATCTGCCTTTGCTATATATTCCTTAAAATCATTTTCAGCGACAAAATCCAGACATTTTATATGTTCAGATGTGTATCTGGTATTTCCCAACTGAGCAATAAACTCATGCTCAGGATGTAACTTCTCTATTAGTTCTTCTATCATCTGAAGGCAACGAGGAAATTGATTACCTTGAGTTCCTAATGTTATAAATACCATATTTCAAATTAAACTAACGTTCCACAATAGTGCGCTTCTGGATACATTTTCTTCATCTCTGGCCATTGGACAAAAATCTGATCCGCAACTTTTCTAACTAAGATTCCAGTAAGCGAGCGGGCATATACCTTTGCCCTTGTTTCTATAAAGATAAGTTTTGAGCCATGAAGCCATCCCATCCAAAACAATGGTACAGCAATGCTACTACCAGTAGATACAATTACTTTAGGTCGATATTTCTTCCAGATTTTTATACATTGGACAAAAGCTTTTAGATAAGCCTTAATTCCATAAATTCTATTGGAGCGATTCAATTTCTGTCGCTTTCTCGATTCAGCATTTGCCAGCATGAATTCAATTTTACCAATATTTTTCAGTGCAGACATATCTTTCGACGCTCTTACATTATCGGTTATGAGCACTGAATCATACCTCCCAAAGAGTTCTTTTAATGCCATCATTTGACTGAAATGTCCGCCTTGGTTACAGGCGAACATTACAATGTTATTTAATTTACCCATATTATCTTTTTTTTATAAACCTTGCAGGATTACCAGCCCATACCTCATTAGCGGGGATGTTCTTTGTCACAATAGAACCAGCTCCTACAATAGCCCCCTCACCGATAGTTACTGAATTACAGATAATAGTTCTTGTTCCAATAAACGCACCTTTTCAAATCCGCACTTCACCATTTCTGAATGCCCCTGTTGCAGGATCTATGTAATGTGTCAGAATAGTGGTACCACCAGTAATTCTTACTCCCGACTCTATAGTAATAAGTTCTGGATGGACACCATCATATTTAACATCTTTCCCTATAAAAGTGTGTTTCGGATCAAGAATATTCACACCCGCCAATCTTACAAACCATGGACGAATACCGTGGCCCGGCATTGGCAAATTTGCCAGCCATAACAAAAAGTATAGCTTAATTCGTTTAAATGACAAGTACGTTTTCATATGTAAATATTTTAAAGGATATCTATAGACTCGAATTTAGGAAATCAATTTTACTCAATCTTAGTATTTAGCAAACCTTTCCATATTTATCATCAAATATATCGTTTTTATACCATTCAATCCATTTTATGTGACTATGAATTAAATCATACAGGCGACACAGTCTTTCGCAAGGTTGAGGTTCATGTAAGAATTCCAAAGTCAATAGCTGCAAACTTATCGACTTCTGTTCTATCAAAATGAATCAAATAGTTGCACAGATGTCTATGATTAACATAATTTGCATAGAATATACCTCAAGGAGAACACCTCGCCTTTTTCTAAGATATACCTCCATTGCTGTTCGTCACTCTAGCAAGTTTTTCTTAGTGACCCGATCCTTCTGAATAAACAAGAACCCCATACAAAATCAATCGTCAACTATTGTCGAAGTTTATGCCTACCACATCTTACTACAATAATGCAAGCATAGATTTTATCTATACTTTAAAAACATTCTTTTTCTTAATTCTTCCACATTCTCAACCCGTTGTGAGTATTGTTCACCATCTCTGATATACCAAGGATCTGACGGTTTTATCACTTTTGCCGGAGTACCTGCCAACAACACATTTCCTTGTAAATAGGATTTATTAACCAGAGAATTTGATCCAACCGAAATGTTATCACCTAAATCTACCCTTGACGTTATTTTTACACCTGTTGATAAATAAAAGGCATCTCCTACAATTTTTCCATTGTCAGTAATACAAGTTGAAGTGTGAAGAACTGCATACTTGCCAAATCTATTAGAAGAGCCAACAACAATCGTTCCATAGTGAGGAATAACAAGTCCATAATCAAAACAATTATAGCCGATGCTAAAACCAAGCTTCAAGGATAACTCAGAAAATCTCCATTTATAATAATAGGGCAAAATCCCCCCCCCTTTTTTTTGAGAGTAATATGAGACCTTTCTCATTATAACCAAAAAACGCATCAAGTAATCTGGTTTAATCACATCTTTGATAAAATCTTTAACGGATGGCCTGAATGATCCTCTATTCATCATCCTATCTGCCATAATAAAGAATCTCAATTCTTTTTTACTACGAATTTCCATTATTGTAATTAGATATCACTATTTTTATCCTAAACATTTCTTTTTTGGGGGCAACCCTAATTATTATTCCATTATATAAAACACTTCTACTTATCGCAAACGACACCATAGTCTATTAACAACGTAAATTATTATCGGATTTTTAGATAATAATACTATTTGCCTTAATTTTGACCAACATTTCACAGTATCCCTATTTATTAATTGTTTTTTCTCCCTCAACACCTGTTTTAGTCCTTTATAATCTTTACTAAGTGCACATACAAAAAACTCATTTTGCAAACATCTCACATACATTTTATCTCTCACCGATGAAGATACATTTGCACGGTCTACATGCTTCCACCAAAACGGAATTGTTTTTTTCCATCTATCAACATCATGATCCTTAACCAATGAGCCCTTAACATCTCTACGATGAAAATATAATGGTTCACCCAACAATACAATTGTAGAATTCTTGCCAAGCGCCGTATAATAGTCTATTGCAAATAAAGCATCTTCTGCATGACAAATCTCTTCTTCATAGAAAATAGCATTCTCTTTTATTATTTCTGTCTTATATAATTTATTCCATATATTCTTAAACAGATCCGGAGTACATAACAAAAATTCTTCATCTTTATCCATGCTACATTCTATTCGATTACAAGAGAGAATCTTCGAACACCTTGCATGATTTTCATCAGCCCAATTACAGACAACCAAATCAACATTCTCTGCTACCATCTTTTGCAACATTGTTGGTAATGGATAATCATCCACATCTATAAAACAAATCCATTTACCAATCGCTTTTTTTATCCCAAAGTTTCTTGCCGCAGAAACTCCTCTATTTTGAGTATGAAAAACTCTCATCCAAGAATATTTATTTTCCAACATATCACAAATGGCAGGACTCTCATCTGTGGAACCATCATCAACAACAATTACTTCTATATTTAAATAAGTTTGTTTTGCAATAGCCTCAATACACTCCTTTATATACCTAGCTTTATTATATACAGGTATAACAATACTTACAATAGAATTATCCATAGCAGAAAAAATTTTAACTACCTATAATCATCATGCTTCCACAAAGATGGAAATAGTACATGTATAAAATTGGTTATAAATGATTTACATGCAGGAATAACACCAAAATGCTTCTTTCTATAATAAAAAAACTCAAACGGGTTTCTACCTGTTGGGCTAAAGAATGCTTTCCACCGAGTCCTTAAATCCACATTTGGATTTTTCCATGTAGATATCGACTCATGGCGATCACATTCTCCATAAAGCCCTGGTGCTACATAAACGTTTATTCCTAATTTCTGAGCCATTAAGCCATAATCATGGTCGCCAAGACTATGACGATATTTAGGGTCATTCATTCCAACTTTCTCATATACATAGTTTGGAATTAATACGATATTTCCATGCATATAATAACATGGTTTTGGCTCTTTTTTGTCATATATCATATTCTTATGTTTATCCATACCTCCGTATGTGATTGAAGACTTCGTACTGATATCACAAGTACTACCAACTAATATTATGTTTGGATAATCTTGACTACATTTCACCAATCTTACAATAGAATCAGAATATAAAAAAGTATCATCATTTAACCACAAAAAATAATCAAACGACTTTTCAGCAGCCTTCTTCCAAGCCGAAAACATTCCTCTATTCCAAAATAAACTACCATCTCCTTTAATGATATTCACATCTGGAAACAAACCAATTACAGTTTCCGAGGTTCCGTCAGAACAACCATCATCTGTAAGATAGACATCTATTGAATAAATAACATTTATTCCCTCCTGTGAAAATAAATTTTGTAAACATTGGACAGTTTTATCCTTTCTATTATAAACTGTTAATAATGCTGCTATTTTTTTCATAATCTCTAGGAATTCTTATAAACAATAAAGCCCAAAACAGCGAGTAATTTAAAAATGCCTCATTAAAAAGTAACATTGAGACAACAACCAATATCACAATCCTTAATGAACTCTTATAATTTGAAAAATTGTTATATATACCCACAAAGTAAAGAATCATGCATGGAATACCCAACATATTCGTTGCACTTGATAAACCATTACCTGCTCCACTCATGTATTCTGCCAAAATACCATATTTTGACACCTGATTGAAGCCATTTCCAATAAAAGGATTTCTAATAATATTGTATATATCAACTCGCATTGCACCAAAGCGATCCCACGAGACATCTCCCTGCTGAACATTTTTAGCATCTTCCAACTGAGCCATAATTTTTTCTCCCATAAAATCAAGTCCCCATACAAAATAAACCAAAACTAGGGAAAATAAAGAAATTATAACCACTTTATACAAATTTGAGACTCTACTACTTATCATCAATCTCAGTACCAAATAAACTGCCATAGTCATATATGCCGCCGTACTCTTTGTGGATATAAATGCAAGTATCAATATTATACATGATTTCTTTCGATATTTCCATAAATATTCCAATTTATTAGAGAAAAGTACTGGAACCATCATTATAAAACCTTGGAACGCACCTGGCTCCCAAAACATACCCGAGTTTCGAATCGATTCTCCCATTTGTATATACTGATTATACACTAATATCGATCGATATCGTTCAAACTCATACCCAATATTAATATTTAACACTCCATTAAATATAAATCCAACAATACTAATAGCGGATATAGCAACTATGACATTGAAATACACTTCGCGAAATAAAAGTCCAAAGAATGAAGATATCAAAAAAGCCGTATATAAACGAGCCATAAAATTAATATCCGCAGGAATAGAAACAATATCCAAAGAGACGTATTGTAATGTAAACAAAAAACAAAAGAGCAACAGCCATGATAGAAATTTTGTATTATATATTCTTTTCCGCTTACAAATACATACTGTAAATAATACCACAGCATATAATACATAAGTATACTCAAAGTCCAGATATACAAACACTGGATTTCCACACATACATAAAAATAAAAACATTAGAAGATAATCACTCCATAATATTTTGTTTATTTCTACTTTAGTATTCATAATTAGTACTGATGTGTTAATACTACTGTCAGAATAAAACAATCATAAAAGTTCCTTGAATAATTGAAAACGGGGATTTACTAAGTTCAGGTCAAAATTTTAGATTAATTCTTTGTCAAGCCAACATAGATGGCATACCCGTAAAGAAAAAATACGTATTCTCTCAGTGTTTATCTCTCTTCAGTCGCTACAATTTCAACTATCTCGCATGGAAACATAGTGGTAACAAATATGTTAAGCGGTTCACCTATTACAACTAACTTTCTAAACTGATATTGGGTCATTTTTCCAACCATGTCCATCTTCGTAATACGATCCTTGCAACCAACGTTTATCCGTTTAAAACCTATCACCTTGGGGGTTGAAACTTGTCTACAATGTTAAAATTGAAACTCAACGGTACTACTAAATCGTTAATATCGTTCAATCTAGACAAAAACGCAACTTATAATTCTACATTAGTTGACTCTTGCCTGATAGTTTTTTTAATAGAGCTATCCAAAAAGAAGAAAGTGATATTAAAGAAAACTGCCTATCGATTCATGTCCCAACATTCACATAACACTAAAAAGGTTCAAAACACAGAGCTCGAAATAGCATTCCGTATGAACTCATCACAACAGAAAACGCATTGGAATGCCTCTTTATCACCTTGGAAAAATCTACAACGACTTCATATTTTCCTCCTGAATTAGGAATACAATCCGATGTTGTCTGCATTATGATTGCCAACTAACGTAGATTACGAAGATATACTACTATAAATAACTATTAACTTTAAAACTCTAATCCAATATGTCGAAAATATGATTTATTCTCTTTTATATCTTGCGTAATTTTTTTGTTTACCTCCACAAGTTTTACACGATCAATGGTATTCAAACAATACATAATACCATCCCGCATATCATCAGTATCATACAATGGTGATATCCATCCATTCTCCTTATGTTGAACCAAATCTATTGCCACACCCATTTCAAATGCAACAATAGGTATATTACAACAAAAGGCATAATTAATCATCATGGGGCCAGAGTCTTCCACAGAGGGGCAAACAAATACATCAGACGCACAATATGCTTGTAACAATTGCTGAAAATCCAACATTCCCACATCAATTATATTATAAAAATCATCACGATACGCATTATTCTGACCTGCAATTAAGAGAGTTATATTTATACACTCCTGATTTGCGTCTTTAATCTTATTCAGAGCATCAACTAAATAATTAAATCCTTTACGAGGATCGTTCACATTAAGTGCACCAAAAAAAATAACCAAACTATCTGAAGGTATAGACCATTTTGCTCTACAATACGCCCTGCTATGAGAAACACTTGGAGCAAATCCTAAAGAAACAGATGGTCTTATAATTGCATTAGAGAATACAACAGATTGGGCTGCTCGCATACAGTCATTTCCAGTACCCGTCACTAAGGCATTTGGGATGCTATACTTTTTTTTGAATCTCAATGTGGATCTTGAAAGAGTTGAATTACGATTAATAGCTGGACAAGGAAAACAATCATGCATATATCCCTTACAATCCCACGGATAATGACATCCGCCTGTTAAATAAGCATTATCAGACATCGAGTACACAACCCTTGCATTAGTCATTTTCTGCAATTGATATATTGTTTTAAAAGACACAAAATCAGTACACCAATAAACATCAATTACGTCAGGTATATCTCCATATAACCGTAAGATTCTCTTTGCTGAAATTGCACTTAGCTGAAAATCATAATAACAATACTTTGCGTTACTATGAGGAGATTTATAGCTTTTATACATACGAACTAAGCGCCTATATATTCTATAGAGAAGCTTTTGGATCTTATTCTTCTCACAAAAAAGACCAATAACATTAACATTTGAGGTAGTTTTATATAAAACCAGCAGCTTGGCATTTACATCTCTATCAGATATCTGTTGTACGGATTGAACTGCTGCAGATCCAGCCCCACCAGTATCATATGTGGAAAGTTTCAAATATTTCATACCAAATCACCTCCTATCTATCAAATCTTAATAATTCAGCTACTTTATTCATTAAAGCCAACTATTGATATAACAAAAACATAATTCATAGCCACCGCATCTTATCAAGAATGAAACGTAAAGGGAAAGTCGAACCAACAAGTTATGATATTAATTAATCCCTAATCCCCTTATAATAATATTCCTTAATTACCTTCACGATCATATCCACTTGCTCCAAATCGAGTTCATAATACATAGGCATACGAACAAGACAGTCTGCGTACATATCGCAAAGAGGAAGTTCTGGGACTGAATCTGTATGCTTCACATAATAATCGCTCTTATGCAAGGAAAGATAGTGGAAAGGTGCTGTAACGCCATGTTCCTTCAGGTACTGAATCAAGCCTGAACGTTCTTCAAGGTTTCGACATACGATGTAGAACATGTGGGCATTGTTTGTAGCATAACCAGGTATCTGAGGCAAGCAAATCTTGCCTTCTGCGGCCAAAGTCTGAAGACCAACAAAATATTGTTCCCAAAGTTTCTTACGCTTACCTTGAATTTCATCAAGGTTTTCCAACTGTGCCCACAAGAAAGCGGCATTGATTTCAGCAGGAAGGAATGAGGAACCCATATCTACCCAACCATACTTGTTAACAGCTCCACGGAAGAACTCTGCACGATTGGTACCTTTCTCCCATAGAATCTCCGATCTACGGATGAAACACTCATCATTGATTACAAGGAGACCACCTTCACCACCTGCTGTGATGTTCTTTGTCTCGTGGAAAGAGAATGCCCCAAGGTGACCTACACCACCAAGAGCCTTTCCTTTGTAGAAAGAATCAATTGCTTGTGCTGCATCTTCCACCACAATAAGGTTATACTTCTCAGCAACTGCCATGATTGCATCCATATCGCACGCGACACCTGCATAATGAACTGGAGCGATGACTCGTGTCTTAGATGTAATCAATGATTCTAGCTTCTCAGCATCCATGTTTGGATTGCTGTCCATAGAATCTGCAAACACTACCTTGGCACCCTCACGAAGGAAGGCAAGAGCAGTTGACACAAAAGTATATGAAGGCACAATCACTTCATCTCCAGGCTTCAAATCACAGAGCATTGCACACATTTCCAATGCATCTGTACCAGATGTAGTTAACAAACATTTCTTGAAGCCATAGCGCTCCATGAAAAAGTTTTGACACTTCTTTGTAAAATCTCCATTACCTGACAATTTGCCAGTATACACTGATTGATACATGTAATGAGCCTCTTTACCTGTGAGGTAAGGTTTGTTAAACGGGATTGGTTGCATATTGATTAGGATTAATTAATTTTTAACAATAATTTATTAAACAATTGACTGTAACCACAGACTCTTTTTAGTGACTCGATTCCAATACTGAATAGAAGACTGGCAATTAGCAGAGCAAGAAAAATTAGTATTGGAGAATTAATGCTATAAAAAGCATCAGAGAACCAGTATTTAGAAAACATTAAATGCACCATATAGATGTTCATACTATGAAATCCAAGATAACAAAAGAAGCGATATATTATTGACCGTTTAATAATACACGCTAAAATTACCAATCCTATAGTAAGCAATAAATATAATGGAATACCTATTCTAAATATTGATTTGACATCATATATAAACGCAAATATTATTAAAGGGATTCCAATAGTTATAAATAATGCTATTATAAGCTTTGATGACGACAATTTTGGAATCTTGTGACCATACATCGCCCAAGACATACCTATAAGAAATATAGGAATGTATAACTGGAGACTTTGACCTATCAAACGAATAAAATATGTACCACTAATTAGTGAAACAATAATTAATACCAATGGTACTTTTTTCAATGCCCAATATAATATAGGATAAACAAGATATAATGAAATTATCAAAGAAAAGTACCACCAAGAATCATTATAGGAGCCCTGCCCTCTTATGGCAAAAAAGTCCTTCGCGCACAGAAACATGTTAGTCAAAGAACTTCCTTCAACACATATTGGTTGATGCATAACTAAAGTTCCGAACATAACTATAGGAACAAAACAGCCCCAATAGTTACTATATAGTTTTAACAATCTATTATAAATAAAAATAATTGGATTTGACTCGTCGCTCTTTTGATATCCTATAGTCAAACCATATCCAGAAATAAAGAGAAAGATACTGACACAAACATCTCCTATTGCTCAAAGATACCTATATGCAGGCGTATACTCTATACCCTGAGGATTTGGGCACCAGAATATGTGCCACATCAGCATACCACATATACCCAAACCCTTGAGGAATAAAGTATCTTTAATGTCTATCTTATTTAAAGTCATCATTATTTCTTGCTTTAACCCAGCTTGCGTATTCATTGATAATATCCACTATATTCCCCTCTGGCACAAATCCGGAATCACTTTTCAGTTTTTCTAATGAAGCATCCCATATATATTCATCTGTCGGGTCCTCTCCAGTTAATATTATTTTGGATTTTGAATTTAATACCTTGACAATAGTTTTAGCGAGATCAAGGTTGGAGACAAGCAAATCACTTGTGAGGTTATAGACCCCTTTTACGTAATCATTAGTTAACGCTAATTCCAAGCAACGTGAAATATCATTAACATACAGATAATTCTGCTTCCTGCTACCTTTACCAAACAGAAGAAGGTCTTCATCTTTGAGAGCCTTTCTAATAAATGTAGGAAAAATGGTATTCATATTTACACCTATTCCAATCGGTGCAGAAATCCTAAAGCTAGCGGTTCTGATTCCATGATACTCTGCAGCATAATTCGCTAACAATTCTTCAGTTCTCTTTGTTATATGATAAACAGTATATGGATGAATCGGGTGCTCTTCTGTAATAGGGTGATAAAGTGGCTTACCTATAACCGGAAGACTTGATAATTGTAGAAAGACATGAATATTCTGTTTTTCACATAATTCTAATAATCTCTGAGTGCCAACGCAATTAGCCGTTATAACATCGGTCAAGTGCGGTTCCTTTCTCATGTCTGCTGCTAAATGAATAACAGCATCAATTTTTGCAGAAATTAAGGTAGGTATATCTTTTACTTTTTCGGAAGCAATATTACATTGTATATATTCATTAATAGCAAATGGATCTAACGCCATTTCCTTTCTACCAAGTCCAATAACATAGTGTCCATGACCTTTTAAGTATTTCGCCACATGATTACCAATGAAACCATTAGAGCCTGTAAGTAATACATTCATAGTTAATATTAGTTATTCTATTTCAACTTTTATCATTTTATTATAATCTCTTACACAACTATTCATTTCTTCATATGAATTATATTCGAAATGAAGAAATGCAACACGCTCATTCATGTGATCTTCTATCCTATCACCAATACTTTTCATTACGAATTCCTTTATGATATTCTTCCTTATAGTATCTGGAACATTATAACTTTTTAAAATTCCATCTCTATCAACCATTATTCCGTAATGTCCGCAATAACGAATTTTGCATTTTGATAAATCAATATCATCCAAGAAAGTCCAATCACCACCAGTTTCTGCAGTAACTTGAGCACGATGCCATGGAAAGCCACTATTCATTTCTACCAGCTGTAAGAATTGATTACCAAATGGTCTTCTCATCATTTCGATAATCTGAACGTCTTTACCATTGCGAATGTATTGAAACGCAAAGATTCCATCTGATAAATCAAGATCTGTTGCTATCTCCTCAATAATGGAAATTAAATAGTCTTGAACATCTAAAATATCCTTGGCAGGGAGCGTTTCGGCTTGAATTAGGTAAGGATTGATATATGAATATGAATCACAACTCGATGAGGCTATAACCTTTTTATTATGTATAAATGACACAAATGTTTGTTGGTCACCGGTAATAAAAGGTTCGATTAAAATATGTTTGGTTCTTGATTTTGAAAAGGCATTATCGATAGCAATTATTGCATCTTCTTTTGTTTCTGCTTTAAGAATTCCTTTTCCGCCTGTTAAATCATTAGCTTTAACGATAATGGGGTATTCAATGTCTTCATCAACGAATTTATATGCGTCAGGTATATTATTAAAAACTATAGAATAAGGCGTTGGATAATTCTTACCTTGAATATATTCTTTAAATAAATCTTTATGATGAAGTATTTTGGAGACTTCGAATGAATCGTGGTTATGCCATCCCATTTGTTCATCAACATATGCAGATGTAATACAGCCGAAATCATTAGCACAAGTTAGTATATGATCAATATTATGTTCTTTTACGATACTAAGAATAGCTTCGTAATCTGAATAATCGGCTTGGATATATTCATCGGCATATTTATGTGCCATGAGATCTGGCATATTACCAGTAGTTATCACATAGAAACCTTGTTTATGACATTCCTCAATAATTGGCAACTCACAAAAGCTACCGTTTAAAATCAAAACCTTTTTCATTTTATAAAAAACATTAGAAAGTTGTAGAATCATTTGAAGAAGACCATTAAATTATTCACTATCAATAAGAAGATGAAAACATATACTTAACAAAAGACATTTAATTATACCAAAATAGTCCCCCAAAAACATAGTACATTATACTGTAATGAATGGCATTTGCTAATTGAGGCGAATAAATACCATCAGACCAATCAAATCGTCAAATAATGTTCAGTAATTCGATATGACACATAATTATTTAATTCTGGAATATTATCAGAATACTTAAATCATTGTATCAATTTATAAAAACCAATTTTCTGCTTAACCAGCTCTAACACAAGCGA
Source organism: Bacteroidales bacterium (assembly GCA_017468435.1). Taxonomy (GTDB): domain Bacteria; phylum Bacteroidota; class Bacteroidia; order Bacteroidales; family UBA1402; genus UBA1757. Next base: position 100,713 of record JAFUIP010000003.1, read on the forward strand.
AATCATATAGCACACAACTATAAATATTACAAAGATCGTAATCGGATTATAAGTATTATAAACTATTTCCTCACACCAGATTAAAAGAAAGGTATGGAATAGAAAAATATTTTGACTATGCTTTCCTAATTGCACAAAAATAGTCTCCAACCAATTGCTAAACTTTACCTTGTATAAGAATACTACTATTGTCATACAGAGCAATGTATCTACAATGCAATACATATTGCTGAAATTTCTAATAACAGACAACAACACAAATGCTATAATCGTATCAAAGACACTTAATCTATCAAATAAAAAGACTGGTGCTCTTGCTATCCACATACCTGCCAAGAACGGAAGAAGGTAGTTTGATATTGGAGTTACAATGGGTAGCCCTGCTAAACAAGAAACGATGACAGCAGACGATAAAAGCAAGAGCCACTTACTTACAAGCCACTTGTGTAGCAAAGGAAAGCCCAGATACAACAAAATAATACAAGAGTAGAACCACCATGTGGGATTATACCCATAGTTTCCTGAAAGATTAAGCAATCCCAAAAAATCAAGTATCATTTTGATAATGAAATGATTGCCATAAGCATCTACCGGAGTACGTCCAAACAGAAAGATTCCAACAGGAACGAAAAGCAACCAGATGAACCAATAATTCAAATATAATTTCTTGAACCTATGCTTATAAAACGATAAAGCTTTTATATCTTTATTCAAAAATGTAGTTTCAAGACCATACCCAGAAGCAAACACAAAGATAGCCACACACAATTTTGCATAAATACCTAACTGATTTACAACACCAAAGTCATGAGATCCAACATAAATATGGTAATCCCAAAACAAAGAAGCGCTTGAGGGGCTATAAAACAAATGGTGAAAAAGCATCAGCAGGATACCCCCCCCCTTAAATATCAATGAATTTCGTTTGCTTATCAAATTATTTGGTTGCATTATTCTTATTATTTCTTTTGAAATTTATTTTTTATTAAAGTAATTAATTTGGTTCTCATTGCTCTATCCATAAAAGCAAACGATGACACACATACTGCCAACATAATAACAATGCCATCAATTACCATCAAACCAATACTCTCAGGTTGGAGAAAATGGTGTAGAGCGATACCAATTGCCACTGGGGGTATAGCTACTTTTATCATCTGCCAGGTACAGAGCATAATATTCTTCCATGTATAATCAGGAATATACTTACAAAGAATGATAGGTTTAACTACAAAAGATCCCAAAACAGACTGAAGAATCACAAAATACTGTATCCACATTACATCCCATCCTACCTTTAATACTATATATAACCCCATAACACCTCCTATAGTCACAAAAACACTAGCATAAGAATTCTCTTTTAATTTACCACTTGCCATCATCGGTATATACAAAGTTGCATTATACACCCCGAGTAGCTGTGCAATTAAAGAATACTGACTAAAAATTACTGCGTACTTAGGAACTTCTACTAACCATAGATTGAGAATTGGCTCCATTAGCACTATGACCGGTAAACATAAAAGAAGCATTAAGTCAAAGATATAGACTGATGTTTCAAGATTTAACTTGCGTGATTCTGCATACTGTTCTGTTGAATATAATTTTATAATCTGAGGATTTATTGCTGTAGAAAAGTTATTTCTAAAATGTAGTATGGCGTTTGATATCTGATTTCCAATAGTTTGCGCAGCGACAATAACTGGAGAGAAAAACATATTCATCACAACCGTTAAACCTTGTGTTCCGAGGATCTGAGAAATATTTGCTATCAGACTCCAAGATGAGAATCCTAACATTTCCTTAAAAATAGGTTTATCAAAATGTTTTGTTAAATGAGATTCTTGATATTGCTTGGTGCAGAAGAACCTATATGTAAGAGATATTACTACTTGTACTACGGCAAGTAATACCGCATAAAAGATAAGTCTATCCCATTGGGTAACTGATATAAGATAAGCAATAGCCAACTTTGCAAAAGCTTCAAATAATCCCACATAGGCATATATGTTCATATTCTCGCGAGCAATTATTACAGCTGTATAAGGGACTTGAGTGATTGAGACAAAAGTTGTAAAAACAGAAATAACCAAAACCCATACTGCTGCATACATGCGGTCTGCAGGAATAATCAATTTATTTTCAACGAACCAGATACCTCCAGTAAGTAATAATACTGCAACAATTATAGCCAAAATCAAATGAGAATAGAAGGCCGTAGAGAAAGTATTCTTCAAACGCTCAAAATTTCCTCTACCGATTTCAAAGGTGAGAAAACGAGAGGTACCGGTACTCAATGTTCCATTTAAGAACCCAAGCATAGCAACAACACCGGCTACAGATCCGTATATACCATAGTCAGACGCGCCCAACTTATCAAGGACTACTCGTTGAGTAAATAACGAGACACCCATGACCAATAGCATGCGGACGTATAGTATTAACGTATTTTTGGCAATACGTTTTTTATTTGCTTGAGTTTCTATTTCCATCTAGTATCATAATTTAGCCACTAGCACTTTAAGCGGCTGAGACGATTGGTACATTCATTTGTGTTCTTTAAGTTCCTGCTGCTAGCAATGTGCGCGAATGGATTCTACATAAACTTATCCCGAATCTTTAAATCTTTTGTTATTAATTTAAAAATACATTTTTCGTAGTCTTCTAACCATGGCTTATCAAAACAATAATCACCACACATCCCGCATATGGTAGCAAACGGACAAATGCCCTGTTTTGCTTTGTCCTGCTGCAATAAAAAAACATGGATCCAAGTAAGGCCTACCATGTGAACAATATCAGATGCACCTTGGCCGTTTAATGACGGGAAAAACCAACCTCTACCTTGCGCATGAATAAAAGGTATACCAGTAACCTTGACTAATGCTTTTATATTCTCAACAGTAATTGGTGCTTCTGTATTGATGACATTTAAAATGGGTACATTACCATCTACCAACTTGACAGAATCCAAAATCGTATCAATATATGGAGTATCTATTCTTAAAAATCCTTTTATTGATTCCTTAAATGTTTCTATCGTTTGGTTGAAAAAGTATGGTACATTAACACTTTTATTCTTCACTTTTATAGGAGATGTCCATATAAAGTCATCAAATACCTGAAATCCGCTTTTCGTATTATCAACTCTATCATCTAAGCATAAGCTCATAAAGAAGTCTGCTGGTGACAAATCGAAAAGTGAAGTATAACAGATGCATATAAACTTCTTGACATCATTATATACAGATGGAAAATGTTGTTTACATAAAATCCTTAATAAATTATATGGAATATCGGGATGAGGTTGTAACTCTCCTAATATGGACTGATAAGCAACAGCCATTCCTTCCTTTATATCCAGAGCACCTATATATCTGTTCTTTATAATACCATCAATTGTCTTGTATTGAACTCTAACCTTTCTTCCATTTCGGTATTGCCCGTAATAATCCTCAAAAAAAAAGGATATCTTATAATCTTCGTTTATAATATCTTGACAACCTTCTTCTGGTACCCTATCTCCATTCATAACATTAATCCATCTCAACCGTTCAAGCAAATCTTCTGAGTATGAAGTATTGTATGGAATAGTAATCTTTTGCTTTGTCTCAATTTCCCGAAAAGTTTCTATGGCCGCTTGATGTATAGTGTTCGCTTCGAATATACCATAAAAGGTTGAGATATTTTGGAGATAATGAACATACTCATGAGTAAATGTACTCAAATCATCAAAAGACATATTCTCCAAATCTTCTCGAAAGGATCCTTTCAGATAAATATGAAAACACCCTGTACGATAGTATCCCTGAAGTTCTTTTTCTATTTGTTCTCTTGATAAATGCATTATCTATCACTATCCTTATAGTTCTGACAATTGTCGTGGTATAGCCAATAACTATCGTTTTCACGTTGTGACCACAGCAAAAGTTTCTGTGTATAGAGCGGTTTTATTCAGAATGCCGAAACGAATCAACCTTTCAGACTTGCACACCATTCCATCACAAAGCCAATCCTACTTCTAACAAAAAGGAATGTCGCACTAAAGAGTGTTAAATCTCAAAGAGGCTGTTAGACACTATGTGAGTTGGTAATAATTTGGCATAACATAACATCATCTTCCCTTATACATATCTTCGTAATATTTTTCGTACTCGCCGGAGGTGATGTTGTCCATCCATTCTTGATGATCGAGGTACCAACGCACGGTCTTTTCTATGCCTTCTTCGAATTGCAGGCTTGGTTCCCAACCGAGTTCTTTTTGCAACTTGGTGCTGTCGATGGCGTAGCGCGCGTCGTGGCCCAAGCGGTCGGTAACGTAAGTGATGAGTTTCATGCTGTAGCCTTCTTCGTTGCCGAGCAAACGGTCTACCGTCTTGATCATCACCTTGATAAGGTCGATGTTCTTCCACTCGTTGAAGCCGCCGATATTGTAGGTTTCGGCCGTTTTGCCCTGGTGGAAGATGACATCGATGGCGCGGGCATGGTCTTCCACAAAGAGCCAGTCGCGCACGTTTTCGCCCTTACCATACACCGGCAGCGGTTTCCCGTGACGGATGTTGTTGATAAAGAGCGGGATCAACTTTTCGGGAAATTGATACGGGCCGTAGTTGTTCGAGCAATTCGTCACGATGGTGGGCATGCCGTAAGTGTCGTGGTAAGCGCGCACGAAATGGTCGCTGCTCGCTTTGCTCGCAGAGTACGGACTATGCGGATTGTATTTCGTCGTTTCGTAGAAAAATTCGTCGCCGTAGGCCTTGTGTCCCTCGCTTGAAGCAACTGTTTTGAACGGCGGCTCAATGCCCTCAGGATGATTCATTTCCAGCGCGCCATACACTTCGTCGGTGCTGATGTGGTAAAAACGGCATGGAATGCCTTCGCCTTGTGATTGAGCGGCGGTCTCCGGCGCCGTTCCTTGAAAATCGGTCTCCGGCGCGGCGGGCATCACATAGCCAAATTGTTCCCAATAGAGTTTCGCGGCTTGCAGCAAACTCAGCGTTCCCATCACGTTGGTTCTGGCGAAAGTGAAAGGATCCTTGATGCTGCGGTCCACGTGGCTTTCGGCCGCCAAATGAATGATGCCATCCACCTTTTCGTCTTGCATCAGCTGATAAAAAGCCTCAAAATCGCAAATATCCATTTTCACGAACTTATAGTTGGGCTTGTCTTCTATATCCTTGAGATTGGCCAAGTTACCCGCGTACGTGAGTTTATCCAAGTTGATAATTTTGTACTCGGGATACTTGTTCACAAACAATCTGACCACGTGGCTGCCAATGAATCCGGCGCCTCCGGTAATGACAATGCTTCGTTTGTTATTCATATCAATATATTAATTTTTTATTACTTTTTCTTGAATTTATCTCGCATTTACCTTATCTTGCAAGCCTAAATCTACTACTATGAAAAATGACATGTTTATTCCTGATGGCAACACCATCGAAGACTTTAAGCAAAGGGCAAAAGTGATTCGTAATTTCTACCGACTTTGGAAGTTGAAACACCCGGATCAGAAGGTTTACAACCATTCGCTGAAGGCGGATATCAACATTCGATTTATTTCTATCGACGAGACCAGTACCAAAGCTGCTAAAAATTATCTTTCGACGCTCGCTGTGCTGCAATTGGATGTTATTCTAATGGCAGCCAAAAAGGTTCGCGTTGTTAAACCAAAAGTCGGCGTCGAAAACCAGAAGACTTTTAAAGAAATGATTCTGATGGAGTGTGATTTAGTCTCTATTGGCAAAGTCAAACTTACCGTCGGTGTCCACAAAAAATCGTCTTTAAAGATTCAATACTGCATTACTGCCATCAATGTATCTCCATAAAATAAGGAGCCGACATCTGCCAGCTCCCATATATTTGCCCCGGGAATGCTTGGCAGTAGTTTACCTTGCGGTGACGCTGGCGGGCGGGGTCTTTCGCACAAATCCATTTACGTCAACAAATCCAAGCCTTACAACTTGGCGCAAAGGTAAGTATTTATTCAATTATTCCAAATTTGGTTTTCCTGTTTCTTTTAATTCGTCAATCACTTTGAGCAAGTACTGACCGTATTGATTTTTAATCATAGGCTGTGCCAACTCGCGCATACGTTCTTCGCTAATCCAACCCTGACGATAGGCAATGCCCTCCAAGCAAGCCACCTTCAAACCTTGGCGTTTTTCCAACACTTCAATATAGGTAGAGGCTTCACTGAGCGAATCGTGCGTGCCGGTATCGAGCCAAGCAAAGCCTCGGCCTAAGGTTTGCACTTTCAGTTCGCCATCGGCCAGGAACTGCTGATTTACCGTCGTGATTTCATATTCTCCTCGGGCAGAAGGCTTGATATTCTTGGCCACATCCACCACTTTATTAGGATAGAAATACAAACCTACCACAGCGTAATTGCTCTTAGGATTCGCGGGTTTTTCTTCTATACTGAGACAATTGCCTTCTTTGTCAAATTCGGCCACGCCATAGCGTTCGGGGTCGTTTACCCAATAACCGAAAACGGTAGCTTTCTTTTCTTCGTCGGCCGTACGAACCGCTTCTTTCAACATCGAAGTAAAGCCGCTGCCGTGGAAGATATTGTCGCCCAATACCAAACAAGCGCTATCATCGCCAATAAAATCAGCTCCAATGGTAAAAGCCTGCGCCAACCCATCGGGACTGGGTTGTTCGGCATAGGTAAAGTTCACGCCATAATCGCTGCCATCGCCCAACAATCGCTTGAAACCGGGCAAGTCGTGCGGCGTGGAAATAATCAGTATCTCTCTGATTCCGGCCAACATCAACACTGAGATGGGATAATACACCATCGGCTTGTCATAAATCGGCATCAACTGCTTACTGATTCCCTTGGTAATGGGGTAAAGGCGCGTGCCGCTACCACCAGCTAATACGATTCCTTTCATTGGATTGTTATGATTTAGTTAAATACTTCACTCACTTTCACATACGCCAGGCCGAGCGCCTTGGCTACATTTTTGTTGGTGCATTTGCCGCAATAGATGTTGAGACCGTTGGCGAGTCCGGCGTCCATTTTCATAGCCTCTTCCAGACCATAGTCGGCCATGAGCATAGCATAGCGGAAAGTTGCGTTGGCAAGGGCCACGGTAGAGGTATAAGGCACAGCGCCAGGCATATTGCCCACACAATAGTGCACCACACCTTCTTCGATAAACACAGGATCGTCGTGCGTAGTGACGTGTGAACTTTCACAGCAACCGCCCTGGTCGATAGCAATATCCACAATAACAGCGCCTTTACGCATCAAAGGCAAATGCTCGCGACGAATCAACTTTGGCGTCGCACCACCGGGAATCAAGACCGAACCAATCACCAAATCAGCTTCTTTCAAGGCCTTACGGATATTAGCCTCGGTGCTATACAAGGTGGTGATAGAGGTTCCAAAAACATCATCAAGATAGGCTAAACGATTCAGGTTGACATCCAACAATGTTACGTCTGCACCGATACCCACAGCGGCTTTAGCTGCATAAGTACCTGCTATACCGCCACCTACGATAACGATTTTTCCTCTTTCAACACCCGGCACACCGCCCAGCAAAATACCTCGGCCACCAAAACTACTTTGCATAAACTTGGCACCTTCTTGGATACTCAAACGGCCTGCAATCTGGCTCATAGGGCGCAAGCAGGGCAAATTTCCTTGCGCATCGGTGATGGTTTCGAAAGCTACTGCCTTACATCCACTGTCCAACAATGCTTTAGCCAACTTAGGATTGGGCGCCAAATGGAGATAGGTAAACAGAATCTGATTCTTGCGGAGATATTTATATTCGCATTCTTCCGGTTCTTTTACTTTCACCACCATATCGCATTGCGCAAAAACCTCGGCCGGAGTGGCCACAATCTCTGCACCTGCATCTATATAGTCTTGGTCTAAAAAACCAGCACCCAAACCTGCTTGCGTCTCTACCAGCACCCTATGACCCTTAGCCACAAATGCACTGACATTGTCAGGAATCAAACCCACTCTATACTCGTGGTTCTTCAGTTCTTTTGTTGTTCCGATTATCATAGTTCTTCCTCTTAATTTTTTTCATCCGACACTGGCGGATAATATTCTGGATTCATCTTACAATTCCATATCACTGCTACAATCACTTTATGCCCATCTACAAAGTATATCAACTTGTATAAACCTCGTGCAACTATTATAGAACGATATTCTATGTCCGTATTACTTATTGCAATTTCTCGACTTCCGATAAATGGAAATTCTTTCAATCGCAACGACTCATTTAAAATATCGTTGTATATTTTTCTTGCCAGTTTCTCGCTTTTTGTAAATTCCAAATGATAATAATATACATTCTCAAGATGTTGCACAGCCCTTTTGGTCCATAGCAACTCATTCATACACGATGTCTTAAACGAAGTTGTTCAACAGAATACACTTTGCCTAAATGGTAGTCATCCATCGACTTTTCCAATTCCTGTTGCAGTTCTTCGGATGAGAACACACAATTGTCATTTTCCGTCATGGTATTAGCGTTGACAGTGCCGGTTCTTTCATAAGGAACCACACGCTCAGATAAGGTCTTTTTTTTCATAATTAAGGTAGTTTTCATAGTTAACAATTATCACTTTACCACCTCTAAGGGCGCGCCGTGGAGGGCGGAGGCGAGGTCGGTGTAGGAAGAATAGTAGGAGCCGTAAATCTTCTTGGTAGAAGAGAGGGCAAACAATTCGATCACCGCGTCGCGTATTCCCTTGAAGCTGTGCCTATTGAGCGTGGCTGTGTAGGTTATGATTCTTTCTTGATCTGTGTTGTATCGCTCGCAAAATTGCTGTTTCACGCCCTTGTCGTCGCTGCAAAGATAGACCTTGACTTCGGGCTCGTCCGCAAAGAGTTGGTCTAGCTTGGCGTAGAACTTATCGAGACTCGAATGTTGGATGGACTGCTTGTTGTCCGTGCGCCTGATATGCACGCCGTAGGTGCAATGGCCAAATTGAGCCTTCAGATTGTCAATATCTTGCTGTATATCATCTACCGGCACAAACAACTGCGACAGCGGCGCCATAAGGCATAGCTGCGAACAAGTGGAAACAATCAATTCCTCGTTTTTGCCGGTAAACTCCTTATATAATTGTTCGAAACGCTCTGCATTTATGTCGTAGAAAGCCTTGCGTCTAAATAACTTATCAAAGAGTTTCGGCAAATACAAATTGTATTTAGAAGGCTGATGATAAGCTATATAACTCAGCAAAATATCATCTTTCAAATCGAGGCCGGAAATAGGCTTAAACAGACGATGAAAAGCCGCATTCAGACCTTCCCCCCTATTCCAATGAAGAACAAAATGACATTGGTTTTGCTCAGACAAACTCGCCACCGAAGCCATCACGCGCATTCGGTTACACAAACCGCCAATAGGAATCAGGTGAATATGGTTACAGAACTTCATAGCTCTCTATAAAACTCAAAGATTCTATGGCGCGAGTTGAATGGAACGACAGTTGGTCGTAGGTCTTGTATGCTTTAAGTTGCGCAATGGCAGCAGGCGCATCGAGGATGCCGCTTTCGTAAAGATTCACCGTGGTGAAAACATTATCATTGGCAACAGGTCCAAACACCAAATCGAATTGATGCAACAGGGGTTCGCTTTTTCTATTATTCACCACAAAATTCAGCCAAGCCTCATCCACGCCATCAAACTTGCGCATGGCCAATGTTGAGTCATTTAATATGGCATCGTCTATTTCGTAAACCGTAACCACCGCCTTGGCGGCCTTGGCTCTGTCTTGTTTTATCTTGGCCCAATGTTCGGCCTGTTCGGCCAAAGTGGTAGTATAAAAGCCCTTACCGAAATCGGTACGAGAACGCCCTCTGCGCAATGTCGGTTTACGGACTTCCACTATAGATCCATGGTATAATTTCATCTTCGTTGTCTTTTCTTGATAAAACGGTCTATTTCATCAATAACATAGCCGGTGCCCTGCGTATGCAACAAATCGTAATGTTGGAACAAAAACATATCCACGGCATAGTCGTTAAACAAAGCAAAAACCTGAAAACCAGACATTTTATGATAAATAGCGTATTTTTCCAAGGTATAGGTAAAAAAGGCAAAGGCTTCCAGGGAAACATCATAGCTTTGTTTTTTTCTGACATATTCAAATTCTTCGTAAAGCGCTTCCGAACTCAAATACCACCATTTGGCACCTTCGTTGTAAAGTTCTTTGTACATGGGATTTGAGTAGATATATACCAAAGCCTCGTGCAAGGATATTTTTTTCTTGAACGACACATACTCTGCCAATTTTGCTATTTTGACAGGCACGATATTATCCTCATATACTCCCATAATCTATTCTATCTCCTAATATGCAATTCGAAGGCTTCGGGATGGGCGGCGATAAAGGTTTTGGCGTCGTTCACCACAAGGGCGAGATAGCCACCACCGCCGGCACCGGGCATTTTCCAAGCCAAGACGTCTGGCATGGCGCTGTAATGAGCAATGGTTTCAGCCACATAGCTGTTATCTTGTTCCGGATGACCAATGTAAGTAGGCGCAATCATGCCGGGGAACATAGCCACTTGGGCATCGAAAGAAGCCTTGTAAGCCGTAGCGAAGGCCGGCAAATCGTGAGCGATGATAGCCTTCCAACAAGCATCGGCTGCATCGGCAAGCGCTTTTACCTTAGCGGGCGTGATATCTTTTCCTTCCACCACCGAACATCCCGGTTTGCGGGGTTCCATGGGCAGCATCACCAAGTGATCTTCCAAAAAGCGAAGCGTCATTTCGTCGGTGGTGCTTTCTATTTTGGCCGGCCAGAAGTTGTTGTCGTAATAATGTCTGCAAAGCCCCGGCACACAAATACCTATGGAATCTTGCGCTCCGGAAATATGTCCGTCCGTGCGCTCGGGATTGTTTTCGAAGCAGAACACCAAACGGGCCAACATTTCGGGATCCATCTTGGGAAGCTTCATGGGCCAAATTTTCTGAATCATGTTGCGCGTGCTGGTACTGAGTCCGCAACGGTCGCGCACCTCGAAAGTGGGTTCCAAAGAAATGGTGATGGCCCATCCGGGATGATGCATGCTCACGTAGGGTTGATCTATCCAAGTACCTGCCAGGTCTAATCGCGTGGGAATGCCCTTGCCTTCTTCGGTTTTCGCATCGTTCTGTTGCATGGCAGCCTTGAGCGAGCTGGAACTGCGCGCCTGCAAACCCTCGTGCGGGGTGCGCTGCAATTCGACGTACTCTATGCCTCTTTCTTCACAGAGCTTGCGTTTAGCCTCGCTTCCGCCTTCTGCATTCACCACAAAGACATCGGGCTGCACCAAATCGAGCGTGGGAATAAAGTCGATGACGCCGCTACCCTCGTTGATATAGGCTTCCTTTACGGCTTTGATATTGCGCACCATAAACAAACGTTCCTCCTCTGGGAACATGGGTTTACGATGTTTGTATTCCAAATAAGTAGCGTCCGATCCTATGCCCACATACAAATCGCCATACTGCGAAGCTTGCTTGAAAAACTCCACATGACCGCTGTGCAGCAAGTCGTAACATCCACTGACAAATACTTTCTTAGCCATATTTACTATTTTTTCTTGTTCTTGCTTTCGTAGCCGTAACCATAGCCGTATCCGTAGCCATAACCATAGCCGTATCCGTAGCCATAACCATAGCCATAACGACTCTTGCGCTTAGCATAGTCCACATCGTTGATAACGGTGGCCAATTTGTTGAATTTCTTTTGGTTCTGGAGCACGTTGATATAGCCGAAAGCCGCCTTGGGCGTGTATTCCGAACGACATACATAAATGCACATATCTGCCACGCGGCCTATGATAGCGGTATCTGCCACCATACCGATGGGCGCTGTATCGAGCAAAATATAGTCGTATTGGGTTCTCAGTTTTTCCATCATCTGTTCCAATGCCACGCGGGCCACCAATTCGGTGGGGTTGGGAGGCACGGTGCCACCGGGCAGGATATGCAAGTTTTCGCTCAGTTCGGAGGCAAAAATCAAATCTTCCAAGCGGACGCCTTCCGGATCGTTCAAGTAGTTGGATACCCCATATTGTTTCTTGTTGAAACCGAAAGCCTTGTTCAAACCAGGCTTACGGATATCGGCACCGATCACCAAGGTTTTCTTGCCCAAGTAAGCCAAGCTGACAGCCAAGTTGGCGGTGACAAAACTCTTACCTTCACCAGGTTGAGAAGAAGTGATCAACAATACTTGCTGGCCTTTTTCCAACATAAAGAGCACTTGGGTACGCAGCGCGCGGAAAGATTCTTCCATCATGTCGTTCTTGTTTTCGCGCACCATCACCGAACCGATCACCGGCATTTGTTTGCGGCCGTTGGGCAGTTCAGCCAGCACGGGCACAGATGTAATTCTTTCCACGTCGGCACGGTCGTCAATCTTGAATTTGAGCAAGTCGCGCAAGTAGAGAATAGCAATGGGAGCTGCCAAACCAAGAATCAAAGCCACCAACATAATCATCATCTTATTGGGTTCCACGGGATTGACATCGGCCATAGCCTCAGCAATGATACGACCGTTGTTGGCAGTGGCAGAAAGCGTGATGGCATTTTCTTCGCGCTTCTGCAAAAGAGTGATATACAGCGCCGCCTTGATTTCCTGCTGACGGGCGATAGAGAGATATTCCTTTTCTTTTTCGGGAGCTTTGCTGATACGGCTTTGGAAAGAGCCTGATTCTTTTTCGATGGCTTGTTTGCGGATTTGCAAACCATTCAGCACACTGGCCACGGTGGCTTCTACCGTATTATACATGGTTTCGATAGAAGAAGTAACCGATACCACCACGGGGTTGCTTTCGGTAGAGGTCAGCAACAAACGCTTGCGTTCAATGACCAAAGCATTGTATTGATCGATAACGGTTGACAAATCGGCATCGGCCAAGCCCACGTTAGAGGGAATGATTTCGCCCACATGCTCGGTTTTTGACACATAATCGCGCAAGAATTCCACCAAAGAAATCTGAGTATTCACTTCGGTGTATTGTTGTTGATAACGAGAGTTTTCCTGCAAGACCAATTGGGCTTCCGATTCGATATCCGTCAAGCCGGAACGTTGTTTGAAGCTGGCCACTTCACGGTCGGTGCTTTCCAACTCTTCGCCAATCACCAAGATACGTTCATCGATGAAATCGGCCGTTTTCTGTGCCACGACGTTCTTTTCGTCGTTGGCTTCCTTATTATATACTTCCACCAATTTGTTGATAAAATCCACGCCGCGTTGCTTCACGCTGTTCTTGATGGAGATATTGGCAATGGTGGTTTGTTTGGAAGTAGCTGCCACCGACAGATTTTTGGAATAGCCACGTGCCGCAGCCACGGGCGAAGAAATGGTGGTAATCATCTTGTATTCCTTGTCCAGACTTTGCTCTTTCACAGGCTTGGTAAAGGTAATAACACCACAATCGGTAGGCACCACGGCAGGCAGGCTGTCGAAAGCATAACTGTACTCGAATTCCTGTTCTCCGATTTCGTAAGTCAATTCCACATTTAATTTTCCTTCGGGAGAGATAAGCGTCTCCAAACGGGCACCTTTGGGGAAACGTTCGGCATCTTCGGGCGTAATGAAAACATTCACCGGTTCGTTGTGATACAGAGGAATATCGTAGCCGAAAGAAGTTTTCTTGTATGAATTGATATAGAGTTTCAGCTCGGTCACCACGTTCTTTACCAAGGTACGGCTCTTGAGGATTTCCAACTCATTGTCGAAAGATGAGGTCATGGAGAATGAACCCATGTTTTGCAAAGCCATCATGGCATCGGACATTTGCGAACTTCGACGACCGTCTTTTTCTGTAATCAAGACCGAGGCAGAAGCATTGTACTGTGGTGTCTGGAAACGGTTATAAACGTAAGCCACGGCCACGCAAAGCACCACTGAAATGACAAACCAATACCAATGGCCCAAGCATTTAAAGAACCATTCTACCAAATTGATACCGCCTTCTTCTTGAGAATCGACGTTGTTATATACTTTGTTTTCTTCCATAATCTCTTTTACTTTAAGATGTTAACCAAAAGTGAGGCGATAGACACCAACATAGAACCTGCGGTAAACCACAACGAAGTGGCGCTACCGATATCAGAGTTGCGGGCTTTCACCTTGTTAGGCGTTACATAGACCACGTCGTTTTGTTGCAGATAATAGTAATCGGAGTTGATGATGTTGGCATCGTTCAGGTTGAGGCTCATCACCATGCGCTGGCCATCGGCATCTTCGCGAATCAGTTTCACGTCGTTACGCACGCCCCAGACCGTCATGTCGCCGGCCAAAGCAAGTGCTTCGAAGATGTTCACCTTTTCGTTGCTGACGGTAAAAGTACCGGGACGGGCCACTTCGCCCAACACAGAAATCTTATAATTAGCCATACGCACCGTCACGATGGGCACTTCGTTGATGTAAGGCTTCAAACCTTCGCGAATCATGTTTTCAGCCTCGGTCTTGGTAAGGCCTCCCACTTTTAGACGACCCAAGACGGGAAAATCGATGATACCATCGTTGTCAACGAGATACGACATCAACATCGGTGAAGAATATGTACTCGTACTTTTAACACTATAGGTTGTCTGGATAGTCAGGTTAAAGGGCAGGGCCACTTCCGGATCGGTACAATTCACCGTGATGGTCAACAAATCCTTAGGCATAATCTTAGCATCGTAGAGAGGCTTCTGCTCGAGAGTTACCTGATCTACATTCTGCATGTAGGGCACGCTCTTATAAGAGGTGCAACTTGCCAAACAAGCCACCAGCAAGATTGGCATCATCAACTTTAAAATTCTCATATCTTTATATCGTTTTTATTTTTCTACAAGGTTTACTTCTTGAATCGGGAAAACAAACCCCTCTTGCGATGCGAACGATGACGCGAATTGTAGGCATCGTCGTTGTCGTTGGCATAAAGGTCTTCGTAGGTAAGTTTGCGGCTCACCATTTCGTAAATGCTTCCCCAATCGGGCAGGCCGCCAAGGTTGCGGTCGTCAATGAAAAGATCGGCCTTGAGCTTGCGCGAGAAATGATTGTTCTTCTCGGCTTCTTCTTCGGGATAATCCCTGTTGACGGCATAAAACTCCAGGCCGCGTTCCTTGCACCATTGCACCGCTTCGTCGAGCAGTTCGCCTTCGCGCACCGACCAGAGAATGAGTTTATGTCGGTCTTCCTGCAGACGCTTGAGCGTTGAAACGGCAAAAGGAATTTCCTTGCCTATGGCCGGATAAGCATGTTCCACGATGGTTCCATCGAAATCTACGGCTATTCTCATTTTCAGAATAATGACAAATGTTTTCGGATATCAGTTTTCTTCTATCACTTCCAACCAATCGGGATGCACTTCGAAACTAGCGCTCAGATAGCCGGGCACATCTACCAAGAAACATTTGTTGCGACTACCCCGCGGACGTGCCAGAATGCCCACCACCCCATTGCTTGGGTTATCCTTGTCGGCATGCACGCGCACCTTGCTCCCCGCTTTGATTAGTTTGAATTCTTGAGGTTGATAAAAATGCTTGAGACTCAGGTTGCTCATGGCTTGCATGAAATTCTCCATCTGCACAAAAGGCACCACCATCAGCTGTTGATAGCCGCTGCATTGGTATTTAAATTGAATCTCGCCATGAACGCTCAGACAGAAAGCGGCAATCTCTTTGCGTGTACCTTTGGCAAAAAACAAATCGCCCAACACCGGAAGAATGGCCTTACGCGCCTTGCCCGCTCGGTAACAAATGCTTTCCTGCATGGGACGAAACACCTCGATGCCCGCGCCCTTCATCTGTTCCAACAAGTTTTGCACGACGAGGGAATTGTATTGATTACGCTTGGCGAAACGCATCACAAACCATGATATTTTATCCTTATCGTCCACCCCTTGTTCGTTTTTGAGTATAGTTATGAATCCACTAAATCGCAATAAGTTGCTAATTTAGAGCATTTTACAGAAATTTTGCATTTATAACGTTCATTTCGCAGACATCTGCCTCAATCTTCGAAAAAGTTTCGAAAAGATAACCCTCAGCAGAATGCATACAAAATCACGCAAAGCTAAGAAAATATTTTAAAAGAAATAAAAGAATTTAACATAAAAAATGGTACACTTTGGTTCACAATGAGCTTGATACACCAAAGGAATAGCCATATTTTCGTCGGTAGATATACAACAAAGTGGCAGAAAGCACACATGAAATCAATTCGGCCACCACGACTGCCCACCAAATACCTTCAATGCCAAACAATTTGGGCAAAATAAGGACGCAAGCGCATTCAAAAATCAAGGTTCGACTCAACGAAATGAGCGCCGAGATGATGCCATTGTTGAGGGCGGTAAAGAAAGCTGAGGCGTAGATATTCAATCCGGTCACCAAGAAATGCAGGCCGTAGATGCGGAATGCGTGAATGGTAAGTGTCATCAGATCAGGGTCGTAGCCTACAAAAATGCTCGACAAGAAAGGTGTAAGCCATTGCGAGAGAAACAGCACGCCCACACCGAGAAAAGCCATCACCACCAGGCTTTTACGCAGCAATGAGGAGAGTTCTTGCTTGTTTTCGGCACCGTAATGGTAGCTCACCACCGGCGAAACGCCCACCGAATAACCTAAGTAGAAGGAAACAAAAATCCAGGCAAAATACATGATGACGCCGTAGGCTGCCACACCGTCTTCTCCGATAACCTGCATCAATTGAACCATATAGAGCATGCTCACCACTTGCAGGGAAATGTTCATCACAAACTCGGAAAGCCCGTTGCCGGCCACCTTGACAAGGCTGCGCGCATAAAACCCTAGCTTTTGTCCGAAACGTCGAATGGCCACCAAACGTAACGGGCGCATGTCGTCTTTTTTCTTGAAAATGAAGAGGGAAAGTGGAATCAGGCCGCCCACCATATAGCTGGTCGCCGTGGCCCAAGCTGCGCCTTTCAAACCCCAATGCCAAACAGCGATAAAAAGATAATCGAGCAGGATATTGGTCACACCGGCGGCCAACATCACCCACATGCCGGTCTTCGGTCGTTCGGCCGTCACAAAAAAAGACTGGAAGTAGATTTGCAAGGCGTAAACCGGCAGGCAAATAAGCAGCGGCGTGGCATATTCAGCACAAAGTATGAGCATTTCGCCCTCGGCGCCCAACATCATGGCCACCTGGTCGAGAAAGAGCAAGCCGCCCAAGCCGAGCAACAAAGAAAAGAGGATAAGCGTGTAGGTGATGAAACTGAATATTTCGTCAGCTTTCTGTCGTTTTCCTTCACCTAAGGTTTTGGCTACCAAGGCACTACCACCCGTTCCGAACATAAATCCGAAAGCACTCAGAAGGCCCACGAAAGGCCAAATGAGGTTGAGCGCGGCAAAGGGCGTCTTTCCCACGAAATTGGATACCATCACCCCATCCACCACACCGTAGAGGGCCGAAAACACCATCATGATGACAGTCGGCCAGGTGAAGCGGGTGAGTTTATGGTAGGTAAAATGATCAGAGAGCTGAATGTACCTTGGCATGACAATCTTTGCTTATTGAGCCAGCTCTTCCAGATGATAATTTTTCTTCTTGTCTTCGCGCTTGAGCATAATGGCCAACAGCAGCGCCACCACGCCAAAGGCTGCAAAAATGAACATGGCGGGCGTATAATTGTAACGCGTCACGGCGGCTCCGGCTTCGCTGATAATGCAGTATTTATCTAAGAACCAGCCGATAAGCAGAGGCACAAAACCCAATCCAATGTTCTGGATCCAGAAAATGAGCGCGTATGCCGAACCCAATTGTTTGTGCGGGATAATCTTGGGCACACTGGGCCACATAGCACTGGGAACCAAGGAGAAAGCCACACCCAGAAGTATCATGATGAAAGCAGCGAACCAAGCATAATTAAGCAGGGGCATGGCAAAGAGCAAATGCACCGCGATAAGCAATACCGAACCGATAATCATGATGGTGGCACCTCTTCCCTTTTTATCGTAAATACCACCGAAAAGCGGCGTCATGATGAGGTTTCCGAAAGGAACCAAAGCCACCAAAGTGCCGGCCAAAGCGCCCATGCCATACTTGTTTTCCATGAGCGAGGTGGCGTACTTCAAGAAGGGGAACACGGCCGAATAGAACATCAGACAGAGCAGGGCCAAAATCCAGAAACCCTTGTTGGTGAGGATGATTTTCAAATCTGAAATGCGGAAGGATTCTTCGTCGGCGGGAATGCCTTCGCTCTGGGTCTGCGCATCGAGTTTGCGGTCCATCACACAGAAAACCAAGTAGAACAAGAGGCCCACGCAAAGCAAAATGAGCGACACGAACATGGGCGTTGACATGGAGAAATGCTTTACCAAAATGGGGCTGACAATCATGGCCAAAGCGGTACCCAAACGAGCCACTGCCACTTGCGAACCCATGGCTAAAGCCATTTCCTTGCCGGCAAACCATTTGGCAATCACTTTGGTAACGGTGATACCGCAGGTTTCCGTTCCCACCGCGAAAATAGCATAACCCAAACAGGCCACCATCACCTGGGTACGAATGCCCAAAATAGTACCGGCTTCGGGCAGAGGCGAAATATATTCAACAGCATAATATTTTAATCCACAACCTATTACCATAAGAATGCAGGCCATGGTTCCCGTAAATCGAACGCCCATTTTGTCGAGGATGAGTCCGCCGAAAATAAGCATGAAAAGGAACACGTTGAACCAGCAATAGGCCCAATTGAAAATACCGAATTCTTTGGAGGTCCAGGACATTTCTTCCTCCAACATGGTCATCAGCGGCGACATGGCATCTGTCAGGAAGTAGCCGCACATCATCGTGAGCGAAACGATGGCCAACACACTCCAACGTGCCACGGCGCTATCGTTCAGTTTTTGTCTAAGTATTTCTGTCATAATATCTTTTGTGAGGTTTTCAAAAAAACAAGATTCCTGCCTTAGAACAGGAATCCGGTGTTGATGTAGAAGGCTGTGCCGCCATCGCGTTGGTCGAAGCAACGGGCCAACTCAAGAGCGATGATGAAGTTTTCGTTCATGATGAAGCGGAAACCGCCGCCGGCTGCCAAGTGAAGTCCGTCAGGTTTGGAAGTATCGATGAATTTATCGTACAAAGCATTGGTAGCCATATCGTTGGTTGCGGCATTCTTGTTGCTCAAATCGTATGCTTGCAAAACGCTTGCGCCATCGCAGAAGGTGCTGAGTGCCAAGGCGATATTCTGATTGGCAAATTGAAAATCGACAAAACGCCAACGCAATTCTGCATTGTAGAAAACGGTTTGCAAACCTTGTACGCGGTTCAAACTCAAACCTCTGACGGTACGATATCCGCCTATACCATCCCAATCGGCATCGGCAGAACCCATCATCGAATAGAAAGGCAGCGCGTACCAAGGCACATCTTTTCCGAAAAATCCTTGATAAACAGCACGATATGCAAAGGTCAACTTTTTATCGACAATGGGCAGATACTGACGCATGGTGGCGCCGACATGCAAATGCGGATGCGAGGTTCCCAAGAATGAAGGCGCTGCTGACAAGTGAGCTTCGGCCCAAATACCTCGGCTCGGGTTCTTCTCGCGGTCGCGGGTGTCGTACATCAAACCCAGACGCAAAGCCGAAATAAGTCCGCCATTGGCCTGATCGGGCGAGATAATACCCCAAGATTGATACAAATCGTAAAGATTGCCTTCGGCCACGCTGTAATTGTCGGGCGCAAAAGCGCTGATTGAAGTCCAATTAAGGTTGTAACCGGCTTCCCAGAAGAAGTTTTCGGTGATATGTCCTTGCAATTCTGCCTTGGCTTTGAGCAAGTTGCGCGAATGACGATAAAAACCCTTGGGCGCTTTGCCGGCATCCATCTTGTCTTGCAATTTAGCATCTTCCGTACTGATAGTCAGAGCATTCATATCGTACAGCGTCTGATAACCGTTCAAACCATAAAAATCGAGGGCTTTTTCGTTGCTGTAACTTGCACCGGCAAACAGACGAACGCCGGGGAAAAGTTCGCGTTTATCATAATTGACAATCACTTTGGAAGTTCCTTTGGTATAGGCAGATGCTTCGAAATACCAAGCCGACTTGGGATTGGGATAAGTGCTTCCGTCGTCGAAATTATAGAGATTGAGCAAGGCTCCGTACTGAAAACCGCGGTCGTTGTCGAAAGCCACCACCGGGAGCGGACCAAGATTCCAACCGGTTTTGATGATATCACCATCTTCGTTGTACTGCACGGGTTTCTTACCTGAAGCGCTCAACTGACTGTTAGTTAGCGCCATAATTCCCATTGCCATGAGAAAAACTTTCAGTGTTTGTTTCATAATGATCTCTTTTTAATTCGGCCGCAAAGTTACACATTATTAACAAAAGACAAAAATTGCGGAATTTATTACCTTTGCCCTCTCGCGATACAACTATGAACCCTACAAAATCCACTTGCGACGACTCTCGCTTGCAGACCGATGACGTTATTAGAATGCAGCCCGACGACGTTTTTCGCTTGCAGCCTGATGATATTTTTCGCTTGCAGCCCTGCGAAGACGGAAGTCTGACGGTGCACAGCGCCCTTCATGACCAATGTTTTCACTCCTCGGCCGGTGCCATCCTAGAGTCGCGTTATATTTACCTTGAGCTTGGCCTGAAGGCTTACCTTTCCGCCCGCCAGAACGCCGCTCTCCAGAACGCCGCCCGCAGAGAACAGGCCGATGAGACCGATCTCAATGAACAGGCCGGTGAAACTTCCCGCAGAGAGCAGGCCAATGGAGTTTCTATTTTGGAAATTGGTTTTGGCAGCGGCATCAACGCCCTGCTCTGCGCCATTGAATTCGAAAATGCCCGACGCAATAGAATTTGCTGCAACAAGGCGCAAACGGATCTCAACAATGCGACATCAAACTGCGAAAACGCAACATCGAACCTCAACAATGCCCTGGCTTTTCCCGAAGAGATTTATTTCGAAAGCATAGAGCTTTATCCTATTCCCGAGGAAATTTGGTCGCAATTGGATTACGCTTCCCTACTCGCCGCGAGCGACAGCGAGCGCGACCATAGAATCAACATTGACCGCAACCAAATTAAAGCTATTTTCGAAAAAATTCACCGCGCGCCCTGGAACCAAGTCTGCGAAATCTTGCCCGGATTTAAACTGCACAAACGCCACGAGGACATTCTCACATTCATGCCGGCCGCGCAGTATCAAGTGGTTTTCTTCGATGCCTTCTCGCCCGATTGTCAGCCCGAACTATGGAGCAAGGAAGTGTTCGCCAAAATCAAGGAAAAATTGCTGCCGGGCGCCGTCATGAGCACCTATTCCAGCAAGGGATTCGTCAAGCAGCATCTACGCGATCTTGGCTTCGAAGTCTGTCGCAAACCCGGCCCCGGCCACAAACGCCACGTACTGCAAGCGATATCACACTAATTTTTTATCAATCTCTTCCTGATTATTTCGGAAATACATTATTTTTGCGGACAACTATGAAGTACAATATCCGCGACATATTTGAATATATTATTGCTTTGGTAAACGAATTTGCCAAACGGTTTAATATGTCCGATCTACAAGCTTATCAATATATTCGTACCTATCAAGGTATCTCTTTTATAGAAAACAACTATGGCATTATTCATACTTTAGACATAAATGAAGCCTTGAATAGCATTGTACTTTACTGCCGCAAAACCGGAGGTGCTTTATGATATTGTATCATGGATCAAATATTGCCATTGATGAAATCAACCTTGAGTTTTCAAAACCCAATAAAGATTTTGGGAAAGGATTCTATTTATCTGAAAGCAAGGAACAGGCTCAACAGATGGCAGCATAGACAGAAAAGAGTTTCTACATAGGCTACAATTCATGAAGGGAATCACCTTTCAGTATTATTTTGGCAGTCCTCAAGCCATTCAATTTCTCAAGAGAATATGACACCAAACGACTTTGAATATTTAAAAGAAGCCTTGGCTGCCGACTTGGCAGAAATGCTTGCCTTGGATTATGGAATGTCTGTCACCGAAGCGCTCGACACATTATACAATTCTGAAACTTACGCAAAACTAAGTAATCCGGAGACTGGTTTGTATTTTCAAAGTTCCATGTATGTATATTCATATTTAAAGAATGAACTTTCCACCGGAAAACTTTCTTGATTTTCAGCACAAACTCCCGAGACCCAAACACAGTCCGTGTAACAATTGAAGCTTATTCCGCTTTGGAAATGATAAACCTTGTAATTAGGAACGACAGGGCATACAGCAGCGCCAAGATGATGAAGAGCCAAGTGTTGCCGAAGTGAGCGATGACGTAGTTGCCCATTTGGTTGCCGGCCAGGCCCGCCCAAGCCCAAGCAGAGAGCGCAAAACCATGAATGACAGACACATTCTTCATGCCGAACTTGTCGCTGAGCAAAGAGGGCAAGGTTGAGAATCCGCCGCCGTAACCCGCGTTGCAAACCACCAACATCAAAATGATGCAAGCGGCGTAAATCGTCAGCGAACCGCCTACCGAAAATCCTGCAAACCAAGACAATACGCAAGCCAAGGCCGAGGTGAAGAACAGAATCTCGTACACACGCGAGCGAATCTTGAAGGTGTCGGAAATAGTAGAATAACCGAAGCGGCCAAAGGAATTGAAAAAGGCCGTCAGAGAGGCGATTATGCCAACGTAAGCTCCAAGTCCACAAGCATTTACCAAGGATTTTTCTTGCGAAATAAGCGCGAGTCCGCAGGTAATATTAAGGAAGAAGACGAACCAAATGGCCAGAAACTGCTTGTTGAGGATGAATTTGATGGAATCTTTCAGACCGAAAGCAGCGCCTTTCAACTCGTCGAGCTGCGGTTTTTTAATGAGTAAAGCCCCGATAATCATCAAGATACAGTAAGAAGCACCGAGGATGAAAAAGAGGTTAGAAATAGTGGTGACAGACAAGAGAAATTGAATGATGGGCGAAGCGATGACTTTTGCCAATCCGAAGCCGGTGATAGCGATGCCGGTAGCCAAGCCTTTATGTTCGCTAAACCACATCATCAGCGTTTTAACGGGCGTCAGATAGCCGATACCAAGGCCAATTCCCATGATAACGCCGTAACAGAGCAACACAGCCACGGGCGAACCCAAATTGATGGCGATGCCTGTTCCTATCATACCTGCGGTGAAGCAGAAAGTAGAAAGGAAAGCCGAACGTTTGACGTTCTTTTCCACCAGGTTGCCGCCGAAAGCCGCCGACATTCCCAAGAAAAAAATCGCCAAAGAGAAAGCCCACTCGATGGAAGCCACCGTGCAACCGATTTGCGTTGCGATGGCATCTTTCAGCAAAGACCAACAATAAACCGTTCCGATGGAACAATGTATCAATAAAGCAGGAATGGCGCCGTTAAGCCACTTGTTATTCAATTTCATGAGAAAGCCGAAAACTTTATGTGATAAAAAAATCGAAAAGTCGCGCCCCGAAGGACACGACTTTTGTGTAAATGTTTAGAACAATCCTGTGATTTCACCCGTAGCATCAATGTCTATGCCTTCTGCAGCCGGGATATTCGGCAAGCCGGGCATACGCATCATGGTACCCGTGAGCGGAACGATGAAACCGGCACCCGCAGCGATATCGAAACCTCGCACGGTAATGCGGAAGTTGCGCGGACGACCTATCATCTTGGGATTGTCAGAAAGCGAATTCTGCGTCTTGGCAATACAAACGGGACATTTGTCCAGACCCAGTTCGATGATGTTCTTGATATCGGTCTTGGCCTGTGCGGTATAATCCACGCCATCGGCACCATAAATTTCGCGAGCCACCGTTTCGATCTTTTCTTCGATGGGAGCATTCCAATCGTACAAAGGCTTGAATTCCTGGGTAGAAGACTCGATGGTATCGGCCACCACTTGCGCCAGTTCTTCGGCACCTTCGCCACCTTTGGCCCAAACATCGGCCATCACGGCTTTCACGCCCAGTTCGGCACAACGGTCTTGAACCAACTTGATTTCGGCAGGCGTATCGTCGAGGAAGCGGTTGATAGCCACGATGGGAGCCACGTTGAACTTGCGCATGTTCTCGATATGCTTTTCGAGGTTTTCCATACCCTTGCGCAAGGCTTCCAAGTTTTCTTGCTTGAGATCGGCCACGGCCACGCCACCATGATATTTCAAGGCGCGGATGGTAGCCACCAAAACCACGGCATTAGGCTTCAAACCGGCCTTCACACACTTGATGTCGAAGAATTTTTCAGCACCCAGGTCGGAACCGAAACCAGCTTCCGTCACCACGTAATCGGCCAAAGAAAGACCCATCTTGGTGGCGAAAATGGTGTTGGTGCCTTGTGCGATGTTGGCGAAAGGTCCACCGTGGATAATGGCAGGCGTTCTGCCTATGGTCTGTACCAAATTGGGCTTGATAGCCTGGCAAAGCAAAGTAGTCATGGCACCTTGAGCATTGAGATCGCGAGCGTAGATAGGACGTTTGTCCATGGTGCGGCCCACGTAAATGTTACCCAGACGCGTCTTCAAGTCTTCGATGCTTTCAGACAGACAGAGAATGGCCATTACTTCGGAAGCCGCGGTGATATCGAAACCCGTCTGGCGAGGCATGCCATCGCCGGTGCCGCCAAGACCCACCACAATGTTGCGCAGGGCACGGTCGTTCATATCCAAAGCACGTTTCCACTTGATGGTACGCGGGTCGAGACCCAGATTGCGCTTAGCGAAATGCAAGTTGTTGTCGATAAGGGCAGCCAGCAGGTTGTGAGCCTTTTCTACCGCATTGAAATCGCCATTGAAATGCAGGTTGATGTCTTCCATGGGCAGCACTTGCGAATAACCGCCGCCGGTGGCACCACCTTTAATTCCGAAAACAGGGCCCAAAGAAGGCTCGCGCAACACCACTGCCGTTTTCTTGCCGATGCGGGTCAAGCCGTCAGACAAACCGATGGAAACAGTTGTCTTGCCTTCGCCGGCGGGCGTGGGAGAAATCGCAGTGACCAGAATGAGTTTCTTGCCTTTCATCTTTTCTTCGTCGATGAGACTGAGAGGCAATTTTGCTTTGTATTTACCGTAGAGTTCCAAATCGTCGGCGGCAATACCAATCTTAGCAGCAATGTCTGCAATGGGCGCCAAAGTAACCTGTTTAGCAATTTCAATATCTGTCATGTCTATTGAATGATAATATCGGTTGAACTAAAAAAATTATAATGAGGCTTTGTTCAAGGCTTCGAATTCCTCCTTCTTGTCGCTGGCGTAAGCCAAGTCGATGTAGTTCTGATAAGCCTTTTCTACCTTTCCACGAACCACCTTCATCGTCGAGTTCATCATACCATTCTGTTCTGTAAAAGGTTCGGGCAAAATGCAAAGTACGCTGGGCACCCAACGATCGGGGAACAAACCGGCAAACTTGCCACCCTTGCGATATTCGGCCACTTCGGCATGAATCTTGGCCAACATCAGGCTCTTGGCTTCATCGCTCTTGAGGTCGATACCGGCTTTCTGTTCCTTGGCATAAGCCTTCAAAGCATCCCAAGCAGGCACCACCAGACCGATGGTGTAAGGATCTTGGTTGTTGTGCAAGAGAATATCGCTGATATAAGGAGAATTTTCGGCAATGTTTTCTTCGATACCTTCGGGAGAATATTTTTCACCATCGGCACCAATCAACAAAGATTTGAAACGACCTACCACGTACAGCATTTCGGCGTCGCGCATGTAACCCATGTCGCCGGTGTGCAACCAACCATCGCGAACCGTATCGGCAGTAGCTTCAGGATTTTTCCAGTAACCGGCCATCACGTTTTCGCCATAGATAACGATTTCTCCCTTTTCACCATAAGGCAATTCGCGGCCTTCTTCGTCCATAATCTTGATTTCCATGGGTGTAACCACCTTACCCGACGATCCGAGAATATGTTTGGCCTCAGCATTGGCCGAGATGATAGGCGTTGCTTCCGACAAGCCATAACCCTGATACATAGGCATTCCGATAGCGTAGAAGAAACGTTGCAAGTCGATGTCGAGCAAGGCACCGCCGCCCACGAAGAAACGGAGTTCGCCACCCATTCCCTGACGCATCTTGCTGAAAATCAATTTATCGACCAAAGCGATGATGGGTTTCTTCCACCATTGCCAGAAACCACCCTTGTTGTAGCCTTCCTTGTTGTAAGAAATGGCCAGGTTCAAACCAAGATTGTACAAACCGGTGATAAACTTGCCCTTAGCCTTCACGCCGCCTTCCAATTTCGCCTTGAAATTCTTGGCCAAAGAAGGAACGCTCAACATCACGTTAGGCTTGAATTCGTTGATGGCAATAGGAATATTCTTCAAAGTGGCTGCGCCGGTCTTTCCCGAAGGAACCGTACCGATACAAGCACCGAAAGACATCATGCAATAAATACCGGCCACATGAGCGAAACAGTGGTCCATAGGCAAGATAATCAACATTCTTTCGCCCTTGCTCACACCGATCACCGAGCGAGCCTGTTCCACGTTGGCCGTATAGTTGCGGTGCGTCAAGACAACGCCTTTGGGGTCGGCCGTGGTACCCGAAGTATAACAGATGGTGGCCACATCGTTGGGCTGAACGCTGGCGCTACGAGCATCCAATTCGGCTTGATGTTCTTTGCGATATTCATCACCCAATGCCAGCAATTCGCTGAAATTAACTTCGTTAGCTTCTTTATCCTGAATATCATCCAACAAAATCACTTTGTGTACCAAAGGCAAATCGGCAATCACTTTACGGATTTTTGGAAGCTGCAAAGCGGTAGTAATGATAAACTTGGAATCTGAGTGCTTGATACGGAACAACAAATCGCTGCTTTCTGCCAACTTAATGGACAGAGGCACACTGATAGCACCCGCATACATCAAACCGAATTCTCCGGTAATCCACAAGTTACGGCCTTCGGCCAAGTAGGATATTCTGTCTTCTTTTTCCACTCCGAGGGCCATCAAACCACCGGCAATGCGTTGAGCCAATTCCTTGATTTCGCCAAACGTAGAGGGTTTCCACTCGTTACCGACTTTTTCATACAAATAAGGGTCGTTTTCGTACAAACCTACATAATGGTTGACAAAATCGATGATTGTTGGTTTCTCTTTCATTGTTCTATCATTTTTTAGTTAAAAATATTCAAACTTGATTCAAACGTGCAAAAATATACAATTATTTCGTTCCCGCAAGGCTTTATTCAAATTCAATACGAGTGATGAAAGCACAAGTGCCGTCTTCTTTCAAACCTTCTATCATCCAGACATTTTCGTCGATATGATAACGACGCAGGGCTATCATTTCGTTCAAGCGGGTTTCGTGGTTGAAATTGATCTTCACATCCTTCACCAATTGCTTCATGGTCACCTCTTCGGGGATGGCATTCATAGACCAAAGTAAATATTTGGCATTGTTGGTGTGAACGTTTTTGTCCAAGTCGGAGAAGGCAATACGGTGAGTGTAAGCATACTGCGGCTCGATGTCGCGGGGCGCACGCAAACGCTCGCAAGATTTTTCGATGGCATTGTCCTTGCACACCGTGTCGTCGCATTCTATGGGCGAATGACGCACAAATTCACGCGTATCGATATTGATCATCACCCAAGACGAAGTAGCATCCACCACACATTCGCCGGCCTCGTTCACCATGGTAAAATCGCGCAGATACTGAGCGGCTTCCAAGCCTTTATGCCAAGTGGTGATGGAGACTCTGTCGCGCCAATAAACGGGTTTGTGAAAACGAAAATGCATGCGGGTAAGCACCCAAACCACGCGGTAGGCAATCAGTTCGTCGTGGCCTATGCCCAAAAGTCGGGAATGAGGTTCGCAAGTGTCCTGGGCAATTTCCATGAAACAACCCGGCGACAACATGGAACGGAAATCTGTCTGATAACACGGTATAGACAATGTTTGTGTGTACTTTTTAAATTCCTCTTTCATAGTAATTTATTGTAATCTTAGCTTAAGTCCGGCAATAATGGTGCCCGGATGAAAATTGAACACGCCGTTCATTTCTCCGGCCATACAGAAACCGCACTGATCGCAAACACCTTGCTCGTAGCCTATGCACTGAGGCTTGCGCGATCCGTCGGTAAAGATAAAGTTGGTCACCCAGCATTGAGGTTTGAAGTCGAGGCTCTTCATTTTTTTCAAGCCGGGAACAGAGTTCATGATGGGATAACCCTTGCGCTTGTAATCTATGATCAGATCGATGATTTCGTGACGTCTTTTTTCGTCGAGGGCCAAATATTCCGTGCCTGCAAAAGGCGTGTGGAAATTCAGGGAAATCGACTTGATATGCGGATTATTTTTCACGTACTCAATGGTTTGTGCCACCGCCGTATGGTTGAGCGTATTGATGGCCATGTTCACCGAAAGTGCCTTGTGTCCGCAAGAAGCAATGTTCTGTTCCAAACGGGCGAAAGTACCTTTTCCGCGCACGGCTTCGTGAAACTCGCCATAACCGTCCAGGCTCACCCAAATGCTGTCGGCATGCGAATTGGGGAAGGGTTTCTGCGCATTGGTGGTGATGGTGCAAGAGAAAAATCCCATAGACTTGGCCAAATCGCACAAATCGTTGATATTGCGGCCGTTGTCTTCCCAGATAAAGGGCTCGCCGCCTTCGAAATCGACAAAACGAGAACCTTGGTCGTAGCAATATTGCAATTCTTCCTTGATTTGCTCGAAGGTCTTGTTCAAAGGATTTTTGTGGTTATACACGCTGCAATGTTTACACGACAGATTGCAACGATCCGAAATAAAGATAACGCTCTGCAAGGGACGACGACGTCCGAAAAATTTGGCGCCTATAAACCAAAAGGCCAAATAAAACAGTTGTTTGATTTTCAGAAACATATCAGGTAAATAATGTGTGCGATTATGCTTAATTGACAAAAGGCGGAAATGGTGTTGCGCGCGGCGTACCATCGTATCATGAACCAATCGGTGCCCGAAGCGCAGATGGCTTCCCAGTTTTCCATGCGTCCCATGAAACGGGGCGGATGTTGGGTGTCGGCGGCTTCGTTGCGAGCGAATGCGAGCAACGAACGCAACAGCCAAAGCGAACGAGGCATGGCCAGCAACACCAAGAGGTACAGCCAGTGCAAACTGCCGAAGACGACGCCCACCACCACAATGACATAAGGCAGCAGATTGATGAACGCGCTGGCTATAAGGTTGGCCGTGTTACTCTTGAGCAGGCGCGCGAAAGTCATCTTGTGCGAGGCCGCATCGGCAGCCTGGTCGATAAAACTATGCGTAAAAAGAATGTTCAACACCAACAAACCCACCGGCACCGACATATAGACGATGCCCGGATGAAATTGTCCGCAAGCCGACACATACACGCCCGTCATCAGGAGCGGACCGAAGATGACACCAATCACCACTTCGCCCAAACCCCTGTAGCTCAGTTTGAAGGGAGGCGCCGAATAGAAAACGCCCAAGAGCAAGGTAATCAGGAAGATATACAATAGCAGATTGGAACGGTAGCACCAGATGACAATACCCAAAGCCACCGCCGCCAAAAAGAAAACAGCTATGGCGATGCGCAAATCCTTCAGCGTGGCGCTACCATCGGTGAGGTATGGATATTTCACGTGTCTCGCTCTGATACCCTGACGTTTGAGTTCCTGTCGAGACTGGGCAGAGTTTTCGTAATAGTCGAAATAATCGTCCGTCAGATTCAAGCCCAGATGCGCCATCATCACGCCCAACACAGCCATCAGCGCCAAAGGCAAAGAAAAACCCTCCTGACCAAAAGCCAAGACCACCGCCAAGCAAGCCGGCATCATGCTCTGCATCAAAGAAGTAGGACGAGCATTCTTCCACCATGATTTCAAAACTTTCATCATCGAAAGGTAGCTTTGTTAAATATTGTAAAATTCGGCAAAAGCCTTGCAGACATACTCATGATCGACCACTGCCATGGTTTCACGCACCGAGTGCATGGCCCACATAGGATTGCCCATATCCACACCACGAATAGGCATCTGCGCGGTAAGGATATTGCCCAAGGTCGAGCCGCCGGCCATGTCGGAATGGTTCACGAAATACTGGCAGGGCACCTGAGCGCGGCGGCAGATTTCTGCGAAAACAGCCGCCGAATCCGCATCCGTCACATACTTCTGGTTGGCATTGATCTTGATAACCGGGCCACCACCCATCTGCGGATGATTCGTCGGGTCGTGCTTTTCCGTATAGTTGGGATGCCAAGCATGCGCCATATCGGCCGATACCATGAAGGATTTTTCCAGCGCACGATAAGCATCTTCCATGTTGCCACCTTGCGAAAGCACGATGCGTTCCAAAAGATTCTTCAAAATAGGCGAAGCCGCTCCCTGCTTGGTACCGCTTCCGGTTTCTTCGTTGTCGAAAATAGCCAACACCTGCGTCATTTCGGTGGTTTCGGCACTGAGCAAAGCCTGCAATCCGGCATGCACCATGGCCAAGTCGTCCAAACGGCCGCAACTGAGAAATTCCTCATTCTTACCTACCAAGGTAGCAGGCTGGGTATCATACAGATACAAATCGAAATCGAGAATATCTTCGGCCTTCACTTGCAGTTCTTCGCAAAGCAGGTTGAGCAACATGTTCTTGCTTTCCAAAGTTTCGTTGAGCATGGCCAACACGGGCAACATATCCTTCTGTTTGCTGAGCGCATTTCCTTCGTTCACCTGGCGATTGAAGTGAATGGCCAAATGCGGAATGGTGAGCAAGGCTTGCTTGAAATGTACCGTTTTCTGTGTGGGATACAGCGGATTTTCGCCACGAAGGATAACGCGTCCGGCCAATGACAAGGGACGATCGAACCAAGTGTAGAGAATGGGGCCGCCATATACTTCGGTATTGAGTTTCACCACACCGGCCTGCGCCATTTCGGCAGCAGGTTTCACGCGGAAACAAGGCGAATCGCTATGCGCACAAATCAGTTTGAAACCACTGTCGGCCAAGGCTTTGCTTCCCATACGAAAAGCCATCAGTGCAGAACCGTTCTTCTTGATGAAGTAGGTTTTTCCAGCTTGCAATTCAGGCAAGGGAAGCGCCATGTCCAAAGCTTCGAATCCGGCTTCTTTCAGACGATTTTCTACATATTCCACCGCGAGGAAATTAACAGGCGAAGCATCAAGCATTGCCATAAGATCTTGAATCAAAGTCTTTTGCATATTATTATCGTTTTAAATATTTCAACATCAAATCAGCCGTATGTTCTGCGGCACCGGGTTCGCCCAACAATTGATGAATGCGCGCATATTCCTGCAAGATTCTTTCTCGTTCAGAGCCCTGCAACAATACGGACAATTCTTTGTGTATCAACTCGGTAGTACATTCATACGACACCAATTCGCGCACCACTTCCCTACCGGCCACCAAATTGACCAAAGAGATGAAAGGCGTGCGAATGAAGTATTTACGCACCAATTTTGTCAGGAATTTTCCACCCGACATATAGTAACAAACCACTTGAGGCACATCGAATAGCGCGGTTTCGAGCGTGGCCGTTCCCGACACCACCAAAGCCGCATGCGCCTGATGCAGCAAGGCATAGGTCTGGTTGAAAACAATTTGAAAATCAAAGCCTTCCATATATTGTCGATAGGCCGATTCCTCTTGGCCGGGCGCTCCGGAAACCACTATTCGGTAATCATCTTTGAAGGCCTCGGCCGCCTGCAACATCTGTGGCAGATTGCGACGAATTTCCTGGGTACGGCTTCCCGGCAAAATGGCGATAATGGGCTTCGACGAAGACGAATCCAAAGTTTTTTCCAAAACAGAAGACGAAGCATTCTTCAAATACGTACTCACGCTATCCACCGAAGGATTTCCCACGTAATCGACGGCGTAATTTCTTTCGGCAAACCATTGTTTTTCAAAGGGAAAGACAATATACATCTTATCGACATACGCGCGAAATTGCTTGATGCGATAGCTTTTCCAAGCCCAAATTTTCGGGGAAATATAATAATGCACGGGAATGTCGGGACAATGCGTTTTCACGAAGCGAGCAATCTTCAGATTGAAACCGGCATAGTCCACCAGAATAAGCACATCAGGACGCCAAGAGAGAATGTCTCGGCGGCATAATTTCATGTTTTTCAGAATGGTACGTGCGTGCAGGAGAACCGGAAGAAAACCCATATAGGCCATTTCCCGATAATGACGAACCAAACTTCCTCCCTGCGCAGCCATTTTATCTCCGCCGAAAAAGCGGAACTCGGCTTGTTTGTCTCTCTGTTTCAGAGCCTTCATCAGGTTGGATGCATGAAGATCGCCCGAAGCCTCACCTGCAATCAAATAGTATTTCATACTTGAACAAATGCGATTTTTTGAAACGACAAAGGTAATGAAAGCAGGCATAAGAAAAAACAGGCACTTGATTTTTATTTTAACGAGGTGTTCACTATTTTTGCAGTTCATTTTTATTTCATACTATGGGAAAAATTATTGCTATTGCAAACCAAAAGGGAGGCGTGGGTAAAACCACCACTACCATTAACTTAGCTGCTTCTTTGGCCGTGCAGGAAAAGAAGGTGCTCGTGGTAGATGCCGACCCGCAGGCCAATGCTTCTTCAGGTTTGGGCATAGACATTCGCGATATAGAGACCACCATTTACGAATGTATGATAGACAATGCCCCGGCCGCAAGCGCCATCAAAAACACAGAAATCAACTTTTTGGACGTTTTGCCTTCGCACATCGATTTGGTGGGCGCGGAGTTGGAAATGATACAGTTGCCGCAGCGCGAGTTTATTTTGAAGAAACAACTTGACAGCCTGCGCGACCAATACGATTACATCCTGATTGACTGTTCGCCTTCGCTCGGACTGATTACGGTGAACTGCCTGACGGCGGCCGACTCGGTGCTCATTCCCGTGCAATGCGAATATTTCGCGCTCGAAGGCATCAGTAAGTTGCTGAATACCATCAAGATCATCAAGAGCGGACTGAACAGGAGCCTCGAAATCGAAGGATTCCTGCTTACCATGTACGATGGCCGTCTGCGTTCTGCCCGACAGGTGGCCGATGAAGTAAGAAAGCACTTCAAGAACTTGGTTTTCAACACAATGATTCAGCGAAACGTCACGTTGAGCGTGGCTCCGAGTCATGGCGAACCGGCTTTGCTTTACGATGCAGATTCCAAGGGTGCCATCGACCATATTCAGTTAGCATTGGAAATTATACAAAGAAACAAGAAATAATGGCTAAAAGACACGATTTAGGCCGAGGACTCGGCGCCTTGATAAGCACAGAAGAAGTTCAGACCGTGGGTTCGTCATCCATCAGTGAAATTCCTCTCAGTCAGATACATCCCAATCCCAACCAGCCTCGTCAGGAATTCGAGGCCGAGGCCTTGGAAGAATTGGCTGCATCCATACGTCAATTAGGTATCATTCAACCCATTACGCTTCGAAAGATAAGCGAAGGAAATTATCAGATCATTTCCGGTGAACGTCGTTACCGCGCGTCGAAATCCATTGGTTTGGAGAATATTCCGGCCTACATCAAGACCACCGAAGACGAACAGGTGATGGAAATGGCGCTCATCGAAAACATACAGCGCGAAGACTTGAACGCCATTGAAGTGGCTTTGGCTTATCAAAAATTGTTGGAAGTGTACAACTTGACGCACGAAAAACTGAGCGAACGCTTGGGGAAGAAACGTGCCACCATCACCAATTATCTGCGCTTGCTCAAATTGCCCGCCATCATTCAGATAGGACTGAAAGACAAGAAGATAGAAATGGGTCATGCGCGTGCTTTGGCCGGCATCGAAGATTCTCAGTGGCAATTGGCGCTTTATGATGACATCGTGAAACATGGCTTGTCGGTGCGCAAGGTGGAAGAAATCATCAAGACGAATTCGCCGGAGGCTTTGGCTCGCAAACAATCTGACAAACAGGCCAAAAAGAAGGCTCAGCTGGAATACGCCGAGCTGCAGAAGCTTTTGTCGGAAAAGTTGGGAACCAGGGTCAAATTGAACATAGACACCAAGGGAAAAGGAAGCATCAGCATTCCTTTCAAATCGGAAAAGAAATTGGAAGAAATCCTTGCCTGCTTAGACAGAATCTGATATGCGTTTGTCTCTGATTTACATAAGGTTTCTGTGTTTTATCACACTTTTGTCGGCGAGTTTTGCATTGTCGGCAGGAAACCTTGCGTTTTCTTCTAAGGAAGACAGCTTGCAGATGAGTCCCAAGCAATTCAAACCCATGCAATTGCAGGAAAGAGGCGCGCGAGCTTCGGCCGACAGCAGCCAGCAGGAAGCCGAATTCTCTCAGCAGACAGCCGAATTCTCGCAGCAGGAAGCCGAATTCTCTCAGCAGTCAGCCGAATTCTCGCAGCAGGAAGCCGATGTCATCGAAGTGCAAATGCCCGACACGGTGGCCATTCAAGTGGCCGACAGCAGCGAAATGTTTGTACCCGACTCGAACAAGGCTCTTTGGTTTGCAGCGCTCTGCCCCGGACTCGGACAAATCTACAACCGACGCTATTGGAAACTGCCCATCGTGGCGGGCGGCATCGTGGGCGTGAGCTACGCCATTTCTTGGAACGGAAAGTATTACGAAGCCTATACTTACGCCTACCGCGACCTCATAGACGGAGACCCTAACACCAACTATTTCAAGGAATTGATTCCGCCGGGCGCCAGTTATTCCGAGTCGCAGTTACAAACCGTCTTCAAGAACCGTCAACAGAGTTTTCGCCGCCAACGCGATTTGAGCATCATTGTGGGCGTGGGCTTGTACCTGATTTGCTTGTTGGACGCTTACGTGGATGCCGAATTGTTCACTTTCGACATCAGTGACAACTTGAGTTTTGAATGGGGAAGCCGGCCGCAACCAGCCACAGAATGGAGAAGTCCCGCTTGGTTGCCAAACGAGCAGCAAAACCTCAACCTAAGTTTCAGCCTTAATTTCTAATCAAAATTAACCCATTGTTTATGAGAGCATTATTCTGCATAGTCATTTCTATATTGCTGACGGTTCTACCCATGGAGGGCGCGCGCGACAAGAAAAAACGCCTGAAAGAGCCCGTCACCATTACCCGCATCGACACGGTCACCATTGTTGATACCATCCGCATTTGCGAAGAAACACCGCTGATTATCAAAATAGATTCCTCTTATCTTTTGGACGACACGTTGCTGAATCCGCTTTCGTACGTTGACACGAGCATAGATAGTCTTTATTTGCAATGGCGCGAAGAAGGCTTGCTCAAGACCAACACCGACTGCGTAGAAATGCCTGACAACCAAGACATTCCAGATGAAGTATTCTTGCAACGCATCGCCGCTTTGCCCAATGTCATCCCTTGCTCGTACAACAAGATTGTGCGTCGCTTTATCGAAATGTATCTGTATCAGCGTCCCGGCCAAGTGAGCAGCATGTTGGCCATGTCCGATTATTATTTTCCGATTTTCGAAGAAGCCTTGGAACGTCATCAACTGCCTTTGGAACTGAAATACTTACCCGTCATCGAATCGGGTTTGAACCCCAACGCGGTGTCGAAAATGGGCGCTGCCGGACTTTGGCAATTCATGTACTCGACGGGAAAAATGTACGGACTGCAAATTAACAGCCTCACCGACGAAAGACGCGACCCGGTGAAATCGACCGAAGCGGCAGCCAAATTCTTGAAATCGCTCTACGACATGTTCGGCGACTGGAACTTGGCCATCGCGGCCTACAATTGCGGCCCGGGAAACGTGCGCAAGGCCATCGCCCGAAGCGGTAACAGCAAGGATTTCTGGAAGATATATTATCATCTGCCCCGCGAAACCCGCAGCTACGTTCCTATTTTTATTGCCGCCAACTACGTGATGGTTTACCACGAAGAACACGGCATTTGCCCGGCCGACGTGGAATTTCCCATGGTTTGCGACACTTTCCTCATTCAGGAGAACATGCATTTCAAACAGATTTCCAAGGTCTGCAACATCCCGATAGAAACGCTCAAAAAGACGAATCCTCACTTCCGCAGCGACATAGCTCACGGAAACAGCAAGAATGCGGGTGTGCTCTACTTGCCGGCCGAATACACTTCTACCTTTATACAATGGCAGGACAGCATTCCCAACTACAAACGTAAAGAACTGCTCGACAGCAAGATAAGTGCAAAACCTTACAACCCTTATCGTGCCAATGGAGAAGCCGTCGTCTATCGTGTGCGTTCAGGCGACAATCTCTACAACATTGCCCGAAAATATGGGGTAACGGTGAGCAAACTCAAATCGTGGAACAACTTGAAAAGCGATATGCTCCAAATTGGACAGCGTTTGATAATTTATTGATACTATGGATACTGATGGAAAATTGCCCGAAGGCATGGAAGGAAAATCGGCCGATGAACTCATGATTGAAGCGGAATTTCAAGACCTGTTGCAGAAATACCTCAGCAGCAACCACCGCAAGAAAGTCGAAATCATCACCAAAGCGTTTCACTTTGCCGAAAAAGCTCACCGCGGCATCAAGCGTCGTTCGGGAGAGCCTTACATCATGCACCCGCTGGCGGTGGCAAAGATCTGCTGCTGCGAAATCGGCCTGGGTTCTACCTCTATCTGCGCCGCCCTTTTGCACGACGTGGTGGAAGATACGGAATTTACCATCGAGGACATCAGTCATCATTTTGGCGAAAAAATCGCATCCATCGTGGAAGGTCTGACCAAGATTTCGGGCGGCATTTTCGGCGAACAAGCCTCTACGCAGACCGAGAATTTCCGTCGTTTGCTGCTCACCATGGCCGAAGATATCCGCGTCATTCTCATCAAGATGGCCGACCGTCTGCACAATATGCGCACGCTCAACGGACAGCCTCCGCAAAAGCGTTACAAAATTGCCGGCGAAACCTTATACTTGTACGCACCTTTGGCTCACCGACTGGGATTGAACCGCATCAAGACCGAGCTGGAAAACCTGAGTTTCAAGTACGAACATCCGCAGGAATACGAAGAAATTGCCCTTAAACTAAAAGACACGGCGGCCGACCGAAAGGAATTGTTCCAACTTTTCACCCAACCCTTGGAAGAGGCCATGACCGACCTCGACATCCACTATCAGATAAAAGATCGTGTCAAGTCGGTGTACTCCATCTGGAGCAAGATGCAAAAGAAGCACCTTCAATTCGAAGAGATCTACGACATCCTGGCTGTGCGCATTATTTTCGACGCGCCTGAAAACATGAACGAAGAAGCGCTGGAAGCCTGGGAGAAAAAGAAATGCTGGAGCATCTACGGTGCCATCACCAATTTGTACAAACCGCATCCCGACCGCCTGCGCGACTGGATCAACAACCCGAAAGCTAATGGTTATCAGGCGCTTCACACCACGGTAATGGGTCCTTCGGGCGAATGGGTGGAAGTGCAGATTCGCAGCCGTCGCATGGACGTGATTGCCGAACGTGGTTTCGCAGCCCACTGGAAATATAAGGTGGACGAAATAGACGATGAAAACGATTTGAACCGTTGGATTCTCACAATCAAGGAAATTCTGGAAAGTCCGGAGCCCGATTCCATCGATATGCTGGACACCATCAAGATGAACCTGTTTTCGTCGGAAATTTTCGTCTTCACCCCGAAGGGCGAAATCAAGACCATCGCACAAGGAGCCACCGCCCTCGACTTTGCCTTCGAACTGCACAGCGAACTGGGCTTCCATTGCATAGGCGCCAAAGCCAATCATCAGCTGGTGCCCATGAGTTACGTGCTGAAAAGCGGAGACCAGATTGAAATTCTCACCTCCGACAGCCAAACACCGAAATACGAATGGCTGAAATACGTGACCACCGGAAAGGCTTACTCAAAAATTCGCGGACGTCTGCGCAAGCAAAATCGCGCTCTGCTGAAGGATGGCGAAAAACAACTCAACGAATACCTGGCTACCCACAGATTGCCTTACGGACCGGAAACCTTACAGCCCATCATCGACCATTTCTCTTGCGATGGCCGCGACGACTTGCTGTTGAGAATCGCCCGCAAGGAAATCGATTTGGAACAAGCTTCTTCCGATCTTTTCAAGAAGTCTTCGTCGAGCAGCAATTCTTTGATGAAGTATTTGAAGAATCCTTTCAAAAAGAGCAAGAAAGACGACAAACAAGAAAAAATCGACAAGAAAGCCATTCACAAGCTCACGGAAGAATCTTTGCGCGAACGCTATGTCTTGGCTCCTTGCTGTCAGCCCATTCCCGGTGACGAAGTGGTTGGTTTTGTCGAAAAGGACGGAAGCATTTCCATTCACACGCGTCATTGTCCGGTGGTGATGAAGCTCAAGAGCAGCCGCGGCAACAACATCATCTCGGCCGAATGGGCCACGCACAAAGCTATGTCGTTCATGGCGCACATCGAGCTGGACGGTGTGGACGAAGTGGGCGTTATCAACCAACTGACACACATCATTTCAGACGAACTCGAAGTTAACATACAAATGCTGCACATCGAAACCAAAGACGGCATTTTCAAAGGTTATCTCACGCTTTTCGTTCACGACGTGGAAGACCTCAACCACCTCATTGACAGGCTCAGAATTGTCAAACCCATACGAAATGTCACGCGTATCGAAAAAGGCGACATGAAATTTTGAAATAACACTGCCAGAAATGCTTGGTGAAAACGACCAAAAATTTCTTGAAAACGACAAAAAACTAAGGGAACGACTCGTCAGAAGCCGTTCCCTATTTTTATCTGCAGTTCGCAATGATTACAAACCCATGCCCTCGCTTTGTCAGAATTGATGAAATGCGGTGGCGCAGTCGGCGCCGTAGTTCGCAATTATCACAGACACTTACATCTGCTTTGTCAGAATTGATGAAATGCGGTGGCGATGAAATTTGGGGCGAAGGGAGTTTACTGGAGTAAATGACCGAGCCCCATAATTGAAATCGGCGCCGTAGTTCGCAATTATCACAAAGCAGCGCCGTAGTTCGCAATTATCACAAAGCAGCAATCACAGAATCCAAGGCGGCTTGCAAGCCTGCAACATCCTTACCACCGGCCACAGCAAAATGAGCCTGGCCACCGCCATTACCCTTGATATGTTGGGCAGCCTGACGCACCATAGCACCGGCGTTCATGCCCTTTTCTACCAAAGCAGCACCCAAAGCAATGGTAATGAGAGGCTTGCCATCGTTGCTGGTAGCAGCCACAAACAAGAAGTTGTCGCCACATTCTCCACGCAATTGGAAAGCAATGTCTTTTACTTGGTCGGCAGGCATTTCGGCACAGATGCTGGCCACATCTACTCCATTGATTTGGCGAATATTAGATTTGATATCTTCCTTTATAGCCTTGGCTTTTTCAGCCATGAAAGCTTCTACCTGCTTTTTGAGTTGCTTGTTTTCTTCAAGCGCCTTGCGAATAGCCTCGGCCAAGTTGCCGGTGTTGCTGAACATATCCTTGATTTCGGCCAAGGAGTCTTTCAAATGATCGGTGTAGTCTTCTACCACTTCGGCAGTGATAGCCTCGATACGACGGATGCCGGCAGCGATGGAACTTTCGGTCTGGATGCGGAATGCGCCGATACGACCAGTGTTGCTGATATGCGTACCACCACAAAGTTCCACAGAATCGCCATAACGAACCACGCGCACTTCATCACCATACTTTTCGCCAAAGAGAGCCATGGCACCCAAGGCACGAGCCTCAGCAATAGGCATGTTGCGATGTTCGTCCAAATCGATGCAAGCACGAATCTTGGCATTAACCTTGTGTTCTACCAAACGAATTTCTTCTTCGCTCAACTTTTGGAAATGAGAGAAGTCGAAACGCAAAAGAGCATCGTTCACGTAAGAACCTTTCTGTTCCACATGCGTACCCAAAACTTCGCGCAAAGCCTCGTGCAAAAGGTGAGTAGCCGTATGGTTGGCAGAAATCTTGGCACGACGAGAAGCATTTACCACAGCCTTGAAAGTAGCTGAAGGATCTTCGGGCAAAACATCTACAATATGCACACTCAGGTTGTTTTCCTTCTTCACGTCGCGTACGGTAATCTTCTTGCCATCGGCTTCGAGATAACCCATATCGCCAACCTGTCCACCCATTTCAGCATAGAAAGGCGTGCGATCTAAAGCAATCTGATAGAAGGACTTACCTTTCTGAGCCACCTTACGGTAACGAATAATTTCGGCTTCACATTCCAGAAAATCGTAACCCACGAAACTTTGTTCGGCATCTTTCAAAATCACCCAGTCGCCGGTTTCGATGGCGGCAGCATTACGCGCACGTTGTTTCTGTTGTTGCATTTCTGCGTTGAAACCCTCGATGTCGGCTTGCATATCATTCTCACGGAGAATGAGTTCGGTCAAATCCAAGGGGAATCCGTAGGTATCATAAAGCGTGAAAATATCCTTGCCATCCACCAAAATTTTGCCGGCTGCTTTTTGCGTAGCCATCACCTTGTCGAGCAACTTGATACCGGTTTCGAGCGTACGCAAGAAAGCTTCTTCCTCTTCCTTGATAACACGTTCTACCAAAGCCTGTTGCGCCTTCAATTCGGGATAAGCGTCGCCCATGGAATCGATAAGGGCGGGCAATAAACGATACAAGAAAGCACGACGACGGTCGAGGAAAGTGTAGCCATAACGCACGGCACGACGCAAGATTCGACGAATCACATAGCCGGCTTTCGCATTCGAAGGCAGCTGACCATCGGTGATAGAGAAAGCGATGGTACGGATATGGTCGGCGATAACGCGCATGGCGATGTCAACTTTTTCGTCTTGTCCGTAGGTCTTGTCGCAAAGCAAACCAATTTCCTTGATGATAGGCTGGAACACGTCGGTATCGTAGTTCGAAGTCTTGCCCTGAACAGCCATACACAAACGTTCAAAACCCATACCGGTATCTATATGACGCGCGGGAAGCGGCTCTAAAGAACCATCGGCCTTACGGTTGAACTGCATGAACACGAGGTTCCAGATTTCAATGACCTGCGGATGACTGGCGTTCACCAGGCTAAGTCCGTCCACCTGAGCGCGTTCGCTATCGGGACGAAGGTCAATATGAATTTCAGAGCAGGGGCCGCAAGGACCGGTATCGCCCATTTCCCAGAAATTGTCGTGCTTGTTTCCGTTGATGATGCGTTCTGCGGGCAGATATTTTGCCCAATACGAAGCAGCTTCGTCATCGCGGCTGAGACCTTCTGCGGGACTTCCTTCGAAAACGGTGGCATACAAACGATCTTTGTCGAGTTTGAGCACTTCGGTAAGATATTCCCAAGCCCAATCGATGGCTTCTTTCTTGAAATAATCGCCAAAAGACCAGTTGCCCAACATTTCGAACATGGTATGGTGATAGGTGTCGTGACCCACTTCTTCCAAGTCGTTGTGCTTTCCGCTCACGCGCAGACATTTCTGAGAGTCAGCCACACGAGGATATTTCGCCGCCGCCTGACCCAAGAAAATATCCTTAAACTGGTTCATACCGGCGTTGGTAAACATCAATGTGGGGTCGTCCTT
Source organism: Bacteroidales bacterium (assembly GCA_017468435.1). Lineage (GTDB taxonomy): Bacteria > Bacteroidota > Bacteroidia > Bacteroidales > UBA1402 > UBA1757. The sequence goes on from JAFUIP010000003.1 coordinate 142,087, forward strand.
CACCACCATGGGGGCAGAAGGAACAATCTGGTGTCCTTTCGAAGCGAAAAAACTTTTGAACGATTCACGAATTTCTTTTGCACCTAACATAATATCAAATTTTTAAACGGCCGCAAAAGTACAATTTTTTTGTCATATCATTGTTTTGTTGATACGATAAAAATGACTTATTTTTGCCCCAACGAAAAAAAAGAACGCGTGGCAAGAAAAAACACCAAATATCGTTTCAATGAGGAAACACTGAACTTCGAGCCTTATCAGCCATCGGCGATGAACAGGTTCTGGAGCATTTTCTTCAATTGTGTTATGGCAGCCTTGTTGGGTTTTGCCGCATTTCTTGTCTATTCGTATCTGTTCGATTCGCCCGAAACCAAGCAGCTCCGCGAAGAGAATGCCCGACTGGCCATGCAATACGAAGTGCTTTCGCGCCAAGCAGACGAAATCGATTTGGTATTGACCGAATTGGAACAGCGCGACGACAATATGTATCGTGCCATTCTGCAGAGCGAGCCACTGGAAAACCGTAAGGGAAATTTCGACAAAAGCAATCGCTACGAAGAATGGTCGAACCTCAGCCACTATGCTTTGGTAAAGAAAACCAGCAAGGATATCGACGAACTTTCGCGCCGCGTTTATCTGCAATCCAAATCGTACGACGAATTGGTGGAATTGATGCGAAACAACGAAGACAGGATGCGACATACACCTGCCATTCAGCCGGTCAAACACGCCGGATTGAAACGCGAAGCTTCCGGTTATGGTTGGCGCATCGACCCCATCTACAACTATAGAAAATTTCACGAAGGCATAGACTTCTCACTTCCCATTGGCAACGATGTGTATGCCACTGCTGATGGTGTCGTTTCTTATATCGGCTACCAACGAGGCGGTTATGGCTACTTGATAAAAATTGATCATGGCTACGGATACGAAACGCGCTACGCCCACCTCAAACTCAACTCGGCCAAGGTCAGAAAAGGCCAGAAAGTGAAACGTGGCGATGTGATTGCCCTGAGCGGACATACCGGAAAATCCTCCGGGCCTCACCTTCATTACGAAGTGCGCGTAAACGGCCGTCCCGACAATCCCATCCACTATTTCTTCAAAGACCTCACCGCCGAAGAATACGACGATATGCTGATGGAACTCTCCAACTCCGGTGTTCCCATGGACTGATTTTCCCCGATTTCACCGCTGTACTTCCTTAGGCATGAAGCAATTTTATTCCATCAAAGAAGTTTCTGAATTACTGGGCGTTTCTCAGCCCACTCTGCGCTATTGGGAAGAACAGTTCGACAATATCCGCCCGCACAAAAGCCAAGGCGGCACGCGTCGTTATGACCAAAAGTGCATAGACGAAATCCGCACCGTGCAGCATCTGCTCAAAGTGCGTGGGCTCTCCATTGCCGACGCGCGCAAAGCCCTGAAAACCAAACGAACCAACATTGACAGCCGCATGGAATTGCTGCGCCGTCTGCAATCACTCCGCAACGAACTCCTCGCCCTGAAAGAGAGTCTGGATTAACATTCTCCCCTTTTTATTTTTTATCCAAAATTTTACGCTTTTTTTGGTATATCAGAATTTATACCTTATATTTGACCGCTTTTTGGGTTTTGTCCCGAAATGCCGATTGAATGGTACTTTCAAAACAAGTACGGAGCCTTACCCCGGCGGGGTTACAACTAACTGATTATTAACGATTAGAAACAACTATTTATTATTAACTTTTTTATTAACTATTTTAATTCATGCTTATGAAAAAATTTTTCAAAAACTGCGCCATGTTCTTAGCACTTGGCGCAATGAGCTTGAGTTTGAATGCACAAGTAGCAGGCGATGATTTGACATCTCGCTTCCAAGATCCTGCTTTCGCACAGGACACTACTTATTGGAAAGCTACGTTTGGCGAATGGTCAGGTTTCCCTGAAGGCTGGACCATTGGAACTGCAAGCGGAGAATTCGGATTCGAAGGAACTTTCTTGAAAGCTACTTCATCTAAAAAATTTGGAAACTTTGAAGTTTCTCAAACGGTAGAGGGCATGCCTCTGGGTGATTACGAAGTTTCTGGTACCATCTTCTTCGAAGAAACTGGAAACTACGGCAAGGGAGCTCTCTATCTGTATGCCAACAATGACAACAAGAAAGTTGGAAACTCATCAGCTAATGGTGGTGCCAGCGTAACTGTTAAAACCCGTATCGCAGATGGCAAACTTACCGTTAAATTTGCGCACGACAAGAACTATCGTAACACGACTGTTGGCGTTGGTAATTTGAAGGTCATCTACAAGGGTGCTCCTAAATTGGCTCCCACTTTGGCAACTGCTGAAACTTTCGCTCCTCAGAAAATGTTGGCCGAATATTCAGCTCGTTATACTACGGCTATCGATGCTGCTAAGGCACATAGCGGTTCGCTTGATCAACAATACATTGAGCTTTGCACCGAATTGGAAGCTTTGAACGCTGTTGCTCAGGGTTCTATCGACGATTTCGCTGCTTATGCTGCTGCCATCGCTAAGGCTGAAGCTTTCGTAGCTGCCAGCACTATCGCTGACAAGGCTGCTATCGAAGCCACTATCGCTGAACACAAAGCTAACTACGAAGCTGCTGCTCAGAGTCCCGCTGCTCAGGGTTGGGTTGCTGCTTTGAACTTGGCAGTTGGACAGTTCGACGCTACTTATTTCGTTGTTAACCCCAGCTTCACCGATGGTTTGAACGGTTGGACTTTGGATACCGTTGCTAAGAATGCAAACTCACCCATCGTTGTGGAATATGTTGCTGATCAGAAGGGTATCAAGAATGCCATCTATCTGCACAACACCTTGATGGAAAAGCAAGCTTTCAAGAAAGTAGAACTCACTCAGACCGTTACCGGTTTGCCCAATGGTGACTACTATGTAAGTGCAAAGGCTTGGAAGAACGAAGATGGCAACTACACCAAGGGTACCATCACTCTGTTTGCTAACGCCAAGAGCGGCAAGTTCGGCAACTCTACTGCTGATGCTTGTGGTACTGCAAAAGTAAAAGTTCGCGTTACCGACGGTACTTTGACCCTTAAGATTTCTGAAACTGACAGCCGTAATGGTGAATTGATGTTCGGTGAAATCACTTTGAACTATGTTGGTTTCGAAAGCTGGGCTAAGGTTTCTGGTTCTACCGCTACCGCTAGCTGTATTGAAGAACTTGTTGACGCCATGAAGTCAACTGACTACGATTCTGAAGACATCACCATTGAATTGACCTCTGGTTCAGAATACATTTTGGGCAACACTGCTCCTGAATTCAACGCTCCTTATAAGAACTTGACCTTCAAGTCAACTGCAGGTGCTAAGGTAGCAGGTCGTCTTACTCCTATGCTCATCAAGGCTGAAAGCCTTACCTTCGATGGCATTACTTTCATTGCACATCCTGATGGTACTGCTGAAAATCAAACCTCTATCAACTTCCCGAAACAAGGTGGTGATACCGGTGACTCTATCAAGGTTTTGACCATTAAGAATTGTACCTTCCAAGATTTGGGCAAAGAACAAATTATCGCTCACCGTGGTAATGACTTCAAGCAAGTGATTGAAACTATCATCTTCACCAACAATACCATTAACAACTATGGTGTTTCTCAAGCTGATGGTGGTAACCACCCATTCCAAATCAACAAGGGTTGTACCAACAACTTCATCATGACTGAAAACGTGTTCAACAATTGGGCTGGTAAGCAATTCTTGAACTTCGGTAACATGTCTACCATCGTTGGTAGCGACTCTATCATCCACATCACTGTTGAAAACAACGTATTCAATGGTTGGGACAACTATAGCGTCAACCACGAAGCTTCTCAAACCAAGGATAGCCGTAACGCTCACAACTTCATTGAATTCAGCAACAACATGAGCAAGGGTGTGATTATGAACATCAACAACAACTTGTTCTATCACAACATGATCGACTCTACCGAATATCCTGTTTCTGCTTTGATTAACTTCACTAAGGATATGACCGATGCTTACGCTGCTAACTCAGAAATCAGCATCGTTGGTAACTTGTTGATTCCTGACTCTGTTGCTGCTTTGAACACCAGCGGTCCTACCTACGAAGAAGTAAATGTTCTTCCCACCAACGTTAAGGACTTCGTTGCTAAGTTCAAATCATTCGCTCGCGAAAACAAGTTCCAGAAAGACTTCCCCGAATTTGTTTATGTTGCTGGTGAAAAGATGTTGACCTCTCATCCTATGTACACCGCCGGTAAGGATGGTAAGTACATTGGTTTGCCTACCATGTATTATGATTTCGCTGCTACTGCTACCGGCGCTACCGTTAGCACTGCTGATGGTTTGATCCAGGCTATGGGTTATACTTTCGAAGGCGTTGAACATCCTGTTATCACTATGTTGGATTGCACCGACGAAGGTGGTGTTTACAACGTAGGTACTGGTTATAAGAAGATGGGTGCTAATGCCAACTTGACTATCAAGGCTGCTGCCGGTGCTACTCCTGTAGTAAGCGGTACTTTGGCTGGTGCTAACTACAACATGGAAAGCTTGACTATCGAAGGTCTGAAATTCATCGCCGGTGGTAACCCCATCCAGATGATGAACGGTAACGACCGCATCGAAGTTTTGACCGTTAAGAATTGTACTTTCGAACAATTCGGTGCTGAACAAATCGGTTTGTTCCGCGCTGGTAACGGCTACTTGGGCAAATTCGTATTCGAAGGCAACATCGTTTCTGAATATGGTTATGGCAAGCAGGATGGTGGTAACCACGCATTCCAATTCAACCAGAAGAACTTCACTATTGGTGCTTTGGAATTCACCGAAAACCAATTCATCGAATATGGTGGTAAGCAGTTCATCAACTTCTCTAATGCTGCTCCTGCTGCCGGTACCGACTCTATCATGCACATCAACTTCTCTAACAATACTTTGTACGGATTCTCAGGTAACGGCTGGTGGAACAATGCTGCTCAGTATCGTAACTTCATCGAATTCACCTGTGGTAGCAAGTATGGTTGGAAGGGTGCTGAAATCGACATCAACAACAACTTGTTCTACGAATTGAACCACACTTGCGATTCACTTGGTATTGCTAACCGTTTGGCTTTGGGTACCGATGGTACTAACGAAACCTACAAGGTTAACGTATTGAACAACGTATTCTATCCTGACACCATGATGGTACAGGTTGAATTGGGTAAGACCATGGAATCTTGCAACTTGCCTATCTTCGACAACGAAAACATCAAGGCTAACCGCAACGATTTGTATTTGGCTGCTCTCGGTTTGACTCCTGAAACTATTTGGTACAAGGGTGAAGCTTTGGCTATTCCTCACACCTCTCCTTTGATGAAGGCTGGTGTTGACGGTACCTATGTTGGTGCTAAGGCTAACTACGTGAAGGATGTTGATGGTATTCCTACCGTTGCTTACATCACCACCGACCAAGTTATGGGCGAAGGTGCTGCTGCAACTACCAACGATCCTATCTACAACTACTTGAACGAAGGTTATGACTTCAACATGGTATTGGTTGTAGTAAGCGACGACAAGAAGGCTGACGTTTCTGCCGACATCGATTTGAGCAAGTACGATGCAGCTATCATCGCTGAACAATTCGCCGGTGATGCTGCTGCATTGATGCCTGATGGTCCTTTGGCTATCAACAAGCTCACTATTCCTACCATCTATAACAAGACTTATGCATTCAAGAGCAAACGTGCTTTGGCCAATGGTGGTTCTGCTACTGGTGCTGACGCCAATGTTGCTTCTATCGTAGTAGCTAAGGAAAACCAGGCTTGGGGCTTGTTCGACGGTATCGAATTCACTACTGACACTATCGTTATCTTCAAGGAATTGACCGATGATAATGGTGTTGTTGGTGGCGAAAAGTCTGTTAAGGGTATCAACTACATCAAGGGTATCGACAACTTGGTAGCTGGTAAGTTGGCTGATCCTGCTATTGCTGACGTTTCTGCTGTAAGCGCTTGTATCAACTATGTACCTGCCGGTACTGTTATCGCTTCTGAAACTACTGTTGCTCCTATGTTCATCTTCGGTATGAACTCTGGTGCTATCTGCGCTAACGGTGGTGAAAACATCACTGAAGACGGTTTGAAGTTGTGGAAGAACGCTTTGAATACCTTGCTGGGCAACATCGACGAAACTCCTCGCAACTTGGTAGGTTTGAAGAAGGTTGCTTATGTAACCAAGTCTGTTGCTGACATGGTAGAAGGTGCTGCTGATCCTGTATTGGCTGCTATCTCTGAAGATCAAACTTTGAACGTTGTTGAAATCGTTAGCGATGGTTCTATCGGTAGCGTAAACGTTGAAGGTTACGATGCTATCATTATCCAAGAAGCTATGGGTGGTGGTGACAAGGTATTGACTCCTGACGGTGAATTGGCATTGGCTAATTTGGCTGCTCCTACTATCTATAACAAGATGTATGCATTCAAGGATGGTCGTGCTCTTACTAACGTTGGCAAGGCTGCTACCGGTAAGGAAGCTGGCGAAACCGTATTGACTATCACCAAGACCAAGAACTCTAACTTGTTCGAAGGCGTATTCGATGAAGGTGCTAAGGAAGCTGCTATGTTCGTAGGTACTACCAACGACAAGGGTGCTGAAGGTACTAAGGCTTTGAACTACGCTGCCGGTATTGAAAATGCTGGTGTTCAGTTGGCCGTTCCTACTGGTGTTGAAGCTCCATTGTTCATCAACTACATCAAGGCTGGTGAAATCTTGGGTGACGCTACTTTGAAGACCAACGTTCTGACCATGGGTATGAACTACGGTGCTTTGAGCAAACCTGGTAACGTAACTGAAGCTAACATCCAATTGTGGAAGAACGCTCTCGCTATCATGTTGAGCGGCGAAATCACCATCGAAGATCTGCCTGTAGCATTGGATGCTCCTGTAGTATTGAACAAGGTATTCGCTAACAACGGTGTTGTTTATGTAAATGCTGCTGAAGCTGCTGTAATCAATGTTTACAGTGTAACTGGTAGCCTCGTTAAGAGCGTTGAAGTTAAGGAAGGTCTTAACAGCATCAACGGTTTGAGCGCTGGTCAGGTTTACATGATCCGTTGCAACGACGAAGTTTCTAAGGTTATCCTTTAATCTTCTGAATAGCTAGCTTGCAGGCCTGCGGCCTGCAAGCCAAACATAAAGAGAGCCTCGGGCGAATGCCCGAGGCTCTCTTCTTTTAAAGGCTTGTTATCGTTGCAAAATCCAACCTTGTCTTCGATATTAGGGCTGTATTTTATCAACGCTAACAAGCCTTTTGCTAAACTTTACGCTTATCTGAATCGCTCCTTGATGAGTGGCAGCAAGACTTTGCGTATCACTTTGTCGTTGAGTTGATGTTCGCCTTCGAAACGAATGGCGTTGGGATAATATTTGCGAAAAACATCGTAAGTATTCACCACTTTGTCGTTGATGCCGAACAGGCCTATGCAGTTTTCTTTGTCGAAAGCGGTGATGCCTTTGAATTGCAGGCGTTCCATCTGCGCATACTCGTGCATGGTATCTTTGGTTACACGAAACTCTTTGGCATTGTCTCTGCGGCGATTGTGATATTTGTGCACGCCCGTCTTGAGCGAGCCCATCTTAGACATATTGAAGGCGGGATTCACACAGATACGACGATAACCGAACATCTGCTGGGCATACATGCCACCCATACTGGTACCAATGATAAGGTCGGGTTGCTCCTTTTCGCATAATTCGCGCAGCATGGGCAAAGCCTCGGCCGGCGACATGGGAATATCAGGGGCAATAATTTCGTCTTCGGGCAAAGCATTGCGCAGTGTCTCCACCGTGCCGCTACTGCCTGATGAGGCGAATCCATGGAAATACAAAATCTTCATAGAAAAACACAAAACAATCAATACATATACTTCGATACAAAAGCATCGACACGACGGGTATATTCCTGCGGATACTTATTGTACGAAACGGCATGACCGGCTTTGGGAACCAACCACAATTCCTTGGGCTCGCTCTTTGCCTCGTACAAAGGATACACCATGGCCGTGGGCACGAAATCATCTTTATCGCCGTGAATGAACATCATAGGCAAATCGCACTTGGCCACCTGCTTCAAGGCAGAAGCTTCCTTAAAACCCCAGCCATGTATCAGGCGACACCAAAAATCGGACATATACAAAATGGGGAAAGGTGGCAAGCCAAAACGAGATTTCAGTTCATGGGCAAATTCGTCCCAAACGCTGGTGTAGCCACAATCGTCCACGAAACACTTAACGTAGGGAGCTTGCGGTTCGCCTGAAACCATCATCGTGGTGGCACCACCCATGGAAATACCGTGCAGCACCATTTGCGTAGCCAAAGAATCGCCCTTAAACATATCGTTGGCCAAATCCATCCATTGCAACACATCGAAGCGGTCGAGCCAACCCATGCGGATATGCGAGCCTTTGCTTTTTCCGTGCGCGTAGGCATCAGGCAGCAAGATATTGAAGCCCAAATCGTGATGATACATGTAACCCAAGCGCATCATGCCCCAAAGACAATCGGTGTAGCCATGCAAGATGACAGCCGTTTTATTGGTAGGCACAGCAGCCGGCACATACTTGGCATGCAGGCGTTCGCCACCGGAGGCATAGATAAAGGTATCTCTCAGCGCGCTGCAAGCCTGAATGCTATCCAACCAAAACGACTGCGTGGGATGATCTTTGCGAAAACTTGCCTCAGCTTTAGCCTCATTACGACGGTCGTCGCCCAAATGCTTGTTCAAAGCGTAGGGCAACAAGACCATCGAAAAGGCTATACAAAGCAACAGCGCCCCAAGGACGCCGTAGCCGATGATTTTTTTACAATTCCAATTGCGCATCTTTCAGTTCGTAATGAGTTTTCTTTCCTTCGTGATGATTAATCTTGGTTTTCACGAATTTCACTCGTTTACCATTATTGATTTCAACCACCGTATCTGGAGAATGCACATTCACCTTTTTCAATGTAATGCCATCCACATCGTAGAGACTTATCAGTCGCAAGGAATTATCAACCTGAACATTTTCTATGCGGACATCGCTGAGCGGGCTTTCAGGAATACCTTTAGCCTTGATAAAATACTTGCAAGATTCCACGTAAATGTCGCGGGCAACGATATTGCGATAGAAAGGCGTGAGCGGCGTCATTTCCAAAGCGGGGAAACGAATGGCCAAATCGCCTACATAAGCCTTGCTTCCCAACATATCCCAGTTGAAAGCATCGCCACGCAAAATCATGCGTACACGTTCGTAAGTAATATTTTCGCCACCGCCACCGCGATTTCGGCGCGTCTTGAAGCGGATACCCGAACCCGTGCCGTTGAACACGCAATCGTGCAAATACAGGTTGCGGATGACACCGGCCGTTTCGCTACCACAGGTGATACCACCGTGACCTTGCTCGGCCAGACAATAACGAACCACCACATTTTCGGTAGGCTTGTTCACGCGCAAACCATCTTCGGCACGACCCGCCTTCATGGTGAAACAATCGTCGCCACAACTGAGCGTACAATATTCGATAAGCACGTTTCGGGTAGATTCAATGTCTATACCGTCGCCGCGGGGAATGCCCACAGAATGCACCGTGATACCACGGATAATGACGCCGTCGCAATACACGGGCACCACGTTCCACATGGGCGTGCGTTCCAAGGTAATGCCTTCGATAAGCACATTCTTACAATCGGTAGGCGACACGAAAGTGGGCAGAAAGACGCCCTGGCCCTGCTGGTTGTCGAACACGCGCGACCCGACAGGCGACTCGGCATCGATAAGTTTTTCGATAACACCACCCTTCTTTTCGCTGCGCAGAATTTCGCAATTACGTTCCGGACCCACAATTTTACCTTTACCGGTAAGGGCGATGTTTTCTTGCTGATAAGCATAGATGCAAGCACCCATGGAATACACTTCCACCCCTTCGCAACGGGTAAAAACGGCAGGCAGATAATCTTTGATATCTCCGCTAAAATGGATCTCGGCGCCTTCTTCCAAATGCAGATTCACATTGCTCTTCAGATGGATACGGCCACTCTTCCAGATACCCTGCGGCACAATTACCTTACCACCGCCCTGAGCCGACATATCGTCGATAGCCTGCTGGATTTGTTTGGTGACCAATTGCGAAGCGTCCAAGTTCAAGTCTTTCAGATTGATGCTGCGATCGGGAATCTTGGGAGCCTGCAACTGAGGCATACTGAAAGGAGCCTTGATGGGCGCGATATCTGCAGGCAGACAGGTGGCGCCTACCTCGGAAATTTCGGGCACAATGGCAGCAAGATCTTTCTCTGCTTGACAAGCAAACAGAGACAGGCAAAGCACAGAGGCCAAAGCAAAACGAATACTCTTCATCATTTCTTAGAAGCTTTTTGTGCCTTCAGTTCTTTCAATTTCTTGCCATTGATCTTGACATTGTCGAGCGATACGCTGCCCACCAAGCCGGCCATGAAGTTACCCTTGGAAGTAACACCGTTGAAGTTACAATCTTTCAGGTTGATGTTGTCGATATTGGTAACATTGTCCAAACCATGCAAGTAGATACCGTACTGAGATTTCTGGCAATTGATGTTTTCCAAATACACATTGCGCACGATGGGATCGAAAGCGCGGTTGCAATTTTCCTTGGGTTCATAAGCCAAATTGATACGAACCACGGCTTCGCGACACTCACCCACTTCGATATTGCGCACGTAGATATTCTCGATAATACCGCCGCGGCAGTTAGAGGTTTTGATACGCACCACGCGATCCAGATTGGGAGAATCCATGGTACAATCTTCTACGAACAAGTTGCGATAACCGCCCGAAATTTCAGAACCGATAACAATACCTCCGTGACCATCGGCCATGTGGCAACGACGAACCACGATGTTTTCGCTGGGAACATTCCACTTACGGCCATCGGCATTACGTCCGCTCTTGATGGCGATACAGTCGTCGCCCGTGTCGAAAACGCAATCTTCGATAAGCACATTCTTGCAAGATTCGGGGTCGCAGCCGTCGCCGTTAGGACCATGGTTGCGCACGGTAACACCGCGTACAATGAGGTCGTCGCAGAAAAGCGGATGAATCACCCAGAAAGGAGAATTGAGCAAGGTAACGTCTTCGATAAGCACCGTGTTGCAACGATAGAAGTTCACGAACTGAGGACGCATGTAGTTATCGGGCGTAAAAGTACGCTGATGCAAAGGCAATTGTTCTTCGCCCCAACGCAAGAGTTGCAAACGGGGAGCCAACTTTTCGGGCGTAGATCTACGTTCGCGAGCCTGTATATGCCACCAACGGTCGGGAGCGCCTTGAGCATCGAGCACACCCTTACCGGTAAGAGCGATGTTGGTTTCGCCATAAGCATAGATAAGCGGATGCGTGTTGTTGCAATCCACACCTTCCCAACGAGTGGGCACAGCGGGGAAATAATACTCAGGCTCGGTGGTAAATCTCAGCACGGCGCCGTCTTGGAAGTGCAAGCGAACGTTGCTCTTCATAGTGATAGGACCCGTGTAGAAAGTATCGGCAGGAACCACTACCGTACCTCCGCCCTGCTGGTTCATGGCCAGAATAGCCAAATTGATGGCATCGTGAGCCAATGCCTGCGGATTGTTGGCCACGGCGCCAAAGTCCACGATAGACACCTGGCGTTCGGGGAAGCTTACCTTTTTAATATTATTGACGATTTCGTCTGCCTGCGACCAAGGATCCGTCTGAGCCTCTGCCTGAGCCGACAAAGACATTGGCATCAACAAAGCCGCACAAGCCAATAAAAGAAGATTCTTTCTCATAAATAGTTCTTATAAAGTTAAAATTCGCTTACAATGTTACACCGGTTTTGAAAATGGCGATTTCGCGATAGCCTTTCTTTTCGTTGTTCACTTCCTCGCCGGAAGCCACCTTCAAAAGATAGTCCACGAATCGGGCATGAACACTTTCCATAGTTTCGTCTTCTACCAGAACGCCGGCATTGAAATCAATCCAAGTGGGTTTGTTCTTGGCCAGGTTGGAGTTGGTAGAAACCTTCATGGTAGGAACGAAAGTGCCAAATGGCGTACCACGACCGGTGGTGAACAACACAATCTGACAACCTGCAGCAGCCAAAGCCGTAGAAGCCACCAAGTCGTTGCCGGGAGCTTCGAGCAAGTTCAAGCCGGTCTTCTGGATGCGGTCGCCATAACGGAGCACGGCACGCACGATAGACTTACCACATTTCTGGGTACAGCCCAAAGCCTTTTCTTCGAGGGTAGAAATACCGCCGGCCTTGTTACCGGGAGAAGGATTTTCGCCCACAGGTTCGCCATGCGACAAGAAATACTGCTTGAAATCGTTGATAAGGCTGACCGTTTCTTCGAAGCGTTCGCGGTTTTCGCAGCGGTTCATCAAAATGGTTTCGGCACCGAACATTTCGGGCACTTCGGTGAGCACGCTGGTACCACCCTGGCTTACGATGAAATCGGAGAGAACACCCAGCAAAGGATTGGCCGTGATGCCTGAGAAACCGTCCGAGCCACCACACTTCAAACCGATTTTCAGCTTGCTGATGGGAACGTCCACGCGCTTGTCTTCTTTGGCCAAAGCATACAATTCGCGAGCAATGCCGAGTCCGGTGGGCACTTCGTCGCCGGGCACCTGCTGAGCCACCATGAAACGAACGCGTTCTTCGTCAAATTCGCCGCAGAATTCGCGGAATACATCAGGCTGGTTGTTTTCACAACCCAAACCCACTACCAAAATAGCACCGGCATTGGGATGATGTACCATGTTGCGCAACACCTTCTTGGTATTTTCGTGGTCTTCGCCCAACTGAGAGCAACCATAATTGTGAGGGAAAGCCACGATAGCATCCACGCCTTCGCCCTTAGTTTCGGCACGCAAAGCTTCGGCAATCTGGTTAACGATACCATTCACACAACCCACGGTAGGGATGATCCAAATTTCGTTACGGATACCTACGTCGCCATTCTTGCGCACATAACCCTTGAAAGTCAAGCCCTGATCGGGAGCAGTCACTTCTTCCAACTGAGGATCGTAGGTATATTCCAACAAACCGGCCAAGTTGGTCTTGATATTCTTGTCGCTCATCCAGGCACCGGCTACTGCATCTTCGATGGCATGACCAATGGGATAACCATATTTGATAACGTCTTCGCCCTTGGCAAAGTTTTTCAAAGCAAATTTATGACCGGCAGGTACATCTTCCTGCAACACCACTTCTTGACCTTCAACGTTTACCACAGTACCTTTTTTCAATTCGGTAATGGCAACAGCCACGTTGTCGGCGGGATTAATTTTCAAATGAGAAATCATAGTCGTATAAGGAAAAAAAGAGGAACGTGTGTTCCAGTGCGCGCACGTTCCTCGTTAGATGATAGAATTATTTCAATTAAAGAATAGACTTCACGGTTTCCAACATACCCTTGCTTTCGATGCTGTCGAGGAACGACTTCACCATAGCGGTCAGGCCGGGGATTTCGTTAAGGTCTTGCTTAGTTTCTTTCCAGATGATGTCGGTAGCACCCAAAACGCCTTCGGCCACTTTCTGGGTATCGCCGGTAGCCCACAATTCCTTGAGCAAATCCATAATTTCCTGAGCATCGTTGGGAACGATATCCACGCCGTCGGCACGCTTGCCACCCTTGTAGTATTCGATGATAGCAGCCAAACCGAGTACCAAGCCCTTAGGCAATTCGCCCTTGCGTTCCAAGTAAACCTTCAAGCCGGGCAGGTCGCGGGTTTCGTATTTGGGGAAAGAGTTCAGCATGATGCTGGTCACCTGATGGTCAACGTAAGGATTGTTGAAGCGTTCCAAAACGTCGGCACCGAATTGTTGCAATTCTTCCATGGGGAGGTTCAAAGTCTGCATCAATTCTTCGAACTGTACTTTGTGGATGTACTTGCCGATAACTTCGTGGTTGCAAGCGTCGCGAACGATGTTTACACCGCTCAAGAAAGCAACGGGAGAAAGCACGGTGTGCGGGCCATTCAGCAAAGTAACCTTGCGTTCGTGGTAAGGCTTTTCAGAAGGAGCGATAAGTACGTGCAAACCAGCCTTTTCAGCGGGGAATTCTTCGCGCAATGCTTCCAATGACATATTTTCGGGAGCTTCGATTACCCACAAGTGGAAAATTTCTGCCTGAACTACCAAGTTGTCATTGTAACCAACCTTTTCGCGGATGCTGTCGATTTCGTGACGGGGGAAGCCGGGAACGATACGGTCAACCAAAGTAGCGCAAACATAGCAAGATTCGTAGAACCAAGCCTTGAAGCCTTCGTAATCTGCACCGAAATCGTCTTTCCACAATTCAATGTACTTGCCGATGCAAGCTTTCAAGTGGTGACCATTCAAGAAAATCAATTCGCAAGGCATGATAATCAAACCTTTATCCTTGGCACCGTTGAAAGTTTTATAACGACGGAACAACAACTGAGTGAGCTTACCGGGATAAGAAGAAGCAGGAGCATCGGTAAATTTGCAGCTGTCGTCGAAGGTGATACCGGCTTCGGTGGTGTTAGAAATAACGAAACGAATTTCGGGCTGATCGGCCAAAGCCATGAAAGCAGCGTTCTGAGAATAAGGATTCAAAGCGCGGCTGATACAGTCGATACGTTCCAAAGTGTTCACAGCTTCGCCATTCTGACGACCTTGCAAATTAACATGATACAGACAGTCCTGACCATTCAACCAATCTACCATACCGCGTTCGATAGGCTGAACCACCACTACTGATGAATTGAAGTTGGTACGCTGGTTCATGTTCCAGATAATCCAATCTACGAATGCACGCAAAAAGTTACCTTCACCAAATTGGATAATGCGTTCGGGAGCCACAGATTTAGGCGCCGTGAGTTTGTTTAAAGCTTTCAACATAATGATTTATAATTTAATGATAAATGATTTCTTCCATTTAGGATGTATAGACCGCAAATATAAAAAAGTTTTTCCCCTTTTGCACAATAAAAACGCAATTTTTCAGTTTATATAATCCCATGGAGAAAATAAAACGATATATCATTATAATAGGTATTGCGATGTTGGTGAATGTGCCGCAGCTGATGGCGCAATTCGACGGACAACTGACGCAATATATGTTCAATGCTTCGGCCTACAATCCCGGCGCCATTGCCTTGAACAGCGACATGAACGTCAACCTGCATTTCCGCGAACAGTGGACCGCCTTCAAAAACGCGCCCAGCACTTTCAACCTGCAAGTGAACGCGCCCCTGCGCATGGGCAACCGCGTGAACGGTGTCGGTCTGTTGATGATCAACGAGAGCATAGGATTGTTCAAAACGCAATGGTTTCAAGCACAATACGCGCATAAATTCAAACTTTGGCAAGGCACGCTCAGCGCCGGTGTGCAAGCCGGACTCTTGCAACAGAACTTCGATGCATCAGGCATTTACATTCCTTCCGGCGATGGTTTCAGCCAAAACGACGCCAGCATTCCCGAAGGACAATTGGAAGGCATGATTCCCGACCTGAGCCTCGGACTTTGGTACGACAGAGGGCCTTGGTATGCCGGACTTTCTTGCTCGCACATCATTGGCGGCAAGCTGAAATTGAACCCAGAAGAAAGCACCGAAGAGGAAGACGTGGCCACCATGCGCGTGAGCCAGACGATTTATTTTACCGGCGGATACAATATTTCGCTGAAGAATCCGTTATTCACCCTACAGCCCTCTTTCTTGCTGAAGAGCGACTTCGTGGCCTGGCAAGCCGATTTGGCAGCCATCTTGAAGTACAACAAGCAGTTTTGGGGCGGCGTCGATTGGCGTCCGGGTAGCGACCTTGCCTTTTTGGCGGGCATCAGTTTCGACTTTGGTTTGAGCGTGGGTTATTCTTTCGATTTGTCTATGCAACAGGCCAGCGGAACACACGAAATCATGATTGGCTATCGCAAGAAAATCGACACAAGCAAGATTAATAAGCAACAGAAAAGTATAAGATTATTATGAAAAAACATTTTTTAGGTTGGATGCTTATCGCGGTTGTGAGCATGGTTTTCAGTGCTTGCGGCTCGTACGACAATGGTGAATTGGTGGGCGTGAAAGCCTCTACCTGGACCGAACCCAACCCTTATGGCATGGTGCTGATCAAACAAGGATATTTCGAAATGGGCCAAGCCGCTCCCGACAGCATCTGGGGCACGCAGACTCCTTCGAAGCACGTATCCGTGGGCTCGTTCTGGATGGACGAAACCGAAATCACCAATGGCCAGTACAAGCAGTTCATCAAGTGGGTGTGCGACTCCATCATCCGTGAGAAGTTGGCCGACCCGGCTTACGGTGGCAACGATGAATACAAGATTACGGAAGATAACATGGGCGAACCCGTGAAGCCTTATCTGAACTGGAAGCTTCCCATTCCCGACCGTCGTCGTGCCACGGAAGAAGAACTGACCGCCTTGAACTACTTCATGGAGGCCGATCCTATTTTGGGCGGCACCCGCACCAAGACCGAGCTGATTACCTATCAATACGAATGGTACGACTACGAACAAGCTGCCAAGCGTTCGCATCAGCTGAATATGGCCAAGCGCATCCGCAACACCGACATCGACCCCTCCACGCTGCCCGAAGTGATGATTACCAAGGACACTGCTTACTACGATGAAAACGGCCGCATCGTGCGCGAAACCATTACGCGTCCGCTTAGTTCGCGTTACGATTTCCTGAATACCTATATCATTGAAATTTATCCCGATACAACGGTTTGGGTGAACGACTTCGAAAACACTTACGCCATTCCTTATATGAAGAATTACTTCTCGCATCCCGGCTACGTGGCGCATCCCGTGGTGGGTGTTTCTTGGGAACAAGCGCGTGCTTTCTGTCATTGGCGTACGCAATATTTGAATGCGGTGCTGAAACCTCGTGGCCAGGAGGTATTGGAATATCGTCTGCCTACCGAAGCCGAATGGGAATACGCTGCCCGCGGCAAACAATTGGAAGGACGTTTCCCCTGGAAGGGCAATTATGCCGACACCGAAAAGGGTTGTTACTACGCCAACTTCAAGCCTCAAAAGGGTAATTTCACCAAGGACGGCAGCCTGATTCCTTCGAAAGTAGCTTCTTTCCCCGCCAACGATTATGGCCTATACGACATGGCCGGTAACGTTTCCGAATGGACCTCAACTACCTGGAGCGCATCGGCTTACGAAGAAATGAGCGACATCAATCCCGAATACAATTATCGTACCTATTCCAACGAACCTTATCTCACCAAGCGTAAAGTGGTGCGCGGCGGTTCGTGGAAGGATGCTGCCCAGTTTATTCAAGTGAACACCCGCAGTTACGAATATCAGAACGAAACCCGCTCTTACATCGGATTCCGTTGCGTACGTAGCCAGATTGCCGGTGGAAATCAATAAGTAAAACCTAACAACGAAGATATTATGTCACAGAAGAAATCATCTAAATTCATAGAATTCTTAGCCAGCTACAAGGGCAAGGTTTTATTCAACTTCTTTTACGGATTTGGTGCGGCCATCGCCATTTTGGGAACGCTCTTCAAAATTCTCCACTTGGACGGCGCCAATGCCATGTTGGCCATAGGTTTGGGCACTGAAGTATTGATGTTTGCCATCTCGGCCTTCGAACCTCCTTTCCGCAATTATCATTGGGAAGAAGTGTTTCCCGTGCTGAAAACCCGCAATCCGGAAGATATGCCCAATTTCTACGGCGACAAGCCCGTGGGCACCGTGGTGCAAGGCAGCGTTTATACCGGCCCCGTGGGCGCTCCGACGGCGAATGCGGCTCCCGTGGTGAATGTCGAGCCTCAGCTGTACGACGAACCTGCCGTGCAAGCGTCCGAAGTGAACGCAAACGCCACGCAAACGCCTGTGACGAACGCTTCGCCCGTGACAAATGCTTCGCCCGTGGAAGTGCCGAGCTTCAACATTCCTCAAATCAATATTACCGAAGAAGAAAGCAAGTCTTTGGAAAACAGCCTGAAAGAATATGCCGAACAGATGAATACCCTGAACCTGCATCTGAAGGGCTTGAATACCATTTACGAAATCCAGTTGAAGGACATCAGTTCGCAAATTCACACCATCGATTGCATCAACCAAAGTTTGCTGAATATCAAGGAAATGTACGAAGGTTCTTCGCAAGACAACGATCGTTTCGTGAAGGAAACCGAGGCCATGGCCGGCAATTTGTCGAGCTTGAACCAGATTTATGCTCGTATGCTGCAAGCCATGATGTCGGGACAAGCTTTCGGCAGTATGCCTCAGAACAAACAGAACGAAGACGAAATCTCCAATAGTTAAGCCATGGCAGCAAGTAACGCCCCCGAAACGCCCAGACAGAAAATGATCGGCTTGATGTATATCATGCTGCTCTGTATGTTGGCGCTGAACGTATCTTCGGATGTGTTAGGCGGTTTCGAATTGGTCGAAGACAGCCTGCTTCGAAGTACGCAAAACTCTGAAGCACAGAATGCTTCGCTCTATGCCGGATTGGAAGACTCGTATCAGCAGAATCCCGAAAAGAGCGGCGAATGGTATCATCGTGCGCAAGAAGTACGCAGCATGGCCGACTCCATGTATCAGTATATAGAATCGTTGAAATGGGAAATCGCCATCAAAGCTGACGGAAAGAATGCTGATATTCATCAGATTAAAAAACGCGAAGACGTGAACGCACCGGCTTTCGTGATGTTGCCTCCCACCGGCAAGAAGGGCCGCGAACTGGCCATCGCCATGGAAGATTTCCGCAACAGCATGACTGCCATGATTGCCGATAGTCTCAAACAAAAAGTCATCTTGGACAACTTCTCTACCGAACCTTCGGCCAAAGCCTTGGCGCAAGGCATAGACTGGGAAACTTCCATGTTCGACAACATGCCCGTGAGCGCGGTACTGACCTTCTTCTCGAAATTGCAGAACGACGTGCGTTACGCCGAAGGTGAAGTGCTTCACACTCTTAGCAGCAATATCGACGTGGGCGACTTTCGCGTGAACCAGATCAAGGCTTACGTCATTCCCAATTCGCAAAACATCGTGCGCGGCAACACCTATCGTGCCAACATCGTGCTCTCGGCCGAAGACTCTACGCAACGTCCGCATATTTTCGTGAATGGCGAAGAACTGCCCATGGACAAGAACGGACTTTTCGAGGTCTATACCAACAAGACCGGAACCTTCCCCGTGCAGGGTCGCATCGACTTGCAACATGGCGACGGCAGCGTGCGCAGCTACAGTTTCGACGAGCAGTACACCGTGGTGGAACCTACGGCCACCGTTTCCAATACGATGATGAACGTGCTGTATGCCGGCATCGAAAACAACCTGAGTATTTCTGTGCCCGGCGTTCCCGGCAACATGGTGCAGGCTTCGGTCAACAACGGAACGCTCAAGCGCGCCGGCAATGTCTGGGTGGCCACTCCCACCGACATCAACAAAGAATGTTTAGTAACGGTAAACGCCGTGATGGACGGACGCACGCAGAACGTGGCCAAGATTCCTTTCCGTGTTCGCCCGCTTCCCGAACCTCGCGCTTTCATCGAATATAAGGATGCCAACGGCGTGGTGCGCAAATACCGCGGCGGCACCGGTTTCGCTAAGAAGAACATCATGGACGCACCGGGCATCATCGCAGCGCTCGACGACGACCTGCTGGACGTTCCCTTCACCGTATTGTCTTTTGAAACACTCATTTACGACTCCATGGGCAATACCAACGTGGAAGTTTCGCAAGGCGCCAATTTCTCGCAACGTCAGAAATCGCAGATCAGAGCCTTGGGACGCGGCAAACGCTTCTTCATTTCACGCATCAAGGTGGTAGGCCCCGACAAGATAGAACAGACGCTGTCGCCGATGGAAATTATTATCAACTAAGACTTTATCTCCCTTTTACGGAACAAACGACGAATTATGAAAAATAAAGTAGCAGCCCTTTTGTGTTTGGCATTCATTTTTGCATGGAGCAATGTTCATGCACAGGTTTCTGGCAACCTGCCCACGACAGATTTGTCGAAGAATAAGGTAATGGCTTCGCCTGCCATCTCGGCCGACGACATCACCTGGCAACGCGATGTATTCCGCATGCTCGACCTCAAGGACGACCACAATGCTCCCTTGTATTTTCCGCCCCAACCCGACGGACAACGCAAGAACTTGTTTTCGCTTTTGTTTGAAAATGTGGCACTTGGCCAGCTGAAAGTATATGATTACTTAGACGGCAAGGAAGTATTTACCGAAGAATATCAGGTGAAATTCAACGAATTGCTCGATCGTTTCTGGATTCCTTACGAAAAAATGCCCGACCCAAAAAGTCCGCAAGACACGCTCTACAAGGTGGAAACCGTGGATATTCCCAGCAACGAAGTGACTTTATACTATGTGAAGGAAATTTATTTTCTCGACCAAAGAACTTCTACGGTGAAGCGCAAAGTGATGTGTTTCTGCCCCGTGCTTGTGCGCGAAGACGAAACCGGCGAAGTGCGTCGTTATCCCTTGTTCTGGGTTCCTTTCGAAGAAGCTCGCAACCTGCTCACCACCCACAGCATCAGCACCAGCAACTACAACGCCGCCAGCCGCATGACCATTTACGACTACTTTATGCGTCATCAATACAAGGGCGATATTTACAAGGTTTATAATCTTCAGAATCAGAATATTATGAACTATTGTACCACACCTGAGGAAATCGCTGCCGAACAGGCTCGTTTAGAAAAGGAACTGGAAATGATGACCAATGGCTTGTGGGAAGAAACGCATAAGGACGCTGTTGAAAGAGAAAATGCCGAGAAGGAAAAAGAAAATGCCACCAAGGGAAAAAAGAAGGCGAAAAATAATTGACATCGTCAGATAGATATTGTAACTTAGCGAGCAAAATCTGAAACGATATGAACAACAATTATTGCGTCATCATGAGTGGTGGCATCGGCAGTCGTTTCTGGCCGGCCAGCCGCAGCTCTTACCCCAAACAATTTCTCGACTTTTTCGGCACGGGCCGTTCACTGATACAACAAACTTTCGACAGGGTAAAGAAAATCGTTCCTGTGGAAAACATCTTCATTGTCACCAACCAACTCTACAACGAACTGACTTTGGAGCAATTGCCCGAGCTGAAACCCGAGCAAATCTTGTTGGAACCTTGCCGACGCAATACCGCGCCTTGCATTGCTTTCGCCGCACATCATATCAAAGCCATCAATCCGAATGCCAACATGGTGGTAGCGCCTTCCGATCACCTCATTCTCAAGGAAGAAGAATTTTTGGAAGCCTTGCGTAAAGGTTTGGATTTTGTGTCGCGTCACGAAGTGCTGCTCACCTTGGGCATCAAGCCGAATCGTCCGGAAACGGGCTATGGCTACATCCAGGCCAGCCATCAGGAATTGGACGGATTTACCAAAGTGAAGGCCTTCACCGAAAAACCCAATCTGGAACTGGCCAAGGTTTTCTTGGAAAGCGGAGATTTTTGCTGGAACTCGGGCATTTTCCTTTGGAACGTGCAAACTATCATCAAGGCTTTCAACGAATTGCTGCCCGAAGTAGCTCAGCCTTTCAATGCCGGTTCGGCCCAATTCAACACGCCTGCGGAAAAGGCTTTCATCGACGAAATGTTTCCCGCTTGCCCCAATATTTCCATCGACTACGGTGTGATGGAAAAGGCCAACAATGTATATGTGCAAATGGGTGATTTCGGTTGGTCCGACCTGGGCACTTGGGGCTCGCTCCACGAACTTTCCGACAAAGACGCCGACGGCAATTCCATCTTGAAATGCGACGCCATCTGCTACGACAGTCACGACAATATCATCACCTTACCAAAAGGCCAATTGGCCGTTATCCACAAAATGGACGGCTACATCATCGCCTCTTCGGGCAACGTGCTGATGATTTGCAAAAAAGAGAACGAGCAGGAAATCCGTCAGTTCGTGCAAGATGCCGAAATCAAGTTCGGCGAAAAGTTTGTGTAAAAAAGCTTAGTCTTCTTCGCGGCGCAGGCGGTTTCCATCAGCATCAACTTCGACAGCTCGCTTGCGACTGAGCTCAAAGTTGACACCCAAGTAATTACGTCTTACGATATCGTTGGCAGCCAATTCTTCGGGCGTTCCCTGGAAACGAATCTTTCCTTCGAAAAGCATATAGGCCCTGTCTGTAATGGACAGGGTTTCGCGTACATTATGGTCGGTGATAAGGATGCCTATGTTCTTCTTTACCAGGCTCGCTACGATAGACTGAATGTCATCGACAGCGATGGGATCGACGCCGGCGAAAGGCTCGTCGAGCATGATAAACTTGGGGCTGATAGCCAGACAACGAGCAATTTCCGTACGACGACGTTCTCCACCCGAAAGGCGGTCGCCATAGTTTTTGCGCACCTTGTTCAAGTGAAATTCAGAAATGAGGCTTTCCATTTTTTCCTTTTGCTCGTCGGGCGTCATTTTGGTCATTTGCAACACGGAAAGGATATTGTCTTCCACCGTCATTTTTCGGAAAACGGAGGCTTCCTGCGCCAGATAACCAATGCCGGATTGCGCGCGTTTATACACGGGATAATCGGTAATATCGGTGTCACCCAAGAAAATACGACCCTCGTTCGGCACCACCAGACCCGTCGTCATGTAAAACGTGGTGGTTTTTCCGGCACCGTTCGGACCCAGCAAACCCACAATTTCTCCCTGACGCAATTCGATGGAAACATGGTCAACCACAGTGCGTTTGTGATAACGTTTCACCAAATTTTCGGTTCTCAGAACCAATCCGTTTTCCTGCATATCTGACATAACTAAATTTTTGCGCGAAGGTACATAATTATCTTTAAACTCAATTGTACCGAATTCGGTATAATTACTTCAATCTGACTTGAAAATTCAGCTTAAACGACAATGTTCCATCTGTATCTTTTACAATAGCAGCATACTCATGGCGCGTTGTACTTGAACGTTCCAAGTAGGCGTTTGAATACAAATAATCTTCAAACCTATTTCGATCATAGAAATGATAACATAGAATATCACCATCTTTCTTCACGACCAGATATCCTCCATTTGCTTCGTACCTGCCATTCCAAGCCTTAGCCGGCATCATTCCCAAGGCAACAGCGGTTAATAAATGTTTAATCTTATACTCATAGAAAGGAGATGCATGTGACAAATCATATTCCAATGGATTAATCACTGTTATCGTTTCCACCAATTCCTTCAATGTAGAAATCCCTGTATTCAATTGAGCCAATAATAGATTAGCAATGATGATAGGCAAATCTCCATCCAACATAACCAGGTTATTCCTAAACATTGCACTATCTATCCTATCATATATCAGCACAGCACCCTTGGCCCGTATGGCGTTCACTCTTTCAATCACCTTATTCTTCTTCGGATTCAAATTATTTATTGCATCAATCTCTTCATCGGAAAAATCAGCACCCTCGATCTTAAAACAAAAATTGGTTGCTTTGCTTGCATTCAACAATGTAGAATCTCCACCTAATTGAGACTTAATACTAAATCCCATTTCGGAGTTGATTTTTGTTCTGCGGTCGTGCAGTACAATTCGAATATCCGTCTTATCAGAAGATTTTGCCTTCAACGAATGAGTGAAAATGTTGCGAACAAACGTTTCTATATATGGAAGTATAAACTCTCCTTCATGTTCATTAATTGATTTCAACAACCATTCTGATTCTTTTAAAAAATCAAAT
This sequence comes from Bacteroidales bacterium, assembly GCA_017468435.1. Classification (GTDB taxonomy): domain Bacteria; phylum Bacteroidota; class Bacteroidia; order Bacteroidales; family UBA1402; genus UBA1757. The sequence goes on from JAFUIP010000003.1 coordinate 165,741, forward strand.
GCTGGAATACGTATTATATCTTCATTCCCTAATGTCTGAAAAACCACATCTTGATTTCTTGCTATATTTTCTCGTTGTAATATCATTACAATGGGATAGAACAATTCAGTAATCTTACTCTTCCGTTCTACCAAAGCCAATAATTTAACAAAATATTCTTCAAACATATATCAAATCATTTTATAGTTGTTGTAATGAATTTCCAACAATTCTCTTTGTGGAAGAAACTTATCAGGCAAAAGTATCGTTTTGCCATTTATCTCTTTTAAATATGTCTTGAATAATGTTTCAGATGTATGTTGTAGTAATTCTTCAGAAATGAGGATTGTATAATCTGGAGTAATTGTCAATAAATGCTTGTCATAAGCCTTATGGAAGAAAGGGTTCATACAAAGTCCATTCTTTGGGTTCGTCCTATTTTTCGTATCTTTAGCCCAATCCACAATGTGGCAAGCTTCCAATAACGCAGGATTTCCCACTCCTGAGATACAACATTGAAAATTATATGCACTCATTACTGCCGATCTAAAAAATGATTGATGGACTCGCTGTCGAACAATTATTTCACGTTCAATACCTTGGGGTAAATCTTCTACTGCTATATTTGTGCTTTGCTCAAGACTTTGTTTTGCAAATTTGGCAATCAATCTTTCACTTTCATAAACAAAATATTCAGGATTCCCATAAAATTCATTCCATACCTCTTCTTCCATCTTAGCACCATGTATCAATCCTGTAATTCCATGCTCTTTAAGGTCGGGATCTAATCGTCCAATATTTCCAACTTTCATATTTAATGCACTTGGAGAACGACCAAGTATATTCGCATACTTGATTATCATTGGATGCGTTTTACTACTGCTTTTAAACGGTATTTTGCAATATACATTAAACGCAACGATAGTTTCTTCTCGAGTCCATTTATTCATTGATACTTATCTTAAAAAAATCCGATTATGAGAGTCTTTAAGAACTTTCATTTGCTGAATAGCTACTTGATTTAGTTTTATCAACCTTTCACTTTGAGACATCTTTTCATTAATGAATACAGCATTAAGATTCTCCATATTAGACAAACAGATAAGTTCATTTATTGTGGCATAATCTCGAATGTTTCCTTTTAAACCTGGATTAGCATCACGCCATTCTTTAGCAGTCATACCAAATAATGCAACATTCAATATGTCAGCTTCATTAGCATACACATATGAAATCTGTTGTGAGGTCAATTCTTGTGGTATTAAATTCTGCTTAATAGCATCTGTATGTATATGGTAATTGATTTTAGACAACTCGCGTTTAGCCGTCCACCCTAAAAGTTTCTGCTTTTCTTCTTGAAGACGTTGATATTCCTTTACCAATAACAACTGAAAACGAGGACTAATCCACATGCCGAAGTGATAAGCAATGTCTTTGTGAGCATAAGTGCCGCCATATCTTCCTGCCTTTGCAATTATGCCGATAGCATTTGTCTTTTCTATCCAGGTCTTAACCGATAAAACGAAATTATTACTTCCTGCAGCATTTCTAATTGTACCGAATTCGGTATAATTAAAATTTGGATTATAAAGTAACTCCCATTCACCAATGTATTCAATAGTACTTTTCAAACTCATCCATCGGAAAATGATATGTTCTTGCATTTGACTATGAGCCATATCAGTTAATGAGATATAGTCCTCTGTGCCCTGTGAAACGATTGATATTTCAGAATTATCAATATGGATAATCTGTTTCTTCATATTGTTGATTATTATTTGATTTAATACTATTTTTCCCAATCCCTGCCATGCCTGAACTCACCATCGCAAAATATCGCGATTTTCATCTTACGAATTGTAAAATCAGGCGTTCCAAACACCGCTTTATCATTCTTTCGATATCTGACTCCGACATTCCACAACAGCTTTCCAAACAAAATCTCAAGTTTATTTCCTTTTCCTTTGTTTGCCGCCATGTTTTTATATCGCTGTTGTTTTGTTAGACAATCCATACGAGTAATCTTGGCGTTACAATATTAAGGTCACAAATATACTACTAAATTCAGAATCTCGGTGCGAATTCTCTATCTTTCTCGGATGTTCGCTTCTCTCACATCCTCGCAAGATATTTCTTCAACCAATGAGTTTTCTATCTTTCTCGGACGTTCCGAAATCACAAGCAATTTCTTCACATCCTCGCAAGATATTTCTTCACACTGCAAGTTTTCTATCTTTCTCGGACGTTCCGAAATCGCAAGCAATTTCTTCACATCCTCGCAAGATAGGCTTCGCCTCGGAAAAACAAACCAACAAGTTGATTTGTTTTTTTTTATGCTCTCGCTCATCGAAAGTTTTCAGCAAGCTGAAACTTTCTCTTCGCTTGAGCATAAAAAAACAAACATCCCATTTTGTTCTCCACTCGGCTTGCACTATCTTTGCATCAATTCTTACTAAACTAACAATAAACTTACTTGAATGAATACTTGGAAAAAGAATTTAGAAGAGACCAAACAGCATTATATAGATTGGTGGAACCATAAGGGATTGGTACTGAACATGTGGGAGCATTTCCAGGAAGGAGTGCAGGCGCATGCCGAAGTAGCCAAACCAAGAGAGCCGAAAGACTTGAACGAGAAATGGTTCGATGCCAAATGGAGAGCCGATTTCCTAGATTGGTACGTGGCACACAGTTGCTTGAAAGCCGACATCCTGCCGGTGGCCAACACACAACTGGGTCCGGGTTCTTTGGCTGCCATTCTGGGCGGGCGCTTGGAAGGCGGAGAAGACACCATTTGGATACATCCCGACCCCGATTTCAAGGAAGATATCATTTTAGACGAGAACAACGAAGCTTGGAAACTGCACAAGACTTTGCTGAAAGCCTGCAAGGAAAAAGCACATGGTCATTATTACGTGGGCATGCCCGACCTGATGGAAGGCTTGGACGTATTGGCAGCGCTGAAAGGTTCCGACACGGTACTCATCGATTTGCTCACGCAAGGCGAGGTGGTGGAAAAACAGCTCCAGCAGATCAACGACATCTATTTCAAGGTTTTCGACGAATTGTACGACATCATCCGCGAAGGCGACGAAATGGCATTCTGCTACTTCTCGGCCTGGGCGCCCGGCAAGATGAGCAAATTGCAATGCGATATTTCTACCATGATCAGCGAAGAAGACTTCCGTCGATTTGCCCAGCCTTTCATCCGCGAACAATGCCAGAAGATTCCTTACACCATTTATCACTTGGACGGCGTGGGCGCCATGCGTCATTTGCCCGCTTTGCTCGAAATTGAAGAGCTGAAGGCCATTCAGTGGACGCCCGGCGTGGGCGAACCTCAGGGCGGTGACCCGAAATGGTACGATTTGTACAGACAGATTTTGGCTGCCGGCAAGAGCATCATGGCTTGTTGGGTAACGATAGACGAACTTCGTCCGCTTTTGGATGCCATCGGCATTGAAGGTGTTCATCTAGAAATGGATTTCCACAACGAAGCCGAAGTGGAAGAAGCCATGAAGATAGTGGAAGAATATCGCCAGAAAGCGGCAGAAAAAAAGGCCGAAGAAGCCAAGAAAGCCGAACATTGCTGCCAATGCCATACGAACGAGTTCGACGACGTGGATTTATTCCTGCGCGAGGCTCCGCAAGACAAAGCGCCCATCACCGAAGTGATGAAGGAACGCATCTTGGTGATGGATGGCGGTTTCGGCACGACATTGCAAGAATATCAACTGAAGGAAAAGGATTTCCGCGGACAACTTTTCGCCAAACACGACAAAGATTTGAAAGGCTGCAACGATGTGCTCTGCCTGAGCAATCCCAGTTTGGTGGCCGATATTCACGAACGTTTCTTGGAAGCCGGAGCCAACATTCTCTCTACCAACACATTCAATGCGCAGGCCGTTTCGCTGAAAGGTTATCACCTGGAAAATAAAGTGAGCGAAATCAACTTGGCTGCAGCGGTGATTGCACGAAGCATCGCCAACCAATATCATTGCGAGGAACATCCTGTATATGTGTTCGGTAGCATGGGGCCGACAGAAAAATGCATCAGTTTAGACGAAATAAGCCGAGACGCCCTGCTGAAAGCTTACAAAGAACAAGCAGAAGCTTTGATGATGGGCGGTGTGGACGGATTTATCATCGAAACCATTTTTGATGCCGAAAATGCGCTGATTGCTTTGCAAGCCTGTCGCGAAACGATGGAAAAGACGGCGCGCCAGATTCCGGTGTGCATGAGTTTCACGCTGAAAGATCCCAAGGGTCTGAACATGATGGGCCAAGACCTGATGACTTACATGAAGGCCTTGCCTCGCGACATTGTTACCTGTGTAGGTCTGAATTGTTCTTTGGGCGCTGCTCAGATGATTCCTTTCCTGCGTGAAATGGCGGCGCAATTGCCTTTCTACATTTCGGCTTATCCCAACGCCGGCTTGCCCGATAAAGACGGACATTACGAACAAACGCCCAAACTGATGCAGGCTGCCGTTTGGCCTTTGGTGGAAGATCACATCGTCAACATGATTGGCGGATGTTGCGGCACCACCGACGAACATATTCTCATGATTGCGCAGTTGACAAGCCCGGCCAGCGGCCTGTGGGTAACGCCTCATCGCATTCCGGAAACTGCCATGGCTAACGACGTTTCGAGCGAAACCACGGAAGAAAGCAAAAAGCAGACAATCAATTCTACAACAACTAATAAACAAACTACTATGAGCAACGATTTGTTATTCCAGGCTATCCTGACCGGTAAATTGCCCGAAGCAGAAAAAGCCACCCAAGAAGCCATCGAAGCAGGCTTGTCACCCCAAGAAATCATCAACGGACAAATGATTGCCGCCATGAGCGAAATCGGTCAACGTTTCCAAGACGGTAAAGCTTTCGTTCCCCAATTGCTGATGGCTGCCCGCGCTATGAAAGGTGCCATGCAACTTTTGAAACCATTGATGGAAGGTGCTGCCGTTGAAACTTTGGGCAAAGCCATCATCGGTACGGTAAAGGGTGACTTGCACGACATCGGCAAAAACCTGGTAGCCTCCATGTTGGAAGGTTGCGGTTTCGAAGTCATCAACATCGGTATCGACGTTCCGGCTGAAAAGTTCGTGGAAGCCGTAAAGGAACACAATGCTGACATCTTGGCCATGAGTGCCTTGCTGACTACCACCATGCCTTATATGAAGGAAGTTATCGATGCTTTGGAAGCTGCCGGCATCCGTCAGAGTGTTAAGGTGATGGTGGGCGGTGCTCCCCTGAGCCAGGAATATGCAGACGAAATCGGTGCCGACGGTTACAGCGACAACGCCAACAGTGCCGTTGCTTTGGCCAAGAGCCTGATGGGCAAGAACTAACTAACAAAACTAACAGAGAATGAGGAGATTATTATTCACAGGCTTATGCCTGCTGTTGCTCGCATGTCAAGGATGCTGTCAATCATCAGCATCCTATATGCGGGAAGCAGAACATTTGGACAGGGGCTTGATAGTCAGTGTCAGCGGCGAACAGAAGGCTTTTCTTTCCTGGAGATTGCTGATAGACGACAAGGCCTCCGAAGTTTTTGATGTTTATAAACGCGTAGAAGGCGAAGATTTTTTTACCAAACTCAATGCCAAGGCTTTGCGCGGAGGAACCAACTTCTGCGACGAAAACTACGACAACAGCAAAGCTTGTGATTATCTGGTAATGGCCGCCGGAAATCATGCCGAACAGATGCCGGCAGAAACCTTTGTAGCCGAAGCCGGCAGTCTGTATCATTTAAAGGCGCATCAGCCTCAGCAGTCTTATCTCAGCATTCCTTTGCAAACGCCCGAAGGTTATCGTCCGGGCGATTGTTCGTTGGGTGATCTTGATGGCGATGGTCGTTACGAAATCATTGTCAAGCAGGAAAGCCAACCCCGCGACAACTCTCATGCCGGATTCACCGGACAAAGCAAATTAGAAGCTTACACGCTTGACGGGCAGATGCTTTGGCGTGCCGACTTAGGCATCAACATTCGCGAAGGGGCTCACTACATTCCTTTCTTGGTCTTCGACTTCGATGGCGACGGCAAGGCCGAAGTGGTTTGCAAAACGGCCGACGGCACCATTGACGGACAAGGCAATGTCTTGGGCGATGCCACTGCCGATTGGCGCAACAAACCCGAGGATCGTCCGGCCGCTTATCAAGGAAAATTCTTCGAAGGTGTCATTATGAGAGGCCCTGAGTATCTGAGTGTTTTCGACGGAGAAACGGGTGCCATCAAGGCAAATGCCAAGTATATTCCTTCGCGTCACCCCGAAAAGGAGAATCCTTCTCCGCAAGAAATGAGCGACATTTGGAGCGATGGTTACGGCAACCGCAGTGAACGCTATCTGGCCTGCGTGGCTTATCTCGACGGCAAACGTCCCAGCATCGTCATGTGTCGTGGCTATTACTCGCGCACGGTGTTGTCCGCATGGAACTACGAAGATGGTCAACTGATTCCCGTTTGGACTTTCGACAGCGACGATAAGGCTCATCCTGAACATTTTGCTTATCGCGGCATGGGCAACCACAACCTCAGCGTGGGCGATGTGGATGGAGACGGATTCGATGAAATTGTTTATGGCAACATGGTGGTCGATCACGATGGAAAGGGCTTGTACAGCACCGGCATCGGCCATGCAGACGCCATGCACCTGAGCGACCTCGACCCTGAACGTCCGGGCTTGGAAATCTTCAACACCCAGGAACCCGTGGGCGCATACGGCATGAATTTTCGTCAGGCGGGAAGCGGCGAAATCTATTGGAACGTACCCACCGACAGCGTGGCCGTATCGTACGAACGCAAACAACAAGGCCCTGGACGTGCGGTAGCTTTCGATATCGACGAACGTTATCCCGGTGCAGAATGCTGGGTAAGAGGCGGTGGCATCAGCGGATTATACAATTGCAAGGGTGAGAAAATCGCCGAGCGCGCACCTCGCTCCTGCAACTTTGCCATTTACTGGGATGGCGACCTGCTGCGCGAATTGCTCGACGGCACCCGCATCCAGAAGTATCATTGGCAAGACCAAAGCATGGAAATGTTGCTGCAAGCCGAAGGCTGTCGTTCGAACAACGGAAGCAAATCCACCCCGAGCATTAGTGCCGACATCTACGGTGACTGGCGCGAAGAAGTGGTCTTCCCCACCCGCGACAATAAGGAACTGCGCATCTACACGACGACCATCCCGACGGATTATCGCATGCCCAGCTTGATGTACGATCCGATTTATCGTTTAGGAATAGCATGGCAGAATGTCGGTTACAACATTCCGCCACATCTTAGCGTAGATCTTGTTTCCAAGTTTCGTAAATAGGAAATAGCTGCAATGGTGCATCGGTGTACCAACCGTAGCCATTGCGGCGTTCGTATCCGATTTCAGAAATATCATACTTGACAACACCGTCCCTATCGGCACAGAAAGGACGGTTGGTATCCAATTCGCAGAAGCGTCCCCAAAGGTCGTTTCCCTTGGTGCTTTCCACCCAGCGGCGATCGCGCAAACCCTCTTCGTCAATGACATAAGTGATGCGATGATCGGTGATGCGGTTTGCGTCAAACCAAGCCATGGCAGCATGAACAGCTTCCTGAATGTCGGCAGAAGGATTGGGCAATGACATGAGCAGATGCACGATGCCCACCGATTCCGAACCGCTCAGAGAAGGCAATTCGTAGGCACGGGCCTTGGCCGGAGCCAGGGTAAATTCGTCGTGTTGCGCACACCAAACCGTCTTGACGCCGTTCTGCACGTATTGCGTTTTCAAGATACAATCAATTCCTTTATCGAAAGAAGCCTGAATCTTTTTGTACATAGCTTCGTTCACAAAAGGCTCAAAGAGAGGATCGTGTTGCAGGATATGCCAAAACAACGTGAGCACATTCACCATGGCATTGTCGTTGTAAGTGATATGGGTGTAATAGCCTTTGTCGCGCGAAAATTGCTTGAAACCGCCGTTATCGTACTGCAAACTCAACATGAATTCTATGCCGCGCTTGAAGGCCTTCACATAACGTTTATCGGGATTTGCCTGATATTGATGCGCCAAAAAAACCAACTCGCTGTATGTAGCCTTATTATCTATGGTCGATTCCGAAATCTGCGCACGGATTTCCTTCAATTGCTTGCGTTCCTCCGGCGTCATTTCCTGACGATACTTGCGATAATTCTTGGACCAACCGCCATTGTCGCGTTGCATAAACAAGACATTCTCGGCCACAATCATCGATTCGGGAGAACCGTACCAATCGTCTCTTGCGGGGAAATATCCCTTGTGAAGCGGCATTGCCATCAGAGGCAACATCATCAAAGTAGCCATGAAGCTGCAGATAAATCTTCTCATTTTCTTTTAGTTTTATGGGAACAAGTCCCGGTTAGTATATCTATTTTTTTAATTGACCACCACAATCTTTGTCACCACGCCGCTTTCGCCAAATTCATCGGTGGCATATACCAGGTAAACGCCCGTGGAAACGCGCATGCCATTGGGATGACTGAGGTTCCAAAGGAACTGACCGCCCAAGGAAGTTCCCGATGCAATCAGATGTCCGTGGATATCGGTAATTTTCACTTGCGAATTTTCCATCAGCCCGCGCACCACCACATCGCCCACAAACTCAGGACGCACCGGATTGGGATAAGCCGACACCGTCGAGAAGGAAGAGGCCGAGCGCACAGCGTCGCTGCGATACGACACCAGCCCAAGTTCTGTACCAAAGAAGACTTCGCCCGTTGCGGGATGCACCGCCACAGAATAAATGATGTTCGAGGGTAATGGGCTGTTCTCGGTGGTGAAATGATGAATGGTTTCCAGGCCGTCGGGCGAAAGCAGGTAAACGCCGTCGTTGTCGGTGCCTATCCATTTTCGGTTGGCAGCATCCACGGCGATGGCATGCACTCTGGCGTTCGACAAAAGATAATCGGCTTCCATGGTGCCATCGTTGCGCGGCACTTTCACGCGGGTAAACGAAGGCGTCGTCACATCGAAAATCTGCTTAGAGGGCGACATGAGCAGCGGGCCATAGGTGGTGCCCAACCAAATGGTTCCATCCAGATCTTCCGCCATGCAATGCAAAGTCACCAAATCGACCGTTTTTCCATCTTGATCTACAAATTGACTGATCCAACGGGTTTTATCGTCTGAAAAATCGCTGAGCGTGCCATTGGTATCGAGCACGAAAAGTCCTGGATTGATACGTTCGGAATTCATCAGCGTCAAGCCGTTCGAGGCAAAGAGGATTTCGTCCCAAGAAGGCGCCATCCCAAAGAAATGACGGTAGGTCGGACTGAGCCATGAGCCATCGGGACGAATGATATGAATGCCGCCTTTGCCGTTCATCATCTCGGAATTGAGCAACCAGAAATTGCCTTCTTTATCGAAGTTGGCCCCGTCCACGCGCACATAACGTTCGGGCAGATAATCGGGGAACATGGTTTCCAAGGGACTGTTGTTCCAAGTGTGACAGGTTTGCAATTCGCCCGCACGGAATTCCATGAGTCCATCGCCCCAAGTACAGGCAAAAATATGCTCAGCATCGGCCGGATCTATAGCGAAACTGACCACATCGCTGAAGGGGAATCCCAATTTCTCGGCCAGTTCATCGGCAGGCTCCACCAGAGAAATCCATTCACCATCATCGTAGGCCAGCAAAGCACCTTTCCAGTTGTAACGATCGCCCCAACGTCCGCCGCCGGCAATATACAGCACATCGTCTTTGACAAACATTTTCCAAGCCGTATTCGTGAGCGGTCCGTTCGGAACAATATCTTCGTCCACGCATTCGTAACAATCTTCTGCCTCATTATACTCCCAGACACTGAGGCCCTTATCTCCCGAAGCCGCATACATGCGCGAAGCATCCTCGCTAAAATCGACGCGAACATTCTCGTAATAACGATCCTTTATTTCGCCATCCACCTTATACTTTATCAGACTGCCGTCCGGACGATGGATACCGGTCACAAAATCAGGACGATAAAGAATCAGATGGTCGCCATCGACAGCCATGTCGTGGATATCGGAATAATACTGAAAACGAAGCGTCCATTCCTGATCTTCAGGGAAATAGCTGTAAATTTTCATACCGGTGCCAACCAACATTTCACCTTGCCATTCGGCCAAAAGACTTGGCTCGGGATAAACATACATTTTCAACTTTTTCCAATAGGAAAAATCCAGCAAATTATCTTTCGTATGTCCTTGATACAGACCCTTGTCGGTGGCCAGATAATAGCAGGAATCTATCATCAGCACATCGCTTATTTTCAGGTAAGAGCCATCTTCCTGACGAAACATGTAGGTCTCGCTGATTTCCTGTTTTTCCACATCCACCAAAAGCGCGCAGACATTGGTAGCCAAAAAGGCGTATTTGCCGAACATTCTCACGCGGTTCACGGTTTTGTCGGAAGCGATGGCCTTGTCGCGATAATCGGAAAGATGCTGAATGTCGCCCTGCAGGCTGCAAAGGTCCATATTTCCATCGGAATAGACCAACAGCAGCGTCTCAGTGGCCTCATTATAAGAAAGATGCTGAATATTCCCGCTACTCAATCCGTCCATGACGCTGTATGCCTCGATAGCCTCGTCTTGCGGATCGTACGAAAACAATTTACCATTCGAAACGACATACACTTTCTGCGGCGTCTTCAATACATTCTCGGCCGAGGCATACGAAAAATGAGTACGCCACTCGCCTATACGCATCTGTGCGAGAAGAACTTGCGGCAACATCATGAACAGACTTGCCCACAAAACCAGCAGATATGTAAGTCTATTTCTCACTTAATCGGGTCAATGATTCAACAAATAATCGGCAAAAGCTTGCACCGCACGTCCACGATGACTGATCTTGTTTTTTTCGTCGGGACCCATTTCGGCAAAGGTCTGGTCGAATCCTTCCGGACGGAACACCGGATCGTAGCCGAAGCCCTTTTCGCCCACGCGATCGGGTGTGATTTCGCCACGCACCTCGCCTTCGAAAAGATATTCCTTGCCGCCTTGAATAAGGGCAATGACCGTTCTGAAGCGGGCTTTACGATTTTCTACACCTTGCATCACACGCAGAATCTTATCGACATTCTGTTCGAAAGTGCAACCTTCGCCGGCAAAACGCGCGGTATAGACACCGGGGCCACCATCCAAGGCTTCCACTTCCAGACCCGTATCGTCGGCAAAGCAGTCGAGACCATATTTTTCGTACACGTAACGCGCTTTCTGCAAGGCATTTCCGGCTAAAGTATCGGAGGTTTCAGGAATTTCTTCGTTGCAACCCAATTGCGAAAGATTGATAATATCCACCTTATCTTTCAGAATAGCAGACACTTCCGAGGTCTTATGCACATTATGCGTGGCAAACACCAACTTAGGCAAAGCCTTGGAAGCCTGCTTGGGAGCCACCGACAAGGCCAACATTCTTTCGATAGGTTTGATAGCCGCCTCTGCAACTGATTCGTCCACAATAACTTCAGGCGTTTCGTCGCGCAAGCAGAGGTACAGTTTTTCGAGCGTGTTCATGCGCATATAGTCGCAGACATTTTCGGAAGAAGAGCCCTGCGGAGGTGCGGGAATGAATTGCTTGTCGGGACAAAGACGCTGCATCTCGAAGAGCACGCCCGATTCCGTTGCCACAATAAATTGCTTGGCATCAGACTTTTGCACGTAGGTAATGAGCGCCGCCGTCGAGCCGACGAAATCGGAGAAATCGGCCACGGCCTGTTTGCATTCAGGATGCGAAACCACCTGAGCCTGAGGATATTGCGCCTTGAGCGCCTTTATTTTATCTATTGAGAATTGTTCGTGCACATGGCAAGCGCCGTCCCAAAGCAACATCTGCCTGCCGGTGAGCATGTTGATGTAATTGCCCAAGTTTCTGTCGGGCCCGAAAATAATCTTTTCATCCTTGGGGAAAGATTCCACAATCTGCACGGCGTTGGTAGAAGTGACCACCACATCGGTAAGCGCCTTCACGGCGGCAGAAGTGTTCACGTAACTGATTACCGTATAACCCGGATGAGCCTCTTTATAAGCCTTCAAGGCAGCTGCCTGACAACTGTCAGCCAAAGAGCAACCGGCTTTCACATCGGGAATAAGCACCTTTTTTTCGGGAGAGATAATCTTCGCGGTTTCGGCCATGAAATGCACTCCACACATCACAATGATATCGGCATCGGTCTTCGCAGCCTGTTGGGCCAAAGCCAGGCTATCGCCAATAAAATCAGCCACTTCCTGAATATCTTTTTCCTGATAATAGTGGGCCATGATGACGGCCTTCTTTTCGCGGCGCAAACGATTGATCTCCGCTACCAAATATTCTTTTTCCATAATGTTTTCAACGAATCATCAATATTTTCAATGAAGTAGCAAAAATAATGTAAGGCAATAAGAGAACAAAGAATCTTAACTAAAATTTTGATTGTATATTTTCTGCATAATTAACGAATATAAAATAAATATTCACTATTTCTTGCATAAATTTTATACAGATATTATTTTTGCGGCCGTTTTTGAAAGATATATGAAAATATCTACTTTTGTCAGAACTATTTCAAATTATAACTATGATAGTAACCCACAAAGAATTAGACAAGGCTGTCATCCGATTTTGCGGTGACTCGGGCGACGGTATGCAATTGACCGGAACGCTGTTTTCTACCTTGTCTGCCGTATTCGGCAACGAGATTTCCACTTTTCCCGACTATCCCGCAGAAATGCGTGCCCCGCAAGGTTCGCTGAGCGGTGTGTCCGGTTATCAGGTTCACATCGGTTCATCGAGCATCTACACGCCCGGCGACTTGGCCGACGTGCTTATCGCCATGAATCCGGCAGCGCTCAAGACCAATGTCCGCAACATGAAGCGCGATGCCGTAGTCATCATCGACGAAGACACCTTTGATGCTTCGGGCCTGGAAAAAGCCGAATTCAAAACAGACGATCCCATCAAGGAACTGAAAATAGAAAGTGCGCAGATTGTATCGGTGCCCATCACCTCGCTCACCAAGGCCAGCTTGGCCGACAGCGGCATGGACAACAAGAGCATCCTGCGTTGCAAGAATATGTTTGCCCTCGGATTGGTATGCTGGCTTTTCAGCAAACCTCTGGAAGAAGCCGAACACCTGCTCAGCAATAAATTCGGAAAGAAACCCACCCTGCTGCAAGCCAACCTGAAAGTAATGAACGACGGTTACAATTATGGCCACAACATTCATGCTTCGGTTTCCACCTACAGCGTCAATCCTTCGCATTTGGAAAAGGGCATCTACACCGACGTCAAAGGAAATCAGGCTACCGCTTGGGGATTGATTGCCGCCAGCGAAAAATCTGGCCTGCCTTTGTTCCTGGGTAGTTATCCTATCACGCCTGCCACCGACATCTTGCACGAATTGTCGGCACGTAAAGATTTGGGTGTCAAGACGGTTCAGGCCGAAGACGAAATTGCCGGCGTTTGTACAGCCATTGGTGCAGCTTACGCGGGCAACTTGGCAGCCACTTCTACTTCAGGCCCCGGTATCGCACTCAAGAGCGAAGCCATCGGTTTGGCCGTCATGGCAGAATTGCCTTTGGTCATCATCGACGTGCAGCGTGGCGGCCCATCGACCGGACTGCCCACCAAGGCCGAACAGACCGACCTTTTGCAAGCCCTTTACGGACGTAACGGAGAATCTCCTGCCGTGGTGATTGCCGCCAGCACGCCCGCCAACTGTTTCGACTATGCTTTCCAGGCCGCCAAAATAGCCGTGGAACACATGACGCCCGTCTTCTTGATGACCGACGCATTCTTAGCCAATGGTTCTTCAGCTTGGAGAATTCCCGACATGAACACATATCCTGCCATCAAAGCGCCTTTCGTTACGGAAGACATGCAAGGCAAATGGGCGCCTTATCTGCGCAATGCCGACAATCTGGTACGTTACTGGGCCGTTCCCGGCACGGAAGGATTTGCCCATCGCATCGGTGGTTTGGAAAAGGATGCCAACAGCGGCGTTATCTCTACCGACCCAGCCAACCATCAGTTGATGACCGATTTGCGTCAGGCCAAGATTGACAAGATTGCCGATTATATTCCTCAGCTCCAGATAGAAGGCAATGCCGACGCAGATGTTTTGGTTGTAGGTTGGGGCGGTACGTACGGACATTTGTACGCCGCCGTGGAAGAATTGAACAAGGAAGGAAAAGCCTGCGCATTGGCTCACTTCAACTATATCAACCCGCTGCCCAAGAACACTGCTGAAGTGCTTTCTAAATACAAGAAAATCATCGTTTGCGAACTGAACAACGGACAATTTGCCGCCTACTTGCGCTCCAAGATGCCGATGCCTCTCAACATCAGCCAATTGAACAAGGTAGAAGCCCAGCCTTTTGCCGTGGAAGAAGTGAAAGCAGCTGTCAATAAACTTTTCTAAAGGATTAAAACACAGAAATTATGGAACTTAAATATGCTCCCAAAGATTATAAAAGCAGCGGCAAAGTAAAATGGTGCCCTGGTTGTGGTGACCATGCCGTGCTGAATACCTTGCACAAAGCCATGGCAGAATTGGGCGTTCAACCCGATCAGATTGCCGTCATTTCGGGTATCGGTTGTTCTTCGCGTCTGCCTTATTATATGAACACTTACGGTTTCCACACCATTCACGGACGTGCTTCGGCCATCGCTACCGGTGTGAAGACCGCCAATCCCGAACTCACCGTTTGGCAAGTGACCGGCGACGGAGACTGTCTGGCCATAGGTGGTAACCACTTCATTCACGCCGTGCGTCGCAACATCGACTTGAACATCATCTTGATGAACAACCGCATTTATGGTTTGACAAAGGGTCAATACTCGCCCACTTCGCCCAAAGGCTTCGTTTCGAAATCATCGCCTTACGGCACTGTGGAAGAGCCATTCCGTCCGGCAGAACTCACCTTCGGCGCTCGCGGCCAATTCTTTGCCCGCATCCTCGACGTCGATTTGAAAAATTCTCAGGAAGTGCTCGTGAAAGCCGCTCAGCATAAGGGCGCATCGGTGGTGGAAGCGCTTGTCAACTGCGTTATCTTCAACGACGGCACGCACAAGGACATTTCCGATAAGGAAACCCGCGACGACCGCGTCATTTACCTGCGCCACGGCGAAAAGATGATTTTCGGCAAGAACCGCGACAAAGGTCTGATGCTGGACGGCTTCAACCTGAAAGTGGTGACCATTGGCGAAAACGGCATCACAGAAGACGATATTCTAACCCACGACGCTCATTGCCAAGACAGTACCCTTCACTTCAAGTTGGGTACCATGTGCGGCCCCGATTATCCTGTTGCTTTGGGTGTCATTCGAGAAGTGGAAGCGCCTACCTACGATGCCGCTGTGGAAGAACAGATTCAGGAAGTTCAAGCAAAACGCCCGCAGGTGAAATGTCTGAACGACTTTTTCAAAACTTTGGAAACCTGGGAAATCAAATGAAACTTTATAAAACTTTATGTATCATAGGGATAGCATTAATGTGCTGTCCCTTTTACAGTTTTGCGCAAAAGAAAAAGCAGCCTTTCGTTTGGCAGGAATCATCCACCGACACTTGTCTGTATTTTGGTTTGCAAAGGGAAATGCCCGTCTTTTTGAACCAGGCCCGCGAAAGCCTCAGCTACCCTATGGCTTGGCAGAATCAACCCAAAAAGGCCAAGTATAAGAAATGGCGCGAAGCGGCCAGACAGGTCGTTTTCGATTGCATGGGCACATTGCCTCCCGCGCCTCAGCAATTCGACAGCAAGATCATCGACAGCGAAGACAGAGGCAATTACATCGCGTACAAGATAGAGTTCAACATCTCGGCCTGGGAACGCATTCCGGCTTACTTGCTGAAACCCAAGGGAGAAGGTCCTTTCCCGGCTGTGGTGATGCTACACGATCATGGTGCCAAATTCTCTATCGGTAAAGAAAAAATGGTGAAGCCTTTCCGCGTGAGTGAAGCCTGTATGCAGGAAGCCGAAAAATGGTCGGTGCAATGTTACGACGGCAGCTACGCAGGCGATTTCTACGCTTCGAAGGGCTACGTGGTTTTGGCCATCGACGCAATTTTCTGGGGCGAACGCGGACGCAAGGAAGGCGTGGATTACGATGGACAGCAAGCTCTTGCCGCCAACCTGCAACAATTGGGCATGAGCCTTTGCGGCGTCATCACCGCCGACGACATCCGCTCGGCCGAGTTCCTGCAATCGCTCGACTATGTAGATAAGGACCGACTTTTCTGTCTGGGATTCTCCATGGGCGCACACCGAGCCTGGATGCTCAATGCCTGCAGCGACGTGGTGAAAGGCGGCGTGGCCATTTGCTGGATCACCAACACCGATCAACAGATGAGCAGCGAAAATCATCGCAACACCGGCGGCAGCGTTTACACCATGTCTTTGCCCTTCATTCGCAACTATTTGGATTTCCCGCACGTGGCCAGCATCGCATGTCCGAAACCCATGTATTTCATCAACGGAAGCAGCGACAAATTGTTCCCGGTGAAAGGCGTGCAGGAATCGTACGACAGCATGCGCGAAGTATGGGAAAGCCAAGGTCATGGCAAGGATTTTCGTGCCGAAATATGGGATTCGCCTCACTTTTTCAGCCGGAAAATGCAGGAAGCCACGCTGGAATTCTTGAATCAATATTAGATTTCCAAGCGCGACATAAAGACATAACATAAGGAGGCTGATTCAAGATTTTTATATTTTGAATCAGCTTTGTTTTTATTTGTATAAATACCTCATTATCAGAAGATTAACATTATTTAAGAATAAGTTTGAAGCTTTGAGGTTTTTTCTCCATTTATGAGTTTTTATACTCCGTTTTTGTTTATATCTTTGCAATCGGAAAAAATTTGGCTTTCGAAAGAGAGACAGAAATTGAAGTAGTATAAAACAACATAATTAATTCACAAACAATGAAGAACTTAGATTTGACAAAGTACGGAATCACAGGTACTCCTGAAATCGTACACAACCCCTCTTACGAACAATTGTTCGCCGACGAAACCAACCCTGCATTGGAAGGTTTTGAAAAAGGTCAGGAAACTGAACTGGGTGCTGTAAATGTAATGACTGGTATTTACACCGGACGTTCTCCCAAAGACAAATTCATCGTTATGGATGAAAACTCTAAGGATACCGTATGGTGGACTTCTGATGAATATAAGAACGATAACAAACCCGTTAGCGAAGCTACTTGGGCAGAATTGAAGAAAATTGCTCAGAACGAATTGTCTAACAAGAAATTGTATGTAGTTGACTGCTTCTGCGGTGCCAATGCTGACACTCGTATGGCTGTTCGCTTCATCATGGAAGTGGCATGGCAGGCTCATTTCGTAAAGAACATGTTCATCCAGCCCAGCGAAGAAGAATTGGCCAATTTCGAACCCAACTTCATCGTTTACAACGCTTCTAAGGCCAAGGTTGAAAACTACAAGGAACTCGGTTTGAACTCTGAAACCGCCGTTGTATTTAACATCACCAGCCGCGAACAGGTTATCATCAACACTTGGTACGGTGGCGAAATGAAGAAAGGTATGTTCTCAATGATGAACTACTACTTGCCTTTGAAGGGCATCGCTTCTATGCACTGCTCTGCCAACACCAACGAAAAGGGCGAAACCGCTATCTTCTTCGGTTTGTCAGGTACCGGAAAGACCACTCTTTCTACCGACCCCAAGCGTATGCTTATCGGTGACGACGAACACGGCTGGGACGACAACGGCATCTTCAACTTCGAAGGTGGTTGCTATGCCAAGGTTATCAAACTCGACAAGGAAAGCGAACCCGACATCTACAACGCCATCCGTCGCAATGCTTTGCTCGAAAACGTTACGGTTGACGAAAACGGCAAGATCGATTTCGACGACAAGAGCGTTACCGAAAACACTCGCGTTTCTTATCCTATCAACCACATCAACAACATCGTGAAGCCCGTTTCTGCTGCTCCTGCTGCTCAGAACGTTATCTTCTTGAGTGCTGATGCTTTCGGCGTATTGCCTCCCGTTTCAATCTTGACTCCCGAACAGACCAAGTATTATTTCCTGAGTGGTTTCACCGCCAAGTTGGCCGGTACCGAACGCGGTATCACCGAACCTACTCCTACTTTCTCTGCTTGCTTCGGTCAGGCTTTCTTGGAACTGCATCCTACCAAATATGCTGAAGAATTGGTTAAGCGTATGGAAAAATCTGGTGCCAAGGCTTACTTGGTGAACACTGGTTGGAATGGTACCGGCAAGCGTATCTCTATCCGCGACACCCGTGGTATCATCGATGCCATCTTGGATGGTTCTATCAAGAAGGCTCCCACCAAGACCATCCCTATGTTCAACTTCGAAGTTCCCACCGAATTGCCCGGCGTAGATCCCGCCATCCTTGATCCTCGCGACACTTACGAATGTGCTTGTCAGTGGGAAGAAAAGGCTAAGGATTTGGCCAGCCGCTTCATCAAGAACTTTGCTAAGTACGAAGGCAACGAAGCCGGTAAGGCTTTGGTTGCTGCAGGTCCCAGCTTGTAATCTTGAATCGAACAATCGACCAGGTCTCCCTTGCGGAGGCTTGGCTTGATGATAAGGGAAGGCTCGCGCTGCGCGCGAGCCTTCTTTTTGCACCCGACGATTTGATTTCACCAATCATCATTGCCAAAGCCAGCATTTTGCCAAAGCCACCATTTTGCCAACACTATCATTTTGCCGATTATCGCCCATTTCCAGCAATTATCGCCCATTTCCAGCAATGATTGCCCATTCACCGACACAAAAAAGGTAATGTTGCAAAAAAAGCGACTGAAAAATGACATGAACCCCGAAAGTTAGACAAAAAACTTTCGGGGTTTTGTTATGAAATTTTGTTTTGAAATTAAGCTGGAAGCTGTTAAACGTTACTTGTCAGGTTATACTGAAAGACAGGTTACAGAACATTATGGTGTTAACAG
>JAFUIP010000004.1 GCA_017468435.1 Bacteroidales bacterium
ATTAGATATATACACTATTATAACAATGATAGGATCAAACTGAGGCTAAATGGAAAAAGCCCGGTGCAATACCGAGCTTTATTCCAATCTAAGAGCGCCTCTTAATAATGTTAAACCGTCCAACTTTTGGGGGTCACATCACCCGCGGGATCGGCCACTTTTCTTGTCTATTACTCGGACGTATCTACAGATACGATTATCTCTTTTCTACATACTTGTGGAGGGTAGCACGGACGGCACCAGGTCCGGCGAAAAGTTCCTTGACCATACCTTCAATCTGATCTCCGATGCCAATCTCGTAAGCATCAAATCCGAATACATCTTTTCTGGCGTATAGCGATTTCAGCGGACTCCAGTCCTGCTGCGGCTTGCCAATTTCCAAGAGAGCCACGATAGCCTGCAATTCCTCCAACATAGGGTCAGGAGAACAATCGAAAGAAGTTCCGTCATCTTTGACACCTTTCAGATAGCGAGCATAACCGGCGAGAACAAGAGGTATAAGCACGAGGTTGCTCTTGTCTAAGCCGCGTTCAACATATTTCTTTACCGTCTCGCCAAATCTGATAGATAGTTTTTGCGAAGTATCCATGGCTATACGCTGCGGAGCATCCGGCATGAAAGGATTAGGCAGACGACGATTAATGACATCTCCGATAAACTCGTACGGGTTCAGCACGCCCGGATCGGTCACAACAGGCATAGCCTCTATATAGCCGAGTTTCTGAACGAATGAACGCATGTCGGGATCGTTCATTTCGGCAGATATGAGGGTATAACCCAACATGCATCCATAGATAGACATCGCCGTGTGAAGAGGATTGAGACAAGTAGTCACCTTCATGGTCTCCACCTTATCCACCACTTCGCGGGTGGTGTATATGGCACCTCCAAGATTCAATGGAGGCCTGCCGTTGGTATAACTATCTTCAACGACAAGATATTGTACCTCTTCTGCATTTACGAATGGAGCCGTGAATGTATGCTTCTCTGTCTCAATATATTCATTATCTTCGAAACCATCTGCGGCAAGAAGTGCCTTTACATTTTCATGAGGACGAGGAGTAATCTTATCAATCATAGACCACGGGAAGGTAATCTTGGACTCATCTTTCAGATAGGCGACGAAAGCTTCCGGCACGATACCGTCTTTCAGCCATCGCTCCGCATAAGCCAACACGCCTGTTTTAACTCTATCCCCGTTATGAGAGCAGTTATCCATACTCTGCACGGTAAGCGGCAACTGACCGGCCTTCCATCTCTCATACAGCAGTACTGCTACCTTGCCAAGAGCAAAAATCGGATTCAAGCCTTTTGCCAAATCGGTTTCGTTCCAGGCGTAGCCCTTCTCGGTAATCGTGAATGAAATCATCTGAAGACTTTCGTTTCTGAAAATTTCTGTCAGACGTTGCCAGTCGGAGAACTGATAATCAGCCTTGAGAGCCTCGGTAACAGATGCAATGACTTTCTTTTCGACGGTGCCGTCACTCCTGAGCGAAACCAGAAGCGAGAGGTTTTCGTATGGAGCATACACCTTGTCGATCACTTCAAAGTCGAAGGTCTCGGCCACTATCACGCCTCGGTCATATTGACCGGAATTGAGCGCATCGTTGAGCAATGCCGCCGGAAAAGCGCGGAAGATGTTTCCTCCACCGAAATGTACCCAAGTAGGTTGCTTGAAAGTTTTTTCACGAACGGCCTCGATGTCAAACTTAGGGAGTTGATAGCCTTTTGCCTCCCATTGAGCAGAATCAAATCCACTATTAAGTATATCCGTAAGCTTCATAATCAATCAAAAAAACCAGGTTGTTTGTATTCAATTCCGAGTTCACGATCTACTGTTGCCAATATACCTTGAACCTGTCCCATGGCAAACATTCGGCCAAGAAGAGTATATCCCGCGTTATGGCCATGATTGCTCTCATCGAAGACACCTCCGGGATTGTCGGTGAAAGTCATTCCATGGTCAACTCGCATAGGAAGGGCCGGATTTTCTTTTTCAAAAATCCTGCATAATTCCACGAGATCTGCACGTCCGCCTAAATGGCTGGCTTCGGCGAAGTCTCCGTTGGGGAAGATATGACATGAGCGCAGATGAACAAAATGTGTGCGCGGGGCGAACTCCTTAGCCAATTCAACCACATTGTTGTAGGCGCCGGCCGAAAGACTTCCGGCACAGAATGTCAAGCCATTATGCTTGTTCGGAACAGCTTCAAGAAACCATCTTATATCCTCTTCCGTACGCACGATACGTGGAAGACCAAGCACTTCAATAGGAGGATCGTCGGGGTGAACGCACATATTAATATCGCATTCTTCACAGACAGGCATGATAGCTTCCAAGAAGTACTTCATATTCTCCCTAAGCTTGGCTTTGTCTATATCCTTGTAGAGGGCGAGGAATTCACGGAATTTCTGTACCGGAGCCTCGTCGTTTTCGCTGAAATTACCGCTCACAAATCCCTGCGTCTTGATGACAATGTTTTCAACCAATTTATGATCCTTTTCCGCAGTCATGACCTTCGCCATGGCATCTGCTTCTGCCAAGACATCTCGACCCTGTCCGTAGCCTTCAGGAAAACGGAAATCGGCCCATTCTTCACGGGCACCGGGACGCTTGAGGATATATATGTCAAAGTAAGCAAATTCTGCGTAGTTGAAGTACAGGTTGCTTGCACCATTCGGATTTTCATGTTCCAAATCGGTTCTGGCCCAGTCCAATACCGGCATAAAGTTGTAACAAATGCAGTTTACGCCCTCGGCAGCGAGGTTTCTAAGACTCTGCTTATACACTTCAATCTGCTCGTCACGATCCGGACCGCCATACTTGATGGTTTCCACTACGGGGAGACTTTCCACCACGCTCCAGCGCATGCCGAAACTCTTGATGTACTCATTCAGATCCCTGATTTTTTCCCGAGTCCATACTTGTCCAAGGGGAACATCATGGAGAGCCGTAACGATACCCTCCACGCCTATTTGCTTCAATTGTGCAAGAGTAATTGTGTCCTTCTTGCCGAACCATCTCCAGGTCTTTTCCATATCTTGTTTTACTATTTGGTTGTTAATATTTCGTTAATAGGGTTTACAAAAATAGAAAGAATTTTCTAATAATCCCGCCATTTCCTGATGTCCCCGAAAAATCTTTTCCTTTGTCTGATAACTGAGGCCGACTAGCTTCGGAGAACCTGCTTCACGCCCTTCACTGTCATAATTTTCTTGGCAATCTGTTCCAACTGACGGGCATCGCTTACCACCAATGTAATGAAGCCACGGAAAAGGCCATCGGTAGAGTCGATGCGAATGCTGCGGATATTCAGATTGAAATCTTTGGAAATAAGAGAAGTGATATTGGTAACAATACCGATGTCGTCCTTGCCGATAACTTGGAGTGTGGCCGTATATTGCGAACCTTCGCCCTGCCCCGCCCATCGCGCTTTCACAATACGATACGCATAACGTTCGCGTAGCTGGGGCGCATTCGGACAATCCATACGATGCACGCGGATACCGCCATTCACGGAAACAAAACCGAAAACCTCGTCTCCATAAATCGGATTGCAACATTTCGACATCCTGAAATCTATACCTTTTAGATTCTGGTCTATCACCAAAACATCGTCTTTGCCTTGTTTGATCAGTTCTTCACCGGCATCGTATTCATATTTATCGGCAGAAAAAACAGTTTCAGGCGCTGCCATGCTCTTTTCTCGATTGAGCATATCGAGATACGCCTCTATGACCAAATTGGTATCCAGACGACCTTCGCCAATGGCCGCAAAAAAGTCGGTCACGGTTTTATGCTTGAATCGCTTTACCAAGCGCATGAGAAAAGGCTCTTCGAACTCGATCTTACGGTTTTTCAGACGACGCATCAAGGCATCACGCCCGAATTCCGCCAATTTCTGCACATTTTCCTTCAGGGTCTGTTTGATCTTGTTGCGCGCACGGGAAGTGACCACGAAATTGAGCCAATCCTGCTTGGGCTGTTGGTTGTTGCCGGTTTGAATTTCCACGGAATCACCACTTTTCAGATGGTAACGTATGGGCACATTGCGGTCGTTCACCTTGGCACCTACACACTTGTTGCCCAAGTTGGTATGAATGGCGTAAGCAAAATCGAGCACCGTGGCACCGGCCGGCAGTTTGAAAAGTTCGCCTTTGGGTGTGAAAATGTAGATTTCGTCGCTATACATTTCCATCTTGAAATCGTCATCGTCGCTGCGGTTTTCGAGCGCTTCGCGAATCTGAGTCAGCATTTCGTCTAAGCCTTTTTCACTCTTGATGCCTTTGTAGCGCCAATGCGCCGCCAAACCCTTTTCGGCAATTTCGTTCATGCGCGTGGTACGAATCTGCACCTCCACCCATTTGTCTTCGGGACCCAGCACCGTAGTATGCAAAGACTCGTAACCATTCGATTTCGGAATAGAAAGCCAATCGCGCGTACGGGCCGGATTGGGCTGATACATGTCGGTAACGATGGAATACACCAGCCAACAGAGTGCTTTTTCCTTTTCTTCGGGCGCGTCAATAATAACGCGAATGGCAAAGATATCGTAAATATCTTCGAAGGTAAGTTGCTTATTCTTAATCTTGTTCCAAATGGAATGCACCGATTTGGTACGACCCTTGATGGTAAAAGGTTCCTGAATGGCCGCAGCGATTTTGGCACGAATCGGCTCGATGAATCGGGCAATGTACGCCTCGCGAACCTGTTTGCTTTCGGCCAATTTGCGAACAATCTCCTGATAGACATCGCTTTGACTGTATTGCAGACTGCGATCTTCCAACTCAGTTTTCATGGCATACAGACCCATACGATGCGCCAAAGGAGCATACAGCATCACAGCTGCGCGAGCCATTCCTTCCTGCAATTCATCGGGATAATCATCCAAATGACGCATGGCATTGAGCCGCTCGGCAATGAGAATGATAACAGCTCGTCCATCTTGGGCAAAAGAAAGCATCAGGTTGCGGTAATTTTCCGTTTCGAGACCACCACCCTTTTGCGACAACTCTCCGATTCGCTTCAGACCTTTGACAATGCTGGCAGCAGAATCTCCGAAATGCCCTTGCAAGTCTTCGTCGGAGATAGTCTGCAACAATTCCGGATGATAGAGCACAGCCGCCACGATAGAAGAACGACGGGTGCTCATTTCCTGTGCCAACAAATAGGCAGTCTGCAACACGTGCAAAAGTGGATGAACTTTATCGAATGGCTGCGAAATGCGCTCAGCCTGCAGGGCTTCTTTCCAATATTGACGCAATAAAAGGCATTGTTCGGGAAGAATATAATCTTTCGTCAGTTGACGTAATTGCCTGTATAAATGAAGTATTTCTTTTCTTTCTTTGACTGATGTCAGCATGGCTTAAAATTTTGCAGTAAAAATACTAAAAAAGCCGCGTAGCTTATCATCTTTCAAAAGTTTTTTACTATATTTGCAGAATATAGGATGCGGCTCGGCAGAACAATCAAACAAGTTTATTGTTCTGCTCTCGCCTTTTACTATTTTTGTAAGTCTTTGACAATAGGTATAAACATTCAGTTTTTATGGAACATATTTCTATCACAGGCGACTTAGGCAGCGGCAAGAGTTCCGTAGCCAAAATCATTTGCCAACAACATGCTTTCGAATATTTTTCCACGGGCTCGCTTCAACGCAAATTGGCGGCAGAAAAAGGCATGAACACGCTCGATATGAACAAGTTCTCTGAATCCACCAAAGAAGTGGACGACTATATCGACAATTTCCTGCGCAATATCGAAGCCGAGTCTGACAATATTGAAACCCCTTACATTCTCGATTCCCGACTGGCTTGGCATTTCGTGCCCAGTTCGTTCAAGGTATTCATCAAGGTAAAGCCCGAAGTGGCCGCCCAACGTGTACTGGCCGACAAGGTGCGCAGCAACGAACCCGACAACAAAGACTTGCAATCGACCATCGCCAACCTGCAAGCGCGTATGCAGTCGGAATGCAAGCGTTTCAAGGAATACTACGACATAGACTACCGCAACGAGGACAACTTCGACTTGGTGGTGGACAGCTCGTCCCTCACGGCCGAGGAAGTTGCCGAAACCATTATCCGAGCATATCAAAATCATTTAAAATAATACGACTATGTTTAGCGCTGAAGATCTCAAACAAATTGCCGCAAAAGGCATGACAGAAGAACAAGTTACTCAACAGCTTCAAAGTTTCGTGGACGGATTCCCCTATCTCCGATTGGCAGCCTCTGCTTCTTTGGAAAAAGGTGGCGGCATTCTCAAATTCGACGAGGCAGAAGAAAAATCCTTGTTGGCCGCTTGGGATGCCTATCTGCTGGAAAATCACAAGGTTGTCAAATTCGTGCCGGCTTCCGGTGCCGCCAGCCGTATGTTCAAAGATCTTTTCGCTTACGTAGAAGCCGAATACGACGAGCCTACCACCGCTTTCGAAAAGACCTTCTGCGCCCATATCAATTGTTTCGCTTTCAGCGAAGAACTCAGCCAGGTTTGTCAAGAGAAAGAAGGCAAATCGCTGCAGGAATTGGCCGAAGCCGGACAATACAAAACCATCGTAAAATATCTTTTGCAAAGCGAAGGTTTGAATTATGGTTCGCTTCCCAAAGGCCTGTTGAGTTTCCATACTTATCCCGAAGGCAGCCGCAAGGCCATGGCCGAACATTTGGTGGAAGGCGCGCTTTACACCAAGGACAAAGACAATCAGGTAACACTGCACTTTACCGTTTCACCCGAGCATCGCAGTCTTTTCGAAGCTGAAACGGCCCGTGCGCGTGCAGCCATCGAAGAAAAATACGGCGTGACATTCGACATCTCATTCTCTGAACAGAAGCCTTCTACCGACACCATCGCTGCCGATGCCGACAACAATCCTTTCCGCGACAAAGGCAAATTGCTGTTCCGTCCCGGCGGCCACGGTGCGCTCATCGAAAACCTCAACGACTTGTCGGCCGATGTTGTTTTCATCAAGAACATCGACAATGTGGTGCCCGATCGTCTGAAAGACTGCACGGTACACTATAAGAAGGTGCTTGCCGGATTGTTGGTCAATCTCCAGGCTCAGGCTTTCGAATACCTCAAATTGATTGACAGCGGCAAATATTCGCACGAACAATTGGTGGAAATCATTCAATTCCTGCAACAGCAACTCTTCACTCGCAAGGATGATATCAAAGACATGGAAGATGGCGATTTGGTTATCTACCTGAAAGAAAAGTTGAACCGTCCCATGCGTATCTGCGGCATGGTACGCAACGAAGGCGAACCCGGTGGTGGTCCCTTCTTAGTGTACAACGAAGACGGAAGCATTTCTCTGCAGATTCTGGAAAGTTCTCAAATCGACATGAAGGATCCCGAAAAGGCTGCCATGTTCAAGAAGGGCACGCACTTCAATCCTGTAGATTTGGTTTGCGCCATCAAGAATTACAAGGGAGAAGCCTTCAACCTGCCCGCGTATGTAGATCCCAAAACCGGTTTCATTTCGAGCAAATCGAAGAACGGACAGGAACTCAAGGCTTTGGAATTGCCCGGCTTGTGGAATGGCGCCATGGCCAACTGGAACACAGTATTCGTAGAAGTGCCCATTGCCACCTTCAACCCCGTGAAGACTGTCAACGATCTGTTGCGCGAACAACATCAGTAATACCTTAATTTTTAATGAATATGTTTGATTTACAAGAATTCATAAAGAATGCTTTTGCCGAAGACATCGGCGACGGCGACCATACCACGCTTTGCTGTATCCCGGAAGATGCCATGGGATGCTCGGTATTGATTATCAAGGAAGAAGGTATAGTAGCAGGCGTACGCGTTGCACTCGAAGTATTTAAGGCCTTCGATCCGGAATTGCAAACCACCGTTTTCATTGAGGATGGCAGCAAAGTCAAACCTGGCGACATTGTTTTCGAAACCAAAGGTCGCATCCGTTCCTTGCTCCAGACTGAGCGCCTGATGCTCAACATTATGCAACACATGAGCGGCATTGCCACCACCACACAACGATATGTACAGAAATTGGAAGGCCTGCACACCCGCGTCATCGACACGCGTAAAACCACACCGGGCATGCGCATGCTCGACAAGGAAGCCGTTGTATTGGGCGGCGGAAGCAATCACCGCATCGGCTTGTACGACATGATTCTCTTGAAAGACAACCATATCGACTTTGCCGGAGGCATTGAAGCCGCCATCGAAAGATGTCATCAATACCTTAAAGAAAAAGGCAAGGAAGGCATGAAAATCGAAATCGAAGTGCGCAATCTCGAAGAATTGCAACGCGTACTCAAGGTGGGCGGAGTTCATCGCATCATGCTCGACAACTTCAGTCCAGCGCTGACACGTGAAGCGGTTCAATTGATCGATGGTCGTTTCGAAACTGAATCCTCTGGTGGCATCACCATAGACACTTTGCGAGATTATGCAGAATGCGGCGTGGATTTCATTTCGGTCGGCGCACTCACCCACTCGGTAAAGGGTTTGGATATGTCGTTCAAAGCCAAAATGTAAGAAGATAACTATACGATAATGAAACTCGGAAAAATACTGAAAGACAATACTTGGTTCCTGGTACCATACGGCGTTTTGATGTGCTGTTGCATTGTCATTCTCTGCTTGGTACCAAAAACCGATATTCATTTGGCCATCAACTCTTTGCACGGCCCATTCTGGGA
Source organism: Bacteroidales bacterium (assembly GCA_017468435.1). GTDB lineage: Bacteria > Bacteroidota > Bacteroidia > Bacteroidales > UBA1402 > UBA1757. Next base: position 8,668 of record JAFUIP010000004.1, read on the forward strand.
TCAGTTCTTCAAATGGGCCACCGAAATGGGCAGTTTCAGCGTCATCGGGCCTTGCCTCTTGCTGATGTGTTTCTTTTCTTGGCGCATGGGCATCGTTGGTGCCTTATCCACGGGTCTTTCGGCCCTAGGTACCCAGTTCGGCAAACGCATTATCTGGCCGGTGAGTCCACGTCCGAAAGTGGTGTTCAGCGACATTTTGCAAGATCTTCATTTTGTGGAAGGTGTTCGTCTGCATTCAACGCATAGCTTTCCCTCGGGACACACCACCGGCGCTTTTGCCTTGTTCTGCGTGTGTATCTTATTTGCCAAGAAGCCTTTCTGGAAAGTATTTTTCACCATCCTGGCCATCATCGTGGCTTACTCGCGCATGTACCTTTCGCAGCATTTCCTTATCGATGTCACCGTAGGTTCTTTCATCGGAAGCTTAGGCGCCGTGATGGCCTTCTGGTGGATTAGCCAATACAAGCAGAAATGGCTGGAAATGTCGCTTCTGACACTTATCAAGGGAACAGGCAAAACGAAATAAATCCCTTGCGAGGATTTCGAGATTTTCGAGATTCCCGAGTTTTTTCCGAGAACAAATAACGAGGCTGCGCCAGGTGTTGAATGACACTATTGACGCAGCCTTCAATTTTCTCTACTATTGGTTCTGCAAAAAGCAGGTAATGTTGCCAAAAAGCACGAATCAGGTTTCAGGATTGCAGCACTTGTTCAATATAATCGAGCATCGCATCCCTGCCTCTTTTCTTTTCGGATGAAGTCAGGAATATTTCGGGCAATTCTTCCCATGTTTCCAGCATTTTAGCCTTAAACACCTTCAGGTTCTTGTTGAGTTCCGATTGCGAGATCTTGTCGGTCTTGGTCATGACAATGGCAAAAGGCACACCGGCTTCTCCCAAAAAATCCATGAAATCCAGGTCTATCTGCTGGGGTTTCAAACGAGAATCCACCAACACGAAAAGGCAATACAATTGCTCACGATGTTCCACATAATCGGTAATCATCTTGTGCAATTTCTCGCGTTGTTGCAAAGACACCTGGGCATAACCATAGCCGGGAAGGTCCACCAAATACCAAGCATCATTAATCTTGAAATGATTGATTAACAAAGTTTTTCCGGGCTTGGAAGAGGTTTTGGCCAAGCCATCGTACTGACAAAGCATATTGATGAGCGAAGATTTCCCCACATTCGAGCGCCCGATAAAAGCAATTTCGGGCAGATTATCCGTGGGACAATGTTCATTGTCGGTACTGCTGATGATAAATTTTGCGTTTTTTATTTCCATAATTCATTTGATTTCTTTTTTGACAAAAATTTTACAAGGCTGCACTTTCACGAAACAAGCGGATTAGCGCCAAGCGTCTTGCTTGTCTTGCCACTGAGCCACAAGGCGACAAACGTAAGCAAACCATTGATCATCAATAGTTCATAGCCAAAGACATAATGCCAGAAATGAGTGCTGACATATTGCAACAAAGCGCAGAACATGGGCGCGGCCACCGCAATATACGGCGTCCACTTGTCGTTGACAGCAGATTTCGTACAAAGTCCGTAGGCAAACAGACCCAGCAAAGGTCCGTAAGTGTAACCGGCAATAGTGTAGATGGCATCGATCAGACTTCCGCTGTTTACCGCCTTGAAAACCAGGATAATGAGCAGCATCACCACTGAAATCAACACATGCATCCAACGGCGCAGGCGCACATCTTTAGGCTTGTCGAGAATATCCACACAAAGAGAAGTGGTGAGGGCGGTCAGAGCGGAATCGGCCGAAGAGAAAGCTGCAGCCACGATGCCCAGCAAAAAGACTATGGTGGTAATGTTGCCCAGATAGCCCTGCGTGGCCAATGTGGGAAGAATATCGTCGTTGGCAGACGGGAGCACAATACCATTCTGCTGGGCAAAAATCAGCAGCAAGACACCCAAGCTCAAGAAAAGCAGATTCACCGGAACAAAAGCAAATCCGTAAGTATAGATATTACGCTGTGCATCTTTCAAATTATTGATACTCAAATTCTTTTGCATCATATCCTGATCGAGTCCCGTCATCACCAAGGCAATGAAGATGCCGCTGAAAAACTGCTTGACGAAATGTTGCTTTCCCGACCAATCTTTCCACTCGAACATATGCGAATGCTCGCTTGCAATAATAGCTTGCCAAATTTCTTTCATATTGAAATCGAGCGACTTTGCCAACTGAATCACCATCAAGACCAATGTCGTCAACATGGCAAGGGTCTGCAACATATCTGTCCACACGATGGTTTTAATACCGCTTTTCATGGTATAAAGCCAAATCATCAGAATGATCAAGGCCACCGTCAGGACGAAGGGAACGCGAAAAGCATCGAAAATGAATGTCTGCAGGATAATAGCCACCACATACATACGAGCAGCTGCGCCTATCAATTTGGAAATCAAGAAGAAGGAAGCACCTGTTTTGTACGAGCGAATGCCAAAACGTCCACGGAGATACACATAAATACTTGGCGCATCCATCTTGTAGTAAACAGGAAGCAATATCTTGGCGATGAGTATATATCCCACCAAAAAGCCCAGGACCGTCTGCATATAGGTCATATCCGTGGCGCGCACCATACCGGGCACCGACACGAAACTTACCCCCGACAAGGATGCTCCCACCATTCCGATGGCCACCACTATCCAGGGAGAACGTCTGTCGCCACGAAAAAAACTCTCGTTGCCAGAAGGTTTCTTTCCTTGAAAAGTAGATATAAGCATCAGCAAGGCGAAATAGCCAAGCAACACGCCGCCCAAGAGGTAAATATTTGTCATATCTGTCTGTGAAAATCTCTGCAAAATTAGCTACTTTTGCAAACAATTCAACAACTTTATGCAAATATCCTATCCATCTGCCTTATTGGAAGAAGCCGTACAGGCATTCAGCCGGCTTCCGGGTATAGGCAAGAAAACAGCGCTGCGACTCGTGCTTCACCTGCTCAAACAAGAAGAAGATCAGGTGGAGGGCTTTTGTCAGGCCATTTCCAAGCTGAAAAAGGAAGTGAAATACTGCAAGGTGTGCCACAACATTTCCGATAGCGATATTTGCAGCATCTGCAGTCATCCTCAACGCGATGCACAATGTGTGTGCGTGGTGGAGAATGTGCGCGAAGTGATGGCCGTCGAAGCCACCAACCAGTTTCATGGGCTGTATCATGTTTTGGGCGGGCTCATCGCTCCCATGGATGGCGTAGGTCCGAACGACCTGGAAATCAATTCGCTAGTGGAACGCGTAGCCGAAGGATGCATCAAGGAAGTCATTTTGGCACTCTCGGCCACCAGCGAAGGCGACGCCACCGCTTTCTACATTTTCAGAAAATTGTCCGCTTTTCCGGTAAAGATTTCTGTCATTGCACGCGGCATCTCCGTAGGCGACGAGTTGGAATACGCTGACGAAGTAACACTCGGACGCTCTATTTTGAACCGAACACCCTTTAAATAAATCACTTATGGAAAAACTCATTCAATCGACTACCCGCCGTTACGGCCTCTATTTTTACATATCTGTCGGCTTTATTGTCGGATTGTATTTGCTTTGCCGCTTCGACATCATTCCGGCATTCAACACCCTCGCCGACAGCCTCAGCAACAGCCTTCAGAGCATCATCATGATGGTGATTTTATTATTCATTCCGCTCACACTCAGCTTTTTCCGTCGTCGCACGCAACAATTTTGCCAAAGCATGGAGGAACCCGCCGACAGAGTAAAAGCCTACGGAAAAATGCTCAATATCCGCCTGTCTGTTTTCAATGTATTGGCCTTGCTTTGCATCTTGATGCACCTTTTCATTTCGAGTGCCAACGCCAAGATGCTCCTGCTGATGGTGGGTATTTTCTACTTGTTCATTTTGCCTAATAAGTTCCAGATGTGCAGAGAGTTAGGACTGAATCCCGATGGAAGCATCTTTGTGGAAGAGCCGGAACCCGAAGTGGAAAAAGTGGGCAATTTTGTGGTGATGGAAGAAGACGATGACGACGATTTCATTCCCAAGAATCCTAAACCTCAAGTGAAAACTGAAGATCATTCCGAAGCGGATTCCCAAAAAGAGACTCAAGAATAATAGCTTTTTCTCAAGCTCAAAAACACTACTTCCCCACTAAAAACATTTCCGTGAATAATCTACTGCAATACCAAGATATTTACCTGCGTGCCTTAGAGCCTGAGGATCTGGACTTTCTGTACCAAATAGAAAACGACAGCAGTATTTGGCAACATGGCGCCAACAAGGCACCGGTGTCGAGATTCTGCCTGAAACAATATTTGGAAAATTCGCTGAGCCAGACTCTCTTCGAATCGGGAGAACTGCGTTTGGTCGTTGTGGAGAAGAACAGCGGAGAAAGCCTCGGCCTTATCGATCTTTTCGAGGTGGACGTTTTTCATTCGCGTGCCAGCGTGGGCATAGTCATCAAAAAGGAAGCACAAGACAAATCCTACGGAAGCATGGCTTTGAAAGCGCTCTGCGATTATGCCAAAAACAGCCTGATGTTGCATCAATTATCGGCGCAGATTGCCGACAGCAACAAGGCTGCTTTACGATTGTTCCACCAATGCGGATTTACCGCTTGCGGCATGCTCAAAGACTGGATTCGACGCGAAGGCGCATCATTCGAAAACACCGCTTTCGAAAATGTTGCAATGCTTCAGCTGATTCTTTCGGAATAATCCGGATTTACTGGAAATTCAGCATTTAATCTTCTTCCCAGAACAAATCATCGTCGTCTGCCTCGAAAAAGCTTTCTAAGCTGCGACGTTCTTTTTTGGTGGGACGTCCCGTGCCCTTGGCCCTATCGACAAAGCCGCTGATTTTGGACATTTCCAGTAATTCATACTGCTCGGGAGGCGTCACATCTTGCAACATTTCTGGCACCAATTTGGCCGACACGCGGTTTTCTATAGCCTGTAACACCTTCAAAGACAAAGTAATGGGCGACTTGCGCACTTGCACCACATCGCCCACCTTGATGGTTCTGGCAGGCTTCAGGTTCACTCCGTTCATGCTGATATGGCCTTTCTTACAAGCATCGGCCGCTATACTGCGCGTCTTGTACAGGCGCACGGCCCACAACCATTTGTCGATACGAACTTCCGAAGCCATCTGCTCTATTTTTTATTATAATGATTCATAGCAAAAGCCAAGCCGCTCAAAACGAAAGCCTTGATAACTTCGCCTGCATATTCCCACAACTTAGGCAATTCGGCCTGCTGTTCGGGCGTGAAACGACCCAGCACATATTCCACTTGCATACCACGGGGAAAATCCTGTCCGATACCGAAACGCAAACGAGCGTATTGATCGGTATTGAGCATTTCCTGTATATTTCCCAAACCGTTGTGGCCGGCATTGCTTCCACCTGCTCTCAAACGAAACTTTCCGAAAGGCAAAGCGATGTCATCTACCAGGACCAAAAGATTCTCCAAGGGAATATTCTCCTTCTGCAACCAATAACGTACAGCATTGCCACTCAAGTTCATATAGGTAGATGGCTTCAACAAAATCAAGGTCCTGCCCTTCAATTTCATTTCGGCCACATCGCCATAGCGCTTGGTCTGAAAAACAATATTGGACGCCTCAGCAAAAGCGTCCAATATATCAAATCCAATATTGTGACGGGTATGTTCGTACTCTGAGCCGATATTACCCAATCCTACAATCAGATACTTCATTTACAATTAACCTTGTTGAGCCTGAGCCTGAGCACCACGAGCTGCACGAGTCAACTTAACGGCACATACAACGGCGTTCTTGGCGTTCATCATTTCCAGGTTTTCGAAATTCAAAGCACCTACTTGGATGGTTTTACCCAATTCGAGGTTGGTAACGTCGATGTTCAAGCATTCGGGAACATTGGTGTACAAACCTTTCACGCGCAATTTACGCATATCAAGGCTCAACTTACCACCGGCTTTCACACCATTGGCCAAACCATTGAGCTTAACAGGGATATCCACAACGATAGGCTTGTTTTCGAATACCTGAAGGAAATCCAAATGCAAAGTAGTGTCCTTTACAGGGTGGAACTGAGCATCTTTCAAGATTGCCTTGTAAGCCTTGCCTTCGAAATTGATATCAACAACGAAAACTTCGGGAGAATAAATCAAGCCTCTCAATTCTTCGTCCTTGATCTGGAAATGCAGGGTTTCTTCACCTCCGTACATAACACAAGGTACATAACCAGTGTTGCGGATGTTCTTTGAAGCCTTCTTACCGAAATCGGTACGGGCTACAGCGTTCAATGATAATGATTTCATTTTGTTTGATTTTGTGTTACTCAAAAATTTAATTTTTTGCCTTAAATTTTCCCATCACACGGGTCCCTTAAAAAGCGCCGCAAAGGTAGTGCTAATTCTCGTAAGAAACAAATAAATCAGTCAAAATCTTCCATTTTGAATTCCAAGGGCTTATACTCATTGTCGGCATCGGGCGCGCCGAAATCAGACTGAGGGATTTCCTTGCTATATTTATCAAAAAGTTCTGGTTGATGATTCCTGATAAAATCCACCATTTCCGTCAAGGCATCTGTAAAATGCTGCATGTCTTCCGGATAAAGGAAAATTTTATGCTTCTCGAAACGCACATCGGGCACACCACCATTGTCAACCACATTGCGCTTGCTCTCGGTGATGGCCAGATACCACTCCCTGTTGCGACTTTGCTTTACATCCAGATAATAAATCCTCTTGCCGGCCTTCACTGACTTACTGTACACGATATCCTTCTTGTCAATCTCGTTGGAATCGGGATTATTCTTCTTAAAAAACTCCATTATTTAACACTCTTTAAGTAATTACGCCAAATTGATAGCTTATACTGCACCAAAATTAAACACTTTTTTATAATTATACAATTTTTATAAGAAATAATGTCGTAAATTTGCGGCGTTTTTATCAAAGCATAAAAAAATGATTAACCGCGTTCTTATCCGTTCCAAAGTTTTGCAGATGGTATATGCGTTTTACCAAAAGGAAAATACCAATTTGCGCGATATGGAAAAAGAGTTCATTGAGAGTTTGGAAAAGAGCTACGAGCTCTACCATTATCTGCTTCTCTTGATGAATGACATTACCTATTATGCAGAAAAACGCATCGACCAAAAAAGGAACAAATACCTCCCTACCGAAGAAGATATCAATCCGAATACCAGGTTTATAGACAATCGTTTCGTCGCCCAGCTACGCGAAAACCACGCGCTCGACCACTATGTGAGCGCTCACAAACTCAGTTGGGAACATCACGAACAGCTCATCAAGACCCTTTTCGAACAAATCAGCACATCGCCCGCATACATTGAATACATGCAGGCCGACTCATGCGACTATGAGGCCGACAAGGAAGTTTGGAGAAAGATTTTCAAGCAAACCCTGAACAACGGAAGCGATTTGGCCGAAGCCCTGGAAGAAGATTGTATCTATTGGAACGACGATTTGGATATAGTCATCACCTTCGTCATCAAGACCATCAAGCGCTTCGAAGAAGCCAAAGGAGCCGATCAGGAATTGTTGCCCATGTTCAAAGACAACGACGACAAACTGTTTGCCCTGAAACTTTTCCGCGCCGCCATTCAAAACGGAGAGGAATACCGCCAAATGATCACTTCCTCGGTAAAAAACTGGGAATTGGAACGTTTGGCCATGATGGACCTCATCATCTTGCAAATCGCATTGGCCGAGATTCTGGAAGTGGAAGAAATTCCGCTCAATGTCAGCTTCAACGAATACATCGATTTGGCAAAGGTGTTCAGTACGGAAAAGAGCGGCACCTTTATCAATGGAACCTTAGATCATTTGGTACAACAATTGAAAAAAGACAATAAATTATTTAAAAACTGATTACTATGACAACGTTAAACATCATGTTGCAGGCCGCTGCCAATGGCGGTGGTTTGGGCGCCTTCCTGCCCCTTATACTTATTTTCTTGGTTATGTGGTTGTTCATGATTCGTCCACAGAACAAGAAACAGAAAGAAATCGAAAAGGCTCGTGCCGCTTTGAAACCTGGCGACAAGGTTATTTCTAACAGTGGCATCTATGGCAAACTCCGCGAAGTGAAGGAAGATTCTTTCATTGTTGAAATCTCTGAAAACGTGAGAGTAAGATTCGAAAAATCTTCAATCTTTGCCGTTCCCGAAGCCGCTCCTGCCAAGGAAGAAAAGAAGAAATAAAACCCACAACAAGACGGAATCTTGTGATGAAAAAGAGTGTTTGGCAGCAGATCAAAACGGTCTTCTCTGAATTTCTGCGCTCGCTGTATCAATTAAGAAACGGCGAATTGCTGACCTTTTTGATTTTTCTGGTCATTGCCACCTTTATTTGGTTCCTGCACAGCACACAGAGTGTCACGCAAAGCACCATCACCTACCCCATTCATTACAAGGAAATTCCCGGAAACATTACTGTCAGCAACAAGCTGCTACAATCTGTACAAGTGACCGTCCAGGACAAGGGCGGCCGCTTGTATGCTTATTATCTTAAACGTAAAAAGAATCCTCTGGAAATCGACTTGATGGCGCTGAAGTCGCACAACGGCATTGTCAGTGTTCCCTTGAGCCAGTTCGAATCGAAGTTATATACCAACCTGAAACCAAGCTCGAGAATTCTTCGTATTCAACCCGACAGTCTGGTGGTATATTATGCAACGAACGAAAGCAAGACGGTTCCCGTGGAATTGATATCCGACATCAGCCTGCAGACACAGCACATGATGACGGGCAAGATTGACATCAGCCCGGCCATGGTGAATGTTTATGCACCGGCCGAAGTATTGAAATCCATCAACAGCATCAAGACCAAGCCACTGAAATTGGAAAACCTCACCGACACCACCTACACGCGTGTTCAATTGGAACCCGTTGACGGACTGCGTTATTCACACCAAGAGGTGGATGTAAGAATCCCGGTGGAAGCCTTCACGGAATGCTCATTCGAAGTTCCGGTACAAGGCATCAATTTCCCCGAAGCCTACACGCTGAGAAGTTTCCCATCCAAGGTCAACATCAGTTTTCTGATTCAAGAGTCGCTATATCCCCAGATGAGGGCCGAAGATTTTCTTATCGGCGTCGATTACCAAGAATTACGCCAACATCCCGGCGGACTGATAAAGCCTCATGTCTATGCATCTCCGCAAGCCGTCAGACGAATCATCATCAAACCACAACAGGTTGATTGCCTGATAGAAGAATTATGATTAGCATAGGTATTACAGGGGGCATTGGCAGTGGCAAATCGGTAGTAACAAGAATCCTTTCAAGCATGGGCATTCCTTGTTACATAGCCGACGACGCCGCCAAATCGCTCTACGACACCGACCCGGTTCTGCAGCAAGACATGGTTCGGATTTTCGGTGAGAACATCTTCCCAAACGGACAACTCGACAAAGCCGCTTTGGCCGGAGTCGTGTTTCAAGACAAAAATAAACTGCAAGCACTCAACGCATTGGTTCACCCGGCCGTCGGTCGCGATTTTCTCGCGTGGAAATCTCGGCAGAATAGCCATATCGTTGCCTTCGAGAGCGCACTCTTATTTCGTTCGTCCACCGGCCTTCAATTCGACAAAACCATCTGCGTGAGCGCGCCCGAAGCATTACGCATCGAAAGAGTCTGCGCCAGAAACCAGATAAAGCCACAGGAAGTGAAAGCCCGCATCCAACATCAGATGCCACAAGACGAAATGGAAAAGCTCTCCGACTTTGTCATCATCAACGACGATATCCGGGCCATTCTTCCCCAAATCCAGACAATCCTTAAACAATTATAACTATGTTACGTAAAATTTTATCCATTGCCGGAAAGCCCGGTCTGTACAAACTGATTTCTCAAGGCAAAAACATGCTCATCGTAGAATCACTCTTAGATGGTCGCCGCATGCCCTCACACAATCAAGACAAGGTGGTATCGTTGGGCGAAATCGCCATTTATACCGAAGAAGACGAAAAGCCCTTGCGCGAAGTGCTCGCCCTTATCAAAGAGCACGAAAACGGAGCCTGCGTTTCCTTCGACATCAAGAACTGCGATGAGGCCAGCCTGCGCGATTACATGGAAAGCGTGCTCCCCATTTACGACAAAGACCGCGTACGCGTTTCTGACATGAGAAAATTGTTCACTTGGTACAACCTCTTGATTTCTACCGGAAACGATGATTTCTCAGCGCCCGAAGAAGAAAAGACCGAACAGGAATAAGTCCCGATACAGACGGACATCACACCACATAAAAGGAGCGGCCGAAAAGAATGATCTTCTCAGCCGCTCTTCTTTTATTCGCTCAAAAACCTAAAAGCGCATCATTCGAAAATACCCAAACTGTCGCAATAGGCAATCTCCGCATCGACAATAAAGCCGACTTCGTCTTTTTCGATTTTCATTTTTTCCTTTTTGGCAGCCTTGAACACAAATTCACTCAATTCATCAAGGTCGATTTCAACCATATCGTCATCATCTTTAAGGTAACCCTTCTGCTCGTAATAATCATAAATGGTATCCAAAAGATAATACAATTCGTCATCGTCGAACTTGGTTTTCATTTCTTGAGGAATCTGATTGCGGATGAAAGCAATAGCCGCTTCGTCATCGTATTCCAGAGGATCTTTTACGTCTTTAGCCATAGTCTTATTTTTTCATTGATTCATATACCTTGTTTTCGATTTCTTCGGCCAATTCAGGATTGTCGCGCAAGCAATTCTTGGCAGCCTCTCTACCTTGAGCCAGACGAGTTTCGTTGTAAGAATACCAAGAACCGCTCTTCTTAAGAATACCCAATTCCGAGGCAATGTCCACAATTTCACCCACTTTGGAAACACCTTCGCCATACATGATATCGAATTCAGCCTTGCGGAATGGAGGCGCCACCTTGTTCTTCACCACCTTCACACGAGTTTGGTTACCCAAGACTTCTTCACCATCCTTAATCTGACCCACGCGACGGATATCCAGACGTACAGAAGCATAGAATTTCAAGGCGTTACCACCGGTGGTCGTTTCAGGATTGCCAAACATCACACCAATCTTTTCACGCAATTGGTTGATAAAAATACAAGTCGTGTTGGTTTTGCTGATGGTAGCCGTAAGTTTACGCAGCGCTTGCGACATGAGACGAGCCTGAAGCCCCACCTTATTATCGCCCATATCTCCTTCCAACTCAGCCTTCGGCGTCAGAGCAGCCACAGAGTCGATAACCACGATATCCACCGCCGACGAACGAATCAGCTGATCGGCAATTTCCAAAGCCTGCTCGCCATTGTCCGGTTGAGAGATCCAAAGATTTTCGATGTCAACACCCAACTTTTCTGCATAAAAACGGTCAAAAGCATGTTCCGCATCGATGAAAGCTGCGATACCGCCTGCCTTCTGCGCTTCCGCAATGGCATGAATAGCCAAAGTTGTCTTACCAGAAGATTCCGGACCATAGATTTCGATGATTCTACCACGAGGATAACCGCCCACACCCAAAGCCAGGTTCAAACCGACCGAGCCGCTGGGAATAACGGGAACATCTTCAATTTTGTCATCGCCCATCTTCATGATGGAACCCTTTCCGTAATTCTTTTCAATTTTTTCCATTGCCATCTGCAAAGCTTTCAACTTTTCTGCAGAAGGTCCATTTTGAGCCTGAACGCTCTGTTCTGTTTCTTTAGCCATAATTCTTATTTTATTGTTCTTATTTTCGTTCACAAATATACAACAAGGAGACGTCGTTTGTCAAGTATTTTTATGTTAAATATTAAATAATTGTTTACAAAAGTGCATATTATTCTATTTATCAATAAAATGCAAAATACCTCAAAAACAATCGAAACCTTATCATTTGCTTTTGACAAAAATACAATTTCAATCGGAAATACGAAATAAGTTTTTATTACTTTTACAGCAAAATTATCGAATACAATGAAAAGACTGCTTATACTCTCCGGCGCAGGTGTGAGCGCAGAAAGCGGCATCAAAACCTTTCGCGATTCCGATGGACTTTGGGAAAACTATCCTGTGGAAGACGTCGCCTGCATAGAAGCTTGGTATAGAAACCCTTCCCTGGTGCTACAATTCTACAACGAACGACGCGCGCAGCTGGAGCATGCCAAACCCAACAAGGCACACCTTATTATAGCATCTCTCGAAAAACACTTTGAGGTATGTGTGGTAACGCAGAACATCGACAATCTGCACGAAAGAGCCGGCAGCAGCCATGTCATCCACTTGCATGGAGAATCCACCAAAGTGCGTCCCGAAAATACACCGGCCAACGGGAAAGGCGTCATTGACATCGGCTACAAGGCTATTCATCTGGGCGACACCGACGAACACGGCATACAACTGCGCCCGCATATTGTGTGGTTCGGCGAGGAAGTTCCCATGATGACACAAGCCATAGAAGAGGTGGAAAAAGCCGACATCATGCTGATTATCGGCACTTCGTTGGCGGTTTATCCTGCCGCCGGTCTTATTCATTACGCCAAGCCGGGGACCAAAATTTTTCTGATCGACCCGAAACCCATTCACGTGAGCGGCATACATATCACTCAAATACAGAAAGTTGCCACAGAAGGCATGCAAGAATTCCAAAAACTGATGATGGATGAAGATTTTTTTGAAAAATAATACCTGTAAGATTTTTTCATTTCAAAATTATTCTCTACTTTTGCACCCGCTAATGCAAAACAACTAAACAATAAAACTATGGCAACAAAATTGAGATTACAAAGACATGGTCGTAAGAGCTATGCTTTCTATTACATTGTTGCAGCCGACAGCAGGGCGCCACGTGATGGTAAATTTATTGAAAGATTGGGTTCGTACAATCCGAACACTAATCCTGCTACAGTAGATTTGAACTTCGAACGTGCTTTGTATTGGCTCAACAGCGGTGCTCAACCCACCGACACTGTTCGTAACATTCTTTCTAAGGAAGGCGTATTGTTGAAAAAACACCTTTTGGGTGGTGTAGCCAAGGGCGCTTTCAACGAAGAAGAAGCAGAAAAGAGATTTAACGCTTGGAAGCAAGGCAAGGATGCCGCTTTGAATGCTACTATCGCTAGCTTGAAGAGCGCACAACAAGCCGAAGCTAAAGCTCGCAAAGAAGCCGAAGAAGCTGCTCACAAGGCAAAAGCCGAAGCAGTAGCTAAGAAATTGGCCGAATTGAAAGCTGCTGAAGAAGAAGCCGCTGCTGCTGAAGCAGTTGCAGAAGAAGCTCCCGCAGCCGAAGAAGCACAAGCTGAGTAAATAACTGAAAAACGAGTCGGTTTCTCTCAATAACGACCGATTCGATTTGGAGGGATGGCAGAGTGGTCGATTGCGGCGGTCTTGAAAACCGTTGACCTGAGAGGGTCCGGGGGTTCGAATCCCTCTTCCTCCGCAAAGCCCGAATGGGTGTTAAACTGAGTCAAATGAATGTTTGGCTCAGTTTTTATTTTGCTCGATAATCTTATATGCAATTCAACTCATTGGCATATGCCGTCTTTTTGCCACTCGTATTTATCCTATATTGGTTTCTTTTCCAACGAGAGGTCAAGCAACAGAATCTACTTATTCTGGTAGCTTCTTACTACTTTTATGGCTGCTGGGATTTTCGTTTCCTATTTTTAATCGCCCTCACGTCCTTTTGCAGCTGGGGAAGCGGATTGCTGATTGAAAAACAGAGAGAAAAACACTCGGCAGTTATTTCCGGCAAAAGCATACTCCTATGCAACCTGATTCTCAACCTTTTAATATTAGCTTTCTTCAAATATTACCACTTCTTTGTCGATAGCTTCATTGATTTCTTCTCGCTCTTCGGTTTGAAGATGCACAAGAGCAGCCTGCAAATCATTTTACCGGTGGGCATCAGTTTTTACACATTCCAAGCCCTGAGTTACAGCATAGATGTTTATAGACAACGCATGGCGGCCACCAAAGACATCGTTGCATTTTTTACTTACGTCAGTTTTTTCCCACAGTTGGTAGCCGGCCCCATTGAAAGAGCCACACATCTTTTACCACAATTTGAGCAAGTCCGCCGCTTCAACGCAAACATGGCAACAGATGGTTTACGCCAAATCTTGTGGGGATTATTCAAAAAAATCATTGTAGCCGACCATTGCGCCATTTTCGTGAACGAAGTATTTAGCCATTATCATCAAGAAAGCGGCAGCAGCTTAGTATTGGCAGCAGTCTTCTTTGCCTTTCAAATATACGGTGATTTCTCGGGCTACTCCGACATTGCCATAGGAAGCGCCAAATTATTCGGTATAGAACTAACACGCAACTTCAAACTCCCCTATTTCAGCCGAGATGTGGCAGAATTCTGGAGACGATGGCATATTTCTTTGAACACCTGGTTTGTTGATTATCTGTATATTCCGCTGGGAGGCAGCCGCCCGAAAGTGAAAGCCGGCTGTAAAAATCCTCAAGGTTACGTAAAGAGCATCATCATCCGCAACACCTTGATTATTTTTTTATGCAGCGGATTATGGCACGGAGCCAATTGGACCTATATAGCATGGGGCGCCTATCACGCAGCCTTGTTTATTCCCTTGATTATCACTGGTAAAAACAAAAGGTTCGTATCGGATATTGCCAAGGGGAAACACTTTCCATCTTTCAAAGAAAGCCTGCAAATGCTCGGCACCTTCGTTCTTGTACTTATCGGCTGGGTTATTTTCCGCTCCGATAGCATTTTGGATGCAGGTCATTATCTCATCAACATGATACAATGGGAAAGCCTGCGTGCCGTTTATTTATTCTTCAGCTGGGAGAAAATTTATAAAACATCTTTCGCCATCTTGCTGATGCTCTTCATGGAATGGACGCAGCGACATGAGGAACATCCGCTAAACATGAAGCACGTCAAAAGCAGAGCGATGAGATGGATCATTTACCTTGCCCTCATACTTGCCTTTTTTGCCTTTCAGGTAGAGGAAGACATTCAGTTTATTTACTTTCAATTTTAAACCATGAAATCATTCTTACTGAAGATAAGCGGATTCTTCCTTTTGCTCGCTCTCCTTTTTGGAGGTATTGAATATACCATACGCCTCATTCCCAACGATTACAATTACAAGGCGGATTATTATCGGCAACATGCCCACGAAATAAAAACATGGTGCCTGGGCAGTTCGCATGCTTACTACGGCATAGATCCGGATCAATTTGAGGCTCCATGTTTTAACGGCGCCCATGTATCCCAAAGTATCAACTTCGATTGGAAATTGTTTCATCGATATATACGGCAAATGGACTCGCTGGAGGTACTGATTCTACCGGCTTCATATTTTAGCTTGTTCAGCCGATTAGAAAATAGCGCAGAGCATTGGAGGATTGTCAACTACACTGAGTATCAGATTTATACCCCAAACATCAGACATTTGCTTCGAATTTTTGGCGATACCCGGGCATTCGACCGCGCCAAGGATGGTATTCGAGGAAAGGCAAACGACAGGACCTGCCTGGACAATGGCATGGGATCTTTATTCCGTTACGAGAACAGATACACAGAGTTGGACAGCCTTGCCCAGGCATCGGCCGACAGACATAGAAAGAAACTACATCCGGCCATACTCAAACAAAGCGAAAAGTACCTGCATAACATCTGCCAGACTTGCCAGAAACGACAGATTCAGGTAATATTGCTGAGCAGCCCTGTTCATGAGAGCTATTATCGCCTATTGGATTCCACGCAACTATCCCTCAAGATAAACCATTACCGAAATTTGGCCGAAAAATATCCTCATGTAGAATATTTGAATTGGATGCAACATCCTGATTTTAGGCAAGAAGATTTCTTTGACGCCGATCATCTTAACCATTTGGGAGCCATTAAACTGAGTCGGTATTTAAATGACTTCATCGAGGGTGAAAAAAATCATTAAACAATTATTTGTGTAAGTCGTAACTCTGTTGTACCTTTGAAAATCTCCGAAACATGCTCGGATAACATTATATAACAAACTGAATTACAACTTTTTATGAACAGGCCTCAGGGTCGGTTCGACATAGAAAATAGCATATGGAAATTCAAGGAAAAATTATCAAGAAATTGCCTTTGGCAAGTGGTGAAGGTCGCAATGGCACCTGGAGACGTCAGGAATATGTACTCGAATACGGAGATCGTTTCCCTAAGCAGGTTTGTTTCAGTCTGATGAATGCCCGCATCGACCAATATCCCATGGAAATTGACGAAGAAGTGATTGTATCGTTCGACATTGAAAGCCGCGAATATAATGGTCGTTATTATACCAGTGTATCTGCATGGAAAGTCGACAAGGTGCAAGCCGGTGCTCAGGCCCCCCAAGCTCCCGTAACCAATGCAACGCCTGTTGCCACACCCGATTTCAGCAGCAACGACGATAACGGAAGCGACGATCTGCCCTTCTAACGACTTGCCACAAGAGAGCCGACAAGAGCAAACGAACGGCAAAGCAAGACGCTAAGAAGACAAAACATCTAAAAACCAAGAGGTTGCGCCAAATTTATTTTTGACACAACCTCTTCTTCTTTTACAGAGTCTTCCCTCTTTTTAGGACTCACTTGGTATCCACTTCTTCTTTCATATCGATTTCCAGACCCTTGCGGTCGTAGAAGGCATACTGCAAGTAACCCATTGCTTGCGAAGGAATAATCTTCAGGCCCATCGCATAACGACGACGCCATTGCCATTTCAAGGAGTTCAAACCTCCTTTTTCGATAAATGCTGCCACATAAGGATGTACCATCAAGGTAAATCGCTTGATTTTCTGTTTGTGGGCTAAAAACTCAATTTTACCGGCCAACATATCGGTGAACAGAATGGAAGGACGAATCTCACCTTTTCCGAAACAGGTAGGACACACTTCGTTCGTTTGAATAAAGGTTTGCGGGCGCACCCTTTGACGCGTGATCTGCATCAGACAGAACTTACTCAGCGGCAAGATGTTGTGCTTGGCTCTGTCGTTAGCCATGTTTTCACGCAGTCTATCAAACAGTTTCTGACGATTCTCACCTTCCACCATATCGATAAAATCGACCACGATAATACCACCCATATCGCGCAAACGAAGCTGACGCGCAATCTCATCGGCTGCTGCAATGTTCACTTCGTAAGCATTGGCTTCTTGTCCGTCTTTCGAACGCGTACGGTTGCCGCTGTTCACATCGATGACGTGCATGGCTTCCGTATGTTCAATGACAAGATATGCGCCACTCTTAATTGACACCACCTTACCCAATCCCGACTTAATCTGCTTGGTCACAGCAAAATGATCGAAAATCGGAATTTCCTTGTTGTAAAGCTGCACAATGTCGGCTTTTTCCGGCATAATCAGTGTCACATAGTCCTTTATCTCATCATACACTTCGGGCGCATTCACATGTATTGCCCCGTAAGATGCATTGAGCAAGTCGCGCAAAAGAACCACGGTACGGCTGGTTTCTTCAAAAATAAGTTGAGGCGCTTTGGCTTTCTGCAGCAGGAGTTTTTGAACGATATCATCCCAGCGTTTAAGCAAAACCTTCAACTCATTGTCCAGTTCTTCCACCTTTTTGTTTTCGGCCACCGTTCTGACGATAACGCCGAAACCCTTAGGTGTAATGCTGAGCAACAATTGTTTAAGACGCGCACGTTCGTCTTGCGACTTAATTTTGGTAGAGATGGAAACCTTGTCGGAGAAAGGCATCAAGATAAGGAAACGTCCGGCAATGGAAATTTCCGAAGTCAATCGAGGTCCTTTGGTTGAAATAGGTTCCTTGGCAATCTGCACCAACAATTCCTGTCCGGGCTCAAGAATGTCTGCGATGAGTCCATCCTTGGCAATGTCGGGTTGCATCTTAAACTTGCTCAGAGGCATGGCTTTCTTCTTTCTCTGCTTGATATGCTCCAGATAAGCCTTTTGCGACAAATACTGAGGCCCCAGGTCGAGATAATGAAGGAAAGCATCCTTTTCATAGCCCACATCCACGAAAACAGCATTCAGACCGGGCATCACCTTGTGAACCCGACCCAAGAAGATATCACCCACCGAGAAGGACAGATTGCGGCTTTCTTTCTGAAACTCAACCAGTCGGCTGTTTTCCAGAACAGCCAGCGAAACCTCCTGCGGCTGGACATCTACAATCAATTCTGTTGTCATAGCATGTTCAATTATAACACGAAGAACAAACCGTAACAGTTTGTTCTTCATGCATTAAGTATAGAAAGAATTATTTCTTTTTATGTCTATTCTTTCTCAGTCTTTTTTTACGCTTGTGCGTAGCCATCTTGTGGCCTTTTTTCTTCTTTCCGTTAGGCATAACTCAAACTATTAAAATTTATTTCTTAACTTCGGTCATGAAGCTCTTAGCGGGCTTGAATGAAGGAATGTTGTGAGCAGGAATGATGATAGTAGTGTTCTTAGAAATGTTACGAGCAGTCTTCTGAGCTCTTTTCTTAACTACGAAACTACCGAAACCGCGCAAATAAACATTTTCTTCCTTTACCAATGAAGCCTTGATGGTTTCCATCATAGCCTCAACAACGTTCAACACTGTTGCTTTTTCTACACCGGTAGTTTTGGCGATTTCGTTTACGATATCAGCTTTAGTCATTTTGATTGAATTTTAAGATTATACAATATATATTCTATTCATTTCCATTTTGGGCTTGCAAATATAGAGGAAAAATCCCACAAAAAATAATTATCCTTATCATTTTTTTACAAAAAAACTTCTTTTCTAACTATACTGAATATCAATACATTACAAATCAAGCAAAGTATTTTGAAGTCTTTTTGAATGAATACTCAAAGAAAAAACCTTATTTTGCATACTGAAAAGATAAGTCAATAGATATCAGATATATGGACATTCACCAAAAACTCTGTGCCTGGTACCGCGAAAACAAAAGGGATTTACCTTGGAGAAAAACCAAAGATCCGTACAAGATCTGGCTCTCGGAAATCATCCTTCAACAGACGCGTGTGCAACAGGGTTTACCTTATTATATAGATTTCATCGAAACTTTTCCCACGGTGAAGGCGCTTGCTGAGGCCACGGAAGACGAAGTGCTTCGACATTGGCAGGGACTGGGCTATTACAGCCGGGCAAGAAACCTGCATGCAACGGCCAAAATGATTGCATCGCAATACAAGGGCAAATTTCCGCAAAGCCACGAAGGATTGCTTTCGTTGAAAGGAATCGGACCTTACACGGCGGCCGCCATCGCTTCGTTTGCTTTCGGACTGCCCCACGCTGTGGTAGATGGCAATGTCTATCGCGTATTGGCCAGGTTGTACGACATAGATTTGAACATTCTCGATAACGCTTCGCGAAAGCATTTTCAGGAAGTGGCCGAAAACACCATGCACAAAGAAGAAGCGGACCTTTTCAACCAGGCCATCATGGAATTCGGCGCACTACATTGTACGGCGCAATTGCCCCACTGCGAAGATTGCCCGCTCAGCGAACACTGCTTAGCTTTGGCGCATGGCAAGGTGGACGAACGTCCGGTGCGCATCAAGCACTTAGAAAGAAGGCAACGCTTTCTGCATTATTTATTTTTACACGACGGGGATCATGTCTGGATAAGACAACGAAGCGAAAAAGATATTTGGCAAGGACTTTGGGAATTTCCTCTGTTTGAAGAAGATAAAGCCTGCGATTGGGCGGAGCTCCTGCAACGTCATCCGGAAATAAAGACATGGATTGGCCTTGGCGCCGAAATTGCAGCAGAACGTTCTTTCCGACATCAATTGACGCATCAGGAATTATTCGCTACTTTCTTTCCAGTGATCAAATTGGGCGAAAAGGCTTGTGTTCCAAAAGATTTTCTAAAGATTCGTATGGAAGAGCTGGACAATTATGCGCTTTCCCGTCTCAGTTTGAAATATCTGGAAAAATTCAATTTTTAGTTATTGTTAATTTTTTATTTGCTTTTCTATAAAATCGATTGTATATTTGAGGCCTAAAAAGTCATCTTTCTTCATTCGAAAATGACAATTACATTAACACTTTAAAAACTATTATTATGATTAACAAAGTTATCCTTGTGGGCAATGTGGGAAAGGATCCCGAAATCCGTTACATCGACAAAAACCTTGCCGTTGCCCGATTCTCGTTGGCTACCAGCGAAAGAGCTTACACCAACTCGAAAGGCGTACTGGTACCTGAAAAAACCGAATGGCACAACATCGTGGTTTGGAGAGGCCTGGCCGAAGTGGCCGAAAAACATGTCAGGAAAGGCACTCAGCTCTATATCGAGGGCAAAATCACCTACAACCAATGGGTGGACAAATCGAAAGTGAGCCATGTAGCCACCGAAATCATCGCAGACACCATGCAACTTTTAGGCAAAAAACCGGACGAACTGCCTGCTCCCTTAAAAATCGAATATGTGGAAAGTGCCGGTGAAATGGATAATTTGCCCATGGCCGGAGCCGAAGACATCAACGACAACGGCATCTGACATGGCACTGCACAGCATTGAACATCACGAGCATTATAGCTTGGCTATCTGGAAAATGGAGGAAAGCGCCGAAGTGCTTTCCTCGCTTCTGGATGCAGCCTTGCCCGGCGTACCTACCTCTTGCCCGCACATGACTTGCCCGCACATAGTTTGCCCTCACACGGCAGAAAAAAGGCGTCAGGAGTTTTACGCTTGCCGATTGGCCGCCTTGCAACTGGGCATCAATCCCCTATCCATCGAGAAACATCCCGACGGACATCCCGTTTTGAACGATGGTTCCGGATTCATCAGTTTTTCGCATAGCCGAGACTTTGCTGCTGTATTGTTCAGTTCCCAAAAAGATCATATAGGCATCGACATAGAGACAGCGAGTCCTCGTTTGCTGAAGGCCGCACAGAAATACATGAATGGCAAGGAATTGGCTCACATCGAAGCATTTTTCCCCGATGAAAAGGCAACAATCGAAGCACTCACACTATATTGGTGCATTAAGGAAGCCTTGTTCAAAGCAGTGCAGAGCGGCAAGATCGATTTTCAGCAGTCGTTCCAAATAGAACTCGTAGAGACAGTAAAGTCAGAAGGCTCTCTGAAAGCTAGTTACAAGGATTCGCATTTCCGTCTTGACTATCGTTTCGACGGGGAAAGCATGCTTTGCGTTTGCATGGAAGATTAGTTTGCCTCTATGAGTTGGATTCTTCGAAGTGTACTCACTTCCTGTTCTTCAGCATTATCCAGATAATGATGGGCGCGCCCACCAAAGAAGTGATGGAGTTGATGGGAAAACTTGCGTTGAAAACGGGCATCTGAGAAATAATGTCGCAAATAATCAGCAAACAGGAACCGCACAACATACATAGCGGTATCAATTGCCTGTGCGACCAGGTTTTCACAAGTCCTCTGGCAATATGCGGAACGGTGATGCCAATAAAGGAAATAGGACCGGCAAAGGCTGTCACGCCACCACTTAACAGGGCAGTCGCCATAATCAGACAAAAGCGGGTTCTTGGCACTGAAACGCCCAAAGTTTTGGCATAAGAATCACCCAAAAGCATCACATCCAGAAGCTTGACCATCATAAAAGCGAGAAAGACGCCAAAAAGAAATATCGCCAACAGGGCCGGCATCATTTTCCAGGAGACAGAGCTTAGGCTACCAAAGGTCCACACCACAAAAAGCTTCAGGGAATCGGGATTGGTCATACTTTGCAGGAGACTGACCACAGAGGATGCAATGTAACCGAACATCATTCCCACAATGAGCAAGGACACGATATTGGGCATTTTTCTTGAAACAAAGAGCACAAGCATCAATACCAGGAAAGCGCCGAGTACGGCTGCCAGGATAATGGTCCAAGGGCCGCTTTTCATCAAGAAACTACCGCCTACAGAGCTGAGCATGAGCAACAAGGCAACGCCGAGACTAGCACCGGAATTCACTCCCAGGACGTCGGGACCAGCCAATGGATTGCGAAACATGGACTGCATCATCAAGCCGGAAAGCGACAAGGCCGAACCTGCGATAATGGCGGTGAGCAACTTGGGCAAACGGAAATTGCGCACGATTTCGGTGTAAATGCTTTCTTCCTGACCCGAAGCAAACAAGGCACTCCAAACCTCAGAAAGCGGAATACGAATATTTCCCAAGCACAAATCTGCCATGGCCAAAAAGGCAAAAAGCAGCAGCAATAAGGCAATTGTCCAATGTTTCTTCATATCAAGTAGAGGTTTCCTTGTGTCAATGTAATTTACGGAGATAATACCATTGCTGCTCAGGCAAGAGTTGCGGATGCAGCAATTTCACGAAATCCGAGAGCAGATATTCAGGATGCACCACGGCCGTTTCCCAAAAATCGTTGCCACCTTCGGGGGTAATTGCTCTGTCGTAAGCATAGACTTCACCTTGCTTAAAGGCTGAAAACAAAGCATAACGTGGATCTTTAGAAGCCAAATCCTGCTTATCGGCCGCACTGACACCCACCCAGACATCCGACTGACTCATGTCACGGAGCACTCTTTCCACATTCAAAGAAAGGCTGCCGGAGGTGCTGTCCGAAGCATAAAGATAATCGCCACCGGCATCGCGAAACAGCTGGGCCATATAACTGCGGCCACCGGGCACGTACCAAGTTCCTCTGAAATTCTCGCCGGGAAGAATACTCTTCTTATTCGAATCATCGCCTGCGGCCAAATCTTTCAAAGCATGATACGAGCGCATCGTTTCGCAGTAGATACTATCGGCCTGAGCTTCTTTATCGAAAAAAGCTGCCACGAAACGAATCCATTCGGCACGAGCCAGAAGATCTGCCTCCATCCACTCGTTCACTTCAACAACCGGGAGGCCTGACTCCTGCAAAAAAGCGGTCTTGTTATCGAATTGTCCGTAAGAAGTCTTGAAGAAGGCTTGTGAGCGCAAGGCCAGCACTTTTTCGGCATTCAAGGAGAAATTATCTCCTAAATCTTGCACGAAACCCTGTAGCCTCATTTCTTGAATCTGCTGATTATAAACCAAATGCGGATTACAAACACCTTTCACGACAGACAAAAGACTGAGTGCATCGAGCATAGCCACATGCGAACAGGAAGAAAGCGCCACAGATTGAAGAGGAATTCTCACCGCAAGCGCTCCTGGTTCACGGGCCACAGCCCGTTCTACGGATTGTGCTACAGTTTGTTCTACGGATTGTGCTACAGCCCGTTCTACGGATTGTGCTACAGTTTGTTCTACGGCTTGGTTCGCAGCGGAGCAAGCCGAACACTCAGTCGCAGAAGCCGCGCTCTCAGCAGAAGCCGCGTTCTCAGCAGTGTGATATAGATAATAGACAGCCGATTTTCCACCCCAAGGATTGAAAACCTCGACGCGCTTGTAGGAAGGATAATAAGAAATGCTAAATCCCTTTGCATGATATAATTGCATGATAGAATCGGGCTGCAGTTCCTGCAAAGAGAGATTTTGCCGATGCTGATGCTGCGAACGACGACAAGATGACATCGACACAGATAGAATCGACAAAAAAATACATAAAAAAAGGCGTCTTGTAAAAGACGCCCACTGTCTGTTGTAAATCTTATTCAGCATCTTCAAAGTTAGGAGCTGTCAGGTTGGGATCTACTGCAACGGCATTTTCAACTTGTTCCTTGATAACTGAATCTCTTTCTCCCACTTGAGCCTTAGGAATGAAAGCAGTTGACAAGATGCAACCCAAGAGAACAAAGCCAGCCAAAGCCCAAGTAGCTTTTTCCAGAAAATCGGTGGTCTTACGCACACCCATAATCTGATTTGACGAAGCAAAACCAGAAGCCAAGCCACCACCCTTAGAGTTTTGAACCAAAACAATAAGAACGAGAACCACAGCGACAATGAAGACTAAAATCGTGATTAGCAAATACATAGCTGCTTATTTATTTAAATGAGTTAATAATTTTTCCAAGAATCTGATTTGGTCGGCAAAGTAAACACTTTTTTCTGGATTATTCAAGGACAAAGACTTTAATATTTCCAATGCACGTGCATATTTTTTCTGTTGGAGATAAATCTTCACCAAAGTCAGTGTCAATGAATCATTTGGCAGCGATTCCCAAGCCGACTGAACCTCTGTTTCAAAATCTGTCGAAGACGAAATGACAGGCGTATCTTCCGCGTCTTCCTGCGGTATTTCTTCTTGCGGATGATCCAAAAACATTTGAATTTCAGGCGAAGCAAAAGAGACATCTTCCAGCGGTTCTGATTCTGAAGCGGGCGTCAGAGAAGCCTCCACATCATAAGTCGCATAGAATTGTTCCAAGCTCTCAATCGATTGTTTTTCAGTCGATTCCGAAGACGATTCTGAAGACGATTCGGGAAGCGATTCGCCACTTTGCTCCAAGAAAGAATCAATCAAATCGAAAGCATCACTTGGCAAGGAATCCGGCGCAAGACCCTCAGACGAAAGCAGTTGCTCATTCTCCTGCATGTCCTTATCCTGAACAAAATAAAACAGACGCGAACGATTGGGCGAAGCCAAAGAAGTCTGAAATAGCTGCGACTCGTAAGTAAGATCCTTATTCTGATACAAAGTCCTCAGATACAGTTCTTTCGCAGCCGCAAAACAAGGATATTGCCTCAGAATCTCTTCCAAACGAGGCAAATCCTTTTCCGTCAGATGTTGAGGATGTTGCAAAAAATGTATGAAAGTTTCCGGAGTCATCACCAATTGGCCACTGTGCGGTTAAAGATACTTTCCGTGATTTCCTTGATAATTTCTTCCAAAAGGCTATCCTGCACATCGTCAAGCATTTGCGTAGAAGAAAAAGTCTGATAAGCGCTGAAACGCTGCTCGAAATCTTCCTTTTCGTTCTTGGTGTTGACAAAACGCACGTTCACCGTCATGGTCAATTTGGTTTCGGAAGCATAACCATCGGCCTGGGCAGCCAAAGGTGTCAAGTCGTAACCGACAATTTCGCCTTCCACCTGCAAATCTCCATCGCTATTGATCACTTTCAGTTTGGTCTGACGGGTATAAATATCCTTCAACGCTTCGGTAAAAGTCTGCGAAAGAGGAGGATACACCAACAAAGCCTGGTTAGGAAAATCCTTCACCGAAATCGTTTTGGTGGCATTATAGTCGATGGAGGCTCCATTGAATTTGTAACTGATGGTGCAAGCCGCCAGGAACAGACAGAGAATCAAGGAGAAAGCAATTAGAATCCTTTTCATGTCAATCAAGGTGATATAATTTTATCTTTCTATACAAGGTACGCTCGGAAATATTCAAATCGTCGGCAGCATTTTTTCTGCGTCCGCCATTGCGTTCCAAGGCCTTGCGAATGGCTTCTTTTTCCATGTCTTCCAAAGAAACAGCCGCTTCTACATATTCGGTAGCATCCTGAACGTCAGAGACTTCCTTCACAGGAACGTTCACCGGCATCTGCACAGGCACCGACACAGAAGGGTCTTCTTCGAAAATGGGATAAATATGCGAATCCATCTGAGCAGCATCCACCGGATGATTCTGCATCAAATCGTGCACCAAGGCCTTCAAGTCGCTCATATCCTTCTTCATATCAAAGAGCACCTGATAGAGAAATTCTCTCTCGTTAGAAGAGAAGCTATCGCGTTGAGAATGAGAGCGAGAATTATTCTGTTCGCTATATAGCACGGGCATGGTATTGATGGAAGCGTCTATGTATTCCTTTATATCGTCCGCCGTAATTTCCTGTTGTTTGGCCAAAACGGCCACGCGCTCTGCCAGATTCTTGAGCTCGCGTATATTTCCCGGCCAACGATAACTGAGCATCAGCTGTTTAGCTTCTTCGTTGAGTTGTACGTTGGGCATGCGATACTGTTCGGTCACATCGGAAGTGAACTTGCGGAACAAGCGCAAAATATCGTCGGGACGTTCACGCAAAGGAGGCACGATGATGGAAATGGCATTCAGTCGATAATACAAATCGGCACGGAAACGTCCGCTACGAATGGCTTCCGACATGTCTTGATTGGTGGCAGCCACTACTCTCACATTGGTTTTCATCACCTTGGAAGCACCCACACGGATAAATTCGCCTGACTCCAACACACGAAGCAAACGAGCCTGCGTAGGCAAAGGCAATTCTGCCACCTCATCAAGAAAAATCGTACCACCATCGGCCACTTCGAAATAACCCTTTCTGTCGGCTATAGCACCGGTAAATGCACCTTTCTCGTGTCCGAAAAGCTCTGAATCTATGGTTCCTTCGGGAATGGCCGCACAGTTGATGGGATGATAGGGACCGAATTTTCGCTTGCTGAATTGATGTATGATATTGGGAAAGAATTCCTTACCCGAACCGCTTTCACCTGTCACCAAAACAGAAAGATCGGTGGGCGCCACCTGCACTGCGATGTCGATGGCCCTGTTCAAAGCCGGCGTATCACCGATAATACGGAAACGCTGTTTGATTGCAATAAGTTCTTCTTTGGTCATGCTTTGCATCTATTAATCTTCCTGAACCTCAATCTTCCTGAACCGGAGGCAGATCGTTCAAATCGCCCACTTGTTCAATATGTTGTTTGCGCAAAGGATTGCGGTACATTTCTTCGTAACGTTCTCTGTTTTTGTACACATCGATGGCCAAGTAAAAAGCCTCACGGAAAGAAGCTTCGTCTGCTTTCTGCTGACCCACGAGACCATAGGCCGTACCATGCGCCGGAGAAGTTCTGACAATGGGCAATCCTGTGGTAAAGTTCACACCTCTTCCCTCGCTCATCGCCTTGAAAGGAATCAAACCCTGATCGTGATACATGGCCAGCACGCCGTCGAACATGGTGTATTGCTCGCTGCCGAAGAAACCATCTGCAGGATAAGGTCCATAACAATAAATACCCTCGTTCTGCAAGGCTTCGATGGCAGGCATCAACACTTCCTGTTCTTGTTTTCCGATAAGACCTTCGTCTCCGGCATGCGGATTCAAAGCCAAAATGGCAATGCGGGGTTTCTGAATGGCGAAATCATATACCAAGCTATCGTTGAGCAATTTAGCCTTCGTCATCACCAGGTCCTGCGTCAGTTGCGAAGCAATCTGATCTACGGCAATATGTCCGGTGGCCACCGCCACACGCATCCTATCACAAACCATCAGCATCAAACCGGGCTTCCCGTTGGCAAATACTTGTTCAAGATATTCCGTATGTCCGGGAAATTTGAAAACATCCGACTGAATGCAGCTTTTATTGATGGGACCAGTCACCAGCACATCGATGAGACCTTCTTTCATATCCTGACAAGCGCGTTCCAAGGCCTGAAAAGCAGCCAGGCCGGCCGTCTTGGTAGCCTGACCCAGATCCACCTTCACTTCTTCGTCGTTGCAATTAATCACGCTTACTGCGCCGTAAGCAGCGTCTTTGGCAGAAGCCACCGTGTTCATGGGCACATTCAAGTCGAGATTCTTTTTATGATAAGCGGCCACCTTGGGCGAACCGTAAAGCACCACGGCATGAGGCTCGTACATTTCAGGAATAGCCAAATTTTTGAGAATCACCTCGTAAGAGATACTATTGATATCACCTTGCGTAATACCTATCTTCAATTTTTCTTTCATCTGAATTACTGTTTATTGTCAAACTCGCCGGGCAACTTCAACGTATAGAGAGAAGCCTCGTTATGTTTGAGTATGTTTCTTTTGTCATCGTCGGGAGCATAAATAAAGATTTCGGCCGTCACAACACGCTGATTCACTTCGTCCAAGCGGGTGATGCTCACGTAAGGGCCGCCCATCATATCGCCTTTCATTTCCCAAAGACCTCTGATTTCCACGGCATATTTTCCATTGAAATTGATTTCCTGGAAGGTTTCCGGACACTTTTCCTCACGTCCCATGAAAGAGCCTTCCGGACCTCCGGGAATATTCACCTGCATCACAGAATCGCGCTTGGCATTCAGATAATCAAGGGTAAACGTATTCTTATCGGTATAAGGATAACTGTAAATCACCATAGACTGATAACGTCTTTGACGATCGTTAGACAACCAAATAAAATTCTCGCCGATTTTGAAACGATCCATGCCCTTGGGCACCTGCACTTCGTAACCCAGCTTCAAATTGACCAAACGCGACATTTCTCTATCGTGAGTACGCCTGATATATTGCAAGTTACGTTTACGTTCCGCCAACTCGAAATACTGATATATCAAATCTTTCTTTTCCGTTACAAAGGATGCGAAGGTCATCTCGTCGGGTGCCACGATCTTAATGACAGACTGGCTGTTAGCCCAAAGATCTTCCGAAAAATGCATTTTCGGTTTCGAATAGATATGCGAGATTTCCACAATGAGAATATTGCGCACAGGTTTCAAAAGTCCATCAAAATCGGCCTCGTCACAGCGCGAAATCTTGAAGCGGGGCTCCGACTGCGGCAATGCAGGCACATCGGCATCGAGCACATCGAAAAGCACGCGACCATGATCGGCTTCCCAATCGGCTTTATCCATCACCACCAACAGTTCCCAAGGAGATCCCACCGAATTGACCGACAATGGATTATTGATTGCTTTTTTACGACACGAACTCATCGTCAGTGCGAGGAGTAAGGCTATGGTACAATAGATTATCTGCTTTGTTTTCATCCTGTTTTTGATTTAATTTTCTTGCAGTGCAAATGTAATGAAAGCCGATGGCTATGACAAGAGACGACCCAATTTTTATGACTTTTTGTCAGTTTTTATCTTTTTCTATGGTCGAGAGCAGTCCACAGGCCGCCTGAATATCTTCGCCTCGGGAAGCACGCACCGTGGTTTGTAAACCCTTGGCATTGAGAAAATCGGCAAAGGCTTGAATCTTTTCTTCGGGAGAAGGAGAAAAAGGCGTATCGGGAATGCGGTGGAAACGAATCAGGTTCATGCGACATTTCAGGCCATTCAAAAGAGAAAGTAATTTGCGCGCATGAGCCATTTCATCGTTCAAGCCATCGAACATGATGTATTCGAACGACAAGCGTCGCTGATGCGAGAAATCGTAGTTTTTCAAAGCCTGCAAGGTCTCATTCACCGGATAAGCCTTCTGTGCCGGAATCCACTCACGACGCTGGATGGCATCGGGTGTGTGCAGGCTCAAGGCAATATGTACGGAGGTTTCATCCAAAACGCGCTTCAAACCAGGCCAAAGTCCAATGGTAGATAAGGTGATGCGCTTCGGGCTCCATGCAAATGCCTTTTCGTCTGTCAAAGTATGTATAGCTCGCAAGACCGCCTCGATATTGTCGCAAGGCTCGCCCATGCCCATGAACACGAGATTGGTCAAGGAAAGGGAATCCTCTATGGACAAAACCTGGTTCAAGATTTCGTGAGCGGCCAATGAAGCCTTGTAGCCCATACGTCCGGTCATGCAGAAAGCACAATGCATCTTGCATCCCACCTGTGAGGAAACGCAAAGCGTGGCACGGTCGTGGTCGGGAATATACACAGCCTCTATGCCTATGCCGGTAGAAGTGGCAAAAAGGTATTTTTTGGTTCCGTCCTTGGAGCAGGCGCAGGCCATGGGAGCCGCCAAGCCAAGCGTAGCATTTTCTTTCAGAAACTCTCTGTGCTTCAAAGAGATATTCGTCATTTCATCGAAAGAACGAACCCGCTTCTTGTATATCCAGTCCATCAATTGGGAGGCCATGAATCCGGGCATGGCATTTTCTTGCAACCAGGTTTTCAATTCTGCCTGCGTCTTTCCCAACAAAACAAAACGATTTTCTGCTTCCATCACTGAATTATTTTGGAAAAAAGAGGCTGTGTCAAAAATACACAGCCTCCCCAATTATATATCGAGCAGAGATTATCTGCCTGAAATCGATTAATAGAATCTGATACGAGAATCTTCCACATCAGCAGCGTCTCTGACAGCCTGCATAGCCTGATACATCACGCGATATGAATCATTAGCCGTCATAGCCAACTTTTCGGTGGTTTCGTCGAAAGAAGCGGTACCATTCACATCTGAGAATACAGTGAATACATACACACCATTGTTGCCGGCAACAGGCTTTGACACTTCGTTCATAGGAGCAGACAAAACTGCGGCCAACAAAGCAGGTTCGTCACCCAAACCAGCAATACGACGAGCAGAGAATGAAAGCAAGTCGATGGTATCGTTACGCATACCGTTTTCAGCAGCGATGGTCTTCACGTCGGCAGCATCCTTCAAGCCTGAGATGATGGCGGCAGCCTTCTGCTTGTTGATAAGTTCGCGAGCCAATTGAGACTGAACGCTTTCGAAACTTCTATATTCACCATCGTTGGCAGCTTCGATAGCCACTACCATATATTGATTGTTAGAATTCTCGAAAATGGTAGAAACATCGCCCACTTTGTTGTTGTGAACAAAACGAACAGCCTGACGCATAGAAGCCACATTACCAATGGTATAATCGGTCTTGCGAATCACGGGAGCATATTGTACGGTATAACCGGCTTCACGAGCAGCCTTCACGAATGATTCTGTTTCCTGATTAGCGGCCACTACTTGGTTCAATTTATTGTAAGCAGCGCTGAAAGTCTTTGAAGAAGGAGTAACGGGCATTACCAACTGAGCAATCTTAGACTTCTTCACAGCCTTGGTCATGTCGGTCACCTTGATGATGTGCAAACCATAGTTTGAAGCCACTTTAACATAAGCATTCTTCTTGGCAGAGAAACAAGCATCGGTAAATTCTTTACCCATGCCAGAGAAAGCATCCACTTCGCGGAACCAACCCATATCACCACCTTGGGCAGCGGTTTGGTCTTGAGAATATTGAGCAGCCAAAGCAGCGAAATCGGCTTTCTTATTGGTCTTCAATACATTCAACAAGCTATCGGCCAAATGGTTGCCTGATTCACCCTTATCGGCGATGTAAATCTGGCTAACCTTAACAGAGTCGGGCTTGCTTACTTCGGCCATCTTGCGCAACATAATCCAGTTGTTGTCTTCGAAGAAAGGACCTTTTACTTCGCCCACCTTGGCATTTGAAGCAAATTCACCCAAAGTTCCGGTGTAAACGCTGTTGGCCAAGAAACAATCCAAATACTTGTTGTCCGAGTTGGCATTCACTACTGCGGTAGGATCTTCGTCCGTGCTGAACTTCTGAGCCAAAGCTTCGATATCAGCCTTTACTGCATCATTGTCTTCCTGGCTGGGAAGCACGTCAACCACTACATAACGAGCGGCACGAGAAGGCTCCTGACGAAATTCTTCGATGCTGGACTTATACAATTTCTTGGCATCGGCAGTGCTTACCTTGAAAGTTGAATCGGGCAATTCTGAATAAGGCTTGAAAGCATAGGCAACATTTACAGAACGCTGACGGGCATCAAAATTAGCCTTGGCATCGAGAGAGTTGGCGGTAACAGCCTTCAAAAGGATATTGGAAATCTTTTCTTCCAAACGAGCATACTTCAAATTGTTTTCCCAGAACAACCAGAAATTCTTCATCTGAGCAATTTGAGCCTGAACTTCTGCAGGATATGAAGACAAATCGTCAGATTGGATGGTGCGGAGGAAATTCATCATCACGCTGCGGTCGAAAGCGCCGGTTTCAGGATTCTGGAAGAAAGGCATCTGCTGAACCAAATAATGCACGTTTTCACCATTGATCATATCGAACAATTCTTCGCTGGTAACGCTAATACCCAAAGCCTTAGCCTGTTCGTCCAACAAAGTTTCACGAACGATGGTTTCGTACACTGATTCGCGAATCTGATTCACCAATTCTTCGTCCAAAGAAGATTGACCGGTTTGAATTTTGTAAACATCTTCCATTTCCTGGATTCGACGTTCGTACTCTCTGAAATTCAATTTCTTACCATTGATTGAAGCAATGTTTTCCTGAGATTGTTGAAACAAAGTCGAACCAGAGGTAAGGAAGTCGCCGATAATGAAGGCGAACAAAGCCACACCAATGGCAATCAGCAGGACAATTGAATGTTTTCTAATGTTTTGTAATGCTGCCATTTTTTTAAATATTATTTGATTATTATTTTTTCAAAAAATTGCGCAAATGTAGTGAATTATTCTTGATTATTCAAGCCTTCTTCCTCGCTATCCATAGGAAAAACACCTTTAATCTTAAAAATTTTATACTTGGTAAGCGATTCGTTCGACTCGAAGCCGTAACCCGTCAAAATCTGGTCTTCCTGTTGAATGCGGATAAAGGAATCGGAATACACCCGGTGTTGATCTTGATTCCAATACAACAGGTTGGTTTCAAACTGTTCCCCGCTCATATTCTTTACCAGCACATTATTCTTCAACTCCCAGAGTTTCAGCTCGGTAAAGTAACGAGCCGTATCGCCTTCCACCACAGATTCCACCTCTAAACTGTCGTTAAAGCGTTCGAAATAGACCTTGTCAGGAAAGAACCAATAAGGTTCGTCGGCCTGATCGTACACTTTCCACGTCTGTGCCAAGACCTTGTAGCGAATGCGACCCGAATCGGAAATGAGCGTGGTCACCGAATCGACTAACATGCCCGGCACCACCTTACGATTCTCGAAATTGGCAATGGTATCGGTCTTTTCTTTTTTGCAAGACGGACATACCATAAACAACATAACAGTCGCACTAAAAAGCGCAACTGTTATGGAAGGTTTTTTATGTCTTTTGAAAAACATATTATTTCTTTACGCGCACAATGGTTCTTTCGTTGATCCAACCACCCAAAAGATAAGGCTTACCTTCGTCCACGTTAGGATTCATGAAAACATCTTCTGAACGGGGATATTGTTCCATGTACTTAGAAATCAAATCGCTGCATTCTGCATCAACAGCGGGATCAACAGACTTGGCCTTGAGCAATTTGTCAACAGCTGCACAATATACCAAACGACGGATAACGGGATCTTCGAATTGATCTACACTGTTGGCATACATTTTGGCAATCAGGATGTAAGGATCAGCATAACCTTCTTTGTAAGAAGCGGCATTCAAAGCATGCTTGCGAGCTTCCTTGTATTCCTTACCGGCGAACAATGCAGTAGCAGACAAATATTCGTATTCAGCCTTTTTATTGTTATCTTCGGTCATTGCGATAGCCTGATCCAGATATTCAGCAGCCTTGGCATATTCTTCCTTCTTGATACACATGTAAGCGCAACCTTCGGCAGATTCAGCAGTGGGCTGCAAGTTGTGAGCATACTGAGAAGCAGCAAAATAAACCTCGGTATCGGTACACTTTACGCGCTTGAACAAATCTACCACCTTCTTCAACCATTCCAAGTTTTCCTTGTTGGCTTCCAAATCGGCTGCGAAAAGTTCTTGCAAAGTAGTGCAATCGGCCACACCTGAAGACACAAATACATCGTTGATATCTTGTTCGTAAGCAGCAATTTTATCCTTTTCAGCATCGGTTTTGGCAAGAGCCAACTTTTGGTCGAGAATATCCATCACCTTCAGATAATCGTTGATAAACTGGGTCTTGTGAGCGGGATCTTCCAACATAGCCTTAGAAGCCAAGATAAAATAAGGAGCATAAGCAGCATTGAACTGTCTTACAGAACATTCGTTGATACAGATGGTCAACCATTCGTAAGCGGGCTTCTTGTCGCTGTTTTCACCATCGGGATGCAAAGTGAAATAGTCAACAGCCTTTCTACCATACACGAAAGGACGGGGAGCTCTTACATAATCGCCAAAGTATTGAATACGCTGATCATAAACCTGCATCAAAGCGTTGAAGTATTCCATTTTCTTGGCAGGATTGGTTTCGCGCTTCAATTGCCAGGTACGAATCTTTGCACCTTCAATATAAAGGTTGATACTTGCTGCAGGACATTCAGTGTAAGCGATGGTCCAGAATTCCAATGCAGTCGCATAGTCGCCTTGCTTGGCGTAGGTCTGATAAAGACTCAGGTTTTGGATACAACGAATACTATCTTCTCCGTGACCGTACTTAGAACCGTCTTCTACACCCTTCTGGGCGAAGGCAGAAACACTAAGCATCATCACACTGATAGCGATAATAAATCTTTTCATAATACTTCTTTTCTATTAATAGTTTTAGTTAAATCTACGTTTCATGAACCAAGTTTCGCTAAAGGCCACACTGACAGACAACTTGTAATAATTCTCCTTGATCAGCGTCTTTTCAGGCGTAAGCGTCTTACCTATTTCAAAAGCAACATTCAGCACAGAACGCTGTCCTTTCAAAGGAAGTCCTGCACCAAAAGTTAAAGCTATATCCTTAAGATTTCCGGCCGCGAAATTAATATATGAATCGGAATATTGCAAACCCATACGATATTTAATCACCTGATAATAATAGTCGGCAGCCTTTGCAGGAAGATATTCCAAGCCCACTGCGAATCGTTGGGTAGAAGCCAAGGTATCGGTTTTTCCATAATAATCGGCATCAGCCCAAGCCTGATAAGCATAGTCAAAAGCAAGCGTCAAACGGTCGTCGAAAGTGTAACTCAGTCCGGCGCCGAAAGATTGAGGCGTGCTGAAAGAATAATCTGCATCGGGCGACAAAGTCAAGGTATCGAGCACGATATGCGTTGAAGACAATTCCGACTTAAATGCCTGAGGCAGAGTATAAGTAGCGCCCAATACTAAATGATGTTTTTCGCCGAAATCACGGAAAAACTGCAGCCCAAAATCGAAATTGGATTGGCTCAGATAGAGCAAATCGTTTTGAGCATAACCCTTATACAAAGAGTTGGAATAAGTCAATGTATTCGTATAAATAAGGTTACCGAACTTGTAATTCCAATTGACTCCCAAAGACAAACAATCGAAAAGCGATACCGAGGTTCCGATGAAAAGATTGTTCAAACCGCCTGTGGCTGAGTAAGATTCGATGTATGTAACATCTTCCTCGCCCTGCATGCCAGCCAAAGAACCGGAAGCGCCATATTGATAACCTACTTTTGAATATTCATACAGACCCATGGCCATGCCCCAATGTTTGGTCAACGGAAACTTCATGGCAAAATGATCCAAAGAATAACCAAGATTCGTGCCCCTCTTGTCGTTCTCGCGGTATTGAGACAGATTGCCGGAGAAAGAAAAATCGAACAAGAAAGTAAGTGAATCTATCGCCGAATAGGTAGCCGGGTTCATCGGATTGATATACGAAGAACTGCGCAATCCGTAGGAAGTTCCACCCATGGAAACAGATTGTCCCATGATGGGTTCTTGCAGGATTCCGTAAGCATAACGACTGTAGGGAGAATATGTATTTCTCTGAGCATCAAGACCAAAGCAAGAGCAAAGCAAGAGGCCCAACAGTATTAGAAATTTACCTTTACAATGATTTTTGAACATTGTCGTATAATATTCTGTTTAATCCGATTAACACTAAATTTTTGCGCGCAAAGATAGGCTTTTTTATGCGGCTTTCAAAATAGGATATATCGCCTCCTGTCAAAAAACATGTTAAATTCTCTTCAGATTGTTGATATTGACGAAGATATCCCTCCACTTCGTGCCAAATTCCTTGCATCACGCCGGCACGGATGGCGCTTTGCGTATCGACGCCCATGGGCAGAAAATCGGCCTGGGCCTCTACCAGGGGAAGTGCAGAGGTTTCTTCATGCAAGACTTTCAGTCTGAGCCAAATACCGGGAGCTATATTGCCACCTTGGTACACGCCGTCGGCACTCATAAAATCGTAGGTAATGGCCGTTCCCATGTCTATAATCAAAGATGCCTTGCCCGGTGCCAAGGTCCATGCTCCCACGGCAGCCGCCAATCGGTCGAGACCAAGCGTGGCCGGACTCTGATAAGCATTGCGGATGGGCATCTTCATGTGAAGACCATACGCGAAGAAATGAGGAATGCGCTGACGCAAGGCATCGACAAAAGCCGCATCGGCAGGACCTACAGATGCGTAGATTCCTGCCTGAGGCTGATATATTTCGAAATATTTGTCGGGAAGCATATCTCCCGAAACCGTCGTTATGACTTCCAAAGGCTCCGCCGTAACATCGGGATGCGTTTCATCGAGTTCGAAGAAGGCCCATTTACAGGCAGAATTTCCCCTATCTATGACCAAATGTATCATTTCTTTTCTCCGAAATCGGCTTGTTGTTGAACCACTTCTTCCAAAATTTGGTTACGGTCGAGCGAAGACATGGATGAAGCATTGGCTGTGCCGGAAGCGCTTGAAGCCGAGGCCTCTGAACTTTCGTGCATGTAGCAGGCCTTCATCGTGGCCGGGATGCTTTCAAATTCCATTTCCGTGGCGGCGGGCGCCATCTGACCTTCCCACAAAACGCGGGCTTTCACCTTGATTTTTCCGGGCGTGGTGGTAGAACGAATCAGCACGGGAGCCGAACCGAATTCCACGGCACGAGGATTGGCACCGATAGAAGCGTCACCAATGATGACACCCTCGCCTTCCACTTCGAAGAGAATATTGTCTTTGGCCATGCGACGGACATTTCCGTTGTCGTCGGTCACTTCGGCCACCACCACGATAAAGTCGCTACCATCGGCAATGAGTTGTTGGTCGGCATGCTCGATATGCAAAGAGAGTTTGGTAGAACGACGGGCTGGCATTTTCTTTTCGCTGCACACCACTTTACCATCTATGATACCTTCGGCCACCACGGTAACGCCTTGCCAATTTTTCTGGAAATAACTCATCTGGCGGTTTTTCCAGAAATCGTAAGCATCTTCGAAGATGACAGGCTCGTTAGGCAGATAATGCTCGTTGTGCTTCACGGCTTGCACCAAAGTATCGGTGCCGCGCAAAATCAGACGCACCGAGTCGCAGTTGCTGAACACCATGATATCGTTGCCGAAATATGGCATGATTTCGTGCGCAATGAATACCATGGGACCGGTCTGCACCAAAGGATGCGTCGCATGGGCCGACACTTGGCTCTTGAACATCTGATACACATATTTCTGCTGACGGAAGGCATCGCATTGTCCGCCCCAATAAGGATCGGGATGATAACCGCGCTGATGGTCGAAGGCATGCCATTGGGCACCGCCGATGAACTGTTTCTGTCCGTAGAACATTTCTCCATACGAATGAGCCAAAGACATGGCCTGCACACGCATAGGACCTTCGCCCCAGCTACGCGACACGCGGTTGTTGTTGTTCTGAGCGTACCAGTCGTCCACCATTTCGCCAAACTCGCGGGTAAAGATACATTGTTCCACTTTTCCCGTATCGGTGGGCCAACCATACACCACGCCATAATGTTCGCTCACACCGGCAGAGTGCATATCGGCAACGGCCAGAGGCGCACCGGGATAAGGGAATTCATCCTTGGTGATCTGCAAAGCATTCAATGAAAAATCTTCCGGGAAACGGGTTTCGTTCAAGATAGGTTCCCACAGCAGAACGGAAGTATGGTTACGGTCGCGACGAATCATTTGCGTCACATCGTCCAAGACATATTCGGCAAACTTGGGCGACTTATTCCAATATTGCCAACCAGGCGTGGGCACGATCATGAAAATACCCAATTCGTCGCAAGCGTCCATCCAGGCAGGGTCCTGAGGATAATGAGCCGAGCGCACGATGGTACAGCCGCCTTCGCGCAGAATCTTGGCATCGCGCCAGTGCTGAGAGTTGGGAAGCGCATTGCCCACGTAAGCGAAATCCTGATGACGATTGACACCGATAAGCTGCTGATAGGGCTTTCCGTTCAACCAGAAACCGTCTTTGCCTTTGAATTCCACCTTGCGGATACCGGCACGCAACATACCACCGTCCAAAGCCTTCTTACCTTGCTTCAAGACCATTTTCACCTGATACAAATAAGGAGATTCGGGCGACCACAACTGCGGATTTTTTACGGTAAACGATTGTTTTACTGTCTGATAATGACCGGCTTGCACTTTCACAGCGCTACGCAAAGTCTTGATAGCCTTGCCATCTTTGTCGCATAGAGAAGTTTCCAGCACCAAGGAACCTGCTTTGGCTGCCTTGTTGGCGATTTCCGTATCCACATAAATGGTAGCTTTCTGTTCTGAAATATTGTCGTAATGCAAGAAAACACCGCCACCGGCCACTTCGTGACGTTCCACCACGGCATCGGTGATATATTGTTCGCCTTTGGCAATCATCCAAACATCACGATAAATACCGCCATGATACGTGAAATCGAGGGTATATTGAGGCTTTCCGGGAGGATATGTCTTATCGTTAGAATTGTCGGCGCAAAGTGCAATGACACAGGTATCTCCGGCTTGTACGCCATAATCGTTCAAGCAAACGGCAAATGGAAGATAACCACCGAAATGTTGCAGAATGCTGTCGCCATTGAGATAGAGCGTTGCCTTTCCCATCACGGCTTCGAAATACACTTGCACGCGTTTTCCTTTCAGAGAAGGATCCACCACAAAATGTTTGCGATACCAGGCCTTTCCCTGATAATTGCGGCTACCGCTACCTTCGGCGGGAATCAATTGTACGGTATGAGGCACGCTCACCACTTCCCAGGAAGCATCGTCGAAGTCTTTGGCCTGGGCACCGGGCACATCGCCGCGGAAGTAATGCCATCCCAAATTGAAATTGTACACATCACGTCCGCTTTCTTCGAGCGGAAACATACCGGCCACCGAATGCTTGGGCTGATACGCCCAGACATTGGCCATGGTCAGAAGCGCCATGAAGGCGAGAGTGAAAATTCTTTTCATGCTTTATTTCTTTTTTGTTTTCGTAATACTTTGTAATTGACCCTGATACCACTGGGCTTCCACTACCGTTTGTCCGGGCGCGTGCAGTTTGAAATGCACATCCCAATCCTTGGGCCAAGAAGGACAAATGGCCAAACTGCCATCGAATTTTTCTTGCAACAACATTTCCTGCAAACCAATCATGGCAGAACCGCCCCAATTATGGTCGGGAGTCCAGTCGAAACCAGGGCCCCAGAAACTCGGGAAACGATGCTGCGAATCTTGGAATTTCAAAAGCGTCAGATGCTTGGCATCGTCCGTCAAGCCCAAACAAGCGGCGAAAATATTGTACTGCTTCCAGCCCACATAAGTGCGGAATTGCTGCACATCCTCGTCGTAAAGATAGGTATTGACAGCTCTGTTTTTATCGGCCGCGGGAGAATCCATGCGATACATGCGCCAAGGCCAAACAGCGTACAATTGAGGTGCTTCGGTATTGTTGATGCGTTCCCAGGATTCGGCAGGAGCCAACATTTCTTTTCCCTTCTGTGTACGCAACGGCAAGTCCGGCAACTTCGCCTTGAATGCCTGCCAATGCGCCTTGGCCTCTTCGCTGATGTTTTCCTTGGCAAAGGCTTCGCTCAAGACGTGCAAGGCAGCCAAGGTAGAAGAAGCGTTTTTTGCCATCTTGTATGTTTCACAAGCCGAACCCGGATAGAAATTCATTTTTCCATTTTCATCGAGTACAGGTTCGCCACGTTGAAGAGCCAAGTATTCGTAATGTTCTTCGAAGAATCGCAAAGAGCTCTCTATCAAGGGATAATATGCTTCGACATCAATGCCCGCATAACGTTTGGCTTCCAATATCATAAAGCAGAATTCGAGAACGGTATCCCATTGATATTCAAGCCATTTATTATATTCCATACCAGGATCGAAACCTTCCGGACGCTTCCAGCTGTATTCACTGGGATTGGGCAAACCGAAATTTTCCATCTGTTCCGTGAAACAAGCTCCTCCATGATGCCAGTAATGACGGCTGCGCCACTCGGTATTATTCAGCAGATTCTTGTAATAATCGAACTGTGAACGCATCATGTCCACATCGCCGCTCTTCAGCATGGGAAAATAGACAAGACGTTGGTTCTGAGCCGTAAAGGTTCCCCCGCCCCAATTCCTGAAATCGGGAGAGAAATCGCGTTTATCATTGACAAAACCCGGATCGAAAGTAAACAATCCGCCATTGAACTTGGTGGGATAAGTGCCATAGGCATTGCAAGCCAGCTGATAGCGGAAAAGTTGATAATTGCGACCCACTTTCCAAGCTTCGTAAGCAGCGGAATCCATCTGATGCACAGGCGTATAGGGATTAATACAAATATAGCTTCTGTTCCAGAAATCCAACCACCAAGCCAGGTTCTTCTCTTCGTCGGCCTTTTCTTTGACAGAGGATTTCAACTTTCTGAGCGAACGCTTCCATGATTTTTCTATCTGCTTATCGGAGAGCGAGGTATCGTACTGTTGCGTATGCAAAGCCACATGCAGACGATGATGACGACGTTTGCGACAAGATTGCAATTGCCATGACTTGTAAGGACTTTGCTGATATTGGCCGCTCAAAGTATCCTTGAAACAGAAACCGCGTCCGTATAGCATCCCTCCGAAAGTCAGGCCGGCCAAAGGATTATCCAAAGAATCCTTCAGGGATTCCATGCCCTGTTGGGCCACTGTCACATCGAAAATGGTCTCGGCAGGATTCTGATGACGGAAGAAGACCTTGCCACCACGAGCTTCTATTTGGTCGGCTTTCATTTGCAAACCCTTGGGAGGCGCCCATTTGTAGGAATTGCCGAAGCTCTCGTTCTTGCGCAAAGTTCGGTCTTCGTGACGCCAAGATTCGTAAGACACTTGCAGTTTGCGGGCCTTTGAAGAATAGGTATCTATGTGAATGACAGGCTTGAAGACATCGGCCCAAATCAATACTTCCACATAATTGTCGCCCAAACCGGCCTGTACCTGCACGCGACCTTCGGGCAAATGCAAGACTTGCATAAAATCCACACTGTCTATGGGCTGATCCAGTTGCAGACGCAGACGTCCCAATTTGAGCATGGTGTTGTTTTCGTCGAAAGTGCCGCTGCGTGAAAAATACACGAGCAAATCGCCCTTTTCCACCCAGACATTCATTCCTATATCGCCACCTCCGCAAGGCATTGACTCACTTGAATTTTGACTTTGGGTGTTCCAGACAATATTATAGCTATCGCCGAAAACGGGTTGCGAATACTCCTCATTTGCTTGCAAAACAAAGGCCGTCAGCAAGAGAAACAAGAGGCTGATATTATTCTTATTTATCATAAAAACAAGCTATTAGAAATTTGTTCTGAAAGATGACACCGGCATACCGTTCTGTCCGAAAAGCGAAGCTTCCACGCAATTGCCGAAGGCATAACGTACAGCCACGGGCTTTTTTACCTCAGGCGCAGAGACTTCCACCAAATTGGTATTCCAACGAATATGTGCCTTGGCTGGATAGAACACACTGTCGGGACCGGCTATTTCGAAACCCGAAGGAGCGCCCAATGTCGCATCCAGGCCGCGCGGAGAACGATTGAACTTCACAATGGCCATGCTGTCTTGGAATTCCACCGATTCGTATCGCGGACTCTGCACATTGACCTTGCCATGTCCGTAGGTATTGGCCAAAGCCTGCATGGCCAAGCGTTCACCGGGAGTCTGTTTGTCGGAGGGATGAATGCCGCTGAGCATGCCAGCATCCAGAAGCACCACCAT
This sequence comes from Bacteroidales bacterium, assembly GCA_017468435.1. GTDB lineage: Bacteria > Bacteroidota > Bacteroidia > Bacteroidales > UBA1402 > UBA1757. The sequence continues at coordinate 49,901 of JAFUIP010000004.1, forward strand.
AGCTGCGTTGGGAATCATATCTTCCGCCTTCATCTGAGCCTCTCGCAACAAGGCAGAGTTAATGGGATCCTGTCCTTTGGGCGTGATGATGGCATAATCGTAAGGCGCAATCTGACAATAATAGAAAGGAAATTCGCCGATGTTCCAATGTTGACGCCAAGAAGCCACCATTGCCTGCATCATATCTGCGTATGTATGAGCACGATCGTAGTTGGATTCGCCCTGGTACCAAATGACACCTCTCATGGCCATTCCGAAGAAGGGATTCACCATAGCGTTATATAAAGCGGTGGGGATATTGCTGTGCATCTTGGTTTCGGGCGTCGGCATCTTCACTTCCTTGAAATTGGCCAAGGAAGCATCGTCCATCCAGGCCTCGATGCAGGTACCGCCCCAGGCGCTGACAACCAAACCCACCGGGCAGTCCAAAGTCTGACGCAAGAAACGACCGAAATAGTAAGCCGTGGCCGAAAAATCGTGTACCGTAGCGGGCTGAGCTTCAGCCCAAGTACCCACCACATCGTCCATAGGCGTGTAAGAAACCTTGCGCTTCACCGTCATCAGACGAAGCTGGTCGTCGGCAGAAAGCATGATGTCGCGCGTGCCGTTGGTGATGGATTGTGCGGGATAACCCTTCATGGGTTGCTCCATGTTCGACTGTCCGGAACAGAACCAGACTTCACCAATCAAAACATTGTCGAGTGTTATATTTTCTTTACCGGCTGACAGGGTGATGCTGTAAGGGCCACCGGCCACAGGCGTTTCGAGTTTTACCTTCCAAGCACCGTGTTCGTCGGCTTGCACCTTATAGGTGGCATTGTTCCAGGAGGTCTTTATTTTCAGCGCTTGATTCGCATCGGCCCATCCCCAGAAAGAAGCCTGGGTCTGTTGCTGCAAAACCATGTTATCTGAGAAAAAAGCCGGCAAGCGAATTTCGGCCTGCATGGCACAAACGATGGACAAACAGCCCATCAATGAAATGAGTTTTTTCATTATTCTGCAATCAATTGAATATTACCAAATAGGCCCGAAGGCTGTAAATCTTCCGTTTTCAGTACTTTTCCTTCCTTATGATCCCAAAGACGACCATTGGTCCAATAATTCTCATCCTTGATGATGCCGTAGTTCACCGCCTGAGAATAATTGTACCAAGTATTGGCCAATGAGATTTCCAAGGTATTTTTACCCTTTTTCAAAGCGTCGGTCACATCAATCAGATACGGCGATGCCCAAACAATACCGCAGTCTTTGCCATTCACCTTCACATCGGCAATGACATTGACGTCTTCTAGTTTCAGGTAAATACGCTTGGCATTCTTCGGAGCCTTACAAGTGAAAGTGGTTTTATAATCGGCTTCGCCTGAATAATATTTGATAGAAGCATCTTCGCTGGTACGCCAATCGAAAAGTTCCGTTTTTTTCAGTGTCTTGTCCAAGCGGGCAAAATGGATATTCCAAGGTTTGAACTGAGACTTGAGGACCTTGGTTTCCACTTTCCAAGGAGCGGGCTCCATTGCCAAATCCTCTTGAGAGGCCACAATAAAACCAGAACCATTGACGGCCAATTCCACATGCGTTTGCAGACGGCCGTCTTTCTTTTCGGCGTCCAAACGATAGAAACGACAAGTCTGTGCATCCCAATAAGATAAAGCGGGGTAATCGCTACGCAAAAGCACATCCAAAGACTTTGCCTGACCCGACTGGTTGGAAACAAACCAAACTTGTGCATCCTTCAAATCGCGCTGCGACCAGGCAATTCTGTCTTGTACTCGGTTTTGGGCATCGTAGAAACGAATGGCGGGTTCCAATCCATAGGCACTGAGGGTTTCTGCCTTCAAGGGAAGAATGCAGTTCTTTTCGGCTGCCGTTTGCCATACCTGACGTACCAAACTCTGATAACGAAGGTCGTAGGTAGCGCTTTCACGATGAGAAGTGAGCGCTGTAGGTTGTTGCTCGGGCAAGAACACCGTCACACCGGCGGCTTGCAATTCGGCGATTTTTTCCAAGACTTCACGACTCATGTATGACACATCGGGCGACATGGCATGCGCCTGGGGCAGCATCAGCACCTTGTAAGAAGCGCCGCCGGGCAAGACCATACGACCATTTTCGGCCTTGGCCAAACGAATGAGCGCATCGCGATTGATACAATCGTATTGATAACCACGAAGCGGATCTACCCACAAATCGGCAGTCACCATATTTTTGGAAGCCACCACACCCACCGAAGTCTTATGCGTCGGCTGTTTTTTATTGGCTTGACGCTCAGCTTCCGAGGCCACTCTTTCCGAACCGAACAGACCGGGCAAAGAAGCCACCAACTGATGCGGAAGCACACTACGCGAAGGCAGATTCTCACCGGTGAACACCGCAATGTCTCGCATGGATTGTCCGGCCTGCAACATGGTCTGACAACGTTCTATATAATCCACCCATTCCTTGGCATAGGGCCACCAGGTTTGTGAACCGTGCATATACAAGCCGATACCGTCCAAAGTCATGCCGGGATATTTGTCGGGGAAAGGATGCAGACAGAACACGTGGAAGAACAATTTATTCATACCAAAAGCCAAATTATAATCGCCCAAGGTTTTGAGCATGCCGGGATATTCCTTCCACAAGGCGCGAAGTTGTGTAAAACCTTCAGCCTGAACGATATTCTTTCCATAAATATGCGCACCCGACACAGCATCGAACATATCGTTGGGTTTATCGTGCGTGGGGCTGTCGAGCCAGAATTCACCCATAGGCAGATCGGAGATGGCATAATGACGCAAACCGTCGCTCATCATGGTAGGCGCCACACATTCCGTACTGAGCAGGCAACCATTTTCGGCTGCAAGCGCATGCAAGGTGCCAAAGAAAGCCTCGTTGGTCAAATCGCTGATAGTCTGACGAACATCGTAAAGCACGGCTTCCGAAAGCGCTGCATTTTCCAAAGGAATTCCCGCAAACAAAGGCATATAGGGCATCAGATCGTAGCCACGGCGTTTCTTGAATTCTTCGGGAAAGTTTTTGGACCAGTTCTGACTTCCGCATTCCCAACTATCGATATGCATGCGTTTCAGCACCCTATGCAACAAATCGTTGTCTATATGCTTAAATGCCGCTCCGAACCAGTTTTCGTATTGCCAACGCACGGCTTCAGGATTGAACTTATCGCATTCCAAACCTTTTCCGCCACCTGCCGTTTCGTTACGATGTCCCGTAGAAGTGTGTCCCATGCGCAAAATCAACCAATCACCCTTGGGCAATTCCAAAGATGGAATATGGCCGTAAGGATTCATTCGGTCGGAAATATTGATAACATCCTTCAGGGCCACGCAAGCTTCGTTGGGCAAGGTCTGCTCGTCCTGACGCGGACTCAAGCGCCATACCAAAGCCGATTTTCCCTCGAAATTTTCGATGAGAGGCAAACGATTCAAAACAATTTTTTTAATAGCCAAAGTTGCTTTCCACTTGGCAGCATCCAAATCTTCTGCACCGGGCTCGGTTCCCTCCGGCGTCCAATAAAAGCGGAAGAATTTAGCTGTCGTTTCTGGCAAAGTGTAAGTATTGGGCGCATCGGTATCCTGCCAACCTCGACGCGCCGGCTGGCATTGCTTGATATATTTAAAATGCTCTCCATCATCGCTCACGGCCACGCGCCAACGCAAAGACTGGAAGTTGGTTCCGCTGGGAAAAACCGTCATGGAAGCTGCCGTGAAAGGCTCGTCGAATTCGTACTGAACCCAAGCATCGGTGGTGCTGCGAAACTTCATGCTGCCATCTACCAGGCCCTGCATGTCTTCGCCCGTGGAAACCGTCACCTTAGGACGAATGATTTCCGAAGTGACAGCCGACAAAGGCAATGCAAAAGCAGCGATATCGCGATAGTAGAATTCATTGGTTTCGGGTCGGGGCAACTGCAGGTTTTTCAACAAGCCACCTTTTACCTGCGTCATGGAGTACACCACTTTCTGCATGGATTGTTCGGGCTTGATCCAGGGGCCGCCGGCCAAGGCAAAGCCATCGCATATATGCATACCCATCTTCAGACCAAGACGATCGGCTTCCTGCATGGAGAATTCCACCATTTCCCACCAGCGAGGTGTTCCCTGCAACACGCAATTATCCATGAACTGCACGCGCGAAGAGTCGCGGATGGGCATCAGATAAGTACCTTCCAAACCGATTTCTTTCATAGCTTCGAGGTCGGCGGTGATGCCTTCTTTGGTAACGGCACCATTCATCCAATACCAGAAAATCCAAGGAGAGGCTTCCTCGGTGGGCTGCTGAAAACGCTGTGCCAATTCTTTTACGTCATTAACCCTTGCTTGCAATGAAATGGACGGCAGCAAGAGCGCACACAGACATGCGAGGGAAAGTATTCTTTTCATACGATATTATTTCAAAATGATACGATAATGCAATTGACGCTTGGTCACCAGGTATTTTTCGAGCACGCCCGGGCCGCAGCTGCTGTTGCCCAAACCAAGTTGCTGAGCATCAATGCTACAGATCACTTGAGGACGAGCTTGTAATTCCACGTTATGTTTTTTGGAAGCCAGATCGTCGGCGGCATAATGCAAGGCAGAGAAGGAGAAACATTCGTCCACAGCCTGCACCGTCAGCGTCGCGCCGGCATCCGTGCGCAAGGTAAAGTACTGCGTTTCTTCGTGATTACCACTTTCTTGAGGCTTGGGATATGGGAACAATTGCTCGCTCACCGTCGATTGCCACTTAGAAATGGAAGCACCGGCCTTGCGATCCGAATAAGTTTCATGAGGACCATAACCGAACCATTGCAGGTTTTCGGCCTTGGGTGTAAAGGTCCAAGCCACGCCAAGACGAGGCAATACAGGCAGTTCGCCCTGCGTCTGGTAATTTTCGCGGACATCGAGTTGGCCTTTTCCATCTACCAAATAACGCACTTCGCGCAAGATGCTGCCCTTGGCATATTGATAGCGAATTTTAGCAAACACTTCCAAACAACCATTTTCCAAAGCCTTGTAGCTCACTTGTTCCGGCTTGATTTGCGGAGCATTCATCTGATGATTTCTCCAATCCTTGGCCAACCAGTTTCCAAATCCGGCATCATTGTCCGTAGGCGCTCTGAAAGCTTGGAAATAAGGCTGAGCCGGCAAATCCTGAGGCTGATCCACCCATTCCTGCGATTTCGATTTCATCGACAAAATGGCACCGGTATTCAAATCCCACTGATACTCAATATTCTTCACTTTGGCTGTCAAGACAATACCCTCCTGACTATAAGCCACTGCTGCAGCGACTAAAGCCGTAGGTTTCAAATCGGCTTTCTTGATGGTAAATTGTTCCCAAGCCAATTCATAACCTGCTTCGGCCCATGGCTTAGCTTCTTTCAAACACAGGCTGACACGAAGTTGCACATTGCCTTTGAGTTTTTTCCACTTACGGCAATGCAAGAGAATTTCCTTAGATTCACCCGGATTGATGTCGGGCAGATATTCCGTCCAGTTTTCCACCTTTTTACCTTCCTGATACAAAGTCCAGGACAATTCGTAAGGCGTCGTACCGACATGATGCTGACGATTGGTCAAGCGGATGCGCAAATCTTTATCTTCTTCTTGCTGAGGCAAAAGTTCGATAAGGAAAGGCTGATAGACCTTTTTCACTTCTTCGTATTTCGGTGTCAAACCACGGTCGCTCAAGACAACTCCGTTGAAACAGAATGCCTTCAGATTGGGTTTGTCGCCAAAGTCGCCACCATAGCTCACTTGCACACGTCCATCGGGCAATTTTTGGAAAATGCCCTGATCGGCCCAATCCCAGATGAAACCGCCTAACATACGAGGATGCGAATAAATTTCGTCCCAATATTCTTTAAAGTTGCCCATGGCATTACCCATGGCATGTGCGTATTCACTGGTCATGACCGGACGATCGCCATTGGCCGTGTCGCGAGCGATAGACAAAAGTCTTTCCCAACGGGCATTCTCGGCACGTTCAGCATCGGCACCTTCGGGAATGTTCGGATTGACATAAGAATCTTGCGTACGCGGATAGAAACGGGCAATCACATCTACAGCGGCGGGATCCATGGGCGAACCTTGCGCCCCTTCGCTATGGATGAAACGAGTCGGATCGAAGTCTTTCAGCCAGGCGGCCGTGGCAGCGAAGTTGAAGGCATAGCCCGATTCGTTACCCAAAGACCACACAATGATAGAAGGATAGTTGCGGTCGCGCATAGCCATGCGGATAGTTCTGTCCATGAAGGAATTGGCCCAGTCGGGATTGGCGGCCAGCCAGCCACGCACCCCATGAGTTTCGATGTTGGCTTCGTCCATCACATACAGACCATATTCGTCGCAAAGTTCGTACCAGCGGGGCACATCGGGATAATGCGCGGTACGCACGGCATTGATATTGGCACGCTTCATCAACTGAATGTCCTTTATCATCAGTTCTTCGGTCATCACCTTGGCCTGCCATGGATCGTGCTCATGGCGATTGACACCACGGAAGCGAATAGGCTTGCCATTGACCAGCACCTGACCATTCTTCACCTTTACGTCGCGGAAACCCACCTTGGTGGAAATTCTTTCCAGGACCTTGTTTTGCAAGGTGTCGCGCAGACAAAGTTCCAGCGTATATAAATAAGGTGTCTCGGCCGACCAGAGATGAACAGAATCGACTTTAGCCTTGAACCATCCGAAATCGCGGGCACCACGCTGAGGTGTACGGGCATTCAGGATACCGGCCTTAAAATCCTTGTTTAGAACGGGTACGGCTTCTTGCACCAATGCTTCCGGCCAAACAGCCTGATTATCTGCATCAATCAAATTGGCTTCGATAAGCAAATGTTCCACAGAAGCGCCATCGAAAGTTTTCAGCGTAGGTTCTATTTGAAGTTCGGCATTCAGATACTTATCGTCCAAGATGGTACGGATACCAAAATCGTATAGGCGCACATTTTCGGTGGCATAGAGCGTCACATCTCGATGAATACCGGCAAAACGCCACATATCCTGATCTTCGAGATAACTTCCGTCGGAATACTTGAACACTTGCACGGCAATCAGATTGTCGCCTTTCTGCAAATACTCGGTGACATCGAATTCCGACATATCCATGCTACTTTGGCTGTAGCCCACCTGCACACCGTTCATCCAAACAAAGAAAGCACTTTGCACACCATCGAAACGAAGGAAAACGCGTTTTCCCTCCCAAGATTCCGGTAAACGGAAATAACGACGGTAAGAGCCAGTCGGATTGCGTTCTATCTCGGTGGTATAACCCTGCTTAGGCTGGTCTTCCACATAAGGCGGGTTAATCTTGAACGGATAACCGGCACTTACATAAATAGGTGTACCATAACCGTTTACTTCCCAATTGGCCGGCACAGGAAAATCCACCCAGGCAGCATCGTTGAAATCTGTTTGATAAAAATCCAAAGGGCGCTCCTGCGAGGTCGGAACCCAATTGAATTTCCACATACCATTGAGACTCATGCTTCTATCGCCTGCGCTTTCTCCATAAGGCGTATAATTGGCACGCGCCGGCATTCTGTTTACCTGCAAGACATGATGATTCTGCCAAATTTCTGTCCAGGACTGGGCATTCATAGCCACGACCGACAAGGCCAAGGCCAACAAGGAAATAATACGTTTCATCTTCAGTATCAGTTTTTCTTCTTTTTAGGATGAGGAGTCGGGAAAGTCAATGCAGACTGACCCATATCTTCTGAGGTTGCCACGGCAATACCGCGCTGATTGTCTTTATTGACAGCACAATAGAAATGATACACCACACCTTCGTGCTTCACTAAGAAAGACTTGTGAGCAAACCAGTTGTCGTAGGCTTCCGTGGGATAAATCAGGTCTTTGCCCTGCCATTCGGTCCAATGAATCAGGTCGTATGAACAAGCAAAGGTGTTGAAGGCATCGTAAGGACGGTTGTTCCAGAAAGCGCCAAAGAAGAACATCACATACAAGTCGCCCATTTTCTGGATATGCGCATCGCCCGTAATCATGCCGTTCTCGTGTCCGAACACCGGATTTCCCGGATAGCGTTCCCAGTGAATCATGTCGTCAGAATAAGCAATGCCTATGCGTTCGGCCTTGACGCCATTTTCAGGATTGATACCGGCCGCATTGTAAAACAACATGAAACGATTGTTCTCTTTGTCTTCGTACACCAAACTCTTGTATTGAGTAATGGTTTCAAACCACTGTGTCTCAGGCTGAACCGTTGACATGATGGGCTCATCGAGCGATTCCCATTCGTGAGCCTTGGTGATATCCTTGTCGGTGTAAGCCATACCGATATGCAAAGGCGTTCCTTCGTAACCGGTCTTGATACCACCGAAATAACTCATCCAATGTTTGCCTTGGAATGTGCCCAATTTGTAAGAACCGGCCCAATCCATATCTTGCAGGGCCGGATAACCGGCACGCTGATTGGCATCCCAACCATCATCTTTGAACGACAAGACTCTGCCCAAGGTTTCCCAATGGAGCAAATCCTGGCTCTCGGCAATCCAAGTTTCGTAGCCGCGACCATCCTTGCCGGTGCGACCGTTATACACAATATACACCATGTACCAACGACCATTTTGACGGAACACCGTAGGGCAATCCATCTTATGCTTATTATCTTCGGGTGCAATAACCAAACCATATTTATATGGTGTCTGCACCTCGTCGTACACTTGTTGCATTACTTCGGCCGACACAATGGTGTCGCTGCCGTCGGCGGGCTTGACAATGCGCAAGCCATCGCTTTTCTGACAGCATGACGACAGTAGAACTGCCGCCAATGCCATCATTGAAAAAAATCTCTTCATATATTTACATTATCTGTCGATAGGCATCCATACGGTCATTTCGCTGTGACCACGGTTGCCGAATGCATAATAAGGAATCAAAGTAATCTGCACTTTCTGCTTGCCGCTTTGAAGTTCACGATACAGTTCGTCGCCACCCCAAGCGTCTTCGGTAGAGTAATTGGCCACACCGGTGAGCGCCATCATAGGAGCGCCATCGATTTCCACTTCCTTGGGTTCCAGCTTGATATTGGCAGGAATCATCACGTTGTCGATCTTCTTGCCTTCCAAGTCGGTAGATTCCAAGCAATATACCACCGGACCACGCATCACGGCCACCTGGTTGCGGGTTTCTTCCAAAAGAGGATTGGAAGCCATCAATTTCACCTTCATTTCAAGGTTCAATTGCAGGATGTCGCCCTTCTTCCAAACGCGACGAACTTCGGCATATCCATTATTATTGCTGGTTTCAACAGCTTCTCCATTCACCAAGATGCTGTAATTATCGCACCAGCCGGGAATATGCATGAACATTGACATTTCCTTCTTACGAGGAGCTTTCTGTACTTCGATGGTCACATCGCCGTTCCAAGGATATGCGGAGATTTGGTTCAACTGGATGACAGAACCGTCTTTCAGCTTGGTATTCAAGGTGCTACCTCCGTAGATATTGCACCAAACGCCTTCGTCAGACAAAGCATAAGCATAGTTCTGGATTTCACAAATGGTACGAACCGTGTTGGGAGGACAGCAGAAGCAGCTGATATAATGGGTTCTTTCCTTGGGCCAACGAAGCACATAAGGAAATTCATCAGACAAACGCAAAGGATTGGTATAGAAATACTTGGTACCATCCAATGAAATACCTGACAGCAAACTGTTGTAAGCCACTTTTTCTACGATGTCGTTGTACTTGCCATCGCCGGTAATTTGGAACATACGCCAGTTGAACAACAAGTTACCAATGTTGGCACAGGTTTCGTTGTGGGCAGTTGAGTTGGGCAATTGGAAAGAACGTCCGTAAGATTGATGAACCTTCTGGATAGAATCGGGCGTGTAGTTGGTTCCGTCGGGAGAAGTTCCATCGTACAAAGCGCCGCAACCACCGGTGATGTACATCTTGTGGTTCACGATGTCAGACCAGATAGATTCCAGGTTGGGCCAGAGTGTCATATCGCCGGTTTCAGCAAATACGTCGGCCACGCCGGCATACAGATAATTGGCGCGCACGGCATGACCCATGGCATTCATTTGTTCGCGGAAAGGATCACGGTCTTGGTTGTCGTCGGTACCGTTTTCCACCATACCGCGAATATCGATGAGGTTCTTGGCCAATTCCAAATAGCGAGGATCGCCTGTGGTACGGTACATTTCCACTACGCCCATATAGTGTGAAGGGCAGATGGCGTTACGAGCCAATTCAGCGGTAGCGGTCTTGTAGAAATTGTACAAGAAGTCGGTAGCCTTGATAGCAACGTCCAAAAGCGTACGCTTGCCGGTAGCGCGATAATGCACACAGGCAGCCATCATCAGGTGACCGTGGTTGTAGGTTTCGAAATTCAGACGATTGTTGAAAGCGCCGCCTTCGGCCGTACCGGTGGCCGTTCCCACCAAGCCTTGGTTGTTGCTCAAAGTGGCTTGCTTATTACGTTCGGGAATGATAACCTGCGTATGCATATAACCATCTTCGCGCTGAGCTTTGGTAATGGTTTCGATGATTTCGTCCATCAAGGCATCGAGCTTGGGATCTTTGGTAACGGCATACACAGCAGCCATACTTTCAAACCATTTGAAAAAGTCGCCATCGTGGAAAGCCGGACCATGATGTTCGCCTTCGCATTTACCGGCAGCGATTTCCAAGTTTCTGTAAGCATGACACAAATCGGGATTATCCATGATATGCCACATATTCATGACCATGGTATCCTTACATACTTCAAATCGATCGCCCCAAAATCCGTCGGTCCAAGCCACAGAAGAGACATTGGCATTCCAGATTTTAGCATGTTTACTGTTGTAGGTATTCACCATACCTTTGTCTTGCGCCGAGGCAGTCAGAGCTGCGCAAACAAGCGAGAGAATCAATACACTTTTCTTCATATTCAATATATAGTTTATATTATTTACCATTCAATTACATACTTACCTGAAGGAACAGATATAAGGCTTTGGCCGGCACTCTTTTTCAAACACTCAGCCCCTGCCCTTGCGTAATTCTTACCATTGATGGTGAGCGCGTTCAGTTGAGAAGTAGGCAGATATATCTCGGCAGAAGTATTGGCAGGGATGGTGATACTCCATGTGAAATGTTCAGCCTGTTTTTTCCAAGAACTTTCTACCTTGCCGTAAGGCGTCTGATAATCGGCTTCCACAAAATCCAGATCCTTGATATCGAAAGCCGGCTTCATGATAATCTTCTTGAAAGCCACCTCTTTTTCGTCGGTCTTGATACCGGCCAGGTCTTCGTAACACCAAATGAGCAAGTCGCCCAACTGCATCACATGATTGCGAGAATTCATCTTAGGATTGGCCTTGTCACCATTCCAAAGTTCCCAAATGGTGGTAGCGCCCTGGCTTACCATATAACCGAAGCTGGGATAATCGGTGGTGGTAGCCAAAAGATAAGCAATGTCGCCATAACCACGATGCGTCAATTCGCGCCACAACCATTGGTTTCCGATGATACCGCTGGCCATGGTGCCCTTGTATTCATCCATAATCTTGGCGCGCACACTTTCACAAACCGCAGGAACGTATTGCTCAGGCACGAAGTCCATGGCAAGCGCCAAAATATTGGCAGTGACAGTATTATTGCTGTAGTTCTTGCTTTCTTCATTGAAGAAATTACGATGGAAGGCCGCCTTCAGACCGGCGGCATATTCCGCATAGCCTTCGGCCCATTGAGGCTCGTTCAACAAATCGGAGAACTTTATCATCAACTGATACAAAGCATAGAAATAAGCCGTGGCAATAAGATGCTTGTCGGTGATTCTGTCGGGAGCTGTCGAGTGGATGATTTCCAAAGATTCGGTAGGCATACACCAGTCGCCATATTTATCGGCCGTCATCAAGCCGGTGTTTTCGTCGTAATAATAATCGCGCATATAGTCCATGAACTTCTTCAGACCCTCTATATGCTTGGCAATGGGAGCGATATCTCCGTACTGACGATACAACATATCGCAAGTGGTAAACATGGCTGCCGGCCAGGTGATATCGTCTGAATAATAGTTCCAATAGGCAGGAGCCACATCGGGAATGGCACCGTCCCAACGTTGAGCATCGCGGATATCGTCCATCCATTTGGCGTAGAAAGCAGCATTATTGAAGAGGAAGCTTTCACCGTAAGAGCCCATCACGCGGTCGCCCAACCAAGGCATACGTTCGTTACGCTGCGGACAATCCACCGGCATTCCTTTGTAGTTGCCACGAATTCCCCAATAAGCATTCGTATAGGTTGCATTCAGAATATCGGAAGAAGACTTGAAGTGACCCATGTCTTCCATTTCGTCGCAAACAAACTCACCCACAAAGTCTTCCAACTGAGGCACACCGGGATAATTGGTAATTTCCACGAATTGGAAACCATGCGTCACAAAACGGGGAGCCCAGGTTTCGCCTTCGGCAGCGCCCTTCAAGGTGTATTTGTCGGTAACCAAAGCATCGCGCAAGTTAGCCATGCTCAGGCTTCCGTCGGGCAGGATAGCTTCGGCAAAACGCAATTTTACTTCGTGTCCGCGCTTACCCTTCACATTCATTTTGATCCAACCAGTCATGTTCAAGCCCATGTCCATGATGTAGGTATTGGCATTGAGTTTGGTGATGGATTTAGGCTTGATTTGCGTCATCACCTTCATATTGGCACAGGGTTGAGCCACCAGCGGTGCAATGGGAATGGTGACACGCTGAGCCGGCATCCAAGAAGCATCGGCCTTGAAACCGGGCAATGTCCAGCCTTCGAATTCCTTGCGGGCATCGTATTCTTCACCGTCAAATTCATTGTTGGAAATAATGGGACCACGGGCGCTCAACTGCCAGGTCTGATCGCTCTGCAAGGACTGGGTTCTGCCGTCGGCATAAGTGATATTGAGACGCATACGCAATTTCGGATAGCCGAAGCGATTCCACTTATACGTCTTGTAATTCTGACGCATGGCATAATAACGACCATTACCCAAAATTACACCTACGGCATTAGCGCCTTCTTGCAGATAATCCGTTACATCGAAAGTATTGTACATGATATGACGACGATAATCGGTAGGAACAGGTGCCATCACCTGGTCGCCTACCTTTTCGCCATTCAGCCAAAGTTCGTACAAACCCAAACCGGCAATGTGAAGCACGGCTTGCTTTATTTCAGCCTGACGACAAACAAAATCCTTGCGCAGATAACGGGCCGACAAACGGGCATGCGTAGATTCATCGTCCCAAGGGAAAGGATTGTCGTAACCGATCCAACGCGATGAGCCCCAATCTTTTTCGGTTCTCAAAGCTGTCAAAAAATATGCCATCGGACTTTCGATATATTCTTGGCACTTGTTGGTCCAAACTTGCACCTTCCAATAATAGTAGGTGCCTGTTTCCAAGTCGGGACCGGCGTAAGGCACCAAAACCGATTGAGAGGAAGCCCGTTTTCCGGAATCCCAGATATCGGCTTCGCCCTTGGCTAATTTTTCTTCAGAACTTGCCACCAAAATACGATAGGCCTCTTGCTTGACATCCTGCAAATCGCTCTGCAACTGCCAGCTCAGACGTTGTTGTTCCAAGCCCACACCAATGGGATTCACACGATGTTCGCAGGTGAGTTGCTGCACCTTAAAAGCATCTGTTGAAGCTTGTTTGCCACACGAAAAAAGCAAAAGCGTCAATGCTACCAATGAAAAAAATTTCTTCATAATTCTGATATGAGGTTATTATTTACTTCTGATTACCAATACTCTGTCATCGTTTTCACGGGCGGGCGTATATGAGAAATCAGCCTTATCGCCTTGGTATTCACCGATGTAAGTATATTCACCATTGGTAGTGTCGTACCACCAGGCCTTTTTGGTCTTACCTTTTATTTTTGTCAAATCTATAGACATGGGAACAGCAGCGTAATTATACACGAGAATGTAATCTTCGCCACGACAAGCACGCAAATGCTGATGATGCGTACCGTTTTCGCCCAAAATAACCGACTGATCGGGAACTCTTTCATAATAAGGGAAATCCAGGATAAGCTTCTTCAGATATTGCATCTGCTGGAAACCGGGATCGTTCAAAGCATCCTTCCAGAATTTCAGACAACCGTAAGCACCGCGTTTTTCGCCACCGGGATGCATCTGCATGATGGCAGAATTACCGTAGGTATGACCGAAAGCACCGGCAAATACCGACCAATAAGCGTAACGACGCACTTCGTGAGCCTGCCAGAGCGGCAAGGTATAATCGTGCAAACCATAAGGAATGCCTTCATAACTGGGTTCACCATCGATAACGGGTTTCATGGGCTTATAGCTGCGAGCCAATTCCACATAACGCCAGTTGTCTTCTTCGCAAGAGTCGGGAAGCAACTCCGGACGTTGAGGATTCTTCTTGCTCAGACTCATGCCATAATTGCGGTGTCCGCTCTGGAACATATTGAAATCCAGCCATTCAGCATCGTGAAACCAAGTAGCCGACAAGGTACGTCCGAAGGGATGGAAAGTCATCAGGTGATTCTTATCGACAGCTTTGATGCTGCGGGCCAGGGTTTCCCATTCTTCAGTCTTCACGTCGCCGTACATATCGCCACCTATGAACCAAATGATATTGGGATGATCTTTATAACGTTCGCCAAGGAAGGTTCCATAGGCCTTAGCCTCTTCAACCGACATCAAACCTTTCTTCACCAAACCGCCCCAAATGCAGACCATACCGATATAGATACCTTTTTCGGCAGCTGTTTCGATGATATAATCCATATGATCCCAATAACCGTACGAACTGTCGCGGTTGATCTTCGTAAAGTCGTAGCCTTCAGGCATGGACAATTGTCCGTAGTAATTGCGGGCAGGAACACCATTGATGGTTTGCACTTGTACCACATTGAATCCGGCCTGACGACAAGCTTCCAAATAGAATTCTGCATCTTCACGGTTCAAGCGTTCGGGCAGGAGCCAACCGGTTTCTCCCAACCAGAAGAAAGGCTCACCGTTTTCGTGCTGCAAGAAACAGCCCGTTTCGTCCACTTGCAATTTTCCATTGTCCCAAGGATATTTCGCTTCCTTTTGCGTGCAGGCCGTCAGCATCATCAGCGACAGCAGCAAGGCTGAAATAAATCTCATATAACTATTATTTAAATTTTGCATTTGAAAGTATATTTACCCGATTTCACTTCGTACTGAGGTTTGCATTGTCCGGGCATATAGATCTTGGCTTCGCTGTTGACGGGAATTTCCACCTTCAGCACAAATTCGTCATCCTTCACTTCCCATTGCACGGACACTTCTCCGTACAAGGTTTTGGTGGCACAATTCACATAAGTCATGTCGCCCAAAACTTCAGGACGGATAATCAAGTATTTACCGCCGGGACGATTATCATCGATCTGGATACCGCCCAAGCTGCGGAAGAACCATTCGTCGATGGCACCCAACATGAAGTGATTCCATGAAGCTCCCTGACGAGGATCCCATTGTTCGGTCAGCGTGGTGGCGCCAAACTTTTTCTGGAAGCCGTAGCCGGGCACTTCTTCGTGATTGTGCATCTTATACATATAGTCGTTGTAGCCATTCTGGGCCAGAAATTGGAACATATAGCGATTGCCCACCTCGCCGGTACTCAGGCGGAAACCCTTGTTTTCGATACCGGCCAACAAATGAGCTATGGCCGTGTCCCTATGTTCGGGAGCCACCATATTCATGTACAAAGGCATGGCATACGAAGCCTGACTTCCTGTACCGTAAATGCAACTATCTTCTTTGAAATAAGTATCGTGGAATGCCTTGTTCACTTCCTCGCCCAAACGCGTATAATAGGCTGCATCTTCCTCATAACCAAGCATCTTGGCAGCACGAACCATCAATTGTGTATTCTGGTAGAGATGAGCCGTTCCAGAAAGAGGCACGGGCGTGTTCTGCGCAAATCCCGGACGTTTCGGACCGAAATCGTACCAATCGCCCAGACCTTGCATCACAATATGGTTTTCAGAGGTTTTTTCCAAATAATCCGTGTAAGCCTTCATCATGGGATAATGCTTGCGGATCATACTGTCGTCGCCGTAGTAATGGTAATACATGAAGGGCAAAATGACAGAGGCGCTACCCCATTCCGGACAATCGCTCCACAAACGAGAAAATTCCACAAAAGTAGGCGCCGTGGAGGGAACCATGCCTTCTGCCGTCTGGCTGTCGTTCATATCTTGCAAAATTTTAGGCCAGAAGCGCGTCATGTCGTAATTGTAGAGAATACCGGGGCCATTCAAGTGATCTTGCTCCAGCCAACCCAATTTTTCACGATGCGGACAATCGGTGAAAACAGCCTGCATATTGCTTCGGATGGCCATCTGAATAAGCTGATGCGTATTGTTGAAGATTTCGTTGGACGATTCGAAAACGCCGTAATTTTCTACCGAGTTGTGTACAAAACAAGATTTCAAATCCTTGATAACAGGAAGATCTTCCGGATTGGGTTCGCCCTTGACCACGGCACCTTCCACGCGGATATAACGGAAACCATAATAGGCAAAACGCGGGCGATAGGTCTCAGGCTTGTCGCTCTTGAGTGTATAATCGTAGTAATGAGGCTTTCCACTTTGGTTCTGACTCACCACGCTGTCCTTGCCCAAAGATTCGCCCACCCAGATACGCACCTTGTCACCGGCTTTTCCTTTCAAGGTAATTTCGGGGAAACCGGCCAGATTTTGTCCCATATCGAAGATATAAGCCATGGTTTCGGGGAACTTCTTATCGGCAGGCACTTTCTTATACCAATAATCCTGAACATCATAGGTGCGCATCACTTTTACAGCCGGTGCCCATTGAGCCTGCAATTCACCCTTGGGAGCTTCTTGCAAAACCACCGGATGCCAAGCGCTTTCGTCAAATCCGTAAGTATTCCAGCCTTCCTGTTCCAAATTGGCATCGTAATCTTCGCCACCATACAAACTATTGAAAGTGAGCGGGCTGAAATCGTATTTCCAAGAAGCATCCGAACGAATGTCTTCCTGAGAGCCATCGGCATACACCAAATGAAGCTTAAAAAACAAAGTAGGAGGTCCGAAGCTCAACAACAACTTACGATAGCGACCGCCTTGTTCGTTGAAGAAACCATTGCCCAAAAGTACGCCCACGGCATTATTCTTCTTGATAGCCTTGGTAACATCGTACACATTGTAGTAAACAGTTTTGTCATAATCGCTCCAAAGCGGTGCAAACTCGCTGTCACCAATTTTCTTTCCGTTGATGGAAAGTTCGTAATGACCCAGACCCACCACATAAGCAGTGGCTTCCACCACATTTTTGTCTGTTGTGAAATCCTTGCGCAGATAAATGCTCTTTTTCGACAGCGGATGGGTGTTGTTCCAAGCATCTTTCATGGCTTGGTTGCGGTTGACCGTGTTACCTTCGTAATGACGGCCTTCGGGCAAACGGCTCTCGCTTCGGGTAATGGCGCCAATCCATTGTGCATCCAACCAGTCCTTATCAGGTGCCACGGCAAATGAAGACTCTTTCCAAGGCGATTTTTTGCCTTTCTGATTCCATACGCGCAAACGCCAATAATACTTTTGCGCAGGCTGTAAAGCAGGGCCCGTATAGTCCAGCAACTGACTTTGGTTGCTCTGCACTTCGGATGTTTCCCAAATACGCTTGTTGCGACTATCGTACAACTCGATCTGATAAGCCGATTGCATACAGGCTTGCTTATGCGAAGACAATTGCCATGAGAAGCGAATCTGATCGGGATCGACGGCCAGCGCTTCTTCTTCGTAGTTACAGGTCATCTTTTCCACCTTGATAGGCGCACAAGAAAAGAAGGACAAAGTCATCAACAAGCAGGCTGCTCTAAGCCAAAACGCAAAATTTTTCATAATCATATACTACAGTATGGGTTAGTTTTCAATAAAATTTCCAAAGATAATAAAAAAGCGGCTGACAATTACTTGTCAGCCGCCTAAATTTTGGATGTTTATTTATTTTTAATAAATATCTTCTCCTTCGAGCATAGAAGTAGGCATAAATTCCAAGTAGTCATATACGAAGGGGTGAGTACCCGTACCCATGGTACCAACCGATTTGATACGCAAGGTATGATTGATACCGGGGCCGAAATCATATCTACCCAAAATACTACGCATAGAACCGATATCGTCGCGAGCCGTACCACCGGCATCACCACCCACCGAGTGGAATGAGTCAGGAGCCTTCATCCAACCGCGGTTACGCAAATCCTTATCATTTTCATTGGGTTTTCCCTTCAATATTTCTTCACGATACATTTTTGCCTTATCGCCATTGGCTCCCGTATACCCATATTCATCGGCATAGGTGTAGTCCATAATGGCGCCAATATCAGGATGTTCTGCACGTTTGGTCAAATCGAGAGGAATTCCATTGGGAAGACCGTCCACATAAATCTGCACGATGTAAGGAATATCCGTACGCAATTTGGTTCCCACGCGGAATTCCCAGGTACCTTCGGGCAGAGCCGGCAGTTTTTGGGTAAAGTCAAAGTTGCCACTGATATAGAATGAACCGCCCTGATACTGCACACTACCGCCATTAAACTTTCTGTTTTCAACCACGGTGGCATCCTTGTACTGCAAATTCTCGAAGAATCCGGCAGGATATTTGACATCCTTATTGGCCGCAGCGCTAGACGACTGAGGACGCAGGTTCACATTCATCATTTCGGGCAGAGTAGAAAATACATCGATACGCAAACGCTTAGTGAACACTTCATTCTGAACCTCTTGGTCGAATACCAAGATATTGTCGATTTCGTGCATGATACCATTGGTAGCCGTAGCCATATCTCCCATGGCCACTTGCTTCACCCAACGCACACATGATCCATCTGGTTTCTTATTGAAGACAGGCACAATGTCATAAATTTCTCTGTCCAATTCTTCCTTCACTTCGATCATCGTATTTTCAGCCATGGGGAAAAGATATTCCACAACACCTTCACCTTTCTGAGATTCAGGCCAATACACATAATCGTAAGAACCCACTTTATACATGAAACCACCTTCCCAAATCCAATAATCGAGCAAGTGATAAGCAATGAAACGATTCAGAGGATGGTTACGATCGGTCACATCCGTCAGATGAGCATATTGAGGATACAAGGGGTCGTACACTTTCTTGGCATAAGCCAACATACTATGTTCATAATCACCATTTTCACCTGAAACAGAGGTAATACCGGCGGCTTCATACACTTCGTTGGGTTCCACGAAAGCCGTGTAATTATACAATCTTTCATCGGGATAATCCTTGTTGGTCTGCTTATAGGTTTCATCTCTTTCCCTCAACAAGAGTTCACTCAAACCCGTCCAATACAAGGCTTCGGCAAACATAGAATAGCGAGAGTCCGTCTTAATGAATTCGGGCAACATAAAGTTCGAAGGAACCAACACGCGATCCACACCATGAACCACACCATTGTGCACATCCTGGTCTTTCAACACGATTTTCGAAGAACCATTGACGATAATTTCCAATTGACCGGTCTCATTTCTATACGTAATACTGATGTAACGGTCCATCATGTTCTTATGGTCGAAACGTCCGCTTTCAGGGAATTCGCTTTCCATATAGGTTTTAGTCGAAATCAACTGGAAGAAAACCATTTGCTTCAATGCATTGAAACGAGCAGAATCGCCATAAGTCTTATCAGCCAAAAATTCCTCCATAGAAGTTACATTGGAATCGGCGTAATAAGCCTTCATTGCATCGTTGGTAGGCGCAAACACCGTGAAAGTACCATAGGTCGAAAGCAAATCGTCAACACCGGTAGTATCGAGCGCTTTGTAAAATTCCCCGAAAATTCCCGGATTATCTTCCAAGAATTTCGTAACCGTCATTCCGGTAAATGTGTAGTACGCATCGCCTACATCATCACTGTCAAGACAGGAGGCAAAGCCACCCACACACAGCATTAAAGCCGTAGCAATCAAAGCATTACTACAAAGTTTTTGAAACTTGTTCATTTTCATATTGTTGATATTTATAAAATTCTCACAATTGGGTGCAAGTTTACAAAGATTTATCCAATAAAAAAAGCCTCCGAAGAGACTTTTTAAAAAAAATGATACGAACGTTAAAATTCATCAAAAATCGCCTTTAACATACTCGAAAGCACCAAGATCGGGCGCCTCATCGGATAGACGCGAAACGCCAGCCGCATCAAGGGGAATATCAGCCGAATAACGAGCATCGGCCTTATCGATGGCAGGTGACAGGGAATCGATGCGAAAATCGTAATGATAATTCTTGTTGACAGCCTTGAAATGCGGATCTTCGTTGTAGATAATATTGATGGCAACGTCCTCAGGCATAGGAGATTTACTCCGAATCAAACAAGATTCAAAAGAAACCTGGTGTGCATAATCTTCCAGCAAGCCAAAACCAATTTCTTCCTCGCGCGAACCATAGACGATGCAATTGCGAAAAGCGGCTTGCACAAGCGGATAGGGCTGAATGCTTTTGTCTTCTCCCTGAGTAAAATTCACCAGCACCAAAGAAGGCGTATTCTCCTCTCTCGACACCAATACCTGATAATTCGCAATGGTACAATGAGTAAACAGAGCATCGCCACCGATGATAGCCAGCGAGTAAGAACCGCTATTGGCAAAGACCGTATTCGACACTTCCATTTTGGTACTGATGGCATACAGATTGGTATATGCCATGTTGAAAATGTACGAATCGGAGAGGCTCAACTTCAATTTATCCACAGCTGACGAATCGGAAATAATACCGTAGTAGGCGCCTCGTATCTGCGTATGTTTGAAAACATTGTCGTAACTTTCCGTACCAAGATAAACGCCCGTCCATTGTCCGGGATACCATTCGTAGGGAAAATCGTCGAAGGCCCAATCCAGACGGTCACCACGAAGCGTCACCGGCTGCTCGGCCGAACCTTCGGCTTGCACAGAGCCATACACCATCAGGGCTGCCCCGTCGTGAAAATGCAGTTTTACACCGGGTTCTATGCGCAACGTCGCACCTTCGGCCACCACCAGACTATCGTAGATAACATAGGGCGAAACTGCCGTCAGAACGGTGTCGGAGGTGATGTGTTTACCTTTCCACATGATGGCATCCCATGCGCAGGCTTCGAGCGTCACCGACAAAGAAGATTCTCCGTAATAAAAACTCAATTCATCCACAACAGACTGTGGCACATCGCTTTGCTGCCGGGGCGGCGTCAATTCCACAAAGACAAAAAGACTATCGCCGGCGGGCAAGTTCAAATGCTTGCTTTCCGACAAGGACAAGGCATCCACGCTGACACGGTAACCACTTTTTCCCGCCGAAGCCAAAGCCACCGAGTCTATAGTCAAATCTTTGTCCGAAGCATTGTAGATGCGCATCCAGGCCGTGGTGGAAGAAACGGTAGAAAACAAAGTATCGAAGCGCAAAGTATCCTGCGAACAGCGCAAAGCACCATCGCCGGGAGGAAAAACGCCTGATTGCCGCTCTTTACAGGAAACGGCAACCAGGGCAATACTTATCACAAGGATACAAATCCTACAGAATACTCGCATTAAAGTCTTTCCAAAATAGCCAAAAGGTAATTCCAAACGCTCTCTACCGAAGGAACATACAAGCATTCGTCGGGAGAGTGAACACCGCGCATGGTCGGACCGATGGAAACCATATCCCAATCGGGATACTTCTGCAAGAACAAACCACATTCCAAACCGGCGTGAATAGCGTAAACCACAGGTTCTTCACCGTACATTTCCTTATGAACATCCACCATCACTTTCAACAAGGGAGATTCGGTATTGGGCGCCCAACCGGGATAACCTTCGGTATGCGTTGTGGTCATGCCAGCCAATTCAAAAATGGCACGAATACGATTTACCACATCAATCTTGCTGCTTTCGATAGAACTACGCTGAGAAGTAACAATGGTCCATTCGTTTTCCTTGCCGGCCGTAGGCTTGACAGAAGCCAGGTTGGTAGAGGTATCCACTTGTTCGGGCATATCCTTGTTCATACGGATAACACCATTGGGACAAGCATACATAGATTGCAAGAAACGAGTTGAATATTCGGGTTTCAGCACGGTAGCAGGTGCATCGACAGAATCCAGAGTCAACTTCAGATCGGGTTCATTCTTGCCGAATTCGGCCTGCAAAGCAGCTTCGAACAAATTCAGACGCACGCGCAACTGTTCTTTGCTTGCAAAAGGAACGGCAGCCACACAAGAGGCTTCGCGAGGAATGGCATTGCTCAGATTACCACCCACAAAAGTACTGATATACAAATCGTTCTGACGAGATTCTTCGTAGAGGAAACGCACCAGCAATTGGTTGGCATTACCACGACCGGCATTGATATCCGTACCGGAGTGACCACCCTTCAAGCCGGTGATGCCCACTTTGAAATAATACATACCGGCAGGAGTTTCCTGAGTTTCAAAAGCGAACTGAGCCAAAGTATTGATACCGCCGGCACAACCGATGCACACCCAATGATCGTCTTCGCTATCGAGGTTAATCAAGGTTTTTCCTTGCAACAGACCGGGTTCAATGCCGGAAGCACCAACCAGACCCACTTCTTCGTCGACGGTGAACAGACATTCGATAGGGCCATGCTTAATGTCGTCGGAAGCCAAAACAGCCAAAGCCATAGCCACGGCAATACCATTATCGGCACCCAGGGTTGTACCGCGGGCACGCATCCAATCGTCTTCCACATAATAATCGATGGGGTCTTTTTCAAAATCGTGCTGTACATCGTTGTTCTTTTCGCAAACCATATCGATGTGACCTTGCAAAATAACAGGCTTGGCATTTTCGCGACCGGGAGTGGCAGGCTTGCGGATAATCACGTTACCTACTTTGTCGTGCAGACTTTCCAATCCGTGTTCTTTGGCGAAATCGAGCAGCCATTGCTGCGCTTTCTGGGTTTTGAACGAGGGACGAGGAACCTTACAGAGTTCCTGAAAATAATGCCATACAGAGGCGGGATTCAAATTACTCATAGTGTCAATATTTTAAGTTGTTATCATTGTAAAACTCGGATTTCCGCAAAAATAGGCAAAGGCATGGGAAATACCAAAAAAATACACTACTTTTGCACCCTATTTTGCGCAAAGATTATGCTGAAAGTTTTGATTCTCACTCTCGGAATTGTATTCATCGCCGTGCTGATGTTGGGCGTAAGGGTGTTCTTCGTCAAAGGAGGACGTTTTCCCAATATCCATATAGAAGGCAACAAAGCTTTGAGAAAGAAAGGCATACATTGTGCCAAAAGCATGGACAAATTAGAAAGAAAACAAATAACAAGTTCACATTATGAAAAAGATTAACATCATCCTCGAAATCGTGCTGCTCGTAGCCCTTGCAGCGCTTTACATCATTCATTTCACATGTCAACCCAAGAGCGAAGATTGCACGCAGAGCTGTCCTACGGAAGCTGCTGCCGAAGCCAATCTTCCCATTGCCTACATCAACGTAGATTCATTGCTTTTGCAATACCAGTATTCTATCGACTTGAACGATCAGTTGTTGCGCAAACGCGAAAATTCTCAGGCCAGCTACAACCAAAAAGCTCGTCAATTTGAAGAGGAAGCTGCTGAATTTCAACGCAAACTCGAAAACAATGCTTTCCTTTCGGAACAACGCGCCCGCAGCGAACAAGAACGCCTTATCAAGAAACAACAAGATTTGCAGGAACT
This sequence comes from Bacteroidales bacterium, assembly GCA_017468435.1. Taxonomy (GTDB): domain Bacteria; phylum Bacteroidota; class Bacteroidia; order Bacteroidales; family UBA1402; genus UBA1757. The sequence goes on from JAFUIP010000004.1 coordinate 73,566, forward strand.
CGACCAACGTTTGTCTAACGAACTGGCCACCGAAATGCAAAACATGAACATGCGTCTGCAAGATTCTATCTACAATTATCTGCACGAATACAATAAGGTAAAGAATTATCACCTTATCATCAGCAACTCGGCCAACGACAACATTCTCATTGGCGCACCCGCCTACAACATCACCGACGAAGTGCTGGAAGCCCTGAATGCCCGTTATGCCGCCAAGCCTGCCAAGAAATCAAAGAAATAATCCAAGATGAACATTTACAGCCAAATATCTCTTTCACAAGACGAGGAACCAACGGAAGGCAACTTCATTCCGATGATTTCGGATGATGACGAACCCTATCTCGAACAAACCGACCTGCCCGACACTTTGCCCATCCTGCCACTGCGCAACATGGTGCTGTTTCCGGGTGTGGCCATGCCTGTGAGCGTAGGTCGTCAGAAATCGCTGCGTTTAGTGAGAGAAGCATACCAGCAAAACACCATCATTGCAGCCTTTACGCAAAAGGATGCCAAAGTGGAAGATCCGCTCCAGGAAGATTTGGTCGAAGTGGGCGTGGTGGCTCGCATCATCCGTATTCTGGAAATGCCCGACAACTCCACCACCATCATTTTGCAAACCATCAACCGTTGCGAGTTGGACGAACTCACCGGCAGCGAACCTTACCTGAAAGGCCGCATCATTCTGCGCGAAGACATCATTCCCGAAAAACCTTCACGCAAATTCGAAGCCTTGATTCAAGCCATCAAAGACCTGTCTATCAAGATCATCAAGAACTCGGCCAGCAATTTGCCGGCGGAAGCTGTTTTCGCCATCCGCAATATTGAAAAGCCTTTTGCATTGGTCAATTTCATCTGTGCCAATTTTGCCATCAAGATGCAAGAAAAGCTGGAATTGCTCTTTATCGACGATTTCCAGAGCCGTTGCTATAGACTGATGGAAATCATGAACCGGGAGTCGCAATTGCTCGATTTGAAAATGTCTATCCAGTCGAAAACGAAAGAAGGCATCTCTCAGCAGCAACGCGAATTTTTCCTGCAACAGCAGATCAAGACCATTCAGAACGAATTGGGCGGCACCGCGCAAGAGCAGGAATGCCAGGAAATGCGCAACAAGGCCAAACAGAAAAAATGGAGCAAGGACATTGCTGACAGTTTCGAAAAAGAGATGCAGAAACTCGAAGCCATGAGCCCCTACTCGCCCGATTATTCTACGCAAACCAATTACCTGCATACCTTGCTCGACCTGCCTTGGGGTGAATACAGCAAGGACAATTTCAGTTTGACTCGCGCCAAGAAGGTGCTGAACCAAGATCATTTCGGCATGGAAAAAGTGAAGGAACGCATCTTGGAACACTTGGCCGTGCTGAAGTTGAAAGGCGACCTGAAATCGCCCATTCTTTGTTTGTACGGCCCTCCCGGAGTGGGAAAAACCTCGCTCGGACGTTCCATTGCCGAATCTTTAGGCCGTCAGTATCAGCGTATTTCTTTGGGAGGCTTGCACGACGAATCGGAAATCAGAGGACATCGCCGCACTTATATCGGTGCCATGCCCGGCCGCATCATCAAAGGTTTGATGAAAGCCGGCACGTCCAACCCTGTTTTCATTCTCGACGAAATTGACAAAGTTACCCGCGACGGAGCCCACGGCGACCCCTCGTATGCCTTGCTCGAAGTGCTCGATCCCGAACAGAACCACGCCTTCCACGACAACTTTGTCGATTTGGATTACGATTTGTCAAAGGTAATGTTCATTGCCACGGCCAACTCGCTGAATACCATTCCCCAGCCCCTGCTCGACCGCATGGAACTGATCGATGTTTCGGGTTACTTGGCCGAAGAAAAGGTGGAAATAGCCTGGCGTCATCTTTTGCCCAAGCAGTTGAACAATCACGGATTGGAAGCTTCTCAGATTCAGATAGAAAAAAGCGATTTGCGCTACATCATCGAAGCCTATACCCGCGAATCGGGCGTGCGCGAGCTCGACAAGAAAATTGCTCAGATTTGCCGTCGCAGCGCTCACCTCATTGCCGGAAAGAAGACGCAACAGGTGGTGATTGACCAAGAAAGAATAAAGGATTTCTTAGGCGTGCCGCGTTTCAAGAAAGAACTCTACGAAGGCAACGACAACATCGGCGTGGTGACCGGCCTTGCCTGGACCGCGGTGGGCGGCGAAATTCTTTACATAGAATCGTCCATCAACAAAAGCAAGAACGGTGGAAAACTCAGCCTTACCGGAAACTTAGGCGATGTAATGAAGGAATCGGCCATTTTGGCGCTCGAATTCTTGAAAGCACATCACGAGAGTCTGAAGCTCGGATTAGATAACAATGTTTTCGAAGAATACAACGTGCATATCCACGTACCCGAAGGCGCGGTTCCTAAAGACGGACCTTCTGCAGGCATCACCTTGCTTACTTCATTGGTATCGAGCTTCACGCAAAGGAAAGTGCGCAAAAACATTGCCATGACCGGAGAAATCACCCTGCGCGGACGCGTCATGCCCGTGGGTGGCATCAAGGAAAAAATCCTGGCCGCCAAACGTGCCGGCATCAAGGAAATCATTCTGTCGGAAGAGAATCGCAAGGACATAGAGGAAATCCAAGCCGTTTACATCAAGGGCTTGACCTTCCATTTTGTTCGAGATGCCAAGGAGGTCATTGCCTTGGCCATCATCTAATTGTGGTGTAAATTATTATTTCGGAGCTGTTCGATACAAGACAGCTGCAATGACGGTGTACAATATATTGGGAATCCACACTGCCAACATGGGCGTCGTTTTCCCCGATAGTGCCAAGGAGCCGGACAAAGTATCGAACAAAATGTAAGAGAAGGCTATCAGCAGGCCCAGTCCGAGATGAAGTCCCATACCGCCACGCACTTTTCGAGAACAGAGCGAAACACCTATCACCGTCAGAATCAGGATGGAGAAGGGAAATGAGAATCGGCGGTGATACTCAATTTCGTACTCTTTGATATTGGCCACCCCGCGACGCTTTTGTCTGTCCAAATACTGACGAAGCTCGGTGGTGGTCATTTGTTCGCTATAGCCTTTCACAATAAAGAATTCCGAAGGATTCATCACAATGGTGGTGTCCATGCTGCGGCCGTGGGAGATATGTTCCACCAAGCCATCGAAATCGCGCGTCAGGTAGTCTTGCATGGTCCATTTGTTTTCTTCTTTCATCGTGAGGCGCTGCGCCGTGGTTTTCGACACTAAGCGTTGTCCTTCGTATTTTTCGATAAAGAAGCGGTAGCCGATTTTGCGTTTGTCGTCGAAGCGTTCTATATAAATGATGACGCCCGGCTCAATTTCCATCTGCACATTGCGCACATAGTCCTTGGTCACTTTCCGGACGTATTTATCCTCGAAAGCCAAACGTTCCTTGTTGGAAGGCGGTATGACAAATGAAGAAAGATAAAACACCAACACCGCCAACAATGTTGCCGAAAACAGATAGGGCCGCATCAGGCGCGAAAAGCTCATTCCCCCCGAAAGCATGGCCACGATTTCCGTATCACCCGCCAACTTGGAGGTAAAATATACCACCGCTATAAAAATGAAAAAAGGACTGAATTTCACGCTGAAATACGGAATGAAATTCATGAAATAGTGAAAGATAGCCTCAGCCGGAGCTTCGTTGCGCTGAAATTTATCGAACTTCTCGTTGTAGTCGAACACCACCACGATTGCCATCACCAATACGAGGCAAAAGAAAAAGGTACCCATATATTTTCCAATGATATAGGTATCTAAACGTTTGAAAGGTGATGGCCATTTTTTCATTGTTTTCCGCCCTCCATATCGCTAAGAATCTGACGTTTCCACTCGGAATAATCGCCAGCCAGAATATGTTTGCGAGCTTCTCCCACCAACCAAAGATAGAATGCCAGGTTGTGGATGGAAGCAATTTCCAATGCCAACAATTCGTCGGCCATAAACAAATGACGCAGATATGCCTTAGAATACATACGGTCCACTTCGGCAGCGCCATCGGCCTCTATGGGAGAAAAATCCTTGGCCCACTTCAGGTTGCGGAAGTTCAGACGACCATGTTTGGTGTACAATCGGGCATTGCGTCCGTCGCGCGTAGGCATGACACAATCGAACATATCCACACCGCGTTCTATGGCTTCGAGCAGGTTCTGCGGTGTACCCACTCCCATGAGGTAACGAGGCTTGTCTTTGGGCAGGATTTCGTTCACCACCTCAATCATTTCGTACATTTTCTCGGCCGGTTCGCCCACCGCCAAGCCACCGATGGCATAGCCTTCGCAATCTTTCTGTATCACATATTCAGCCGAACGACGACGCAAGTCGGGATAGACACAACCCTGAACAATAGGAAAATAGCTCTGATGATGTCCGTACAAAGGTTCGGTTTCCTTGTAATGCTTATAACCACGATCCAACCAACGCATGGTCAGTTCGAGAGATTCCTTGGCATAGCGATAATCGGCCGTTCCCGGCGTACATTCGTCCAATTGCATCATGATATCGGAGCCAATGATGCGCTGCGTATCTACCACATTCTCAGGCGTAAACAAATGACGCGAACCATCGATATGCGATTGGAAGGTAACGCCTTCTTCCTTCATCTTGCGGCACTTGGACAAGGAGAACACCTGAAAACCGCCGCTGTCGGTAAGAATAGGACGATCCCAATTGATGAAACGATGCAAACCTCCTGCTTGCTGCAAGACCTCACGGCCCGGACGCAGGTACAGATGATAAGTATTTCCCAAGATAATCTGGGCCTTCACATCTTCTTTCAATTGCGTCTGGCTCACCGCCTTCACCGAGCCGCAGGTACCCACGGGCATAAAAATGGGCGTCATGATATCACCATGATCGGTATGCAGAATACCGGCACGGGCATTGGTCTTTGGGTCTTGTGCTAAGAGTTCAAATGTCATCGCGAAGAAATTTGGCGCGAAGGTAGTATTTTTTTACAAGACTTTCACTGAATCTTACGACGAATATCTGTCAAGAAAGCTTTCATTGCCTCAGCATCCTTATTGGAGATTATTTCCAACAAACGTTTCAGCTCCAGACGAATGTTTTCCACCTGGCCCGGCGTGCGCGGATTGAAGAGAATTTCCTGCAATAGATAATCGTCTTCGCTAAGCAAACCTTTGGCAATGCCCATGTGCTTTTTGAAAGTGGTTCCCGGCGCCTCCTGATGCTTCATCACCGCCGAAAACACCAAGGTGGAAACAAAAGGGATAGACAAGGAATAGGCCACGGTTTCGTCGTGCTCGTCGAAGGTATATTCAAAGATATTCAGGTGCATACTCTGGTAGAAATCCTTGAAAAACACCTTGCCCAGATGGTCGCCCTCGCTGATGATGATGGCATTTTCGCTGCTCAGATTGTTGAGCGAAGCAAAGGTCGGGCCAAACATGGGGTGCGTCGAAACAAAGCGGAATCCACTCTTCTCGTAAAAATCTTTCAAACCCGTTTTCACAGAAGCAATATCGCTGATAATGCAATCTTTAGGAAGATATGGCAAAACTTTTTCGAAGGCCTCCAAGGTATATTTCACCGTCACCGCATTGATAAGCAATTCAGGACGGAAATCGCGAATTTCTTCGAGCGTGGTAAAACGATAGGTATTGTACACAAAACGAAGGCGTTGCGCATCCACATCATAAACGGCGGTCTCGTGCTGAAAGCTCAAGGCATCGCAAAGGAAAGAGCCCATTTTGCCGGCACCCATAATCAGAATTCTCATGACAAAACTTGTTTATTGGTTAATGATTTCCATTTGTTGACGCACACTTTCTTCGTGGATAGCCTCGAAAACTTTTTTGATAAACGCCTGATCCATACCGCAAAGCGCACCCTGAGCACCACGTTTGTCAAGAATTTCGTTGTAACGGCCGGTTTGCAGAATGTTCACGCCATGTTCCTTTTTGTAGGTACCGATTTCGCGGCACACGCGCATACGCTTGGCCAAGAGCTGGATCAGATCGTTGTCGCATTCGTCGATTTGCTTGCGCAGTTCGTTCAGACTCTCGGTAGTGTGAGTATCTTTTCTGATAACCAAAAGGTTGAGAATGTAGTCGAGCACGTCGGGCGTGATTTGTTGCGAAGCATCGCTCCAGGCGGCATCCGGGTTGCAATGGCTCTCGATGATCAATCCATCAAAGCCAAGGTCCATAGCCTGCTGACTGAGCGAAGCAATGAGTTCGCGCTTGCCGCCAATATGGCTGGGATCGCAGAAAATAGGCAAGTTAGGAATACGACGACGCAATTCGATGGGAATATGCCATTGCGGCAGATTGCGGTACAGTTTCTTGTCGAAAGAGCTAAAGCCACGATGAATGGCGGCGATGCGCTTCAAACCCGCATTGTTGATACGTTCCATGGCGCCTATCCAAAGTTCCAAGTCGGGATTCACGGGATTTTTCACCAAGACGGGAATATCCACGCCCTTCAAAGCATCGGCAATTTCCTGCATGGCAAATGGATTGGCCGTGGTACGCGCCCCTATCCACATGATATCGATGCCCGCCTTCAGACATTCATAGACATGCTTGGCCGTTGCCACTTCGGTAGCCACATACATACCGGTTTCCTTCTTGACATTCTTCAGCCAGGGCAAAGCATCCACCCCCACACCTTCGAATCCGCCGGGCTTGGTTCTCGGCTTCCACACGCCGGCGCGGAAAATCTTCACTCCTCTTTCGGCCAATTGCTTGGCTGTATTCATCACCTGTTCTTCTGTTTCTGCGCTGCAAGGTCCGGCAATCACCAAAGGACGCTTATCTTCCATTTCGGGCAGCAAAATTGATTCGAGTTCCATATTCTTATTATATTGTTTTAATTACTATTGACATTTCATTTCCTATTGTCCTGTATCCCTTTATCGGCTTGCCAGCATTTTGATTCGTTCCAATGCCTGCTTGAGTTTTTCGGTTTTGCAACAAAGGGAAATGCGGATATAACGCGCGCCATTGCTACCAAAGATAAAGCCGGGAACGATAAACACGCGGGCTTCGTGCAAGACCTTTTCCGTCAGTTCTTCCACATTTTCATAGCTTTCGGGAATTCGGCCCCAGAGGAACATGCCCGCCTGCGAAGCATCGAAACGGCAACCCAGTACCTGCATGATTTCTTCCGCAATGAGGCGACGTTCGCGATAATTGGCATTGTTGCCGTCGTACCAATCTTTTTCGGCTTCGAGCGCCGTGACGGCAGCCAACTGAGTGGCACGGAACATTCCGCTGTCTATATTGCTTTTCACTTTCAGAATCCATTGCACAAACTCCGCATTGGAGGCCAACATTCCGATACGCCAACCGGGCATGTTGTGGCTCTTGCTCATGGAGTTAAATTCAATGCAACAATCTTTAGCTCCGGGCACGCTCAAAATACTCAGCGGATGGTCGTTCAAAATAAAACTGTAAGGATTATCGTTGACGATGACGATGTTTTTGCGACGGGCCAAAGCCACCAATTTCTCGTACACTTCCATAGAAGCCTGAGCGCCCGTGGGCATATTGGGATAATTCGTCCACATCAGTTTGACGCGGCTCATGTCCATGGCTTCGAGCGCTTCAAAATCGGGCATCCAGCCATTTTCTTCCTTCAAATCGTAATAGACAACCTCGGCGCCCAAAATCTTGCTCAAAGAGGTGTAAGTAGGATAACCCGGATTGGGTACCAAAACTTGTTCGCCCGGATTGACAAAAGCCAGCGTCACGTGCAGAATACCTTCCTTAGAACCGATGAGCGGCTGAATTTCCTTGGCCGCATCCAGCTCCACGCCATACCATTTTTTATACCAGGAAGCAAAGGCTTCACGCAACTGAGGAATGCCCACATAAGGCATATAACCGTGTCCGTCAGGATTCTGCGCCTCTCGACAAAGCGTCTCTATGGTAGCTTGCGAGGGCGGCATGTCCGGGCTTCCTATACCCAGGCTGATCACATCTTTTCCGGCGGCGTTCATGGCTGCCACTTCCTTCAACTTACGCGAAAAATAATATTCGCTCACGGCCGACAATCGTTCTGCCGGCATCATCTTATAAACCTGATTTTGCATCTTCGTATTCTCCTAAAATTTTCAACTCCTTGGTTAATGGGCCAATGGCCACGATAGACTGTTTATATCTCAACAAATCATCAAAAACGACATCCACATAAAACTGATATTCCCATTCGCGGCCTATGATAGGCAATGACTGGATTTTGGTCAGATTGATGCGATAGAACGACAAGATGGAAAGCACTTGTGAAAGGCTGCCTTCTTCGTGAGGCAAAGTAAACACCATGCTCGACTTATCTACCTCGGTGCGACGTTGACGGCGGATATCATCGGCTTGCCAGGCATCGGCCACCACCAAAAATCGGGTGAAATTATGTTTGTTGGTTTCAATGCCTTCTTGCAAAACTTTCATGCCATACATCTTGGCTGCGGCTGCCGAACAGATGGCCGCATGGCCCCTCAAAACCTGTTTGCTTATCATCTCCGCACTGAGGGCCGTATCCTCGGCTTCCACCACCTTTATCTGCGCGTGCTGCGAGAGAAACTGACGACACTGCATCAGGGCAATGGGATGCGAATGTACTTCCTTGATATCTTGCCAATCGTCCTGAGGCAAACACACCATGCAATGCGAAATGCGCAACTTATGTTCGCCCACAATCTCCACCCCGCTCTGACGCAAGAGTTCGTAATTGTGCAACAAGCTGCCCGCAATGGTGTTCTCGATGGCCAACATGCCTATAACCGAACTGTCTTCGGCCATTGCCCTGAAAACATCTTCGAAGGTGCTGCAACAAATCAGTTCAATATCTTCGTTCTCGAAAAATTCGTGGGCGGCAATATCGTGGTACGAGCCCAACACGCCTTGTATCGCTATTTTTTTCATCCCAATGACTAATAAAAAAACCCGCTTGCCAATATCGGAGCGGGTTTCATATAAAACTATACAAAAATAATCATCAATCATTGCATACCAAAACTCGCTCTACTTTACGGCTAAAGTAAAAGTAAAAAAAGAAATAATATGCATAAGTAAATACGTTCATCGCTTCAATGTCGTTTTTTAGACAATGCCTTTTGTTTCGACGCCGCAAATCTTTTCGAGACCGCAAATCTTTTTCAAGGCCGCAAATCATTTCGACGCGGCAAAATTAGCTAATATTTGTAAAAACGCAAATCAAATAACATTTTTTTATCAGGAGCAAAATCATATTGCATTATGTCGCAACCACAATTTGAAAAGCGGATCCAAGATATAATAAATACCTGATCTCATCGACTTTGCCTCCTTACTTATCAGCTTTTGGTCAATCATCAGTTTCAGATACGGTGATATTTTCCCATTATCAAGACGGGTTATTGCTCGAATTTCCGACAAAGAGAAACCTGTTTCAGCTTGTGACAAGGCTGCTAATATCCTTTGCATTTGAGTACTCGCAGCTTCAAACTTAGTTTGGTACCGAGCATAAAAATAGTCCGAAAGATAATCCAAGTCTTTATCTGCCGCATCCGATTTTCCCAATATATCAATGGCAATATACAAAGAACGAATAGTTTTAGGCATATACGACATCAAATTCTCCAAGCGATGAACATCGTATTTACCCTTGGTTATATTCTCCACTGCAGTCATGCTCAGAGGCTTCAAGTATGAAATCTTAAATCCATCAAAGAAAGCCGCATCATATTCGGTAAATGCGGGCAACACCATTTCAGAGGAAGCAATAAGTATGGGTGAACCCGCGCTATTCAACTTAGCTCTTAAGCCATATTGTTCGGTATTATCCGTACGCTCAAAATAGTATTGCATATTATCTACCAGCAACAATACACGCTTTGAATTGTGTTCTTGCCAGTCCATGATAGCATCGAAGGCGTTCTTTTCGCCATCCAGATTCAAATACGCTACGCAATGAGCCCAAATATCGTTGGTGGAAAACACGGATTTTCCTTCTATGAAGATAGGATATAAGCACGTATCCTTATTCTCCTTGATGGCAGCAAATAGTCTTTTCATTAAAAAAGTCTTGCCACAGCCCGAATCTCCCACAATTATAGTCGATTGGGATGTATTGCCGGTGGTCTCTTTTAATATATTATTTATCAGAGAAAGATAAACTTCCTCATTAACAGCCAATACCTCTTTGGACTTTACTTCATAAGGCTGCATGGTTTCGTGTAACAAGGGTATTCTCGTTTGCATCTGTCTCTACGTTTATTTATTGCACAAATTTGTTAAACCAATAATCCCTAAGCAGAGGAGAGCGGAAAGTTCTGATTGAATCCATTTTCAAAATATATCCGTCATTTTCCAACATCTCCAACACCTTACTCAATAGGTAATCCACTTCTTCTATCTTTGAAGCATCTTTACCTGTCATCAGAGTGTTCAACATTGTTTCTCGTTCAATGCCCGAAGATTTGGTTGACAAGAGCTTAAGAATTTGACGAGCAGGCATTTCATACTCTCTATACTCTGATAGGCGCTCCGACCAAGTGCTTAGATAGTTTTCGGAGCATAGCTTGTTATATGCCATATCTATGCTCTCTTTTGTAACCTCGTCTTCGTACTCTTCTGCCAATTTAGAGAATATAACCTGAATGAAGTATGGAATGTTCCAGTGCAACTTATCTAATGTGTAATTGATAAGATCTTCACTCATTTCCATATCTTCAGATTTACACAATCCCGATAAAAGACCTTCGGCCTCCTCACGAGTGAGTTCTCCCAATCCGAATTCCATCAAATCATTGATGGTATAACCCAGATTCATCGCAGAGGTAAAGTTTCTCAAACCCACAGAACCGCAAAAGAGCCAACGTACATTTGTCTTGCTCACCTGTCTGAGGCTTCTGAGCCAATTGAGGATGAAGGCGACTTTTTCTGCTCCGTTCTCGCTTTTATTCAAAATGCCCAGGAATAGCGTCAACTCATCCACCACGATAAAGGTGTCTTCATCGTGTTTTATCAAATCCTTTAGATTCTTGTATAAATCCTCTTGTTCCTCTCTCTTTCCTATATTGAAATCGACAACGCCGCCTATTGTCACTTTCTCTATTCTATCAAGTACAGAAACCAAGCCTTTTGACATTCCGTCGGTGAGCTGTTTCCATATTCCGCTTTTCTTGAAAGCCTCAATAACCAAACGAAGGAAGCCCTCTTCGGTAGTGGTCTCTTCAAGGTCAATATAGACACATTTCCAACCTTGATGTTTTTTCTCCTCAATCAATCGCTTTGCCAACGATGATTTTCCGATACGGCGAGGTGCCGACAATAGCAACGAGTGCTTACCGTCGAGCAATTTGTTTGCATTACGAATTTCTTTCTCTCTGCCGAAGAAATCTTCACCTTCAACCGGAGGACCTATCTTGTTTGATATGCACATAAAAATTACACTATATTGCTAAAATAAAACTTCCGCAAATATAGCACATTCTTTTTATAGAAAATTCTTTTTATAAAACTATTTTTCTATAGCAATCTTTTCCTATTTTAATATTTCTCTCCATCTGAAATATTCCCAATCGTGCGGAATCTACCAAAAAATAACACATTCTGCATGGTTCAAGACATTTTTACTTAAACAACGTGTCTGATAAGATTATTTTCTGAAACTCTATCTCTCGGCAAGAAAAATGAGTTTGAAAAGCAAGCGGGAAAGACGCTCACCGAACAAGTATCCAAGTACTTTGCGAGCATCGGAGGACTGGCCCATTCCCCACTCTTTGGCGACGTTGTTTTAGACCGTAAAGGCGCCGAGGATAGCTTTAGACATGGCGTAGGGAGAAGTAAAGCCATTGCGTTTGCAGCTGTCAAAGAAGTTATTGAAACAGGAATTCTCATTGATTATCATGATAATCACAAAGGAAGAGGATACGACACTGCTGTTTTATCTGCGCCAATTGACATTCGGAAGGAAAGATTCATCTGTTACATAGTCGTGCACAGGAGAAAGAACTTCAATCGTTTTTATCTACATGAAGTATGGACAGAAAAAAGCCTCACAAGTGTACGGTCTAATGCTGTTCAACGACAGCCGTCCCACTTGCAAGGCACGGCAAAGGTACTGCAAGATATTGTTTGTGCAAACGATTTGCCCGAATTTTTTTTCGACGAAAACGGAGAACCGCGTTTGGATGGGAGCGAATAGAAATAGTGCAAGCCTAATATCGTGAAAAACAAGTCGAAACAAGCAATACAGACGGCCAGAAGAATCTATCATTACGACGAAGACGAATGGGAAAGAAGCTACCTTTCGCCTCGTGGTGATGGTTTTGTTGTGACGCAATGGGAACGCATTGAAGAGTCTAAAGCGAGCAAGGCGGAACGGCTGAAGTTCGAGAAAGAAATGCGCATGTGTAAAGTGCTGGCTGACAATGGTTATGCAGTGGAATTTCTGCATGGGGTACAACGGCCTGCCGGACAAACTTACGACATTCGATTGAACGGAATCAAGACCGACCTGAAATGTGTTTCACAAGGCCCCGGAAACATTGTGAAATACGTAAAAAAGGCTTTGAATCAACAAGGTTGCGATGCGGTGGTGATGGAGATTCCGGCTCACAGCAAGGCTTACTACGATGCAATAACCGAAGCCAGACGAAAATGCGTCGGAAGATTATTCTTTTATTTCTCCGATGACACGAAGGTAAAGGAGATAAAAAAATGAGGCCAGTGAAAACCGACCCCGGGGCGGTACACGACCGTTTTTGATCCTGTCCCTACACTATCATTGTGCGCCGCAAAGATATAAACATTTTTCAAATCCAAGCGTCGCGAATAATAAATTAATTATTTTCTAACCAGCATCGATAAAGTTATCAAAATATAACCTATCTTTGCATAATCTTATTTTACTATGCCAACACTTTTAATATTAACGACTTATGAACGTAACAAGATTATGGTTTGCAGACGATAGGATTTACATTTGTCAGAACGATGAAAAGGTTCTGTGGCAATCTCTGCTGTGGTATCCCAAGCTTAGGTCGGCCAAGGCGGAGGAACGCGAAAACTATCATCTCACCGTGGATGGCATTCGCTGGGACAGCTTAGACGAAGATGTTTCATTTGAAAGTTTTTTGTACGAACACCCCGAGCCGACGCCGCTGATGCGGATTTTCAAAGAGCATCCCGAGCTGAAAGCCACGGCCATTGCTGCACGTTTGGGCATTGCGCAACCGCTATTTTCCGACTACCTGCGTGGTAAGAAAAATCCTTCGCTCAAACGTCTCGAACTTATCAAAGCCGAAATCCGCAAAGTCGGTTTTGAATTGACGCAGATATGATTCATCCAAAAATCTCTTCGCTTGCGGTTGACTCACAGCCCTGCGCCTTCGGTCGCAGTTGTTTCGAGGAAAGCCAATCCCTGCGCGTATGCAAGTGTTGCGTGCACTTATTTTGGATAAATTCCGGCAAAACGCCCGGCGCTCCGCCTTTCGGCCTCGCGCAGGCTACGGGCAAACAGCGCGAACCGCGCGACCGTAGTCGCGACTGTAGTAGCTCCAGTCCACATAGCCCGAATAGAAGTACAAGTTGTACGCGGGGTACGGATAGCCCTCGTAGAGCGAACTCGACCAATAGTAGCCGAGGGAACCGACATTGTAAACAGAAGTACCCTCGCGGAAGCCTGCCGCCGGCAGAAATAGGCTGTTTCCGTTGGTTTTGCTAGTTCCTTTGTATCCATTTACCCCGTTTTGAGTGGTCCAAGTCCAAGTGCAGTTGTTTATTAATTCTCGTTGTTCTGTAGTTGTGGGCATGCGCCACTTACCGCCCCAATTAGCTCGGGCGGCATCGTCGGAGAGGTCGAGGGTGGTTTTGTTATCTACCGTACCGTAGTCGCTTTTTGTGTTGTACTTGGTAAGGGTTGTTTCTGAACCATTGCAATATTCATATGTACTCCAATCGTAATTATCTTTCGGGCTTGTTTCGCCCCAAGCGAAATAATCGCCGTAGCCTTCGGGAGATGTGGCACCCACATTGCAGGTAGCCCATTTCAGGCCACTTGGCAGGCCGAGATCTACATAGTCGTGGCCGTTTTCAAAACCAGGAGCATCTTTCCACTGAGCATAGAGAGTTAATTCTTTTGTAACTGAAATAATTTGTTTGTCGCTATACGAAGTGCCACTTCCATCGGGAGCGGTGTTCCAACCATCGAATAAAAATCCTTCTCTTGTAAATACATTCGTAGAGAGTGCTTGCGAAACGCCACCTTCGAAAGTTTGCGCAGACATGAATCCCGTGCCTCCATTGGCATCGAACGTTACAGTATATATACCCCTTTTCCACTGCGCGTATAGAGTCAAATCTTGTGTAACTGAAATGATTTGTTTGTCGCTATACGAAGTGCCACTGCCATCACCCTCTGTGTTCCATCCGGTAAATATGTAGCCCGAATTAGTATAATCACATGCCAACAAGGCTTTTGTTTCACCTTGAACAAAAGTTTGCACTCCCATTTCTCCGTGGCCGCCATTTGCCTCGAATGACACATAAAAAAGTTTTTTCCATTGCGCATAGAGTGTCACATCGGCATCAATACTTATTTTTTGCTGATTACTATACGAAGTTCCGCTACCATCTGCTTTCGTGTTCCAGCCCGCAAAAACATATCCTTCTCTTGTGCTTGTGAATGTATTCGCTATCAATTGCTGTTCTATTCCATGCTCGAAAATCTGCGGATTCATTGTACCCGAACCTCCATTGGCATCGAAATGCAGCATCCACACTTTATGCCACTGTGCGTAGAACGTGGTGTCGGATGTGGGCAAGAATTTGGATTGGACGGCTACTTTTGTGCCACTGCCATCGGGCTCGGTGTTCCAGGCGGTGAAGATGTAGCCATCGCGGGTAAATTGGTTGGCGGGGGTTGTGAGGCTTTCGGTCTTTTTCACCATCAACGAATCCATCTTTCCTTCGCCTTGGTTGGCATCGAAACGCACACAATAGTAGGTCAAGTACACCGGACGCACCGAGTAGCCATAGCTGCGGCTGTACTGGCCTTGCTCGCGCGTGGAGGGGATAATATTCAGATAATAAGCATAATCGCTCTGTATCTCGTACAAACTGCTCGACCAATAACATCCGTAGGAACCTTGCTGATAGATCGCATCGTTGTTTTTGAAACCGGCAGCCGGAAGGAAAATACTCTTGCCGCTTGGGCCTGTCACCTCGTAACCGGCTATGCCATTGAGGTTTTTCCATTTCCAGGTACATTTTTCGCGCAACTCTTTCTGTTCGGCCAAGGTGGGCATACGCCATGCACCTTTCCATTGCACGCGGGCCGCATCGTCAGTGAGATCCAGAGTGGTTTTAGCATCGGTGGCGCCGTTTTTGCCATGAGCGGCATCAACGCAATATTTCGTCAGCAAATCGGAAGCAATGCCCCACTGATAGCTATCCCAAGCATAATTGTTTTTCGTTTGTGTTTCGCCCCAGGCAAAATAATCTCCGTAAGCTTCGCGGCGCTCGGCTCCCACATTGCGCGTGGCCCATTCCACCGACAGGCCCAAATCGACATAAGTGTAGCCTTCTTCCATGCCCGAAATCACCTGCCACTGAGCAAAGAGATTCACATTGTCCGTCAGCAGATGTGCCTGCTGCGGATGAAAATACTGTCCGCTTCCGTCGGCCTTGGTGTTCCAGCCGGCAAACTCGTATCCCTCGCGCGTGAATGTATTTTCCGTGAGGGCTTTGTTGTCGTCTTCTTCGAAATGTTGCGGCTCCATGCCGCCCTTTCCGCCATTAGCATTGAAAGTGACTTTGTAACTGGCCTTGGTGACAAACGAGGAAATATCTCCGTAAATGATACGGCCTTCGTCTAAACGCAGATAGCTGCTGTAAAAATATTCCTGCTTGGCTTTCAGATCTGTAAGTTGCACCAAGAAACGATTCTCACTCAGGTCGCGTCCTTCGATTTTCTTGACACCTTTATGATTCTCTACTTTTTCCTGATTGTCGGAATAGATGATACCGTACTCTATTTTGGTATATTTGGGCAGTTCGTCTTCTATCTCGCAGAGCAAATCGGCAGCAGAAGAACTTAGGCTTGTCACTTCGCCCGCGCCCATGTTGATGCTTTCGTGTACGGGTTCTTCCGGCAGACAGGATGTCAGAGCCAAAACAACATAGAATAATGCGGCTGTATATCGGAGTATATTTTTCATCTTCGTTTATTTTCGTTATGGAAAGCGCTTTATTTCTTTTGCTCTTTCAATGTTTTATTCTCTTCCAAAATTGAACACGAGACCTGCTTTCAGGCTGATGCCACCCAACATGTCTTTGTTTACATCTTTCGTGTCGGCGGGATTGAAATAGCTGTATGCCGGCGTAATGAACAGCGCCATACTCTTGCTCAAACAATACTGAATGCGCAATGCGCCTGCCAGCCCTGTCTTGGAAGCCTCGTAATCGCGTCTGTCTTCCATGAAATTGCCTTCGGCATCGTAGCTGTAAGAGAACTCGCTGCAAGGCACATTCAAATACATGTCGGCACCCACCTGAGGCGTAAGAATCAGCTTTTTTCCCAAGGCGATGGCATAACCCACTCTGGCCTGCGCCTGTTGCAAAGACGACATCATAAACGAAGCCTCCACATTGATACCCCGCATATTGACACCCAAGGATGCTCCGTAAGCCAACTGATTCTGAGGATATTCGTAGGCCGCTTGCGCCGAAGCGTAGAAAGCCATGCGGCGGTAGGCCTTGTTGTACACGCGCTGCGACCATGGCAGCTTTTCCAGGACAAAAGAGATATCACGGCTGCCATCCAAGCTGAGCGTTTCCGTCTTGATGAGGGTCTTGTAGCCTGCCTTCGACAATTCGAACTGATGTTCTCCCACCGGCAGTTCGTGTTTCATGGGCGTATGTCCGATGTATTTTCCATCCACGCTCAGACCGGCTCCCTTGGGTTCTGAATGGATTGTCACGCCTATGGCTTCCGGCACTTTTTCAAGCTTCACAGCCACCTTGTTTTCTTCGTTTTCTTTCAAGACGGCCTTTTCCACGTGGTCGATATAGCCTTCTTTCACGAACTTCATTTCGCGTTCGCCTATCAGCACTTCGCTGAGCATCAAGGGGGTTTCGCCCATTTCTTTTCCGTCTATGAAAACCTTGGCCTCAGAGGGAGACGAACTGATGGCCACAAAACTGTAGATGGGCGTTGGCTTGGGCAAATCCACCTTGCGCGCTTCATGATCGGGGACTGTCAATATGGTTTGAGCCGCACGATGCGAGGCCTTGCGCACTTCCACTATGTACTCGCCTTTTTCCAATCCGCCCTGCCAGCTTCCCTGCGACATTTGTTGGCCGTCTATCCAGATTTCACAATCTTCGTCGGGTGCATTCAGCTGCACGCGGGCAAAATTGGCTTGCATCTCCACCTTCAGGCTCAAGGTGTCGTTGTCGCTGATTTCCACTTCCTCTTCGAAGCTTTTGTACAGGCGTTTCACCACCTTCACCTGATGTTTTCCGCTCTTAATT
Organism: Bacteroidales bacterium; assembly: GCA_017468435.1. GTDB lineage: Bacteria > Bacteroidota > Bacteroidia > Bacteroidales > UBA1402 > UBA1757. The sequence goes on from JAFUIP010000004.1 coordinate 91,038, forward strand.
CCCTCCGTAACAAATGGCAATTGTCCAGCGCGCTCGTTATCGATATAGACATTGGCACCATGCAGTTCTTCGTCAGAGAGGAATCGGATCCATCCGAAGTTAGGTTTCAGGGTGACATTCACCACGGCTTTGCCATCGGCGCTCACCGTCACCTTGCCGGCCTGCGTATGATAGTTGGCACATGACACGCGCCATTGATAGCTGCCATACGAAACGCCCTTTTCGGCATAGCCTTCTTCGTCCACGGTCAGCATCTCATCGTCGAGTTCCACGACGGCATTGGCCGGGCTCACATGAAACGATACGAACTGCTTATTGATGCTATGCGTCACCACGGTTTCCATCTTGGCCGTGGTGAGTTTCATTTCGTAGGTTCTCGCCTTTTCTATGGGTAGAGGAAAATAATAATCGCGCAGAATGCCCAGATCGGGATGCTTGATGGTGATTCGCTTGATGCCGTGCGGCACATACACCCAGACTTCGCCCACGTCCTGTTTCACCTTGACAATGCCGGTCATGCCTCCGTCGAAGAGGAAGCCTTTTTCTTTGGTCACTATCTTTATCAATGCTGCCACTTCGCCGTTCTGATCCCGCTCCATCGTGCCATAGGTATTGGCTGTCAAATCGTTTTCCAATGCCAGGAACGAGACTACACTGATGTCTTGCGCCTGCGCGCTGAATACTGCAAAAAGGCTTAAAATCAGCCAAACAAGGGCATTTGGCCTAATTTTTGAGGGGGGGGGGTAATTTTCTCATCTGCAAATCTCTACGCTATACTATTCTGTACTTTTAAAGCTCGCAAAGTTAGACATTCAGCCTCAGTTATACAAGCCCCTTCGTTTTATTCACTTCGGTTCATTTTGATACATTTTGGTACACTTTGTCATATCCCTGCGCCTTCGCTACGGTTTTTCGCTTTTCGCCTTGCAGCCTTTTGCTTTTCGCTTTACGCCTTCCGCTTTACCGCCTTTTGCTTTGAGCTTTACCGCCAATCCCTCCGCCTTCGCTCGCAGTTTTCCGCTCGAAACCCATACGAAGTTTCTTCGCCGGAAAACTTTCGCTCAGTACTCGGGATTGGACTCATCACTAGCGCCTTGGGCTCGGTACTTGGTGGCAATTGCTCAAAACAGCATTTTCGCTCAACAACGCTTTTTCAAAATTGAAGAGTCGCGAGACGCCGCGGTGAAACGAAGTCCACGCAG
>JAFUIP010000023.1 GCA_017468435.1 Bacteroidales bacterium
GAACTATGTCAGATGGTATATTTATTTTAGAAATAAGGATAACAAAAAGAAAGAAAAATAGGAAGAATCTCTTATCCCGATTCTTCCCATTTCCCTTCTCTTTTTAGGCGGTTTTACCAACCATTTTTGGCAACATTACCCCATTATCACAACAGACCAACGGCTTTGTCAGAATGGATGAAATGTGGTGGCGGCAAGCAGCGAGGCGAAGGGAGCGTACTTTGGGTACGTAACCGAGCCGAGCAGCGCAGCCGGCGCCGCAGTTCGCCATTATCACAACAGACCAACGGCTTTGTCAGAATGGATGAAATGTGGTGGCCGCGAGGCGAGGACGACGGGAGTTTGCTTTCGCAAATGACCAAGGACGCAGCCGAAGCGGGCGCCGCAGTTCGCCATTATCACAAAGCCGAAAGGATGAGCATCTCACAATGACGACAATCAAAACGCAAAGGAAGTCGATGCTGCTTATACACCAAAGTCAAAGGTTCTTCCAAAGTTTGATGATTGGCTTGCTTGGGGCAAGCATTCAAAGCAAACTTCAGGCAATGCTTGCAACGCATTAATTCAATGGGAGTTTCGTAAGATCCGGCATCGAAGGGCGCAGCTTCCAAAGCGGAATCAATCTGGCTCACTTGATGCTGTTGATAAAATTCGCGAGCCGCACTATTCAGCACATTTCCAAGATATTGAAGTTCCTGCTGCGGATAAGGATGGCTTGTGTTGGGCAAACGGAATTCTTCCTTGGGATATTGAATCTGGCGCACGCGCACAAAAAGATCGTACAAACGATTGCGCTGCTCGGTCCACAAAGACGATGGCAGAAAATATTCAGCCTCCCAATCTATTTGACAATCAGCTACAACGAACAAGGGATGTGTGGCTTTCATCAGCAAATTGCGCACATGTTCTTTCTGCGGTTTCTGTGCCGGGTTTTTCGGATCATCAAAACGAACGACAGCACGATGTCCCTCTGCATCTTCCATTTGAATGGCGAATCCATCGGGCAATTCCCAACAATGTAGGCTCAACTCAATGCGACGCTTGGCCGTATTTTTCTCCAATGCCGAAGTAAATTGCTGATCGGCGGTGCGATACAATTTAATTCCCGTTTTCAAACGCAAAGAAGCATTAGCCGGATAGACCTTATTTCCATCCACTTTATTAACACGAAATCCGGCAAATTTCCCGTTTTCATCGAAATAACTCAGCCCATCTCCGTTGAAAAGTGGATCCTTTCCGAGGTAAATAAAATGCTGTAATTTCTGCGCGCGGACGAATCCCATTTCCTCTCCCATCGACTTAGGCGTGTCGAAATTGAACAAATGTTTCGGACGTCCATGCAGGAAATAAGGCGTGTAGCCTCGGTTGAATGTCTTGTCGGGTTTGGGTATAAAACTGATTTGCTCACTCCCGGAAGATGCGCGTTTCAAATCGCTTCGACCGGCCATGATTTCGTCCAAGATTTGTCGGTACCATGCAGTGATATTTTTGCAATAGGCCATTTCCTTCAGTCGGCCTTCGATCTTGAACGATGTGATGCCGGCGTCTATCAGAGCTTCTATGTCTTGCTTGCTACGTTGCAAATCGCGCAAAGAAAGCAAGTATTTATCGCGCATCAGCACCTTGCCTTTGGCATCGACCAAATCGTAGGGAAGACGGCAAAACTGGGCACAAACTCCACGATTAGCGCTGCGTCCACCCAAGGCGTAACTCATGTAACATTGTCCGCTGTAGCTCACGCACAAAGCCCCATGAATAAAGGCTTCCAAGGCAACATTAGTCTGCTGTGAAATGGCTTTTATCTGCGGAATAGACAATTCTCTTGCCAAGACCACCTGACGAAAACCGGCATCCTGCAAGAACTTCACCTTCTCGGGGGTTCTATTGTCGCATTGCGTACTGGCATGCAAGGGAATAGGCGGCAGGTTCAGCTTAGTGATGCCCATATCCTGCACAATGAGCGCATCCACCCCGATTTCCCAGAGTTTCCAGATCATCCGTTCCACTTCAGAAAGTTCGTCTTCGTAAATCAAAGTATTGAGCGCCACATAGATACGCACATAATACTGATGAGCAAAAGCAACAAGTTCGGCAATGTCCTCGAGCGTATTCGAAGCGGCAGCTCGGGCTCCAAATTTGGGCGCACCAATATACACAGCATCAGCGCCATGCAAAATCACTTGCTTAGCGGTTTCGAGGTCCTTTGCCGGCGCCAGCAATTCTATTTGCCTCTTTTTCTTCATCTTACACCATCTTGAACGAAAACCATCTCTCGGCTTGACTGCCAATGCTTTCTCGTTTATCTGATTTGCGAAATATCGTAAGGAGTTTCCTGGTAAACGTAATAATTCAACCAGTTGTTAAACAACAGATTAGCATGCGCACGCCATTTTACCACGGGGGTCTGGCTTGGATCGTCATTCGGATAATAATGACAAGGCGGATCTATCTCAAGACCCTTGTTGATATCGCGTACATACTCGTTGTGCAAAGTGTTCGGTGCATATTCTGAATGCCCGGTGATAAAGAACTCTCGACCATTTCGAGCCATTACCATATACACGCCGGCATCGTCCGATTCGCTGAGCAAAGTAAGCTCGGGATTTGCCAAAATATCTTCTCTACGCACCTCGGTATAACGGCTGTGGGGAACAAAGAATTCATCGTCAAAGCCTCTGAAGATAGGATGGCTTGCGTCGAGAACGCGATGCTGGTAAACGCCTGAAAGCTTCTTGTCTAAAGCATATTTCGGCACTTGGTAATGATAATACAAACCGGCCTGTGCAGCCCAACATATATATAAGGTAGAGGTAACATGTTCGCGAGACCAGCTGAAAATGCTCTTAAGTTCTTCCCAATAATTCACCTGCTCAAAATCCATCTGTTCTACGGGCGCACCGGTCACAATCATCCCGTCGTAATTATGACGAGAAATCTCTTCGAAGTCTTTGTAGAAGGCTATCATGTGTTCTACGGGCGTATTCTTGGGCGTATGACTCTTTAGCTTGAGAAAATCTACTTCTATTTGCAGTGGAGAATTCGACAGCAGGCGAATCAAATCTGTTTCCGTCGTGATTTTAATCGGCATCAGATTTAAGATAACGATTTTCAATGGTCTGATATCCTGGTTTGATGCTCTCGCATCGTCCATGACGAAAATATTTTCGCCTTTCAATATCTCGATGGCGGGCAGTTTTGAAGGTAAATTTAACGGCATAATTCTATCTAATAAATGAGGTGCGAAGTTAGCATTTAGCAAAGTGATAAACAAATTTGCCCCAAACAAAAAGAGTCTCAAGCATAATGCTCAAGACTCTTCGTAAAACGGCGACTACCTACTCTCCCACTTGCGCAGTACCATCGGCGTTATTGGGCTTAACTTCTCTGTTCGGAATGGGAAGAGGTGGATCCCCAATGCTATAGTC
>JAFUIP010000005.1 GCA_017468435.1 Bacteroidales bacterium
CTTGTGAGGCTTTTTTCTGTCCATACCTCATGTAGATAAAAACGATTCGCTATTTTGCTTCGTATGATAATGACGTAGCAGATAAATCGTTCATTGAGAATCTTAATGGGAGCTGAAATAACTGCGCTGTCGTAGCCTCTTCCTTTGTGGTTTTTATGATAGTCGATGAGAATTCCATTTTCAATAACCTCTTTTACGGCGGCAAATGCGATAGCTTTGTTTCTGCCTAATCCATGAGCCAAACTATCTCCAATTCCCTTTCTATCAAGAATAACTTCACCATACAAAGGAGATAAGCCAATGTTCCCCATGAGGTCGAAATACGCCCCGACTTGTTCGATAATACTCATGTTTGGCTGCTTTTCAAACTCATTTCCAGAAAGTTTCTTCACGGCTTCGTGGTAAAGAAGATATCGTTTTTTGTAGGCTGTTTCCCAATCGCCGAATTTTTCTTTGAATGCCTTTGTTCGAACCAAAATCCAATCTTCAAGACGCAATTTCGTGGGCCTTCCGTTGGGCGCCTTCAGATAAGTGTAATTCAATTTTGCCTGCGCAACAATCTGATTTGCTTCATGATAGCCATGCGAAACCTCTTCGCGTAGCGAGTCCAAATAATCAAAATATGTTTTCATTGTATTAGAATTTTTCTCTCGCAAAGATAATGTCTGTTTTGTTAGAATTATTGATTTAGAAAGAATAAATTAACAAGCTTCTGCGTGGACTTCGTTTCACCGCGGCGTCTCGCGACTCTTCAATTTTGAAAAAGCGTTGTTGAGCGAAAATGCTGTTTTGAGCAATTGCCACCAAGTACCGAGCCCAAGGCGCTAGTGATGAGTCCAATCCCGAGTACTGAACGAAAGTTTTCCGGCGAAGAAACTTCGTATGGGTTTCGAGCGGAAAACTGCGAGCGAAGGCGGAGGGATTGGCAAAGCAGAAACGCAACAGCCGCGAGCGAAGGCGCAGGGCGTTGAATTTTTACCAGAAATAGGTGACACCAAAGCTAAGGAATTCTTTCAGCTGAATGAGCTTTTTACCCTCGCCACGTTTGAACTCGCGGTCGTTAAGCTTGGTGTGAATGAAGAGTTGCGTGCTCAGGTATTGGTTTACCTTAAAATTGACCGTATTCTTCCATTCCGAATCTATGTAAGAGAAGTCGGAATAGTAGTACAGATAAGAATTCCACGAAATGTCTTCGCTGATTTTCCAATCATAATTGGCCGTTACCTTGAAACCGAATTCGTGGCCTATGCGCTTACCCTGGTCAATACCATAGCTCGAAGGGTTGAAATTGATGGTGTCCATCAAGAAGTTCATACGATAGGTGAGAGGCGTCATCAGCACAGAGATTTTGTGCTGATTGTTGCGGCTCGTTTTCTTGAAGTCCATACCTAAAGACACGAAGAGCTTGGCCGGCGACAAGAAAGAACTCTTTGGCGTGTAAGTGTTTGTCTTGTAGTTGGTAAGCGTCTGCGTAATGAATTCGGCCTGAGCAGAATAATACCAGTTCTCCACCGCCTTGATACCCAATTTCGACACAGCCTGCAATTGGTCGGTGCTGATGTTGTAGCCACGCAAAGTATCGCCGCTGTTGGTGTTCATACCAATCTTCCAGTCGATGAAGTTGTCGAACTGAATGTTCTTTTTATCGTCGTAATTGGCTTTCCAGTAGAGCGAGAAAAGACCCGACATATTGCTCTCGCCACCGCTCGACCAGTTTTGCGAAATGTAAGTCTGCGTCATCTGGGTGGACATACGGCCGCGGAATCGCCAGTAAGTATATTCCGGATCGATGCGACGCATGGGTTCATGGCGTACGACGTTGATGTTCATATTGGGCCTGGCATCTATCTGGATGGGACGTTTGGCTTCCAAGGTGACATCGATGCGTTCGTAGGCAGGAATATCGTAGTAGCAGTAATCGAATTTACTAAGCAGCTCTCTTTCAATAGAGTGCATGAGTTTCCTGCGCATGGCACGCACATATCTGTTTGCCTCAATTTCCTGAGGCTCTTCAAACCAATAATAATTCTCCTCGTCCTTGAGGAATTCAATTTCCGGCATGTCCATGTCTTCTTTGAAGGCATCGAACACAAGCGGCATGAATAATGGATTGGCCGGCGGATATTCGTCTTGCGATATCTTGCTGAAATCGCGCGGCGGCTCGGGGTAAACGCGATTTTTCATCACATCGTAACGGGCGTAATAACGCATGATATCAGACATTTCGCGCCTGCCTCTGAAAGGAAGCATCTGCTCCGACATGACCTCCAACATAGAGTCACCTTGTTGAATCTGACGTTCCAGGGTTTCTGTAAAACGAATCTGGCTGATGGGGATATGATAGCGGTTTTCCTCGCGCATGAGGCTATCCAGAATGCTGGTGCTGTCTGCTTGAATCGGCATTAAGTTTTGTTGTGAAATGGCAGCCTCTTTTTGTTCGCTTTTTGTTTGTTGATGTAGCGAATCCATCATGATAGACATGGAATAGGCTTTGAAAAGTTCGGAGGCACTTTGCTGTGCCGAACCTTCCAGAAAGCCTATCATTAGGGCTAAAATGCTAATTGTCAGAATCTTTATTTCTCTCATCAATAAGCTATAATTTTCGTGCAAAGATAATGCTTTTTCCGGCGAAAAATTACTAACTTTGCAGGCTTAAAAGATTTTAACAAATAATTACATACTTATGGATAAACAAACAATCATCGGATTTATTCTTATTTTCCTTATTCTGATGGGATCTTACTTCTTCAACAAGCCTACGGCGGCCCAGTTGGAGGAGGCTCGCAGACAAGATTCCATTGCCATGATTCAAGCAGAATTGGCGCGTCAGGAAGCCTTGGTGCGCGAAGCTATGGAGCAACAACAATTGGCAGAAACCACACCTGCTCAGCAAGCCGATATCGAAGCTCAGTTGCAAAAACAATTTGGTGCTTACGCTGCTTTGGTAAAAGGTGAAAATCAACACTATACCTTCGAAAACGAAGTGATGGAACTGACCATGGCTTCCAAGGGTGGACGCATTGCTTCGGTTCGTCTGAAAGACTACGTTACCGGCGATTCGCTTCCGCTCATTCTTTTCGACGAAGAAACCTCGGAATTCGCATTGACCCTTATCACCCACGAAAGTCGCGTGGTAAAGACCTCCGATTTGTATTTCCAAAAAGTGGAAAGCAGTAATCCTCAGGAATTTATCTTCCGTTTGGAGGTTCCCGGCAACAATTACTTGGATTTTGTTTACACTTTGCAACCCGACAACTACATGATGTCGTTCTCTGTGAGAGGTCAAGGTTTGGAAAATATGCTTTCTATGGGCACCACCAATCTGGATATCGACTGGAATGTGAAGATGCGTGCGCAGGAAAGAGGTCGTAAGTTTGCCAATCGTTATGCCATGATGCAATATAAGTTCGAAGGCGATGACGTGGAAAAACTTAGCGAAGCCAAAGATTCTCACAAGGATATCACCAATCGTCTGTCTTGGGTGGCTTTCAAGGATCAGTTCTTTGCGGCAGTTTTGATCAGTCCGGAAGGTTTTACCTCCAACGAATTGTCTTCTCACGTGGAAAGCGAACAATCGCCTTATATCAAGAGCTATATGATGCGTTCTCAGTCGCCCTTCAATATGAGAGGCGATCGCGAAGCTAATTTCAATTTTTATTTCGGCCCCAGCAAATACGACATTCTCAAAGCTTACGACAAGGGTGTAGATAAGGAAGCACGTCTGCAACTCGATCGTATTGTGCCTCTGGGCGGCAATATCATTCGTTGGGTGAGCACTTGGTTGGTTTTGCCCATGTTCAAATTCTTCGGAAAATTCATTGGCAACGCAGGTATCATCATCATGCTGATGACTTTGTGTATCAAACTTTTGATTTTCCCCTTGACTTACAAATCATTGATGTCATCTACCAAAACGCGTCTGCTCAAGCCGCAAATCGATGCCATCAACGAAAAATATCCCGGCGACAGCAAAGCGGCCGAACGTTCGCAAGCTACCATGGACCTTTATAAAAAGGCAGGCATCAACCCTATGGGTGGTTGTATCCCAATGTTGTTGCAGTTCCCCGTGCTCATTGCCATGTTCTGGTTCTTCCCGGCTTCTATCGAGCTGCGTCAGGAAAGTTTCCTCTGGTGTCAAGACCTTTCTACCTACGACGCCATCATTTCTTGGAAGGCTCACATTCCCATTATCAGCGGTTTGCTGGGCAACCATATTTCTCTGTTCTGTCTGTTGATGACCATTACCAATATCATCAGTACCAAGGTTTCTTCTGCCGGCACCGACAACAGCATGCCGGGCATGAAGACCATGATGTACCTTATGCCGGTGATGTTCCTCTTCATCTTCAACCAATATGCTGCTGGTTTGAGTTTCTACTATTTCTTCTCTTCTTTGTTGACCATCGCTCAGACGTATCTGTTCCGTTTGTTCATCAACGAAGACAAGATCAAGGCCCAGATGGTGTTGAACCAAAGTAAGCCTACCAAGAAATCGGCTTTCCAACAGCGTTTGGAAGAGGCTCAGAAATATCAGCGCGAACAAGCTAAGTTGCAGGCAAAAAAGCGTAGATAATGGAAAAAATAAGCCATATCGGAATTGTCGAAGACATCAAAGGACAGGCGGTGCAAGTGCGTATTCAGCAGGCATCTGCCTGTGACTTGTGTCATGCCAAGTCTATTTGTTCCTCGGCCGATACCAAAGAAAAAATCGTGGAGGTACGCGCTGCCGAAGGTTCGGTGTCCGTTGGCGACAAGGTGATGGTGGAAGGCGCCGCCTCTATGGGTATGAAAGCCGTGTTCCTGGCCTATGTGCTTCCGCTTATCCTGCTCATTTTGGTCATGGTGCTTTGCCTGACGCTCATTGCTCCCGGCAACGAAGTGGTGGCAGCACTGGTGTCTTTGGGTATTTTGTTGCCTTATGCCGTCTTGCTGTATCTTTTGAAAGATAAATTGAGTAAAAAATTCCGTTTCGAGATTCGTTCCCTGATGAATGATATCGAATTAAGATAGAGATTTATTTAACTGAATTATTAATATTATGAATGCGATTGTAATTGCACTGATTGTGTTGGGAAGCATTGGTTTGCTTCTCGCCTTGGTCCTTTTCTTGGCTGCCAAGGCCTTTTATGTGGAAGAAGATCCTCGCATCGATCAGGTTCAGGAAGTTTTGCCAGGCGCCAATTGCGGTGGTTGCGGTTATCCCGGTTGTAGGGGTTTTGCCGAAGCTTGCGTCAAGAGCAGCAGTCTGGATTCCATGCTCTGCCCTGTGGGTGGCGCCGAAACCATGAAGAAGGTCGGTGAGATTTTGGGAATGGCTTCCGTGGCATCCGCTCCTAAGGTGGCTGTGTTGCGTTGTAATGGCTCTTGTGCCAACCGTCCTAAGGTGAATCGCTACGACAGCGCTCCTTCTTGTGCTGTGGCTGCTGCGCTTTATGGTGGTGAAACGGCTTGTAGCTATGGTTGTTTGGGCAAAGGCGATTGTGTCGAAGTTTGTCAGTTCGGCGCTTTGTCTATCAATCCTGAAACCGGATTGCCCGAAATCGACGAAGAAAAGTGTACGGCTTGTGGCGCTTGCGTAAAGGCTTGTCCCAAGATGTTGCTTGAATTGCGCAACAAGGGTCCGAAATCGAGAAGAATCTATGTGGCTTGTCGCAATCACGACAAGGGTGCTGTGGCCAAGAAGGCTTGTGCCGCTGCTTGTATCGGTTGCTCTAAGTGTCAGAAGGTCTGCGAATTCGAGGCTATTACAATGGAAAACAATGTGGCATACATCGACTTCAATAAGTGTCGTTTGTGTCGCAAGTGTGAAGAGGCTTGTCCTACCGGCGCTATCCACGCCTTGAATTTCCCGCCTCGTAAGCCCAAGGCTGAAAAGCCTGCTGCCGAAGCTTCCAAGCCTGCTGCTGAAGCTCCCAAGCCTGCTGCCGAAGCTCCCAAGCTTGCTCAAGCTGCTCCCAAGGCTGCCGAAACTGCTCAAACAGAAACTCCTAAAGCTGAATAATTAAAATATTACCATAATGAGAACATTTACTATAGGTGGTATTCATCCCCCAGAGTGCAAATTGACGGCAGGCAAGTCTATCGTCGAAATGCCGCTTCCCAAGCAGGCCGTTGTGTTGCTTGGACAGCATATTGGTGCGCCCACCCAGGCCGTGGTGGAAAAAGGTGCCGTGGTAAAAACGGGTCAATTGTTGGCTAAGGCCGGTGGCTTCGTTTCGGCAAATATCCACTCTCCCGTATCGGGCAAGGTAAACAAAATTGCAGAAGTCGTTGATGCCAGCGGTTATCCCCGTCCTGCCATCTTCATCGATGTGGAAGGCGACGAATGGGAAGAAGGTATCATCCGCTCCGACAAATTAGAAAGAGAATGTAAGTTGGAACCGGAAGAAATCGTTCGTAAGATCAATGAAGCCGGTATCGTAGGTATGGGTGGTGCTTGTTTCCCCGCTCACGTCAAATTGACGCCTCCTCCCGGAAAGAAAGCCGAGATTCTTGTGGTGAACGGTGTGGAATGCGAACCATATCTTACCGCCGACCATCGTCTGATGTTGGAAAAAGGTCCAGAAATCATCGTGGGTATCCGCATTTTGATGAAGGCGCTGAATGTGAACAAGGCTGTTATCGGTATCGAATGCAACAAGCCTGACGCCATCGAACTCTTGCAACACTTGGCTCAGCCTTATCCCGAAATCGAAGTGATGCCTTTGAAGATGCATTATCCTCAGGGTGGTGAAAAACAGCTGATTGAAGCAACGACCGGTCGTCAGGTGCCTTCGGGTTGTCTGCCCATCGAAGTAGGCGCCGTGGTACAGAATGTCGGAACCATCTTTGCCGTATATGAAGCGGTTCAAAAGAACAAACCTCTGTTTGAACGTATCGTTACCGTTACCGGAAAGTCGCTCACCAATGCCGGAAACTTCCGCGTTCGTATGGGTACGCCCATCAAGGAACTCATCGATTTCGCCGGTGGTCTGCCCGAAAATGCAGGTAAGGTTATTTCCGGTGGTCCGATGATGGGTAAGGCTTTGGCTTCTTTGGATGCTCCCGTTGCCAAGGGTACTTCCGGCGTCTTGGTGATGGACGAAGCTGAAAGTAAGCGTGGCCAGGCCAGCGATTGTATCCGTTGTGCCAAGTGCGTGAGTGCTTGTCCTATGGGCTTGGAACCCTATCTTTTGGGCGCTCTTAGCGAACATAAGGATTGGGAAGGTGCCGAAAAGGTTCACATGATGGATTGTATTGAATGTGGTTGTTGTACTTTTACTTGCCCCGCAAACCGTCCTTTGCTCGACTATTTGCGCATCGGTAAGGCCAAAGTTGGCGCCCTGATTCGTTCACGTAAACAATAACGACTATGGCAAATAATTTCTATGTATCCATGTCGCCTCACTTCCATAGTGGCGACAGCGTATCCAAGAATATGTACCGCGTGATTATCGCGCTGATTCCTGCTTTTGCGGTTTCTTTGGTTTTCTTCGGATGGAACGCATTGTTGGTGACCGCCATCTCTATTGCCTCTTGTGTGCTTTTCGAGTGGCTCATCGCTAAATTCTTGATGAAACGCCCTTGCACCATTTGCGACGGCTCTGCCATCCTGACCGGTCTTTTGTTGGCATTCAACCTGCCTTCAAACCTCGATTGGTGGATTGTGGTGATTGGCGCTTTGGTGGCTATCGGTGTGGCTAAAATGTCATTCGGTGGTTTGGGTAACAATATCTTCAACCCCGCATTGGTGGGTCGTGTATTCCTGTTGGTATCATTCCCTCAGCAGATGACCACTTGGCCCAAGACTATCTTCCAGATGAAAGTGCAAGAAGCTGCCAACGCTATTTCCGGAGCTTCCGGTGCCGTGGCCGATGCTACGACGGGTGCTACGCCTTTGGCGCTGATTAAAGCCGGTCAATTCGACCAACTGCCTTCTTATTTAGATATGTTTGTGGGCAATACCGGAGGTAGTATGGGTGAAGTAGGTGCTATGGCTATTCTTATCGGTCTGGTTTACTTGCTCGTACGCAAAACCATTACCTGGCACATTCCCGTGTCTATCATGGCTACCGTATTCATTTTTGCCGGTATCTTGCACTTGGGCAATCCCGAAGCATTCGTAGATCCTCTGACACATTTGCTCACCGGTGGTTTGATGTTGGGTGCTTGCTTTATGGCTACCGACTATGTCACTTCGCCCATGTCGAAGAAAGGTCAGATTATCTATGGTGTGGGCATCGGTGTGCTGACGGTGTTGATCCGTACTTTCGGTGCTTATCCTGAAGGTGTTTCTTTCGCTATTCTTATCATGAATGCGGTGACACCTCTTATCAATGTATATTGTAAACCTAAACGTTTTGGGAGATTGAAAAAATGAAAAAACTGCAATCAACATTAGTAAACATGGTATTGGTGCTGGGCATCATTGCCATTGTGGCAGCAACCCTCCTGGCTTGGGTGAATCAATTGACAGCTGAACCTATCCGCCTGGCAGAAGTGGCCAAACAACAAACGGCTATCAAGGAAGTGACTCCCGCCTTCGACGCTGTGGGTAAAATTATTTCCTATACCGACGAGACCGGACAGAACATCAACTGTTATCCGGTTTTGAATCAGAACAAATGCGTGGGTATCGCCGTAGAAAGCTACTCTAACGCCGGTTTCAATGGTTATATCCAAGTGATGGTCGGTTTCGATATGAACGGAAACATTGTGAACTATTCTGTGCTGAAACAGGCTGAAACGCCCGGTTTGGGTACCAAGATGGTAGATTGGTTCAAGACCGACAAAGCGGCCCAAAGCATCTTGGGTAAGAATCCTGCTAAGGGACTGAGAGTGAGCAAAGACGGTGGTGAAATCGATGCCATTACGGCTGCTACCATCAGTTCTCGCGCCTTCCTCGATGCTGTGAACAGAGCTTATACCTATTATCAAAAATCACTGGACGCTGTGCAAACGGCTCAGAATTAATGGAGAGGAGCTTGAGTTATGAAAAATAATAAATTTGGTATTATTCTTAATGGTTTGATTACCGAGAACCCAACCTTTGTGTTGATGTTGGGTATGTGTCCTACCTTGGCTACTACCACTTCTGCGGTGAACGGTTTGGGTATGGGTGCCGCAACGATGTTTGTGCTTATCTGTTCAAACTTGGTGGTTTCTTTGCTCAAGAGCCTCATTCCCGATAATGTGCGCATTCCTTCGTTTATCGTGATTATTGCCACCTTCGTTACTTTGCTCGAAATGTTGATGAAGGCTTATGTGCCTTCGCTTTACGAAAGCTTGGGCTTGTTTATTCCGCTTATCGTGGTGAACTGTGTGGTATTGGGTCGTGCCGAATCATTCGCTTCCAAGAACAATCCTTTCGATTCGCTTTTGGATGGTCTGGGTATCGGTCTGGGCTTCACCTTCGCTTTGACACTTCTGGGTATGGTGCGTGAATTGCTGGGTTCCGGCAAGTTGTTCGGTCTGACTATCTTCCCCGAACAATACGGCGCATTGGTATTCATCCTTGCACCTGGTGCTTTTATCTCGCTGGCATACTTGTTGGCTATTATGAATAAACTAAGAAAACAGTCATGATCTATATTTTTATGTTCATCGCAGCGGTGTTTGTAAACAACATCGTGCTGTCTCAGTTTTTGGGTATTTGCCCATTCCTGGGTGTTTCGAAAAAAGTGAATACGGCCGTAGGTATGTCGGGCGCCGTGGCTTTCGTGTTGACGTTGGCGACCATCATCACTTGGTTGGTATATACCTTCTTGCTCGATCCCTTCAACTTGGGTTACCTGCAGACGATTTCTTTCATTCTGGTCATTGCTTCATTGGTACAGTTGGTGGAAATCGTGTTGAAGAAGATCTCTCCCGCATTGTATCAGTCTCTGGGCGTTTTCTTGCCCTTGATTTCGACGAACTGCTGTATCTTGGGTGTGGCTATTCTCGTTATCCAAAAAGACTATAACTTGCTGGAATCTGTGGTTTACGCAGTGTCTACCGCCATCGGTTTCGGTTTGGCTTTGGTATTGTTTGCCGGTATCCGCGAACAATTGGCTTTGCTGCGCGTGCCCAAGGGTATGCAAGGTATGCCTATCGCTCTCTTGTCGGCCGGTTTGCTGGCTTTGGCTTTCATGGGTTTCTCAGGTATCGTAAAATTGTAATCCTTTATGGCAACGAAGATTCTTGTTACCGGTGGAACGGGCTACATTGGCTCGCACACTACCGTAGAATTGCAGAATGCCGGTTACGAAGTGGTAATCGTCGATAATCTTTCCAATTCCAATATCAAGGTGTTGGATGGTATCGAAGCGATTACCGGTATTCGTCCTGCTTTCGAAGAAGTGGATTGTACCGATATGACGGCTTTGAAGGCGGTTTTCGATAAATATCCGGGTATCAAGGCTATCATCAACTTTGCTGCCAGCAAGGCAGTAGGGGAGTCGGTGCAAAAGCCTTTGCTGTATTATCGTAACAACCTCACCACGCTGATCAATCTCTTGGAGTTGATGCCGCAATACGGTGTCGAAGGCTTCGTGTTCTCTTCTTCATGTACTGTTTACGGACAACCCGAGGTTTTGCCTGTTACCGAAGATACGCCCAGACAGACGGCTACTTCGCCTTATGGCAACACCAAGAAAATCTGCGAAGATATCATTACTGATGCTGTGCATGCCGATGCGCCTTTCAAGGCAATTCTGCTGCGTTATTTCAATCCTATCGGTGCGCATCCATCTGCCAAGATTGGCGAACTTCCCTTGGGTGTGCCCCAGAATCTGATTCCTTTCGTTACACAGACGGCTGCCGGCATTCGTGAGCAATTGAGCGTTTTCGGCAACGATTACAACACGCCCGATGGTTCATGTATCCGCGACTATATCAATGTGGTGGATTTGGCCAAGGCGCACGTGGTGGCTGTGGAAAGAATGCTTACGGGCAAGTCTTTGGAAAATGTAGAAGTGTTCAACGTGGGCACCGGTCGCGGTTTGTCTGTGTTGGAAATTGTCGATACCTTCCAAAAAGTGACCGGCGTAAAGCTGAATTACAAGATCGTAGGACGTCGCGAGGGCGATATCGAACAGGTTTGGGCCGATCCTACCAAGGCTAACAATGTCTTGGGATGGAAAGCCGAAGCAAGCGTGGAAGATACGCTCTTGTCAGCCTGGCGTTGGCAAGAATCTTTAGCCAAGTAATCCTTTATCGTAAACCAATTATTTACTGATAATTGACCATCAAGACCGGGAGTCTCTACACGAGGCTTCCGGTTTTTTTGTGCATACGAACCATGAATATATGTGATCATTCTAGTGGAACTATTAATAATTTATGCATAAATATAAAATAATTACAAAGTTTAAACAGGTCTTTTGAGACAAATAATGCTGTAATTAAGTCTGTAATTTAACGAAATTAAACAAATCAGCAACATTAATATGCATTTATAATTTGCTGATTTAGTGTGATATGCAAAAAATATACATTTTAAAAAACAACAAATGCGTTAAGGGATTGCATTTTAACAGTCTGAATTTTAACAAAAACTTGTATGATTACTTCTTAATATTTATCTTTGCCCATTCATTCCCGGAAGGAAGAAACGCGTTTTTGCGACTATATAAATAAGGTATATCGTAGAATAACTGTCATAGTAGCCGCACTACTTAGATGCTGAGCCGGGGAGAAAGTTTGATTGAGTGATAGAGGATATAATATTTTGACAAACAAAATACTTATTTTTTTTAACTTTTAAGATTGTTTTTATGAAAGAAAAACTAATGATGTTGTTTGCCTGCTTGTTTTTGTCAGCAAGCGTGGCAATGGCACAATCATCATCGGTGAAGGGTACCGTGCTCAGCGCCGAAGATGGTGAGCCTGTTATCGGAGCATCAGTTGCCGTTAAGGGAGAACCCACTCTTGGCACCGTTACTGATGTGGATGGTAAATTCTCATTGAGCGGCATTCCAAGTTCTGCCAAGACTTTGGTTATCATGTACTTGGGTATGGAAACTCAGGAAGTGGCTATCAAGCCCGTTGTAACTGTAAAAATGGAAGCTTCTTCTATCGATTTGGACGAAGTGGTACAAGTGGCTTATGGTACTACCAAGAAGTCTCAGTTCACCGGTTCTGCCGCTACTTTGAAAGCCGAAAAAATTGCACAGCGTCAGGTTTCAAGCATCGCCAACGCATTGAGCGGACAAATGGCCGGTGTACAGACCATCAGCAGCAATGGTGAACCCGGTGCTTCTGCAAGCATCCGTATCCGTGGTATCGGTTCTATGAACGCTAGCAATGCTCCTCTGTATGTTGTTGACGGTATGCCTTACGAAGGCTCAATCTCTGCATTGAACCCTCAGGATATCGAATCGATGACCGTTTTGAAGGATGCTGCTTCTAACGCTTTGTACGGTGCTCGTGGTGCCAACGGTGTTATCTTGATTACCACCAAGAAGGGCCAGGCCGGAACCAAGGCTAAGATCGATGCAGACGCCAAGTGGGGTACCAACCGTCGTGCCATTCCTAACTACGACGTATTGACCTCTGCCAATGAATATTACGAAACTGTTTACACCGCTATCGACAATGCTTTGGGTGGTGGTGCAGATCCCGCTAAGGTAGGTACTTATGTTGAAACATTCTTGGCTTATCCTATCTACACTCTTCCCGAAGGCGAAATGTTGTTCGGCGAAGGTGGCAAGCTCAATCCCAACGCTACTTTGGGTGCTGTATATGCAGACGATTATTATTTGACTCCCGACAACTGGTACGACGAATTGTTCATGAACAACAACATGCGTCAGGAATACAACGTTCGCGTGAGCGGTGCTACTCCTCAATCAAGCTACTTCATGTCTGCCGGTTACTTGGACGATACGGGTATCATTCCTCAGTCTGGTTTCAAGCGTTTCACCACTCGTATGAATGCTGACTATCAGATCAATAAGAAAGTGAAAGTGGGTACTTCTTTCAACTACACCAACTCTAACTCTTTGTCACCCCGTGATCAGTCTGGTTCATCATCTGGAAACTTGTTCTACATTTCCAACATGATTGCTCCTATCTATCCTTTGTATGTACGTGATGCAGCCGGTAACATCATGACCGACAGCCATGGTTTCACCATGTATGACTTCGGTGCCGGTGAATATCCCGGTTTGGGTCGTCCTTTCATGGGTAACTCTAACCCTGCTTCTATGATTGCTTTGGATAAGTATCAGACCATTTCTGACGCTATCAACGGTCGTGGTTTCCTCAATTGGGACATCGTTGACGGTTTGAAGGCTTCTGTAAACTTTGGTGTTGACTTGACCAACCAACGTACCACCAACCTTTACAATGCTTACTATGGCCAATACTCTTCTGTAGGTGGTATCATCTATGTTACTTCTGTTCGTCAGATGAGCGTTAACCAACAGTATCTCTTGTCTTACACCAAGGATTTCGGCAACCACAGCATCGATGCTTTGGCTGGTTACGAATCATATCAGAGAACTTACTCTTACTTGAGCGGTAGCAAGGAAAACCTCTACAACCCCAATATTACTGAAATTGACAACGCTATCAGCCAGCCCAGTACTTCTTCTTACACCGGTGTTTATACCTCAACCGGTTACTTGGCTCGTTTGCAATATGACTATGCTGACAAGTATTTCTTGAGCGGTAGCTTCCGTCGTGACAGTTCTTCACGTTTCCATCCCGACAACCGTTGGGGTAACTTCTGGTCTGTAGGTGCAGGTTGGTTGCTCAACAAGGAAGACTTCATGGCCGGTATCGACAACATCGACATGTTGAAGTTCAAGCTTTCTTATGGTGTTCAGGGTAACGATAACTTGGCTTACAGCGGTTTGCACAACTACAACTACTATTCTGATCACTATGGTATCTCTGATGCCAACGGCGACTTCGCACTTTCTTTGACCTATAAGGGTAACAAGGAAATCACTTGGGAAAGCTCTCACAACTTCAACACCGGTTTCGACTTTGGTTTCTTCAGAAATCGTGTACGTGGTACCGCTGAATACTTCTCTCGTAAGACCGTTGATATGTTGTACGAACGTCCCGTAGCTCCTTCATTGGGTTACTCTGCACTGCCTATGAACATTGGTTCTATGGAAAACAGCGGTTTCGAATTGGAATTGTCAGGTGACATTATCCGCACCAAGAACATCCTTTGGTCTGCCAACGTGAACGCTACCACCGTTAAGAACAGAATCCTCGAACTTCACCCCGACCTCGAAGGTGAATGGATCAGCGGTAGCTACATCTACACCGAAGGCGAATCAAGCTACAACATGTACTTGCGCGAATGGGCCGGCGTTGACGCTGAAACCGGTAGTCCTCTGTGGTACATCGATACTCCTCAATTGGATGAAACCGGCGCTCCCGTTCTCGATGCTGAAGGCAATGAAGTGATGGTAAAAGAAACAACTGACAGCTACACCAACGCTACCCGTTATGCTACCGGCGACATTCTGCCTAAGCTCTATGGTGGTTTTGGTACCAGCTTGAACGTTTATGGTTTCGATTTCGGTATTTCATTCGCTTATCAATTGGGTGGTCGCATCTACGACAACACTTATGCTTCTTTGATGCACCAAGGTACATCTGATGATATGGGTACCAACTGGCACCGTGACATCTTGAATGCTTGGACTCCCGAAAACACCGATACCGATGTTCCTATGCTCAACTACAACGCTGATGGTTATGCAAACTACACTTCAACCCGTTTCTTGACCAGCTCTGACTACTTGAGCATCAACAATATCACCTTCGGTTATACCTTGCCTAAGAGCTTCACCAAGCAATTGGGTATCCAGAACATCCGTCTTTATGTAGCTGCCGACAATGTTGCAGTATTCGCTGCCCGTCAGGGTCTTGACCCCCGTCAAGGTTATTCTGCATCAGGTAACGACACCTACTCTCCTATGAAGACTGTTTCAGGTGGTGTAACCATGACATTCTAATAACCACTTAATAATAGAATTCTATGAAAATTAATAAATATTTCGGCTTCGCCCTTGCATCGGCAATGATGTTTGCCGCATGTCAGGAAGTGGACAATGCACTTCAGGGTGGTACTGTTACAGAAGAACAGAAAAGCGAAGTAGCCCTTGACAACCCCGAAAAGTTGTCGAGCGATATGAACGCTTTGAAAGACAATCTGATTCAATATGGAACTATCTCTACCAGCAGCTCTACTTATCATACCGACTTTGGTTTTCCCGCCTTCTGTCTGATGTACGATCAGGCTGGTCAGGATATGGTATCTGTTGACCATGGTTACAACTGGTTCTCAGGTCAGTTGACTTTCGCTGACCGCGCCAAGACCAACACTTACAACCGTTTTATCTGGCAATTGCACTATCAACACATCAAGTCTGCCAACAGCATCTTGAAGACCTTGGTTTCTGACGAAGAACCCGAAGGTACCATCGCTAACTACATTGGTCAGGCTTATGCTTCACGTGCATTCGACTACTTGCAGTTGGTTCAGACCTATCAATTCACTTACCTCGGCCACGAAGATGCTTTTGCATTGCCTATCATTACCGAAACTATGAGTGATGATGAAGCTATGAACAATCCTTTGAAGACCGTGAGCGAAGTTTATACTCAGATCATGAACGACTTGAACACTGCTATTCCTTTGTTGGAAAACAATCCTATCGAAGGTGACAAGGCTACCATCACTGCTGCTGTTGCTTATGGTTTGCGTGCTCGTGCCAACATGTTGATGGGTCAATATGCTGATGCTGCTTCAGACGCTGATGCTGCTTTGACTTTGTCAGGCGCAACTCCTTACTCAATTGCTGAAGTATCTGTTCCTTCATTCAACAATGCCAGCGCTAATTCTTGGATTTGGGGTTGTATCATCACCTCTAACAACGACGTAGTACAAACCGGTATCATCAACTGGCCTTCACATCTTTGCTCTATGACCGGTAATGGTTATACCACCGGTATCGGTGTTGATTACGTTCACAAACGTATCAACTCTACTCTCTGGGCTAAGATTCCTGCTACCGACGTTCGTAAAGGCTGGTGGATTGACGAAAACATGAGTTCTCCTCTGTTGGTAAATGCTTATGGTGCCGTTTATGGTCCTATGCTTCCCGGTGTTTGCACCATGGCTCCTTATACCAATGTTAAGTTCGGTAACGAAGGTGACATCCTGGATGCTGACAACTCAGAAGACTGGCCCATCATGCGTGCTGAAGAAATGTTGCTCATCAAGGCTGAAGCTCTCGGTCGCGTAAGATTGGCCGATGGTAAGCAAGTTTTGGAAGATTTCGTGAAGACTTATCGTGATCCCGCTTACACCTGTACTGCTGCCGACCTTAACGCTTTCATCGACGAAGTTTGGTTCCAGCGTCGTATTGAATTGTGGGGCGAAGGTTTCTCATTGTTCGATGTTCTTCGTCTGAAGAAGCCTATCATCCGTAAGGGTGCTAACTTCGATGCCAACGTTACTTACGAAGATCTTCCTGCTGAATCAGAAGTATTCATTTACTCTATTCCTGAAAGAGAACGCGAAGCCAATAAGGGTATCGACGTAAGCTTGCTCAGAGAAGATCCTGTTCCTCCTGTAGGTCTCATGTAATCAATCTGACATGACATATTCAAAATACCGTCCTCCGAAAGAGGGCGGTATTTTTTTTCACCACCTCCGACTTGAATAATCTTCTAAACCATTATCTTTGCAGTTCCATTGATTGGATAAATAGATGTAAAACACTTATAAACAGAATCTGATGAAAAAACTTTACACCCTTGTTGTGGCGCTGTTTTGCGCTATGATGATGAATGTTCAAGCACAGGAATCTGCGCCGGCTTTTCCCGGTGCTGAAGGCGCTGCACGCTATACTACCACCGGTGGCAGAGGCGGCACAGTGTATCATGTAACTACTTTGGCCGACAGCGGTACCGGCTCATTGCGCGAAGCTTTGGGTAAGAGCGGCACGCGTACCATCGTTTTCGATGTGGCCGGTTATATCGACCTGAAGTCGGATATCCAGATAAAGAACGGCAACGTCACCATTGCCGGACAGACGGCACCTGCGCCTGGCATCACCCTGCGTTATCGCACCATCAACTGCTCTGCCAACAACGTGATAATCAGATTTATCCGCTTCCGTCGCAGTCAGGTGAAAGATGTAAACGACGGTGCCGATGCTATTTGGGGTCGTCAGCGTAGCAACATCATCCTCGACCATTGTTCTATGTCTTGGGGTTGCGACGAGGTGGCTTCTTTCTACGATAACAAGAACTTCACCATGCAGTGGTGCACCATCGCCGAGTCTTTGAGCAATGCCGGCCACACCAAGGGCGCTCACGGTTATGGTGGTATTTGGGGTGGCAAGAATGCCTCTTTCCATCATAATTTCCTGGCTCATCTGGACAACCGTGTGCCTCGTTTCAACGGTGCCCGTTACAATTGGAGCGGTTACGACACCAAGAAATATGCCAATACGGTAGATGCCGAACGCGTGGACTTCCGCAACTGTGTTGCTTACAATTGGGGCACAGGCGGTTGCTACGGTGGCCCTGGCGGTGGTTATGTCAACATGGTGAACAATTACTTCAAGGCCGGTCCCGGTACCAAGAACAAAACCCGTCTGACTCAAATGTCGGCAGCTTCTTCGGACAATTCCAGTGGAACACCTACGTATATGATAGGTATGTATTCACGTTATTTCATCCAGGGCAACTATATGACGGCTGCCGGAAGCAGTGCTGCCAATTATGATTGGAAGGGCGTGGTTTCCGATGGAGGAAAGGGTCAGAATCAGACATTTACCGATGCTAACAATATGTTTGGCTTGGGCGCTAATGCCACTGTTCCTGTCAAGATGACCGATGCCATTCCCATGGAAGGTGCCGTTAGTTCGCACGATGCCGAAATGGCTTTTGAAAAAGTATTGTTGTATGCAGGTGCTTCTTTGTATCGCGATGCCGTAGATGCTCGTTATATGGAGGAAGCCCGCACGGGAACCGCCACTTACAAGGGTACCGAACAAAAAACAGGTGATGGCAAGACTTCCGGCAATTACAATCGTCCCGGTATCATCGACAAAATCAACAATCCTGAAGGCACACAGAACAGCGCTTTGGCATCTTTCCCCGAACTGGAATCTACCTCACGTCCAGATGGTTTCGATACCGATAGAGACGGTATGCCTGACGAATGGGAAACTTTGAACGGTCTGGATCCTATGAATCCTGCCGATGGCAAAACCAAGACTTTGGATACTGAAAAATCGTTCTACACCAATTTGGAAGTGTATATGAACAGTTTGGTGGAACATATCATGAAGGCTGGAAATGCCGATGCTATCGAAGCCGTGGCTGAGTATTATCCCAAGTATGTCAATTCGGACGGCGTTCAAAACGGCTTGGAAGAAGTGTTGAATACGCAGGAAGTCATCGCCGTGGAATATTATTCATTGGATGGCAAGCGTTTGGCTGAACCTGTGGAAGGTATCAATATCCGTCGCACCATCTACCGTGGTGGCAAGGTTTACAGCGATTTGATTCAGAAGAAGTAAGATAATTGCTAAACGATGTGGTCGCCGACTTGGAACTTGTTCCGAGTCGGCGGCATTTTTTATGGGTGGCGATAAGGTGGATGACAACGGAACTTATAAAGGATTGATTTCTATTATAAAGGCTCTATCGTCTTTCACCTTGAATCTGACATCGAAGCCGGCGAAGGGTAGTCCGTAGATTCTTTCCGGATCGTCTTGGTAGGAGGGGCGGGGATCTTGTTCCAAAACCTCTATCAAGGCAGCGGCTTTTTCAGGCTTCATGGCTTGCAAAAGATTGTTCTCGTCGCGCACTTCTATGCGCTTTTTCTCAATTTTATCCACGAATCCGCAGCGGGCATCTGTAATGCAATCGGCATAGGCAATGTAAGGTTTGATGTCGTATATGGGCGTTCCATCCATCAGGTCGGCGCCAAGTACGTGAATAACAGGGCCGTCCTTGCTTTCCCACTGAATGCGCTCTATCTTCACGCAAGACAAGCCCAGGCCGTTGGGACGGAAGGGCGATCGCGTGGCAAATACGCCCATGCTCTTGTTGCCGCCTAAGCGCGGCGGACGCACGGTGCTTTGCCAATTGTCTGATGTCTGTTTCTTGTTGGCCGAAAAATCCCAAATCAACCAAAGATGACTGAAGTCTTCCAGGCCTCGCAGCGCTTCCGCCTGACGGAATTTCTCCGTGAAAACGATGCGCCCTTGCAACTGCGACACCAATCCGCTCTGACGCGGCACGCCAAATTTGCAAGGGAAATCGCTACGCAAATACGCAATGGCTTCCAATTCACGCTTGGCAGTGCCGTTGCTCATGGCTGTTTCGCTACTCATGGCATCACTATTTTGTTGCGGCTTTTGCTGCCGTCGCTATGAATGTCTTCGCGGATGAAAATGCCCTTCTCGGCGCTTTCTACGCGGCGTCCCCACAAATCGTAGTACAGGCTTTCCACCACGGGCAGGGCAGAGACATTTTCCAAACCGGATTCTACTTTGTTCAAATATTCAAGGTAATCGGGCAAGTAATAGCTCAGGTGCGGCGGCTGGTTGTAAGCAGCTGTTTGCCAAACGGTGGCCATGCGGTAATGATGGTCTTGCATCAGGCAAGGCACTTTGTACAGCGTGGCGCTGGTGGTAGAGAAAATAAGCAATTTGCTCTTGGTGGCATTGTCGTAGTAAACTTGTTCTTCGCGCCAATCGCCGAGCAAATCGGCTTGCAGACAAGGTGTTGCCTTAATGAGGTTGGTACCTGCACCGTATTTCGAAACAAAATCGACCAAGGTCTTTGTAGATGATACCCCGTCGCATTTCTCGATGACGCCTCTCTCGGTCACTTCTTCCTGTGCATCGCCATCCCAGTAGGTGCGGAAATTCGCCGAAGGTTTTTTGCTGCCGATGATGCTGTTTTGCGCCGAATATACGCTGCTTCCGTAGCCCCAGAATTCGCATCCGCGATGATTCTTGTTGATGTCGGCGCAAAGACCTCGTCCCACATCGCTGCCGGCAAAAGTTCCGGCAAATACTTCGCCCGTCAGCGCGTCGCGCATTTCAATGCCGTAAGCCGCATCGGTTTCTTCGTGCACCATCATCACTTCCAAGCCTTCGCGGTCGGGGTTCAAATCGCCCACGTGCATGGCATCGCCGTGTCCCAGGCCGGTTCGGTAAATAAGGCTTCCGTCGTTGTCGATACAGCAAGAACCATAGACGATTTCATCGCAGCCATCACCATCCACATCGGCCGTCGAGAGCGTGTGCGCACCTTCGCCGTAAGCGCCCACACCGGCTTTCGTCGATTGATGCAACCAGCGTGTTTTCAGTTCTTTGCCGTCAAAATCTACCGCCCAAAGGAAAGACGAGGTATAGTAACCGCGACACATCACCAAACTGGGCCTTTCTCCGTTCAGATAAGCCACACAAGCCAAATAACGTTCGCAGCGGTTGCCGTAGCTGTCGCCCCAGTTGGAAATGATATTGCGGGCAGGAACGTAAGCCGTGGTGGCAAGCGCTTCGCCCGTGAGTCCGCTAAACACGGTCAGATATTCCGGTCCGCTGATGACGATGCCGTCTTTGCCGCCATAACTGCCGCGGTAATCGGCATTTGGGTCGTCGTTCCCCATGAGTACGTAATTGCCTTTTCCGTCAATGGTGCCGGGCGCGGTTTTGCAAGCCAATTCAGCCTTGCCGTCGCCATCCAAGTCGTACACCATCAATTGCGTATAATGTGCACCTGCGCGGATGTTCTTGCCAAGGTCTATGCGCCAAAGCTGTTGTCCGTCAAGCGTGTAAGCGTCTATAAGCACATTGCCCGTGTAGCCGGCCTGCGAATTGTCCTTTTGGTTGGACGGATCCCATTTCATCACGATTTCGTATTGTCCGTCGCCATCTACGTCGGCCGCCATGCAATCGCCGGGAATGTATTCGTAATCACCGCTTTCGTTGCTGCTGTTTGCGGGACGGTTCAAAGGAATTTCCAAATGAGCGTTTTTGAGGAATCGCACTTCGCTGCGCTCGAAAACTTGGCCGTCGGAAATGGCTTCCACATAATATTTGCTTCCGGCCTCGCTACGATGCGAGATATTGGTTTTACGAAGCGGGGTGCTGTTGATCTTTTCGTCGTTGCAATACACATTGAAGCAAACATCCTCGGGGTCGTCCACCAACCAGCGCCAGTTGATCAGGTAGGTGTTGCTGCTCACTTCGGTGGCGATGGCACCGCGATCCAAGTTTTCCGGATCGAGAATCCAGGGTTTGCCTTGGTAAGGGAAACTCAAAGGAATGTCAATCGGCTGCGTGAGTGTTTCCGATTGTCTGTAATTGCTGCCTTTTTCGGCGTAAGCACGCAGCGAGCAACGTTTGTCAACCAAAAATTCGCCCGTATAATCTTGGGCGTAATCCTTGATATTACCGTAAGAAATGAGCGTATAATGAATCTTGGCATCCGCATCCTCGCAATGCAAGGCTACGCGCTGATAGGTTTTGTTCATTCCTGCCACCACTGTATCTACCGGCGTAAAAGTTGCCGTCACGGGCGCTACCTGAGGTCTGGTATCTGCTACCTCTGTGGTGACGAGAATGCTGTTGTACACCACGCCGCCGCTGTTGGTGAAGCTGATGCTGCCATCCTTGACGACCGTAAAATAAAAAGTCTTGAAAGTGGCAGCCGTGTAGGTGCCGTCGCCAAATTCGCCTTCCAAGTTTTCCACCTCGGAAATGCCGTGGCTGTCTTTCGAGGATGAACGCATGCTGATGGCCACTCCTTGTCCGGCCTTCAAATTGTCTATGCGGATGGCTCTGCTTCTTTGCATCTGAATGCCGTTGTCCTTGCCCATGGCGTGACGCAACAATAAACTTCCGGCTTCAATGCCGGCGCCGATAAACAAGCCTTTCGTTTCGGCTATGATTTCTCCATTGGCTTTCAATTCATTACCATCGGTGGCAAACTTACTGACATAACGGCCTTTACTATTGTATTCCCAATTTTCGGTGTCGGCAGCCATATTGTCAATGCTTTTCTGGCTGAAGGAAGACAAGTCCCAATGTGCCACAGTTTCAGCTTTTGTCTGAGCACTAAGCGAAAGGGTAAAGAGGCCTAATGTAAGGAGGCAGATGACTGTAAAAAATTTTTTCATAGTGATGCTTCTTTGTTGTTGCAAGTTTGCAAAAGTAATCTTTTCTTTGTTAGTGGTCAACGAAAATAATTCCGGCAATGAAAGATTTGACAGTCACTTTGACACAATTGTGCGAGTCGGCTTTGGGCGTGACTCCTTTTTCCATGTACGAAATTCCCGCATGTGGTTCGTATCGTCGCTATTTTCGCATCTTTTTGCCCGACGGCAGCACGCTCATGGGCACTTGGAATGCCGATAAAAAAGAAAACGAAGCCTTTGTCTCTTTCGCGCGCAGCTTTTATCAAGAGCATGTTCCCGTGCCCCAAATCCTTGCAGTTGACGAAGATAACGACGTTTATATACAGCAGGACCTGGGTGCCGACAATCTTTTTGCCTATGTGGAACGCGAATGGCTTCCCCAGCTCGATGCCGATCCGAAGGCTGTCTTTCCGTCGCATTTGAAACAGTATTATCGCGAAGCCTTGAAGCAACTGGCGGCTTTGCAAGTGGCCGGAAAAGATTGCATAGACTATTCGAAATCGACGCCTTGTCCTTCGTTTCATCGCGATGCCATCCATTGGGATTTGAATTATTTCAAGTACATGTTCCTGAAAGTCTGTCGCGTGCCCTTCGATGAACAAGCCTTAGAAGACGATTTTCGTCAATTTTCTGCTTATCTGCTGCAAGTGCCCTGCGATTATTTTTTGTACAGAGATTTTCAGTCGGCCAACATCATGATTCACAAGGACAAAGTCTATTTCATCGATTTTCAGGGAGGAAGACGTGGCGCCTTGCAATATGATGTGGCTTCTTTGCTCTACGATGCCAAAACCCGTTTGCCCAAAGCGCTTCGCGACGAATTGGCCGAGTATTATCTGCAAGAGATTTCCCGTCTTGTTCCCATCGAAGAAAAAGAATTCAAGTCGTATTATCAGGCTTATACGCTTTGTCGTCTGATGCAGGCGCTGGGCGCTTTCGGTTTCCGTGGACTCATCGAAAAGAAGGCTGGTTTTGCCGAGAGCATTCCACCGGCCCTGGCCATGATTCAAGAAATACTCGACGAATGGTCTATTCCTGTGGCTTTGCCCGAGCTGAAAGCCGTTTTCCATCGTATGCAGTCCGTTCAAATCTGAAACAAGTTTTTTTTTCTTGTCATTTTGTCACCTTTGTCAGTTTATTCTGGCAGGGGATGGCTTTGGCACGATTTTGGATAAAACAAAGCGTCCTTGGAAAAATTTCGGGACAGGAACGAAAACAATGTATAACTATAAATTCAGAAGAAAATGACTTTACAACCTCTTTCAGACCGTGTTTTGGTAAAACCGGTGGCTGCCGAACAGAAAACCGCAGGCGGCATTATCATTCCCGATTCAGCAAAAGAAAAACCCCTTAAAGGCGAAGTGATTGCCGTAGGTCCCGGCACCAAGGATGAAACCATGCAGGTGGCTGCCGGCGATGTGGTACTTTATGGCAAGTATGCAGGTACCGAAATCGAATTGGATGGCGAAAAATTCCTCATCATGCGTCAATCTGATATTATGGCAAAATTCTAATCATTAACCTTATTAATATATATAATTATGGCAAAAGAAATTAAATTCAATATCGAAGCCCGCGACTTGCTTAAAAGCGGTGTGGATCAGTTGGCTAATGCAGTGAAGGTAACTCTCGGCCCCAAAGGTCGTAACGTTATCATCGACAAGAAGTTCGGTGCGCCTCATATCACCAAGGACGGTGTGACTGTGGCCAAGGAAATCGAATTGGTGGACACTTTCGAAAACATGGGTGCTCAATTGGTGAAAGAAGTGGCATCCAAAACCGGTGACGATGCTGGTGACGGTACCACCACTGCTACTGTTCTGGCTCAGGCCATCGTTGGCGAAGGTTTGAAGAATGTTACTGCCGGTGCCAATCCTATGGATTTGAAGCGTGGTATCGACAAGGCCGTGGCTGCCGTGGTTGCCAACATCAAGGCTCAGGCCAAGGAAGTGGGCGACGATTTTGACAAGATTGAACAAGTGGCTAAAATCTCTGCCAACAACGATGCCGAAATTGGTCATCTTATTGCAGAAGCCATGAAGAAAGTCCACAAGGAAGGCGTTATCACCATCGAAGAAGCCAAGGGTACCGAAACCCGCATCGACGTGGTAGAAGGTATGCAGTTCGACCGTGGTTATCTGTCTCCTTATTTCGTTACCAACACCGAAAAAATGGAAGTGCAGATGGACAGTCCTCTTATCCTTATTCACGACAAGAAGATTTCCAATCTGAAAGAAATGTTGCCAATTTTGGAAGCTGCCGCTCAGTCTGGTCGTCCTCTTTTGATTATTGCTGAAGATATCGATGGCGAAGCGCTTACCACTTTGGTTGTGAACCGTTTGCGCGGTGGTTTGAAGATTTGTGCCGTGAAGGCTCCCGGTTTCGGCGATCGTCGTAAAGAAATGTTGCAGGATATCGCTACTCTTACCGGTGGTGTGGTGGTTTCAGAAGAACAAGGTTTGCAGCTCGAATCGGCTACCGTAGAAATGTTGGGTCGTGCCGAAAAGATTACTGTCAACAAAGACAATACCACCATCGTTAACGGCTTGGGCAACAAGGAAGCTATCGCTGAACGCGTGGCTCAGATCAAGGCTCAGATTGCCGTGACCACTTCCGATTACGATCGTGAAAAATTGCAGGAACGTTTGGCTAAATTGGCCGGCGGTGTGGCAGTTCTCTACGTGGGTGCTCCTTCCGAAGTGGAAATGAAGGAAAAGAAAGACCGTGTAGATGACGCTCTCAGTGCTACTCGTGCTGCCATCGAAGAAGGTACCGTTCCCGGCGGTGGAGTGGCTTACATCCGTGCTTTGGCTGCCATCGAAGATCTGAAGGGCGACAACGAAGAAGAAACCTTGGGTATCAAGATTGTACGTCGTGCCATCGAAGAACCTTTGCGTCAAATCGCCCGCAATGCCGGTAAAGAAGGTGCCGTTATCGTTCAACGCGTGAAAGAAGGTGCTGACGACTTCGGTTACAATGCTCGCAACGACGTGTACGAAAACTTCTATGCCACCGGTGTTATCGATCCCGCCAAGGTGACTCGTGTTGCTCTCGAAAATGCTGCTTCTATTGCCGGTATGTTCCTGACCACCGAATGTGTCATTGCCGACAAGAAGGAAGAAACGCCTATGCCTGCTATGAATCCTGGCATGGGTGGTGGTATGGGCATGATGTAAAATGCATAATGCTTTGTGATAATGGCGGATCTGCCGCGCCGGCTTCGTTCTCGCCCTCGGTCACGTACTTCAGTACGCTCCCTTCGGGCTCGAACTCGCCGCCACGACATCTCCGCCATTCTGACAAAGCATTGTTGCGTGGGTGAGCATACATAAAATCCGCAGAAGTAATTCTGCGGATTTTTTAATACAATAGCCCCACTATCCAAAGGACGAGGCGGCGGGGAAGCAGACGCACGAGCAGTCCTATGGCCCAATAGTCGATGCGGGGCGTGACGCTGATGCTCATGCGGCGACGACGCACCTGGCGGGCAATGGCGCGGGCAATGACCAGCGGCGACATGCCGTTCTGTTCGTCTTTTTCCATTTTTTGCACGGAGGCCATCATGGCCTTGTGGTAGGGAGAATCGCTCAAACTGGCAGCCTTGGTGTATTTGCGGGCAGCGGTGAAACCCGTTTTCGTGTCGCCGGGCAAAATGCTGCAACACTGAATATGGTATGGCTTCAGCTCCAATTGCAAAGATTGAGTCAGGCTGAGCAGCGCAGCTTTCACGGCCGAGTAGAATGCCTGATATGGCAGGGGAATGACCGCTGCCACAGAAGTGACCGTGATGATCTTTCCATGACCTTGGGCACGGAAGGTGGGCAAGCAAGCCTGAATACTCTTGACCGCACCGAAAAAGCAGGTTTCGAACTGGTACTTGGCTTCGGCTTCGTCGGTTTCTTCGATGGCGCCGGCAATTCCATTGCCGGCGTTGCACACCAGCACATCCAAGCGGCCTTCTTCGTGGCAAATGCTCTCGACGGCGTTTTGCAAGCTCGAAGCATCGTTCACGTCCAAGGCAATGGCGCGCACGAAACCTCGACAAGATGCCATACTTTCCATATTCAAACCTTCGGGCAAACGTCCGCTGCGAGAACCCGCATAGACGTGATTCCCTTCTTGTGCCAACAAAATGGCAGTAGCCGCACCAATGCCGCTACTGCCACCTGTCAATAATATTACTTGATTCATTTTTGTTACAATCTATTGTCCGCAAGCCGGCCATAAAGGGCTTAAAGGGCTTTGATATAAGCTCTGCGTCTCTTGTGCTGGATGTGGTCCAAGTCGGCAAAGTTGGCCTGATTCTTAGAGTTGGTTTCCAGGATGGAAGTGGTTTCCACGCGTTGGATTTCGTAATCGGCAAAATGCGGACCCATTTCGGCGAAAATCAGCGAGTTGATACCCTTATCCTGATAATCGGGATGCACAGCGATAAGCAGCAAGTCGAAGTCGGTCATCTTCTTGGCCTTCAACGCTTTCAGCAGATGATACCAGCCAAAGGGGAAGAGACGGCCTTTGCATTTGCGCAAAGCTTCCGAAAGAGAAGGCATACCCACGCCCACAGCGATGATTTCGTCTTTGTCGTTTGCAACCATGGTAACGAAATCGAAGTTGAGCAAGGGGAAATACATCTTGCAGTAATATTCCTTCTGGCGTTGCGTCATGGGCTGATAGTTGTAGA
This sequence comes from Bacteroidales bacterium, assembly GCA_017468435.1. Lineage (GTDB taxonomy): Bacteria > Bacteroidota > Bacteroidia > Bacteroidales > UBA1402 > UBA1757. The sequence goes on from JAFUIP010000005.1 coordinate 26,835, forward strand.
GCTTCTGATAGGCTTCGTCGAACACATCAAAGTAAGAATAACCGTATTTTGCCTTCAATTCCTTGACGTTCTTTACCTTGACCACATGCACATTGCTTCGCTTTGACACGATTTGGGCAATGCGTTTCATGCGTTCGGGAGCATCCTTGGGTGCGAGAATCTGGAATTCAATCCAATCGACTTCTTTTTCCAAACCATATTTTTCGTACAGCGGAATATAATAAGGATGCGTGTAGAGGCTGGCCATGGGCGCGTTGTGTTCGAAACCTTCAATGAGCAGACCTTCCTTATCGAAATCGGTGAAACCCACGGGACCATTCAAGGCCTCCATGCCTTTGCTTTTTCCCCAAGCGGCAACAGCGTCCATCAATGCTTGAAATACTTCGTAGTCATCGATGAAGTCGAACCAACCGAAACGACATTTTTTCACATTCCAGGCTTCGTTGGCGCGATGGTTGATGAGTCCGGCAATACGACCTACGATTTTGTTGTCGCGGTAGGCCAGGAAAATGACAAATTCGCTTACGTCCAAAGCCGGATTCTTTTTGGGGTTGAAGGTATCCATTTCGTCCATGAAAATGGGCGGGCAATAATAGGGATTGCCTTCGTACAAATCTATACCAAATTGAACAAAACGACGCAGGTCGCGTTTGCTCTTTACTTCTTTGATGATGACTGACATAAATATCTCTTTTTCTTTAGGTATGCAATTACTTAATCACTTCGAATTGGCGGAATGTTTCTTCGATGGCGGTCAGGGCTCTGTCAACCTGTTCGCGCGTGTGGGTGGCCATCAGCGAGAATCGGATGAGCGTGTCGGTAGGAGCTACGGCAGGCGAAACCACGGGGTTGACGAAGATGCCCTTTTCGAGCAAATCTCGCGTGATGGCGAAGGTCTTTTCGTTGTCGCGGATATACAAAGGAATGATAGGCGTAGAGGTGTGACCGATTTCACAACCCATGCTGCGGAAACCTTCCAAGGCATATTTGGTGACATCCCACAATCTCTCTATGCGTTCAGGCTCGCTGAGCATGATATCCAAAGCAGCATTGGCGGCTCCGATGGCAGCAGGCGTGGCACTGGCGCTGAAAATGTAAGAACGTGCGTGGTGACGCAGGAAGTTGGCTGTTTCCTTGTCGCAAGCGATGAATCCGCCCAATGAGGCGAAAGACTTGCTGAAAGTACCCATGATCAAATCTACATCCTTGGTGACACCCAATGCGGTGCAGACACCTTCTCCGTGAGGGCCGAACACGCCGATACCATGCGCTTCGTCCACCATGACGTTGGCATTGTATTTTTTGGCCAATTCCACGATTTGGGGCAGGGGAGCCACATCGCCTTCCATAGAGAAAACACCATCTACCACGATGAGTTTGATTTTGTCGGGCTGACAGGTTTGCAATACCTTTTCCAAGGATTCCATGTCGTTGTGCTTGAACTTCAAGGTTCTGGAGAAAGACAAACGACGTCCTTCGATAATGGATGCGTGGTCGGATTCGTCCAAAATGATATAATCTTCGCGACCGGTGATGCAGGAAACTACACCCAAATTCACTTGGAAACCGGTAGAGAAAATCAAGGCTTCGTCTTTGCCCACGAAGGCTGCCAAGCGTTTTTCCAGGTTTTCGTGGATGTCGAGCGTTCCGTTCAAGAAACGCGATCCGGCACAACCTGTACCATATTTGCGGGTGGCTTCTATGGCGGCTTCTTTGATTTTGGGATGATTGGTCAAGCCAAGATAACTATTGGAGCCAAACATTAATACGGGCTTTCCATTGATGATGACTTCGCAGTCCTGTTCGCTCGAAATGGCTCTAAAATAAGGATAAATACCTTGTTTGCTGAGCTGCTGAGGCAGGTCGTACTGACCTAATTTTTCTTTCAATAAGTTCATAAATGTCTCTATTTAGGCAATGACCTATGCAAGATGATTGCCTGTAATTTCTCTCTATATTAAAAGCCTGCGCCTTATGTCAAACATAAGGCGCGGCAAAGATAGTTAAAAAAATTAAAATACGAAATGTACTATTCGCTAACGAGTTCTCCGTTGATGTGCAAGTTTTCGAAAACCACATCCTTGGCGCCATTCACGCGGTTGCCACGTTCCACACCGTTGAAGAAACAATCGCGAACCTGGATGTTGTAAACGTTTTCATCACCTTCCAAACCGCTGATAAGCACGCCATAACGGCTCTTGTTGCAAGTGACGTTTTCGAGGATGACATTGCGTACCGTGGGCGGGAAATCGCGGGCACAATCTTCTTTCGATTCGTAGAGCAAGTTGATTTTCAGCACGGCTTCGCGGCATTGGCCCACTTCCACATTGCGCACGTAAATGCCTTCTATAAGGCCGCCGCGGCAGGTATTGGTCTTGATGCGGATCACGCGGTCGAGTTCGGGAGAATCCATCTGGCAGTTTTCCACGAAAAGGTTACGATAACCGCCTGAGATTTCGCTACCGATTACCACGCCGCCGTGTCCGTTGATCATCTGGCAATTGCGTACAATGATGTTTTCCGAAGGACGTCCCCATTTGCGGCCGTCGTTGTTGCGGCCCGACTTGATGGCGATACAGTCGTCACCCGTGTCGAAGCGACAGTTTTGGATGATGACGTTCTTGCAGGATTCGGGGTCGCAGCCATCGCCGTTGGGACCGCGGTTATACACGTGCACGCCGTCCACGATGAGGTCTTCGCAGAAAAGGGGATGAATCACCCAGAAAGGCGAGTTCAGAATGGTCACACCTTCGATGAGTACGGTTTTACAGCTGTAGAAATGTACCGTCTGCGGACGCATGGCATCGGTGACGGTCATGATGCGATTCTGCATGGGCAACTTGTCTTCGGCACTGCGGAGCAATTTCTTACGACCGCCGGTGTTCTGACCCAACTTGCCTTCTTTCCATCCATAATGACGAGCACCGCACATGCTCCACCAAACCTTCTGTCCTTGGGTGTCGATGGTTCCTTTACCGGTGAGCGCGATGTTCGTTTCGCCGTAAGCGTAGATGAAAGGATGATAGTTGTAGCAGTCCACACCTTCCCAACGGGTCAGTACCTGAGGCAGATACAGCGAAGTGTCGGGCGAGAATTTCAGCACGGCGCCTTCTTGCAGGTGCAGGTTGACATTGCTTTGCAGCGTGAGCGGACCGGTGTAGAATTCACCGGCAGGCACTACCACGCGACCACCGCCGTTCAGGCTACATTCCAAGATGGCGCGGTTGATGGCATCGTGGTTCAGATAGAGGCTGTCGCCGGCTTTTGCTCCGTAATCCAAAATAGAGTAGTCCACATTGGGAAACGAAGTTTTCGTCATGTTTTTTTCAATCTTGGCGGCTTCTGCCCAGGCTTTTTCCATATCGGTTTTCGGACCGCAGGATGCCATTCCCAGCAAAAGGGCTGCCAGCAAACTCATACTCAAAATCTTTTTCATAAAAAATCCTTTTTATTTGTTAGTTATATAATGAATAATCAAAGGTGTCAAGCCTTATTCCAAAAACTGCGCGAAAGCAGCAACAAGATGGTGTAAATTTCTAGACGACCCACCAACATGAGGAAACACATCCACCATTTTCCAAAAGCCGGCATCAAGGCATAATGGCTTGTGAACGAACCCAAAGCGGGGCCTACATTGCCCAAAGACGAAAGGGAAACACTGAGCGATTCTTCCATATTCAGGCCCATGGTGTAGAAAATGCCCACGCTCAGCGCTACCAGTAAAATGTAAAACACCAAAAATCCGAAAAGATTGGAAATGGTGGCCGATGGCAGGGCTTTGCCGTTGTACATCACCGGCAGAATGGCGTTGGGATGCACGTCGCGCTGCAATTCGTTGTAAGCAGATTTGAAGAAAATGATATGTCGTCCTATCTTGATACCGCCCGAGGTCGAGCCGGACATGGCGCCCGTGCACATGAGAATCAAAATGACAAATTGTGCCACGTGGCTCCAAGTGCCGATGTCGGTGGTGCTGTATCCCGAAGTGGTGATGATGGCGATGGCCTGGAAAAATCCATCGGTCAAGGCTTCGCCTACCTCGATCTGATTGACAAAAATCAGCAGAAGACTGAGCACCAATCCGGAAATTAACACGACGATGACATACCATTTGAATTCTTCGTTTTTCTTGATTTTTGCGAAATCTACGGTAACGGCACGGAAAAGCACGAATACGCTGGTTCCTGCCAGAAACATGAAGAAGGTCACCACTATGTCTATATATGCAGAGTCCCAATAGCCGATGCTGGCATTTTTGGTGGAAAATCCGCCGGTGGCCATGGTGGTGAACGCATGGCAAAGAGCGTCGAAGAAATTCATGTCTCCGGCCCAAAGCAGGAGGGTCTCCAAAAGAGTGAGGGCGCAATAAACTATCCACATGATTTTGGCCGTTTCGCTCAGGCGTGGACGCAATTTTTCGTACACGGGGCCGGTTACTTCTGCCGTAAATAATTGAAAACTACCCAGTTTCATTACCGGAAAAATGGCTAGCGAAAGCAAGATGATACCCATACCGCCCAACCATTGGCTGAGGCTTCGCCAAAACAGCAAGGAATAGGGCAGGGCTTCGATGTCGGCAAGTATGGTGGCGCCGGCCGAAGAAAATCCGGAAATACTTTCGAAGTATGCGTCGGTAAATGTCTGGAAATAAGGACTTATGATATAAGGAATGGAGCCGAAGAGCGAAAACAATATCCACACCATGGTGACGATGACAAAACTTTCGTGTTTGCCCACCAAAGAGGAGGCTTTCCATCCCAAAAGAATCAATATTACGCTGCAAACCAAGGTGATGGCGGCAGATTGCAGAAAGATGTACAATTCTCTTTCGTGGTAAATGCCGGCCACGCCTGCCGCCAAAAGCATGAACAGGGATTCGATGAAAAGCAGGAATCCCATGAATCTGAAAATGATGCGTATGTTGAACGGACTCTTTGGCATGTATCAACGGAAATATTTTTCAACTTTTTGTATCTGAGAACTCAAACAGAAAATCACCACGCGGTCGCCGGCCTGAATCTGCGTGTTACCATAAATGATGATACCCTTTCCGTCGCGGATAAGTCCGCCCAGACTGACATCCTCGGGCAAATGCAGGTCTTTGACAAGCTTCTTCGTGATTTTCGAGTTTTCCTTGACGATGAATTCGGCTACGTCGGCATTGGCAAAAGTCAGGCACTTCATGTTGGTGACGTCGGCATCGAGCATCATCTGGTAAATGTGGCTGGCCGCAATGAGCTTTTTGTTGATGACGATACCGATGTCGAGGTTGTCGGCCAAGGGAATGTAGTCGAGCTGTTCCACTTCGGCTATGCTTCGAGGTACGTTGAATCGCTTGGCAGCCAGGCAAGAGAAGATGTTGGTTTCGTCGCTTCCGGTCAGGGCAATATAGGCTTCCATGCGCTCTATGCCTTCGTCGTTGAGCAAGTCCATGTCGCGACCATCGCCTTGAATGACCATAACCTTGGAACCCAATCGTTCCTTGATGTATTCCGATCGTTTTCGACTTTGCTCAATAATCTTTACATTCAGTGTTTTTGAGAGTTTATCTGCGGCCAGAATGGCAATGCGGCTACCACCCATGATCATCACGTCTTGTACCTTCTCCAGCGGCTTGCCGGCCAATATGCGCACTTTTTCCATGTCTTCGGGAGTGGTGATGAAATACACCACGTCATCGGGCAGGATGGTGTCATGGCCGGAAGGAATGATGGTTTTGTTGCCACGCTTGATGGCGGCGATACGGCAGACATCTTCGGGCTTGAAAAGGTTCATCAGTTTTTGGTTGATGATGGGCGCGCTCTCGCGGATTTTGACGCAAATGAGGCAGAGTTCTCCGTTTCCGAAACTATGAAATTGGCGAATCCAGGGTCTATCTACCGTTTCAACGATTTCCTTGGCGGCCAACAATTCCGGGCAAATGACAGAATCAATGCCCAGATGTTGGAAATAATGACGGTGTTCCTCTTTCATGTATTCGGGGCTTTCCACCCTGATAACCACTTTTTTACAACCAAGATTATGGGCAATGTATCCAGCTACGATGTTTCGGCTTTCTTCGGGCGTCACGCCAATGAACAAATCGGCCGAAGCGCATCCGGCATCTTTCAGCGTAGAAATGGAGCAAGGATCACCAATCATCGTCATCAGGTCGTAATTGGCGTTCAGATTGGCCATCACTTCTTCCTGCTCTCCGATAATGGTGATGCTATGGTTTTCTTTCGACAACATTTTAGCCAAATGTATGCCCACCTCTCCGGCTCCGTCTATAATGATTCTCATTGTTGCTCTTCTGTGAATTGAATAATGGTTTTACGAATGGATTCTTCGTCTATGCCACAGATTTCATGCTGTTGTGCCACATTGGCGTGTTCGACAAAATGGTCGGGCAATCCCAAAGCTTTCCACTTCGGATGATAGCCCTTTTCTTGCAATGCTTCCATGACGGCCGAACCGAAACCGCCTTTGACACAGGCATTTTCAATCGTAATGATTTTATCGAAATGCTGTCCGATTTCTTCGATGAGGTCTTCGTCCAAAGGTTTGACGAAACGGAAATTATACACGGCAACGGAAGGTGCATCCTGGCTTTCCGCCAATTCCTTGGCAATTTTTACCACCGTCTTGGTGATGGGGCCTATGCTGGCCACCGCAATGTCTTTTCCCTGATGCATCTTGATGCCTTTTCCGATGGCGATTTCCTTCATGTCTTTCTTCCAATCCACCACATAACCCTTGCCTCTCGGATACCTGATAACGAAAGGACGATCGGCTTTCAACTGCGCCGTGTACATCATGTCGCGAAGTTCCACCTCGTCGATGGGAGCGGCTATGGTCAGGTTGGGAATGCAACGCAGAGAGGCAATGTCGAAAGCGCCTTGGTGCGTTACGCCGTCTTCGCCCACCAATCCGGCACGGTCCAAACAGAGAATGACAGGCAATTTGGCTATGGCGATGTCGTGAATGACGTTGTCGTAAGCTCTTTGCGCAAAAGATGAATAAATGTTGCAGAAGGGAATCATTCCTTCCTTGGCTAGACCGGCAGAGAAGGTGACAGCATGTCCTTCGGCAATGCCCACGTCGAACACCCGGTCGGGGAACTTTTTCATCATGATGGTCATGCCGCAACCCGAAGGCATGGCAGGTGTGATGGCAACGATGCGCTCGTTCTTTTCGGCCAACTCGGTAAGCGTGTGTCCGAAAACATCTTGAAATTTAATGGGTTGTGTGCCGTCGTTGGCTTCCTTGACACGTTCTCCGGTCTCTATGTCGAACTTGCCCGGAGCGTGAAACTGAGTGGCATTCTCTTCGGCCGGTCCGTAGCCTTTTCCTTTGGTGGTGCGGATGTGCAGCACCTTCGGGCCTTCCATGTGCTTGATGGTGTTCAGCACGCGCACTAAGTTCTTCACATCGTGTCCGTCCACCGGGCCGAAATAACGAATGTCCAAACCGTCGAAAATATTGCTGCTATGCGGGTTGAAAAGGCTCTTCAATGAGTTGCTGAAACGCAGGATGCGGCTCTTGCGCGCATCGTCCATCAGGCCCATTTTCTTCATCAGACGATACAGTTTCCAACGCAGGTTGTTGTAATGGCGCGAAGTGGTGATGCGAGCCAGCGAATGATGAAAGGCACCCACGTTCTTGTCGATGGCCAGGTTGTTGTCGTTGAGGATGATGAGTAGGTTGTTGTCGTATTCCACCACATTGTTCAGACCTTCGTAGGCCAAGCCGCCGCTCATGGCTCCATCGCCGATAACGGCCGTCACGATGCGTTTTTCACCTTTCTTCTTGGCAGCAATGGCCATGCCGAGCGCAGCGGAAATAGAGTTGGACGCGTGTCCGGCCACAAAACTGTCGTAAGGACTTTCATCTGGATTAGGAAATCCGCTGATGCCGTCTTTTTTTCGGTTGGTATGGAACAAATCGCGTCTTCCGGTGAGGATTTTATGGCTGTAAGCCTGGTGACCCACGTCCCAGGCAATGCGGTCGTAAGGCGTGTTCAGTGTATAGTGTAAGGCTACACTCAATTCTACCGTTCCAAGGCTGGCAGCCAGGTGTCCGGGGTTTTCCGAAAGCTCCTTCAGGATGAATTGTCTCAATTCTTGGCATATTCCCGGCAATTCGTTTACCGTGAAATGCTTCAAGTCTTCCGGCGAATTTATTGAGTATAAACGTTTTTCAGAAATTTCCATTCAATAGATACTTTGCTGCAAAAATAGGCTAATTTATCAAATAACGAAAATATTGTGTACTTTTGCCCTCATTATGGACAATTTCAGAACAATCATTCCCATTAAAAAGGAGTTTCATTTGAGTCATGCGGACGACATCGTCTCCATGGGTTCCTGCTTTGCAGATAGAATAGGAAATCTGTTAAAACAGAGCGGTTTCTATGTAGAACAAAATCCATTCGGCGTTTTGTATAATCCTATGTCGGTGGTAAAAGCCTTGGAACTTTTGTGGTACGATATTCCTTTCAAAGAAGACGATTTGTTTGAATATCAAGGACTTTACTCAAGTTTCATGCATCACACTTCTTTCTCTGGAAGCGACAAGGCCGCCGTGTTGCAACGCATTCGCTCGGTGAATCATCGCGCCTCAGAAGCCTTACACGATGCTACTTGTCTGATGATTACCTTCGGCACCTCCTGGGTCTATGCCTTGGCCGAAACCGGAAAGATTGTTGCCAATTGCCATAAATTGCCTGATTATCATTTTGTTCGCCGTCGTTTGGAAGTAGATGAAATCGTAGATTATTACACTTCGTTCTTCGAAACTGTTTTTCAGGAAAAGCCCGATTTGAAGGTTTTGATGACGGTGAGTCCCATTCGTCATTTCAAGGATGGCGCCCACGAAAATACGCTCAGCAAGGCGGTGCTGCATCTGGCCATAGACGAACTCGGCCTGCGTTTTCCGCAAATTGTCTATTTCCCTGCCTACGAGCTGCTTTGCGATGATTTGCGCGATTATCGTTTTTACGACGAAGATATGTTGCATCCCAATGCGGTGGCCGTGAAATATATCTGGGACGCTTTTTCGCAATTTGCTTTCGACAAGGGCACCAAAGATTTGATTCTGCAGTTGCAGAATATTCATAAAGCTATGCAACACAGACCTTTGCATCCTGACGATGAGGCTTATGTGCGTTTTGCTCAGAAAAATCTCGCGGCCATTGCCGTTTTGCAGGCGCAGCATCCCGAAATAGATTTGTCTCAGGAACAAGATTTCTTTAAGCGAATTTTAGAATGAAAGCACTGACACTCAGTTATATTGCCAATTGTTTGCAGCAGGCTTCCTTGTTGAAGTCACCGCTAATGTCGCAGGAAAATCCCATGGCGCTGAAAGAGGCTTCGCGCCGCATTTCGCATTGCCTTATTGATAGCCGAAAACTGCACAGCCCGCATGATACGCTGTTTTTTGCCTTGCGCACCGGCAGTAACGACGGCCACAAATACATTTCACAACTATATCAGCGTGGTGTGCGCGCCTTCGTGGTGATGGAAAAGCCCGCTTCACCGGAAACTTCGCTGGAAATATCGCAGGAAGCTTTCGCGGAGGCAGATTTCTTGGTGGTGGAAGATACTTTACAAGCTTTGCAGGCATTGTCTGCTTGTGTAAGAGCAACTTGCCAAGCGCCTGTGTTGGCCATTGCGGGCAGCAACGGAAAAACCATTGTCAAGGAATGGATCTGGCAATTGTTGCGTCAGGAAGTGCAGATAACGCGTTCGCCCGGCAGTTTCAATTCGCAAATCGGTGTGCCGCTTTCTTTGTTGGAATTGGATGAGGAAACGCAATTGGCTATCATTGAGGCCGGTATTTCCCAAAAAAGTGAAATGGAAAAGTTGGCGCGCATGATTGCTCCTATGGTGGGTTTGTTTACGAATATAGGCTCGCCGCATCAGGAAAACTTTGCTTCCCGGCAAGAAAAATTGCTGGAGAAGTGTCGCCTGTTCGAAGCTTGCGAAACCATTATCTATTGTGCCGACCAAGAGGAAGTCGATGCAACCATGAAGCGACTTTTCCCCGCCAAACGCCTATTGCCCTGGTCTTCGAAAGATATTTCGCCCGCGCTGCTCTCTGCTTTTCCCTTCGACGACGAGGCTTCTTTGCAGAATATCGGCCATGCACTGGCATTTTGTCGATATTTCATGCCGCAGCTTTCCGAAGAGACGCTCAGAGAAAAATTGGCACGTATAGAGCCGGCGCCCATGCGCTTGGAACTGAAAGAAGGAAAGAATGGCTGTGTGCTCATCAACGATACCTACAATGCAGATGTTCAAGCTCTTGCTTTGGCTCTCGATTTCCAAGCCGGTCGTGATGTTCAAGCCGGTCGTGATGCGGCCAAACATCTTTCGCGAAGCCTTATTCTCTCAGATATTTACCAAACCGGAAAGGACGCCGCTCAGTTGTATGCCGAGCTGGCGGATATGATAAGTCATTATAAGATAAGTCGTTTCGTGGGCATTGGCCCCGCGCTTTGTCAATTTGCCGATGCCTTTCCTGCCGCTTCGCGCTTTTTCTTGAGCACAGAAGATTTTCTGACCTCCGATATCACGGAATCCTTTTCACAAGAATTAGTTTTGATAAAGGGTTCGAGACGTTTTGGTTTTGAACGCATTACCGAGGCTTTGGCACTGAAAACGCATCAAACGCGTCTGGAAGTGAATTTAGATGCTATCGTGCATAATTATCGCTATTTCAGGTCTTTGCTGAATCCTTCCACCAAAATGATTGCCATGGTGAAGGCAGAAGCTTATGGTTTGGGCGCGGTGGAAATAAGCCGTACTTTGCAGGCGCAAGGCTGTGACGCCGTGGCAGTTGCTGTGGTAGATGAGGGCATTCGTCTGCGTCAGGCGGGCATCAGCATTCCCATCTTGGTGATGAATCCCGATATCTCGGTTTTGCCGCTTTGCTACGAGTATCATCTTGAACCTGAAATATATAGCTTCGCACTTTTGAGAGCCTTTTTGGAATGTGGTCAACGTCTGGGTATCAGGCAGTATCCCTTCCACTTGAAATTGGATACCGGTATGCATCGTTTGGGCTTCACGCAGGCAGATATCCCCGCCTTGTTGGAGCTTCTGCAGTCGCAGAAAACCCTGATACTGAGCAGTGTGTTCACCCATTTGGCCGGTAGCGACGAGGCTTGTTTCGACGATTATACCACTTTGCAGTGGCAAACTTTCGATGCGATGTCTTCGCAAATCCGCGCGGCTTTTCCCTATGACATAGACAGACATATTCTGAACTCGGCCGGCATAGAACGTTTCACGCAGTGGCAGTGCGAGCGAGTTCGTTTGGGCATTGGATTATACGGCATTTCGCCCGTCAATCAGCAGGCTTTGATGCAGGTGGCTTCGTTCAAGACTCAGATTCTGCAATTGCATCATTATGCCAAGGGAGAGAGCATTGGCTACAGTCGCAAGGCCTTCTTGGAGAAGGATTCCGTGGTGGCTACCATTCCGGTGGGCTATGCCGATGGTTTCCTACGTCGCAACAAGGGCGGAGAAGTGCTTGTGAACGGCCGCCGAGCCCGCTTGCTGGGCAATATCTGCATGGATGCCTGCATGGTAGATGTCACCGACATTCCCGATGTGAAAGAGGGCGATACCGTCGTTCTTTTTGGCGACTCTCTCAGTATTTCCCAGGTGGCCGAACGTCTCGACACCATTCCTTACGAAATCCTCACTTCTGTTTCCCAGCGCGTCAAACGCGTCTATTTTCATGAGTGAAAAATTTGTGAGAAAATAAGCCTATTCTTCACAGTCCTTTTATTATATTTGCCAATCCTTTTGTGCAATTTTCCATGGATTTTTGCCAAAGGTTTAAGGATAATAATCTAACAACATTAATTACAAATATTTATGAAAGCAAATCATCCAAAAGTCGGTATCCGTCCTATTATTGACGGTCGCGAAAGAGGTGTTCGCGAAAGCCTCGAGGTTCAAACCATGAACATGGCTAAGAACGTTGAAAATCTGATTACTTCCACTTTGAAATACAGCGACGGAACCCCCGTGCAATGTGTTATTGCCGATGGCACCATCGGTCGCGTGGCCGAAGCTGCTGCCTGTGCCGAAAAGTTCGAACGTGAAGGTGTGGGTCTGACCATCAGCGTGACGCCTTGCTGGTGCTATGGTACGGAAACCATCGATATGAATCCTTATTATCCCAAGGCTATCTGGGGTTTCAACGGAACTGAACGTCCCGGTGCTGTGTATTTGGCTGCTGCTTTGGCCGGTCATGCACAGAAGGGTTTGCCTACTTTTGGTATTTATGGACAGCATGTACAGGATGCCGGTGATACGGAAATTCCCGAAGATGTAAAGGAAAAATTGATTCGTTTCACCAAAGCCGGTTTGGCGGTGGCTGAAATGCGAGGTAAATCGTATCTCTCTATCGGTGGCGCTTGTATGGGTATTGCCGGTTCTATCATCGATCCTGATTTCTTCCAGGATTACTTGGGCATGCGCAACGAATATATCGACATGGTGGAAGTGTTGCGCCGCATCGACAATAAGATCTACGACGAAGAAGAATACAAGAAGGCTTATGAATGGACTTTGAAGCACTGCAAGGTGAACGAAGGTCACGACTACAATACTTTGTGGCAACATACTCGCGAAGAAAAGGATTCCGATTGGGAATTCGTAGTGAAGATGTACCTTATCATCCGCGACTTGATGGAAGGCAATCCTGCTTTGAAGGAAAAGGGTTTCAACGAAGAATCTTTGGGTCATAATGCCATTGTGGCCGGTTTCCAAGGCCAGCGTCAATGGACCGACTATATGCCCAACTGCGACTTCCCTGAAGCTTTGCTCAATACTACTTTCGACTGGAACGGTGCCCGCGAACCCAAGATTCTGGCTACTGAAAACGATGCTTTGAACGGTGTTTCCATGTTGTTCGGTAAATTGCTGACCAACCGTGCCGTGATGTTCTCTGACGTTCGTACTTACTGGAGCCCCGAATCGGTAGAACGCGTGAGCGGTCATAAACTGGAAGGCAAGGCTGCCAATGGTATCATTCACTTGATCAACTCCGGTGCAACGGCTTTGGACGCTACCGGCCAGGCTACCGAAAACGGACAACCCGTGATGAAACCTCACTGGGAAATGACTCAAGAAGATATCGAAGGCTGCTTGAAGGCAACTACTTGGTATCCTGCTGACTGTGGCTATTTCCGTGGCGGTGGTTTCTCTTCTCAGTTCTTGAGCAAGGGTGGCATGGAAGTGACCATGTTCCGTCTGAATCTGGTTAAGGGTCTTGGTCCCGTGCTTCAGATTGCTGAAGGTTGGACGGTTGATGTTCATCCTGAAACTTTCGAAATTATCAACAAACGTACTGATAAGACTTGGCCTACCACTTGGTTTGCTCCTCGTTTGTGCAACAAGGATCAGTTCAAGGATGTTTACAGCGTGATGAACAACTGGGGCGCCAACCATGGTGCTATCGCTTATGGCCATATCGGTGCAGATTTGATTACTTTGGCTTCTATTCTTCGTATCCCTGTTTGTATGCACAATGTGGAAGACGAAAAGATTTTCCGTCCTTCTGCATGGAATGCCTTCGGTATGGATAAAGAAGGTGCCGATTATCGTGCTTGTCAGAACTTTGGTCCTATCTACAAATAATGGCAGTCATGACCAAGTCTAACAATTCGATTCCGGTGGTTACCAGGCAATTGCTTGTTCCATTTATCCTGGTAACCTCTCTCTTCTCACTTTGGGGATTTGCCAACGATATTACCAATCCTATGGTAAGAGCATTCTCCAAAGTGCTCTTGATGAGCAATTTTGAAGGTTCTTTGGTGCAGTTTGCTTTCTATGGCGGTTATTTTGCCATGGCTTTTGTGGCTGCCTATTTCATTAAAAAATTCTCTTACAAGACGGGTATTCTCTTGGGTTTGGCTTTGTATGCCACCGGTGCTTTCTTGTTCTATCCTTCCAGTTTGGGACATGCGTTTTGGCCCTTCCTCCTGTCTTATTTTATCTTGACTTGCGGTCTTTCTTTCTTGGAAACCAGTGCCAATCCCTACATTTTGTCTATGGGCGACGCGGCTACGGCTACTCGTCGTCTGAACTTGGCGCAGGCTTTCAATCCCATGGGCTCTTTGTTGGGAATGTTTACGGCTCAGAATTTTATCCTGGCTCGTCTGAACAGTGCTACCTTCGAAGAAAGAGAAGCCCTTCGCGCAGTAGATCCCGAGGCTTTCGAACTGCTTCGTCAATCCGATTTGGCTGTGATCCGCAATCCTTACGTGGTTATCGGCGCCGTGGTCTTTGTGTTCTTCCTGGTGTTCCTGTTTACCAAGATGCCTAAGTCTCAGAGCGATGGTGATTTCAATTTGAAGGATACTTTCTCGCGTTTGCTCAAGAATAAGCGTTATTACGAAGGTGTTATTGCCCAATTCTTCTATGTGGGCGTGCAGATTATGTGCTGGACTTTCATTATTCACTACGCAGAAATGGAATTGGGTATCCCCAACGACACCGCTCAATTGTACAATATCGTGGCCATGTCTATTTTCTGCGTGAGCCGTTTTATCTGCACCTATCTGCTCAAATATGTGCGTCCGGGCGTTTTGCTGAAGTGTTTGGCTTTCGGCGGTATTGCTTTGGTGTTGGGCGTTATCTTTATCAAAGGCATGCTGGGTCTGTATTGTCTGATTGGCATTTCGGCTTGTATGTCGTTGATGTTCCCCACTATCTACGGTATTGCTTTGGATGGTATCGGACAAGATGCTGAATTCGGTGCGGCCGGCCTGATCATGGCTATTCTCGGCGGTTCTGTCATGCCTCCTCTGCAAGCTCTGATGATTGACCAGGAAAGCATTCTCGGTTTGTCTGGTGTGAGATTCTCCTTTATTTTACCTTTGATTTGTTTTATTGTCATTGCAATTTATGGTCATCGTAACCGCGATTTGGCCAGATAATTCTAATTGTTTTTAATATGGAAAATATTCAAGCAATCGATCCTAATATGGTTCCTAAGGTGACCTTGGCCTCCGGCGATCAGATTCCTGCTGTGGGTTTGGGTACTTTTGGTTCGGATAATTATACGGCCGATGTTATTGCTGAGGCTGTCAAGTTGGCTGTCAAGGCCGGTTATCGTCATATCGACTGTGCCGCCGTGTATGGCAATGAAAAGGAAATCGGCCAAGCGCTGAAAGAACTTTTCGAAGAAGGCGTGGTAAAGCGCGAAGAACTTTGGATTACGTCTAAGGTTTGGAATGATATGCACGACCATGTGGAAGAGGCTTGCCAAGAATCTTTGGATAAATTGGGTCTGGATTATCTGGACCTTTATCTGGTGCATTGGCCTTTCCCCAATTATCATGCGCCTAAGGTGAGCGTTGACTCCCGCGACCCTAATGCGAAGCCTTATATCCACGAAGATTACATGAAGGTTTGGCGTGCCATGGAGTCTTTGCAAGAAGCCGGCAAGGTGCGCAATATCGGTACTTCCAACATGACCAAGGCCAAGATGGAATTGCTCTTGCGCGACTGCAAAATCAAGCCCGCCTGCAACGAAATGGAAATGCATCCTCACTTCCAACAGCCTGAGCTGAAGAAATATATGGAAGATAATGGTATTGCTGTCATCGGTTTCTGTCCCATCGGTTCACCGAATCGTCCTGAACGTGATAAAACGCCCGAAGATACCGTGCCCATCGAAGATCCTGTAATGGTGGAAATTGCCAAGAATCATGGTGTTCATCCGGCGGTGATTTGCATTAAGTGGGCTGTTCAGAATGGTCAGATTCCTATTCCTTTCTCGGTGAAGCCTCCTAAATTTATGAGCAATTTGCGTGCTGCTGTCGAAGATCCACTCACGCCCGAAGAAATGGAAGCTATC
Source organism: Bacteroidales bacterium (assembly GCA_017468435.1). Classification (GTDB taxonomy): domain Bacteria; phylum Bacteroidota; class Bacteroidia; order Bacteroidales; family UBA1402; genus UBA1757. The sequence continues at coordinate 42,693 of JAFUIP010000005.1, forward strand.
CGCAAAATAGATCGCAACTGCCGTTTTATCAAGGGTCAGGTGTTTACTTGGCCGGGTGCTACATGGCAGGATCTGTGGGATGAAGATGGAATTATCCGTCAGTAATTGATTTGCTACTATATATAATAAGGTATAGGTTTTTAAAATTATATTCAAATGAGTAAAACAATGCAAGCGGCATATTTGCCCGGAAATAGCACGGTTGTGCTGAAAGAAGTTGAGATTCCCGAACCTGGTTATGGTGAAGTTCTCATCAAGATGAAATCTTCTACGATTTGTGGTAGTGATATCCGTGCCATTTATCGCGAACACACCGGAAAGGGTCCCGAAGGTTATCAGAACAAGATTTGCGGACACGAACCCAGTGGTCAGATTGTAAAATGCGGCCCTGGTCTGCGTCGTTTCAAGGAAGGCGATAGAGTAGTGGTTTATCATATTTCCGGTTGCGGTGTTTGTAACGATTGCCGTCGTGGTTATATGATTAGTTGTACCAGTTCTTATCGTCGTGCTTATGGTTGGCAACGCGATGGTGGTATGGCTGAATATCTCTTGGCTGAAGAAAAAGACTTGGTTCTTTTGCCCGATTCTCTCACGTATACCGATGGCGCTCAGATTGCCTGCGGTTTCGGTACGGTATATGAAGGTTTGGAAAAAATCGGTATCTGCGGAAACGATGCTGTATTGGTAGTTGGTCTCGGTCCTGTGGGTCTGGCTGCTTTGATGTTGGCTAAGGCTATGGGTGCCAACAAGTTGATTGGTGTCGATACGGTTCAAGAACGTTTGGATATCGCCAAGGAAAAAGGTTTGGCCGATCATGTGATCCTGTCTGATGCTTCTGCTTTGGATAAAATCAAGGAACTGACAGGCGGTATGGGTGTTGAACGTGCTGTAGATTGCTCAGGAAACACCTACGGACGTCAGTTGGCAATCCGTGCTGCCCGCAAATGGGGTAAGATTGTCTTCATTGGCGAAGGTGGTACGGTTGAAATGAATCCCAGTCCCGATATTATCCACGATCAGAAAACCATCTATGGTTCTTGGGTAACCAATATCTGGCGCATGGAAGAATTGGTAGAACGTATCGTTCGTTGGGGTATCCATCCCGAAGATTTGGTGACCAACCGTTTCACTTTGGATCATGCTTCCGAAGCTTTCGCTTTGATGAACGAAGGAAAGTGCGGTAAGGTAGCCGTGGTATTCGACGAAGAAATCAAGTGATTTTCTGCGAATATTCAATAGGAACCTGTTCTCTGTGGTCTTCACGAGAACAGGTTCTTTTTTTTACGTCAAGTCTATCTTCATGATTTGTTTGGGCGTTTCATGACTTTGTCTGTGATGTTGATTCCGGCCATGCAGTCCTTGTTTAAATTGGCAGCTCTAAACTCCCTGCAATGGTGGATGGTGTTGGCTTGCTCTGTGGGAGCCTTGTTCTTGAGTGACTTAATATATATAGTACCTATCTTGCAAGAGGCCCTTTTTCGTATAATGAAGAAGGTCTCTTGCTATTTTTATGTAGGCGCTTCTCTGCTGTGATATTGTGTTTTGTGCTGCTTTTCCGAGTAAAAACGCCGCATGAAGTTATGCGGATTCGGTAAGCAATGCCGCTGATTTGAGAGCGGAAAGGGCGCAAAAGCCGAGGAGAAGCTCAAGTGGGAGGGTTGTTGCTTGTTTTGTAAACGGCTGATTTATAAGCGATTTAAAAATTTTGATAAAAAATAATGAAAAAAGGTGTCAAAAAATTTGGAGGGAGAGGGAGAAAGGCAGTATTTTTGCAGCCCTTTCGGTCAAAAACGCAAAGGGCGGAGGTCTGGAGAGGCAACCGAGAGAGCCGA
>JAFUIP010000006.1 GCA_017468435.1 Bacteroidales bacterium
AATAAAATTACGTAAAAACCCCTGGATATTTAAAAAATACCAGGGGTCATTTTACTATCATATTATAGGGGTCAGTCTTAATTTATATTTAAGGGGTCAGCCGACGCTGCTTCGCGAGGCCCAAAAACATCAAATTTTCCACTTACGCATCGCCTTCACATATTTTGAAAGTGTTGTCTGCTCCATATACGCAATAAATTATACCCTATCGGGTGCGAAGATAATGAAAGTTTTTTATTTTACACCTTATCGGGTATAATTTAATTGCTTTTATATCCAATTTATACCTGATAGGGTATAAAATCAATATTTGCCACGACACTTCAAGAGTTGCGACAAGTCTCTGTCGGTCAAATTGCTCATGATGGCACTCAGTCAGCCTCCAGTTGATATGTAGAGGAAAAAGTATTCTCTTTGCATATTATATGATATGTTGAGCATATACTATAATTTTTGAAAGACCAAGGATTATTCTGCAAGGGTATTGATGGTTTTTGAAAACTTTTCACTACTTTAGCCGCGCTTTAAGGGCTTATACTTAGAGCAGCATTTTATTTAATTTTTAAGGTGTTATTGATATTATCTTCATTGGTAAATTCTCGCAAAATTTCCGTAGCGAAGATGATGGCAGTAGCACCGCATCATTGGATTGTATGGCCAATATTGGCTTTTCGCATATCCTTTGGTGTGGGCTATTGTTCTTAATCCGCTACAAGGCATTGCGAGAGCCTACCAATGGGTTAGAACATTCAGTTCCACACCTTTTCTTTTACAAATGAGGGAGACTATTTTTTGCAAGCGAGGGAGGATTTTTGCAAAAAAGGAAAGCTATTTTTGCAAATGAGGGAGGCTATTTTTGCAAGCGAGGAAAGCTATTTTTGCAAATGAGGGAGGCTAAAGCGAAGACAATGGATAGGGTTTTATTTGTCAACATCGACCGAGAGGAGCATTATCAGGGCCATTGCTATGGCTACGTGCGGACGGCTGGCAGAAGCAAGATAAAATTGCATCGCATTGAGCCTGCGAGCTCGAAAGAGTTAGATGTACTGGACAAGGTTTTGATCATACTGGTAGCGACGAATCCCGACACAGGAGGCTCTTACATTGCGGGCTGGTACGAGAATGCCAAGGTTTACGCCGATAGACAAACATCTGATAATCCAAAACTTAACAAGAGCGGATACAACATAGTGGCCAAGGAAGAGAATTGCCATTTACTGCCTGCGGAGGAGAGGACTTTCTACATTCCACGCGCCACGGCCGCCAATCATGGTTTTCTGGGCGGATCCAATATTTGGTATGCCGACAGAGAGAGTCCGTCGGTACAGGAATTTCGCAAAAAAGCTATCGAATACGTAAGAGGGCTATCGAATACATAAGAGAGCTATCGAATAAGTAAAAAAACCATCCAATAGGTAAAAAAAGATTAGTCTTCCACCACGCGGAACCAATCCATGGTGCGGCCAAGCATGCCCTTCTTGTCGAGTGAGCCGCGCACTTTGAGCACCTTTCCTTCCACTTTCATGGAGCAATTGTAGGTTTTGCCATTGCCCGGATCGTAAATTTTTCCACCGGAGTATTCGCCATTGGCGGGCTTCAGGCCATGCAACATATTCAGCCCCATCAGTTTGCGGCCACGGAGCGACTTATCGGGATTGTTCACATCCAAAGCAGGCTTGCCATCGGGGCCGTTAGGTTCGTTGAGCCAGACAATGCGACCGTTGTACACCTCGTTCTGCTTATAAATTTCTACAATGGCACTGCCGTCTTCGAGTTTCCATTTTCCAATAACATCTTGAGCCACAGCGGCTGTCACGGCCATAAAAGCCAAAGTCATAACACAAAGAATCTTTTTCATCGTCGTTTATTTTAAGCGCACAAATGGACAAAAACTCTTGTTTCCGCAAATAGTTTATCTTTGTTTACTTGAGCCAATTCCAACGTTTGGTCCAATCATCGAGCACGTCTTGACGATATTGGGAAGTGGTTTTGCAGCCTTGCCATTTGCCTTCGAAGAGTTCGGGAGATTGTTTGTCGGAATACCATTGCCCGCCCAAGGTCCAGTCGTCGGCAGAAGGTTCGCCCGGCCATTGGTTGCCAATGACCAAAACACCTTGTAGTCCGTCAAGCGCCTTAATGGACGATTGAATACTGTAGGGCAAACGGGCAGGCGCCTTGGGCGCATAACGAACCATATATTCACCCTCTCCAAGATAATAACCATCCCAAGTCTGACGATCGATGGTAAGCGTGAGACAAGGCGTACCCTCGGGTTGATTAATCTTCGGACCTTTCAGACGAAGTTCCACCACGCCATAGACAGGCACGGTATCGTTTTCGGTGGTGAGGCGATGGAACACGCGATGTGCGCTATACGCAATGGGCTCGAAACTTCCGCCCCAAGATTCGCCTTGAGGATTTTCCGGATCGCCGTGCATAAGGTACAACAAACTCGGTGTGTCGCCCATTTTCAATTGTCCACGGTAATAATGCTTGAAATCTTCGCCCAAATGTCCGGCACCGGCTATCACCTTATCATAATAATGGAAATTGTAATCGTCTTTCTTATTCTGATTTCCAATGAAACCTCGGTACGAAGCATTGTTTTCTATCATCCAAAGATTCGGAAAATGGCTGACGATATAGCAATAACTGTTGACGCTCCACTTTTTGTTGGGGCCGCCAATCCAATAGACACGAAGTTTGTCGGCAATATCGGGCGCGTCGTGAAGCGCCTGGGCTACATCGTCCAAACCGCCCCAAACCAGCAACCACAAAGGCTTTTCACTCTGACGACGAGCGCATTGCACAAGCCATTGCGAAGCTTCCGTAGGCACATCACGATAACCTTTCATGCCCACAGCTCCCTTGGCACCTTGTTTTACCAAGGCCCGCAGACTGTCGGGATGCTGCAAATCGGGCTCATGACGAAGCAAGCGCGCATAATCCTGACGATACAATTCTATCATTCGGAGTATTTCCTCCTTCGAGCCGGATCCATACGAGGGCGATGAAAGGAGGCCTTCCCAAGCAAACATATCGCTGTACATGAGCAGATGCGCCATGGACTGATTGTCGTCGGGATCGGTGCCGCCAATATCGGTGCTGACAATAACGCGCAGTTTATCAACTTCTTGTTTTTTTTCGCAAGCCACCAAAAGGGAAAGCGAGGTTATCAAAACAACCGAAAAGAGAATCGTCTGAAAGAGTTTCAGGAGAATCGTTTTCTTCATCGTTTTACTATTTTTTAGTGAAGTATTACACAGACAAAATTAACAGCATTTTTCATTCAGACAAAGCTGAGCGTCTTTTTAGTAAAAATTATCGAAGCCGAGATAATAATGTACAAAAATGAATAGCGATTGTAACATTATTGTTTTGTGTTGCCTTACATTTGCGGCGAAAATATCAACCATCATCATTTATTGAAACCATGAAAAAGTTATTGACAGGATGGCTTGCGCTCATCACCGTCGTGGCGCCTGCCTTTGCCTGCACCGGCATCTCCCTGAAAGCAAAAGACGGCAGCATTATTTTTGCCCGCACCATCGAAGATTCGCACAACGATTTGTATAGCGAATACGTGGTCATTCCCCGAGGACAGAAACTCTTTTCTTACACGCCCACAGGCGAAAAAGGCCTGGAATTCACCGCCAAATATGGCGTATTGGGACTTTCTGTGGTGCAAAAGGAATTCATTGCCGAAGGCATCAACGAGAAAGGCTTGGAAACAGGGCTGTTCTTCTTCCCGGACTACGGCGCCTACGAGCCTTACACGCCCGACAAACGTAAGATTTCGGTGGGCGACTTGCAACTGAACCAATGGATGCTGAGCCAGTTTTCCACGGTGAACGAAGTGATTGAAGGATTGAAAAAAGTGCGCGTGGTGGGCTTGGAGCCTAACTCTGTGGTTCACTATCGTATCGGCGATGCCAGCGGCCGCCAGGTGGTGCTTGAATTTGTCGATGGAAAGGCGCATTTCTACGAAAACACGGTGGGCGTGCTCACCAACGCGCCGGGCTTCGAATGGCACTTGACCAACCTGAACAACTACATCAACCTGGTACCGGGCGACGCGGCCGAACAATCGCTGAACCTGCAGGCGCTGAAAGCCACCGGCCACAATTCCGGATTCTTGGGCCTCCCGGGCGATGCCACTCCGCCTTCGCGTTTTGTACGCGCGGCTTTCTTTTGCGCCACTGCACCCAAGATGGAAACTGCTTTCGAATGCATCACTCAAGCATTCCATTTGCTCAACAATTTCGACATTCCCATCGGCATTGAAATTGCCAGAGGTGGAAAAACCCAATTGCCCAGCGCCACGCAATGGACATCGGCCATAGATCTGACCAACAGAATCGTCTTCTATAAAACGGCCTACAACAGCAACATCCGTTGCATCGACTTGAAAACCATCGATTTTGAGAACGTTGGGTACCAATCATTTACCTTAGACGAACTTCGTGCGCAACCCATAGAAGAAATCATTATTTTCTAGCAATCTCTCTTCATAATCTTTCATCAGAAATTGTCTTTTATAGACACTTGGAGGCTTCGTCGTGATGACGGAGCCTTCAACTTTTTCATCCTTGCGGAAATTTTTCCAAATCCTTGCTTGTAATTTGAATAAAGAATCTATATTTTTGCGAATTAATTGGTGACACTTTTTAATGAATTTGCCATGACAGCCGAGCAAGAACGTTTGTTAAAAAACCTCGAGACTAAGGTAAGACAAACCATTTTGCGCTGTGAAGAACTTGAAAAAGAGAATGCTAGGCTATCTGAAGCATTGACCGAGAAAGAAATGGCATACACACAGTTGATGGCAGACATGAAGGCTGTTACCAAAGATTACGACAACTTGAAATTGGCCAAGAGTATGGCCGGACGCGATGCCGAATTACACGAAGCTCGCCTGCAGTTGTCGAAATTGGTGCGGGAAATTGATGCTTGCATTGCACTTGTTAACGAGCAATAATGAAAGACGATACTTTCAAGATTCACTTATACGTTGCCGATGAGGATTTTTACGTTGAAATTCCCAAAGACGAAAACGAAGAAGTCCTTTATCGCGATGCTGTAAAAGAAATTGACAGGCTTATCAGGGCTTATAGAGATAAGTACACCACGCCTGACAGTAAAGAATTGAATTTCAAGAGACTTTTAGCCATGACGGCGCTTCATCTGGCAAAACAGAACGAGGCTTTGAAGACTAAAGGTGATGACAGCCAATGTTTTATGCGTTTGGCCGAGCTCGACAAGGATTTGGATGCTTTTTTAAAAAAAGAAGAATAACAACGACCGCACTTTGCCCATAAAGGCTTGGTGTGGTTTTTATTTTAATATTTAACAACTTAACAACAAATGAATACGCTATCTATCATTATTTCTGTAGCGGCCTTATTGGTGGGCGGCTTTTTGGGATGGCTGGTTTTCCGCTATATCCTGAAGGCTCAATACCAGCTGAAAATCAAGCAGGCCGAGCTGGAATCGGAATCTATCCGCCAGACAAAGATGCAGGAAGTCAAAGATAAGTTCTTCAACCTGAAAGCCGACTTTGACAAACAAATGCAACAACGCAACTCTAAAATGCAATCGGCCGAAGCTCGCCTGAAACAACGCGAACTGCAGCTGAACCAACGCAACGACGAGTTGATCCGCAAGAAAAACGAATTGGACATTATCCGCGAAAACCTTGATGCTCAATTGGAAGTGGTTGAGAAGAAAAAGGCCGAAGTGGAAAAACAACATCGTCTGGAAGTGGAACGTCTGGAAGCTATTTCCGGATTGTCTGCCGAAGAAGCCAAAAATCGCTTGGTAGAATCTTTGAAAGAAGAAGCTCAGACAGCGGCTGCCTCATACATCAACGAAATCATGGACGAGGCCAAGATGACGGCCAACAAGGAAGCCAAACGTATTGTGGTTCAATCTATTCAGCGTGTAGCTACCGAAACCGCCATCGAAAATGCCGTCACGGTTTTCCATATCGATTCTGACGAAATCAAGGGCCGCATCATCGGTCGCGAAGGTAGAAACATTCGCGCTTTGGAAGCTGCCACCGGTGTGGAAATTATCGTGGACGACACGCCCGAAGCCATCGTTATTTCGGCGTTCGACCCTGTGCGTCGTGAAATTGCCCGCTTGGCCTTGCATCAGTTGGTAGCCGATGGTCGTATCCATCCTGCCCGCATCGAAGAAGTGGTGGCCAAGGTGAGCAAACAGATTGAAGAAGAAATCATTGAAACCGGTAAGCGTACCACCATCGACTTGGGTATCCATGGTTTGCATCCCGAATTGGTGCGCATGGTGGGTCGTATGAAATATCGTTCTTCTTATGGCCAGAACCTCTTGCAGCACGCTCGCGAAACGGCCAATCTTTGTGCTGTCATGGCTTCTGAACTTGGTTTGAACCCGAAGAAAGCACGCCGCGCCGGTCTGTTGCACGATATAGGCAAAGTGCCCGAAGACGAACCCGAATTGCCTCACGCCATGCTGGGTATGAAGTTGGCCGAGAAGTACAAAGAAAAACCCGACATCTGCAATGCCATCGGCGCTCACCACGACGAAGTAGAAATGCAGACACTCTTGGCGCCTATCGTGCAGGTTTGCGATGCCATCTCCGGTGCTCGTCCGGGTGCCCGTCGTGAAATTGCCGAAGCCTACATCAAACGTTTGAACGACCTTGAACAATTGGCCATGTCTTATCCCGGTGTGGTGAAGACTTATGCCATCCAGGCCGGACGCGAACTGCGCGTCATTGTAGGTGCCGAAAAGGTTGACGATAAAGACACTGAACAACTGTCAGCAGAAATCGCAAAACGTATTCAAGACGAAATGACTTATCCGGGTCAGGTTAAGATTACGGTTATCCGCGAAACTCGAGCTGTCAGCTACGCAAAATAAGCTCGTTTGAGCTTCTCCGCCCAGCTCGTCGGGGCGACGCTCTTCAGGGGGCGACTGGTTTTGACAGCGGTCAAAACAGATAAGCAAGCACGCAGTGAACGGCCACAAATCACTTTAATCCATGTGGTAAAGCTATAACTGGCGAAAACAACTACGCTCTTGCTGCGTAATCGAAGTACAGTAGATTAACGCTTTATCCTTGCCAAAGTGGCAGGGACGAGACATCACCCCGTTGCTGTGGTTCCGAAGCGTTCGGACAAGGTGGTGCAGAAATATCGGAAATAGGAAAAGGAGCGCTCTGATTCTTTTCTGAAGCTTTAAGAGATAAGCGTCAAGTGGATGGCTTCGGTTTTGCTTGGCGACGAAAACCTAAGCGAAGATAAGCGTGTAGAAACCTTATAGGTTTTCCGTTTGGACGAGGGTTCGATCCCCTCCGCCTCCACCCTGAACCGCCATCATTGGCAATAAAGTAAAAGCCGCATCGAATCACTTCGGGGCGGCTTTTCCTGCTATTTGGGATAGCATTTTAAAGAGAAGACAAACTATATGATAGAGACTTAATGGTTCCTATTGTCGCTTAATGGTTCCTATTGTCGAATCATCACTTTCTGCGTCACAGTAGACTTATCGACACTGAGCAGATACACACCTGGCTTCATTTCGAAGGTAGAGAATCCTTGCGAGAGACGCGTTTTCAGTACACTTTGTCCAACCAAATCGAATACCTCAAGCAGACAATCTTTGTCGGCATACACTTGCAAAGCGCCATCCTTGCTCAAAAAATCAATGCTTGCTGCATCTGTCTGCTCCAGGGCGTCCGGTTTTTCGGTGGTTTCCAGCGTCAACTCATCGACAAGAATTCCCGCCTTCGAAGTCGAAGCCACAGAAAATATCAGCTGCACTTCCTTCAAATCGGCCTTTACATGAAAGACATATTCAATTTTCTTCCAGCCATCATCTACAAGCTCGACGTACTCGGTATAGGCATCGTAGGAACTTCCCTTGTGATACGAATTTCGGATACTTCCCTCGCCCTTTGCATAATAGCTAAGCTTGTAATATCCCGCCTTCAGTGCGAATGGCTGACTCGACAATCTGGCATGCGTCTTCTGCGTCTTCACCAATCGACAAGCGTATTTCCCTGCAAAAGCATCTTCCGAGGGCGACACGGCCGAAGAATCGATATTGGAAGCACTTCCATACCAATGATCAGGCAAACTATCCGTCCAAGCTTCGAAGCCTGCATTCTGCAGTGTGATGCTTTCTGCTCGCAAGCTCATGGCACAAAACGAAAGAGCGCAAAGAATCAAGAAGCTGAGCAATTTTCTGTTGTCAAAATAAAAATGATTCATAGAGAATAAATGGTTCATAGCGATTAAATTTTCAAGGTTTTACAATTTATTTTCAAGGATTATCATCAAGTGCACTTCTTAAATCCGATGCAAATTTAATGTTAACTTATCTTTTCGCAATAGTTTTATGAATCTTTTTTCAAAGAAAATATTTCCTTTAAGTTTAATCCCTTCTATAGCAGAACGATAGCTACATACTTATTTTCTTCACTAAATATATGGTAATAAAAAAACACCAAAAAAGGCTGAGTTCCACTAATGGAATCAGCCCTATTCATACAATCAAAAATCTTATCAGACAGTAATACTATTATTCTTTGCTCAGTTTCGCTTCAATTTCTTCGATAGTTGGAATTGTACCTTCTACCTTTTCTGGATAGAATCTTTCAAGATCATATTCGGATATGCCCAAAGGTTGACTACTTGATTCCAACGCATACTGAGCTTGTATTCTATCTTTTTCTTTACATATAAGCAAACCGATAGTCGGATTGTCGCGACCTTCTTTTCTAAGTTGGTGGTTACAAGCAACAACATAGCCACCTAATTGCCCTATGTCTCCAAATTCAAACTTGCCAATCTTCACCTCAATCACTACATAACACGACAGATTAAGATTATAAAAAAGCAAATCAATGAAGTTCTCTGTTTGGCCAACTTGTAGGCGATACTCCTTGCCAACATATGCGAATCCCGTTCCTAATTCTGTTAGAAAGTGGGTGATATTATTAAGCAAGGCGTCTTTGAGAATACGTTCGTTATACGGTTGAGTAATGCCCGTAAATGCAAAGTGATACGGATCTTTGGTCAGTTCTTGCGCCAATTCACTTGTAACTGCAGGCAAAGTAGTTTTGAAGTTTGTCAACGCCTTACCTTGCCTCTCATACATGTCAGTGCTAATGAAGTTAAGCAACATTGAACGACTCCAACCATTTTCTATGGTTTGACGGACATAAAACATTGCTTTTGCGACATCGCCTTTAACCTTATCCATTATTAAGCAATGGTGGCGCCATGGAATCTCAAATATTCCACCAAGTTGGTGGAAATTTTCGGCATCTGTAAATTCTCCCTCAAGTTGGTGGAAAATTTCATTTGAAGGATTGTACAGTTGATAAAACTTACGACAGTAATAAATGTTAGTCTTAGATAATCCATTCACATCAGGCATTTCGTCCTTCAAGTCTTTACTAAGCTGTGCTATAACACTTTCTCCCCATCGTTGTTCAACATTCATTTCTACAATGTCACGTCCCAACAACCAATTATACTTCAATTGTTCGGTGTTAACTTTTATCGCAGCCTTAATCTGACTTTGACGATAACGTTTACACAGTTCTTCTACCCACTGTGCGTAATCTTTATCCAATATACTTATAGATTTGCTCATACACCTCGCGAAAATGCCTAAAACAGTCCTGGCGTGTAGCCGAGCCAATGGAGAACAGTTTCGCCCCATATCAGGATCATCACCCAAGCGATAATCATCATGGTGATACCATATTTGAAGGTGTCGCTCCAGCTGTAATGGTTGGTGGTGTACAAAAGCGCGGCAGGCTTGCTGTTGAAGGGCAATACATAAACATGCTCGATAAGCAGGGCAACGGGGAATGACAGACTGAGAGGCAACAAACCGAATTGTTGTTCCACACCGATGGCGATAGGAATGAATATGAGCGCGCGCATGGTCTTCGATTGGAAAAGCAATCCACTGAACAGCATCAAGCCAGTGAAAAGCAGATAAAGCACAATGAAAGGCGTATTGCCGGTGATACCGAGCGCATCCATACCGGCATTCACGATGATAGCGGGAAGGTCGGTGGCGTTCAAGCCAGAACCGAGCGTATAGGCACCGGCCGAGAAAAGCATCAAGTGCCAGGGTATATCCACATCGTTCCACTTAACCACGCCGATACCGGGCATCAAGGCCACGATGGCGCCCATGAAAGCAACGGTGGTTTCATCAATGCCGTGCCATTCTCCGGTAACCCAGAGCAGCAGCACACCTACGAAAATGGCGATGGCCTTGTATTCGTCAACAGTCATTTTGCCCATAGCATCCAATTCGCTGCGCAAACGGAGCATACCGCCTTCAATCTGAGGCTTTTTTTCTTCGGGCTTCAAGGGGAAAATAATTTTCACGCCTACGAACCAACCCAGCAAAAGGAGAATCATGGCAAGCGGGAAGCCGGCGGCCAACCAATCGGTATAACCGAAGGAATAAGTGCTGTAGGCGCCCATGATAAGCGATACGGCCAATAGATTGGCTCCCGAGCCGGTCATAAAAGCACTGGCACCGATATTCACTTGGAAAAGGTTCTGCAACACCAGGTTACGTCCAAAATTGTTGCGCTCGCCCTGGCTGGCACCAAAGATGGCCGCTACCACCATGAAGATGGGCAGCAGAATAGTAGCCTTTACCGTGGTGGCCGAAATAAACATCGAAAGTACCACATTGATTACCAAGAAACTGAAGAAGATTCCTGAGGCACTTTTACCGAATTTCAGCACAAACCACAAAGCAAAACGTTTGGCAGCTCGGGTTTTCACCAACATGCTCGCCAATACAAAAGAAAGAATGTTCAGCCACATCACCGGATGACCCAATTGTGCGAAGGCTTCTTTCTGCGTAGTGACGCCGGTCAGCACAATGGCCAGAATCACCATGAGCGAAGTCATGTAGCTCGCAACCGCCTCGGTTATCCACAGCACGATGGACGAACAGAAAATGGCCAACATGGCGTAGCAGATGCGGATAAAAGTCTCCTCGCCTACCACAGCCAATCTGGCCTGAGCCTTGGCCGACAAAGAAGAAAAGTCGAGATTATCAAAAAGAGGAATATCTACCACCCAGTAAATGAGGATAAAAACGAGCGCAGCGATAGGGCCACCCAAACGAGCCATCCATTTTTCAAATCCGGATTTTTCCATTTTGGGAAGCTTCTCGACCTTATAATTGTTCATATCCAGCGGATCGAATGCCTGTACTTCCTGTTCTAGTTCGGTATTTTTGTCGGTCATAGCCATATTAAATAAAAATAAAACCCTCACGCAGAGTGCTCGCAGCGCAGGCCACGACACTCACACGTAAGAGTTAAGATTGTTTTGATTATTTTTCCCAATTCTTGTAGGGATTCTTCATCAACATAGAGTTGTAGTACTTCACGTCACCGGTCACTTCCTGGCCCAGCCATTCAGGCTTTACGAAAGCTTCGTCTTCAGATGACAATTCAACTTCGGCCACGGTAAGACCTTCGTTGTCACCATAGAATTCGTCCACTTCGTAAGTATGTTCACCGGCCTGCACCAAATAACGGGTCTTGTCGATAACGCCGGGTTCGCAGATTTTCAGCAATTCCTGCACTTCTGCTACCGGAATTTCCTTTTCCCATTCGAAACGACTGGCACCGCTTTCGCTGCCAATACCCTTGATGGTGATGAAACCCTTTTCGCCCTTCACGCGCACACGGACGGTGCGTTCGGGCACTGAGCTAAGATAACCTTGGGTGATGCGGGTAGCCTTCTTTGCAAAAGGTTTGAAGTCGCCTGCAACCAAAAATTTTCTTTCAATTTCTTGAGCCATAGTCTTATTCGTTTGCAAGAGCTTTATCAGACATACCGATGACACGCTTGATAGCCTGGAGATAGTTGATATTTTCAACACCTTCCAAACCACAGTCGGCGATGGTCTTCTTAATGTCTTCGATTTCGGTTGATTCTGAGTTGATGGTCACCACCTTAGCGCCATTGATAAGCACATTGCCCACTTCACAAATGGTATCGTTTACCATGTAACCGAAGCGTTGTTTGTGCACGCGTACAGCAGCCAAGTCAGGATTAGCCTTCACCATTTCAATGAATTCTTCGTAGGAGTAAACATCCTTGGTAAGCGCAGGCATTTCCACCATGAAGGCAGGGAAAACCTCGTTTTCTAGAACTTCACGAGAAATGGGGAACTCACCCTTCATCAGAGGATTCCATTGTTCCAAGCCGTCAACGGTCTGTACATAGGTCTTGATATCCATCTTGCCGTTGCGAATCTTGGTGTTGTTGATGTCGTTCTTGCGTGAGATGATATAGATTTCGTCGCTTTCGCGTTCCCATACCTTTTCAGGTACAGGAACAGAAAGACGAGCCATTCTTTTATGAGCCTCACAGAAACATTGACCGAATGAGCGGAATTCGAAACGAGGCTTCGAAATCTCGCCAATTTTCATTTCTTCTTTTGCCATGATAGTTTCTGCAAAGTCTTAATTACATTTCAGGAGCTTGTTCGATATCGGCAACCTTTTCGCCGTTGGCAGCACCCTTGGTAGGATCGGCATAAGCCCATTCACCGGTACCATTGGGAACGCGTGAGAAAGTATGAGTCTTGTCGTTCTTGAAACCGCTAACTTGGTTCCAACCGGCACCTTCTTCACCACGTTTGAAATCGTCCAAAACAGTTTCGTCAGCAGCAACGAGTTCGATGAAAACGTTCTTCTTACCTGACAAACCACCCTTGAATACGTGGTTAGCGCTTTCGTAAGCATAGTTAGGATCACCACCTTCAGCTTCGTCAGCCAAGTCAGAGCTTTCCAAAACAACATAACCCTTAGCAGCAATCTTCATACCGGCAGCACCAGTCCAAGTCGTGCTCTTGCCACCTTCCTTAGAGCTGTCATATTTAACCAAAGTAACACCTTCGAGAGAAACTTCAGCATCGGTAGTGTTGTACAATTCGATGTACTTGTCAGCACCTGAAAGTTCGTTCAAAACGATACCGTCGATGGTTTCGCCACCGCCTTCGTTACCACCACCAGTGTTAGGATCTTCACCACAAGAAACCATAGCCATAGCTACAACAGCAGAAGCTGCAAACATGAAAAACTTTTTCATAATTGTAATTGTTTATTAGTTAATAATAGTTGATAAATTCTTTTAGAAAGCTACTTGGAAACGGCAAGCAATCATATGATAGTCAACACCTTTGCTCTTTGAATCGGCAGCAATTTCACCCGGGAACTTAGTTACCTTGCCAGCAGCGTCGTAACCGGTGCTATAAGGATTCTTGGCAGTCTTGTCAGTACCATCCTGAGCACCCTTACCGTTGGCATAAATATCCTGATCGTTGAACTGATAGTTGATAACAAACTTCACGTTTTCAGAAGGATAGAAGTTCAAGCCGAGGGTATAACCGGTAGCAGAACCACCCATGTATTCGCTTGCAATGTTCAAGTTGATATGGTCGATACGAGCACACAATTCGATATCACCCCAATCCTGACCACGTTTTACGCGGGTATATTTAGCACCACCGGCATCGTAGTTTTGCTTACCGCCAAAGAGCATATAACCGGCCTGCACATACCAACCATAAGCAGGATGAGCCACCTTAACAGAGCTCTTTTCAGGATCGAAATAAGGAGTACGAGCAATATAAGCAGCTTCGTAACGCAAACCTTCGTAGTGACCGGCAATTTCACCAGTGTAAGCCAATTCATGATCGAGATATTTCATAGCATCGGTATCGAGATATTTCTTACGGTTGATGCTGGTAGAGTTACGCGTGCTATAACGAACCACGTTGTAACCTTCGCCGGTAGTCAATTTGGGTTCACGATAAGAAACGGCAGCACCTACGTGCAAAGAAGCATTGGTCATCTTATGGAGCGGACGCCAAACAATCTTACCGGTGTATGACAAACCTTCGCTCAAACCATAATCCTTGTTACCATCTTCGAAAGAAGTCTGAGCTTCAGTACCTTCCAATTCAGGACCGAAAACACCTGCGCTGAACCACCATGCGGGCAGATCGTACTTCACATTCACACCAAGATGACGAGAAGGAGCCAAGTAAGTAACCATGGCACGTTCCATAAACTGGAGGTGACGAGAAGTGGTGTTACGCTGGATAGAGAAGTTTTCCTTGAAGTTACCGAGCTTGATAGACAAGTTTTCAACACCGGTGTATTCCAAGATAGCGTCCTTGATTTCGGGCGTACCGCTGGTCCAGTCGGTATCGAATTCACCATACCAGTTCTTGTCGATCTGAGTCTTCACAGCAAAACGAGTACGACGCAAGCTCATACCGTTACCGATTTGGGTCAAGTTCTTGTCATAACCGAAAAAGGCAGCAGCATCACCTTGGATACGCACGTCAAACCACATTTTATAATTGGCATCCTTGCTCTGGAATACCAAGATACCATCCTGCAAAGTAGGATGAACAGGCACAGAAACCACCTGCTGACCATACTGGTTCACTTCAATTTGAGTACCATTGTTTTGCGCAAACGCAACAACTGATGCGGTCAAAGCCAACAGCGAGATTAAAACTTTCTTCATAAGCTAATAATTATTGGTTTGTGATAAAAATAGTTCTATCAGTAGTCAAACTTACTTACCGACAAAGATATTGCATTTTTTTTCATTTGAACAACATAGTATGTTGCAATTTTATTAAAAATTAGCAATAAAAAAACTCCCTCTTTCGGGAGTGATGTGACCCCCAAAAGTTGGACGGTTTAACATTATTAAGAGGCTGACTTAGATTGGAACAGAGCTCGGTATTGCACCGGGCTCTTTCCTTTTAGCCTCAGTTTGATTCTATCATTATTGTAGTAGCGTATATACTTA
>JAFUIP010000024.1 GCA_017468435.1 Bacteroidales bacterium
CACATTGTGGACATCTTTCTCGTCGACTTTTTGCCATAAAAAAAATAACTTTGATGAAAACGTTTTCATCAAAGTTATCTTATTTGTTTGTATTTTAATTACTTACAAAGGTTTTACCAACCGTTTTTGGCAATTATACCTGAAACAATGCTTTGTCAGAATGAGGGCGCTGTGAAGTGGCCGAGCCGAGAGCGAAGGGAGTTTACTTTCGTAAATGACCGAGCTCGCAAGCGATGGCCGCTTTGCAGCGCCCCATTATCACAAAGCATTACGCTTTCTGCATGGAATAACCAAGCTGCGTCAATCGCAAAGCCGCCCCGATAAGGAACATCACCTTGGTGCTGCGGGCAAACACATGGAAAGCCAAAACAGACTGAGGCTCTATTTGCTCACGACGAATCAAGGTGACGGCAAGCGAAGATAACTTCAAAATGAGCGACTCGATAAAGTGGTGAGCCTCACTACCCTTTTGCAGGCCCAATTCTTCGAAAAGAATATGTTCGTCCATATCGTCAAAGGCACGAGGGCCGTAGAAACTTTTGTATTCCCGTTTTTTTCCATGCTTCCAGTCCGAATGCCAGACATTGGCCCATGCCATGCCCAAATAAGCGGCCCAAGCCACAGAAACTTCCGGATATTCAGCAATTTGAGGCACCGCATCGGCCATGTATTCCGGAGCAATTTCCTTCCACTTATCAACAAGATCTTCCGTATAAGGCAAGGGACCTTCCTGCGGCAATGCTTTCGCTTCGCGGCAAACGGCCGTCAAAGCTTCTTCCAATTTTTGCTCATATTGTTGCAAATAGGCTTTAATCAATGCTTCGTCTTCCATAATCATATTCAAGCGCTAAGATGTTCTATCAAAATTCTTAATCCAATAATTATCAATATAATACCTCCGAACAATTCGGCTTTTAAATTCAATTTTTTACCCACGAACACCGAGAGGAGCATTCCTATCCAAGACAAGGCGAAAGAGGCAATGCCTATGGCCAATACGCTTTGCCAGAGATCCACCTTCACCATGGAAAACGAGAGACCTACGGCCAAAGCATCTATACTGGTGGCCACCGCCATGGTCAGCACCATCTTCAAACGATAGGGATTGACATGGCTGTGATCGTCCTGGCCGGGACTTAGTTCGTCTATGATCATTCTGACGCCGAGAAAAGCCAGAATGCCGAAAGCAATCCAATGATCCACCTTGCTTATCAGATGATAGAACTGTGTGCCGCAAAACCAGCCGATACAAGGCATCATAGCCTGGAAAAGGCCGAAAAAGAAAGCAATGCGCATCATGGGCCAAAACTGCACGCGCTTCATCACCATGCCACAGACCAGCGACACGGCAAAGCAATCCATAGCGAGAGCTATTGCAGTGAGAATCAATTCAAAAGTTGTCATTTGGAGGCTTCTTTCAGTTTAAAACGAACGCGCCAACGACCCTCTTCCCAATCGGAAGAAATAATGACAAATTGGCCAATTTCGCCGGTGCTTTCCACATGAGCGCCCACGCAGGCACAAGCATCGTAATCGCCTATGCGGACAATGCGCAAAGTCTGCGACACATCTTCTGGCAACTTGCTCATATCCACTATTTTGGCAGCTTCTTCGTGCGTCACGAAGTCAATGCTCACCGGTAGGTCGGCGGCAATCACCTCGTTCACGCGGGATTCAATTTCGGCCACTTGCTCCGGCGTAGGAGCCGTTTCCAAAAGATAATCGCATTTGCTTTTCTTGCGTTCGATGTGCGCATTTTTCGAGCGCGGACAGCCGAACATTCTCACCATGGTCTGATTCAGAATGTGTTCTGCCGTATGCATGGGCGGATATTCCGCCTTGTTGTGTGCGTTGAGTTGAGGACCTTCCATTGTCATTGGTTTTGTTGATTAATCAGATTTACAATCACTTTTAAAATAATATCTTTTTCTTCGGTACGACTTTCAGCAATCATCAAAGTCAAAGCCACCAAGGTGTTGTCAGCAATGCGCTTGCTTCCATCTTGACGATACAAAATGCCATTTCCTTCCATAAACCACAAAAACAGCATGGCGGCAATACGCTTGTTACCATCACTGAACGAATGATTTTTGGTAACAAGATAGAGAAGCATAGCCGCCTTTTCCTCTACACTCGGATACAAATCCACACCATCAAAAGTCTGGTAAATCTGGCCTATGGAGCTCTTGAATGAATCATCCTTTTCATTGGCAAAGAGCATGCTTTCGCCAAATTTTTCCTTCAGACTCATAATGGCCGACATAGCATTCTCGTATGTCGCGCGGAAACGTTCCTTACTGGTAGTATTATCTATTGTAAGCTGCTGATAGTCATATCGATCGAGTGTATCGAGCGCATACACATAATCACTTACGACGGAGAATAGACCTTTCGATTGATCATCGCTAAGTTGCGCTTGCGAACGAACGGTGTGCGACAGCAGACGAACCACTTCTTTCAGCTCGTTGTAATGCTCAATTTTGATTTTTTCGTTTATTGCATAGCCTTTTACAATATAATCTTTGAGCACGCGGTTTGCCCACTGACGGAATCGGGTTCCATTGATTGATTTTACACGATATCCAACTGAGATAATAACATCAAGGTTGTACATCGTTGTTTCATATTTTTGGTCACCATCTACACCCATATGTGCAAATTTTGCACATGTGATATTTTTGTCAAGTTCTCCTTCATTGAAACAGTTGCTAATGTGTCGTGCAATAACTGTTCTGTTTCTTCCAAAAAGCAATGCCATCTGCGCTTGTGAAAGCCACACGGTATCATTTTCAAGTTTCACATCAAGCGAAATAGTGTTGTCCTCGCTTATGTACATGATGATTGGCGATGCATCGGATTCGTTTAGATGCACCGATAGAGATTGCGCATTACTATGCGCCTTAGGTTTTGAGTTTTCCATTGTCATTGGTTTTGTTGATTCGATTAGATTTACTATTAATTCCAAAATATCACTTTAGACTATATTATTCTGTGCATGTGGTTTGTGTGCGAGCTCCAATTTTTATGAAAAGCAAAAGTAAGGCATTTTTCCTGAACGAACAAAGAACTTCCCAATTACATCAGTATAAAAAAACTGCACCAAATTGGTGCAGTTTTTGTCGATTAGGAAACCCTAATGGTTTGGATAAATTCCGGCAAAACGCCCTGCGCTCCGCCTTTCGGCCTCGCGCGGGCTACGGGCAGACTGCGCGAACGGTGCGACCGTAGTAGCGATAGTTGTAGTTCCAACCCACAAGGCCCGAATTGAAGTGCAAGCCGTACGCGCTGTCCGGACTGCTCTCGCAGAGTGAACCCGACCAACAGTGGCCGACGGAACCGACATTGTTGACTGAAGTACCATTGCGGTTGCCGGCCGCCGGCAAGAATATGCTGTTGCCGTTGGTTTTGCTGGTTACTTTGTATCCATTTACTCCGTTTTGAGTGGTCCAAGTCCAGATGCAGTTATCTTGTAGTTCGTCTTGCTCTGCTTTGGTGGGCATTCGCCAACTGCCGCCCCAATTGGCGCGGGCGGCATCGTCGATGAGGTCGAGGGTGGTTTTGTTATCTATCGTACCATAATAGTTGCTGTGGGTGTTGTACTTGGTAAGGGTTGTTTCTGAACCATTACAATATTTATATGTACTCCAACTGTAGTTGTCTTTCGGGCTCGTTTCGCCCCAAGCAAAGTAATCGCCGTAACCTTCGGGAGAGGTAGCGCCCACGTTGCAGGTAGCCCATTTGATACCGCTGGGCAAGCCGAGATCTACATAGTCGTGGCCGTTTTCTGTGCCAGAAATAGAACTTCCTCCACCAGAGCCACCCGCAGATTCCCACTGCGCATAGAGCGTAATATTTTGCGACAAGGTTATCGACTGCTTATCTGTATAAGCAGTACCGCTGCCGTCGGCATTTGTATTCCAGCCGGTGAAGACATAGCCAGAGCGGGTGAAAGTGTTGGCCGTAATTGCTTGCGAAACGCCGGCTTCAAAAGTTTGTGCAGCCATGGTTCCCGTACCGCCATTGGCGTTGAAAGAAATGGTGAATGTTTGAGCCGCTGAATCATCTCCATAGACTGCGCGAACCATGAGACCGAAGTAGCGTTGGGCGACCCAGTCCACACTGGCCGGTTCGAAGACCAAGAGGTGCGCGACGTACGGAAGGCTCTCGTAGAGCGAGCTCGACCAATAGTAGCCGTAGGAACAGGAACCGACATCGTAGACTGAACCGTCCGCCGGCAGGAATATGCTGTTTCCGTTGGTTTTGCTGGTTACCTTGTAACCCTTTACTCCATTTTGGGTGGACCCAGTCCAGGTGCAGTTGTTTCTTAATTCGTCTTGCTCCGCTTTGGTGGGCATACGCCAACTGCCGCCCCAATTGGCTCGGGCGGCATCGTCGGAGAGTTCGAGGACAGTTTTGTTATCTACCGTACCGTAACTACTGATGGTGTTGTATTTGGTTAATGAAGTATTTGAACCATTGCAATATTTATATGTACTCCAATCGTAGTTGTCTTTCGGCTCAGTTTCTCCCCAAGCGAAATAATCGCCGAACTCGTAGGGAGAATCAGCACCTACGTTGTATGTGGCCCATTTGGCACCGCTTGGCAAACCAAGATCCACGTAGGCGTAGCCATTTTCAGTACCGGAAACAACTTGCCACTGCGCATACAGTGTTATATCTTGCCCCAAGGTTATTTCTTGTTTGTCTGCATATCTTGTACCGTTGCCATCGGCAGCAGTGTTCCAACCAGCAAAGGTGTAGCCATCGCGGGTAAAGG
>JAFUIP010000007.1 GCA_017468435.1 Bacteroidales bacterium
CCACATTGTGGACATCTTTCTCGTCGACTTTTTGCCATAAAAAAAATAACTTTGATGAAAACGTTTTCATCAAAGTTATCTTATTTGTTTGTATTTTAATTACTTACAAAGGTTTTACCAACCGTTTTTGGCAATTATACCGATAATGGCGAACTGCAGCGCCGACTGCGCTGCTCGGCTCGGTCACGTACCCGAAGTACGCTCCCTTCGCCTCGCCACTTGCGCTGTCAGAGTATCAGTTGGGGCGGTAAAGCGATTCTCGGAGGATGCTGTCGGCGCGGACTTCCATCATCATGGGCAAGATTTCCATGTCGGGGTGACGCTGCATGAAGTCGCAAACGATGCGGTAGCCAATCCAAATGGCAGCGCGCGCGGGCGAATCTTCGGTGAAATAAACCGTACTTGGGCCGTCGCCAATGTATTTCTGCAGCACCAAAGGGTCGCGACTGTAAAGATGCTCGTAGTATTGAATGCGCTCCCACATGGGCGCCTCATTCTGCACACACCAAACATAATTCCCTCTATTCCAGGCTGCCAAATATTCGAAAGGCATTTTTGGGAAGATTTTTTCCAAGAGAAACAAGATTTTTCCTTCGTACACCAGATAATCGAGCAGGCGGACGTCTTCCATCAAAGATTCATGCGTGAATTCGGAACGCAGCCAACCATTCAGATAGTCGGCAGCCAGTTGCTCAGGAATCATACGGCTCAGCTGGTATTCGTAGAAAAGTTCCTTGTAGATGGGATAATCCGAGCCCAAATATTTGTCGATGCCGGCAGAAAGAATGCCCGGCGCCGACACCACAGATTGCCCGAAACCGGAGATATGCATGGAAACATTTGGCAGAGGAATATCGGGTACAAAATGCTTCAAACGGAAGAAAGCTTCGCTCAAATCGGCCTCTAATTTCTCGTTTTCATCGAAGATTGTTTGCGCTTTCCAGTAGGTTCTGCATACATCCGAGTCGCCATGGAAAAGCTCCAGATAACATTGCGTTTCCTTTTCGCCCACCGTGCCAAATTGCATGATGTTTTCGCAGTATAGATACCAAAAAGCAGAGTCGGCAATGTTTACGTTTTCGAAAAATTCACGGTCGTAACGCACAATGTCAATGTCGATTTGATCGCGGAAACGAGGCACACGATAGCGCTCTTCCTCTTGTTGACAAGAAAAAAGCAGACATAAGGCGAGCAAGGGAAGCAATCGGCAAAGTTTCATAGACGCGGCTCAGTGTTTCGATTTGACATTGCTCGAGAAATCCTTGTCGGAATGTTTGGGCTTGCTTTGATGCGGTTGCGTGGCCAATTCGTAGTGAACCGGTGCGCGTTTGAAGGCGCGAATCATGAAGAAAATACCGATGAGAACGAAAGGAATACTCAAAATCTGGCCCATGTTCAGCAACATGCCGGCTTCGAAGGCTTCCTGGTCGTTCTTGATAAATTCGATGAAGAAACGTGCGGTAAAAATACAAGTCATGAACAGCCCGAAGAGAAAACCTTCACGATGTTTGATTTCGCTCTTGAAATACAGACGATACAGCACGACGAAAATGACAAGATAACAAAGCGCTTCGTAAATCTGCGTGGGATGCGAAGGCTCGGTGTAAATCGGTTCGAGACCCATTTGCTTGACAGCGTACCAGTTGGTGATGAAACGGAAACCCCAGGGAAGGTCGGTGACATGTCCGAAGATTTCGTGGTTCATCAAATTGCCCATGCGGATGAAGAAACCGGCCAGCGCCACCGAGAAGGTGAGTCGGTCGAAAGTCCAGCACATGGAGCGTTTGGTGACGCGTTTGCTGTAAATCCAAACCGCCAAGATAATGCCGATGCCGCCACCGTGCGAAGCCAATCCACCTTCCCAAATCTTCAGAATTTCAATGGGATGCTGAGAATAATAATCCCAAGCGTAGAACAGGCAGTGACCCAGTCGGGCGCCCACGGCCGTAGCGATGATGATATAGACAAACAGCGAGTCGGTCCAGCTGTCGGGTACTTTTTCTTCCTTGAAAGCCTTGCCCGTCATCAGCAATCCTAAGAAAAATGCGATGGCAAAAAACAGTCCGTACCAACGGATTTCCTTGCCGAAAATGGTAAATAGGGCAGGGTCAACATTCCAAATGATTTCGTTGAGCATTGTCATGGTCTTTTTTTGAATTTTTATGGTTTGCAAAAGTAATATAAGCGAGTTTCAAAACAAAATTCTGCCAAATTATTGTTACCTTTGAAGCCGAGTATTTTAAACCCATTTCACGACGAAAAAACAAAGACTTATGGAGCAATTGGACGATAATCTTTTGCAAGAACAATCTGTGGCTTACGACGACGATAGTATCAAGACGCTTAGTTGGCACGAACATATCCGTTTGCGTCCCGGTATGTATATCGGACGCTTAGGCGATGGTTCTCAGGCCGAAGATGGTGTGTATGTGCTGTTGAAAGAAGTCATTGACAACAGTATCGACGAATTCATGATGGGTTGCGGAAAGGTTATCAAAGTTGATATCAAGGAAGGTTACGTTTCGGTGCGCGACTTCGGACGCGGTATTCCTTTGTCGAAATTGGTGGCCGCTTCGTCCAAGATGAACACCGGAGCCAAGTACGATAGCAAGACTTTCCATAAGTCGGTGGGTTTGAACGGTGTGGGTATCAAGGCAGTGAACGCGCTTTCGTCGTATTTTCGCATTCAGAGTTTTCGCGAAAACGAGACTTGCGTGGCCGAGTTCGAAAAAGGAATGTTGCTCAAGGAGTCGCCCGTGGAGCCTTGTACCGAGCCTAATGGCACTTTGGTGGAATTCTTGCCCGATAACACGCTCTTTGTCAATTATGCCTACGACGAGGCATTCGTGGAATCGATGTTGAAGAATTATGCTTATCTGAATACGGGTCTCACCATCATTTTCAATGGAAAGAAATTTTCTTCGAAAAATGGTCTGGAAGACTTGCTCAACGATAAGATGACGGCGGCGCCTCTGTATCCCATTATCCACCTGAAAGGCGACGATATTGAAGTGGCTTTTACGCATACCAACCAATACGGGGAGGAATGTTATTCTTTCGTGAACGGCCAGCACACTACCATGGGCGGTACGCATCAAACCGTTTTTCGCGAAGCTGTTTCGCGCATCATCAAGGATTTTTTCGCCAAGAACCACGATTATGCCGACATCCGTATGGGGATGGTTTCGGCCGTGAGCATCAAGGTGGAAGAACCTATTTTCGAATCGCAGACCAAAACCAAGCTCGGCTCGAAAGATGTTTCCAAAGACGGCCCTACCATCAACAAGTTTATCAACGATTTTCTGAAAAAAGACCTCGACAATTTCATGTACAAGAACACCGAGATTGCCGAAATCATGCTCAAGAAAATCAACGATTCTGAAAAGGAACGCAAGGAAATAGACGTGGTAACGAAGAAGTCGCGCGAAGTGGCCAAGAAA
This sequence comes from Bacteroidales bacterium, assembly GCA_017468435.1. GTDB lineage: Bacteria > Bacteroidota > Bacteroidia > Bacteroidales > UBA1402 > UBA1757. The sequence continues at coordinate 3,441 of JAFUIP010000007.1, forward strand.
GCCAATCTGAACAACCGAAAATTGCGCGATTGCCGTTTCCACTTTACCGATGCCCGCGGCAAAAACCTGGAAGACACTTGCATTTTCATCACCGAGGGCGACTCGGCCAGCGGCTCCATCACCAAGAGTCGCGACGTGAATTATCAGGCAGTGTTCTCCCTGCGCGGTAAGCCGCTGAATACCTTTGGCAAAACCAAAAAGGTGGTGTACGAAAACGAGGAATTCAACCTGCTTCAGGCAGCTTTGAACATCGAAAACAGCTTGGACGATTTGCGCTACAACAAGGTTATTATCGCCACCGATGCCGATGTGGACGGTATGCACATCCGACTGCTCATGCTCACTTTCTTCTTGCAATTTTTCCCCGATCTTATCAAAAAGGGACACGTGTACATCTTGCAAACGCCGCTTTTCCGCGTGCGCAACAAGAAAGAAACCCGTTATTGCTATACCGAGGAAGAACGCTTGGAAGCCATCGCTGCTCTGGGAGCGAATCCAGAAATTACCCGATTCAAAGGTTTGGGCGAAATTTCTCCCGATGAATTCAAGGCTTTTATCGGCAAGGACATTCGTTTGGACCAAGTGAAGCTGCGCAAAGAAGATGCCGTGAGCGAGTTGTTGGAATTCTACATGGGAAAGAATACTTCGGAGCGTCAGAACTTTATGATTGAAAACCTTGTGGTGGAAGAAGATATTTTATGAAGACAGCTATTTTCCCCGGTAGTTTCGACCCATTCACGCTTGGGCATGCCGATATCGTGCAACGCGGTTTGCAACTTTTCGATAAAGTGGTGATTGCCATTGGTGTCAATCCCGATAAGAAAACCATGTTCAGTGCAGAGGAACGCCTGCAGCAGATTAGCTCGTGTTATGCCGACCAACCGCGTGTGGAAGTGATGCTTTGGCAAGGTTTGATGGTAGATTTGGCTCGCCAATTGCAAGCCGATTGTTTTTTGAAAGGGGTGCGTTCCGTGGTTGATTTCGAATACGAAAGAACCATGGCCGCGGTGAATGCCCAAATCTCTGATCCTTCGGTGGAAACCTGTTTGCTGTATGCGCGTCCGGAGTTGGAATCGCTGCAATCGTCGGTGGTGCGCGAGTTGTTGCATCATGGTGCCGATGTATCGGCTTTTCTGCCTCAGGCTGTGTTGTCGCAGATTAAAAGATAAAACCTTACAATTCAATACGATGAAAAAGATTCTTCTCGCCCTTTGTGTACTGCTTTCGTTGAACATGCAAGCTCGCGTGGAGCCGGAACTCAATAAACACGTGAGCAAATTGTACACTACTTTGTACTTGCTTTCCGAAATGTACGTCGATTCGGTAGATAACAAGCAGATGGTCGATGAGGCCATCGATGCGATGATCAAAGAACTCGACCCGCATTCCGACTATATGACGGCCGAAGAAGTGGCCGAAATGAACGAACCTTTGCAAGGCGGCTTCGATGGCATAGGTATTTCTTTCAACATGATGAACGACACGCTTTTCATCGTGGAAGTCATTGTGGGCGGCCCTTCCGAAAAAGTGGGTCTGCAAGCCGGAGACCGCATCATGAAGGTGAATGGCGAAAATATTGCCGGCGTCAAAATGTCGAGCAAGGAAGTGATGAAGCGTTTGAAAGGACCCAAGGGAACCGAGGTGGAAGTGAGCGTCAAACGCCGTAACCAAAAGGAATTGATAGACTTTACCATTGTGCGCGACAAGATTCCCATGTACAGCCTCGATGCTGCATTCATGCTGAGCCGCAATATAGGTTACATCAAGATAAGCCGCTTCGGAGCCACCACTATGGACGAATATCACGAAGCTTTCAAAGAACTGCAGGCACAAGGCATGAAGCAACTTATTTTGGATTTGCAGTCGAACGGTGGCGGATATATGTCAACAGCTATTTCTTTGGCAGACGAATTTCTCGGTAAAGGAAGCTGCATCGTTTACACAGAAGGTTTGCACAGCCCGCGTCAGGAAGCGATGGCCAGCGATAAAGGTGATTTCGAAGAAGGCAATTTGGTCGTTTTAATCGATGAATTTTCGGCCTCTTCGAGCGAAATCGTGTCGGGTGCGGTGCAAGATTGGGACCGCGGACTCATCGTGGGACGTCGTAGTTTTGGCAAAGGCTTGGTGCAGCGTATGCTCCCCTTGAGCGACGGCACCGTTATCAAACTGACGGTTTCGCGTTATCACACACCCAGCGGACGTTGCATCCAGAAACCATATGACGGAGGCGAGGAGGCATACGGCAAAGATTTGATAGACCGTTACAACCGCGGCGAAATGATTTCGGCCGACAGCATACATTTCCCCGATTCTCTGAAGTATAGCACTTTGGTGAAAGGTCGCGCCGTGTATGGCGGTGGCGGTATCATGCCCGATGTGTTTGTGCCGATGGATACGACGCGTTTCACGCCGCTTCATCGATTGTTGGTGAACAGGGGCATCTTGAATCGTTTTACACTTTCTTATGTGGATGATCATCGTTCCGACTTGAAGACAAAATATCCCCAAGCCGAAGATTTTATCGATAAATACGAGGTTTCTGACGAAATGATTGCCGACATGATGGCCATGGCCGAAGCCGAGAAGGTGAAGATCAAGGACGAAGACAGAAATTCCGATAAGACGGTCTTGAAGTTGCAGACCAAGGCATATATGGCGCGCGATCTCTACAAAACGGCCGCCTATTATCAGGTGATGGCTCCCGAAAACGAAGCCTTGCAAAAAGCCTTGGAAATTTTGAACAGCGCCAAGTTGCGCAAAGAATACGGATTGAAATGAAGATAGCCAACATTGAGTTTCCGCAGCGCGCGGTGTTTCTGGCACCGATGGAAGACGTTACCGACCCGTCTTTCCGCTTGATGTGCAAGCGCTTCGGCGCAGATATGGTCTATACGGAGTTTGTTTCGTCCGATGCTTTGGTGCGAAATGTCAACAGCACCATGCGTAAGTTGCAGGTGTCCGACCAGGAACGTCCGGTGGCCATTCAGATTTATGGCAAAGATCCGCAGACCATGGCCGAGGCTGCTCAGATGTGCGAGCAAGCTCATCCTGATATCATCGACATTAATTTCGGTTGCCCGGTGAAGAAGGTTGCCGGAAAGGGCGCCGGCGCGGGTTTGCTCAAAGATATTCCCCGCATGCTGGACATTACCCGCGCCGTGGTCGATGCCGTGAAAGTGCCCGTGACGGTGAAGACCCGCTTAGGTTGGGACATGGAAAATCGTAACATCGTCGATATTGCCGAAGCGCTGCAAGACCAGGGCATCGCGGCGCTCACCATCCACGGACGCACGCGTTCGCAAATGTACACCGGCGAGGCCGACTGGAGCCTGATTGCAGCTGTCAAGAACAACCCGCGCATGCACATTCCCATCATCGGAAATGGCGACATCACCTCGCCCGAAATTTGTCGTCAGCGCTTTGAGGAAACGGGTGTGGATGCGGTGATGATTGGCCGGGCAAGTTTCGGCCGGCCTTGGATTTTCAAGGAAGTGAAGCATTACATAGAAACCGGCGAACTTTGGGATGAAAGCAATCAGTGGAAGTTGGAAGTACTCAAGGAACAAGTTTTGCAGGGCGTCGAAATGATCAAGGAACAGCGAGCGGAAAAATTCTCTGAAGCCAGTGCCGAAAAAAGCGGCATCATGCATATTCGTCGTCATTTGGCGGCAACGCCTCTGTTCAAGGGAATTCCTAATTTCCGCGAAACCCGCATTGCCATGCTTCGTGCCGAAACCTTGGAAGATTTGTTTGCCATCATGGATCACATTTTTTAAGATATGAAGAGAACTTTATTAACATTGCTGTTTTCAGTTTGCGTATTATGCACGCTTCAAGCCAAAAGCAAGAATGTTTTTCCCGACGGAACGCCCATTGACAAATGGTTTTTGAAGGCAGAAATCCCTGCATTGTCAGAACTGGGACAAGTGTACCATATCGGTAAATTCGGTGCAGAAAGCAGTACGGAAAAAGTGCAGACAGAACTCATTCAGTCAGTGATAGACAAAGCGGCCGAAACCGGAGGCGTGGTGTATATTCCCGAAGGTATTTACAAAAGCGGTGCGCTTTATTTCAAGCAAGGAACTCATCTGTATTTGGCCAAAGGCGCTGTGTTGCTGGGTAGCGAAAGCATTTTCGATTTTCCCCTTACCATGACGCGTATCGAAGGCGAAGTTTGCAAGTATTTCCCCGCGCTCATCAATGTCATCGGACTGGACGGATTCACCATCAGCGGCGAAGGCACCATCGATGGAAACGGCAGCGATTATTGGAGAGCCTTCCGTCTGCGTCGTCAGTGGAACCCGAAATGTACCAACAAAGACGAAATGCGTCCGCGCTTGGTGCACGTGGCTTATTCGAAAAACATTCAGTTCTCGGGCGTAGCCATGCAGAATTCTCCTTTCTGGACTTGTCATTGCTACAAGAGCGAATTTCTGCAGATGATAGGTTTGCGCATTTTCTCGCCCATCGAGCCCATTCGTTCCGCCAGTGCCGACGGTATAGATTTGGATGCTTGCCAAAATGTTTTGGTGAAGAATTGCCGCATCACCGTGAACGACGACGCTGTCTGTCTGAAAGGCGGTAAAGGCCCTTATGCCGACCAAGATTCTACCAACGGACCTTGCAAGCAGATTCTCATTGAAGATTGTCATTTCGACCATACCACGGGCAGCGCGCTCACCTGTGGCAGCGAATCAATCCACGTGCGTAACGTGCTCATGCGCAATTGCCGTTTGGATGGCGCCTCGCATTTGGTTTTGTTTAAAATGCGTCCCGATACACCGCAGATTTACGAGTTTCTCACCATAGAGAATATTTCCGGTCATTGCAATCGATTGTTCGAAGCTTCGGCCTGGAAACAGTTCTTCGATTTGAAGTCGCGTCCCGACATTCCCAAAACCTATTGCCGCAACGTGACACTCAAAGATTTGTCTATCAAGTGTAAACAGTTTATCCGTCTCAGTCGTAACGACGAACAATACGAAGTGTCGGACATTACTTTCAAAAACATCAGTGTGCAGGCGCAAGATATTCAGCGCCGTCAGGATGCCTTCAATGGCGTGGTCTTCGACGATGTACATTGTATTCAAATTGCAGCAGAATGAAAACATTGGAAATCATGTCGCCCGTAGGCTCGTATGAGTCTTTGCAGGCAGCTTTTCAGGCAGGAACCGATTCCGTTTATTTTGGCGTGGAAGCCTTGAATATGCGTTCGCATTCTTCGGCCAATTTTACCATTGAAGACCTTAAACAGATTGCGGCGCTTTGTCACGAGAAAGACGTAAAGTGTTATCTGACAGTGAATACCGTGCTCTACGACGGTGATTTGCCTACCATGAGAAACATTATCGATGCCGCCGTGCAAGCCAAGATTTCTGCCATTATCGCCTGCGATGTGGCCGCCATGCAATATGCATTCTCGCGCGGCATGGAAGTGCATTTGTCAACCCAGTTGAATATTTCCAACGTAGAGGCCCTGAAGTTTTACGCCCAGTTTGCCGATGTGGTGGTGTTGGCCCGCGAGTTGAACCTCGATCAGGTGGCCGAGATTTCCCGACAGATTCAAGCCCAAGATATTCGTGGACCGAAAGGCGATCTGGTTCGCATAGAAATGTTTTGTCATGGAGCGCTTTGTGTGTCGATTTCCGGAAAATGCTACATGAGTCTGCACGAAATGAACGCTTCGGCCAACCGCGGTGCCTGTATGCAAGTCTGTCGTCGAGCCTACAGCGTGAAGGACATAGAAACCGGCAGCGACATTGAACTGACGGTAGATAATCAATATATTCTTTCGCCTAAGGATTTGAAAACCATTCATTTCATCAACAAGATGATAGACGCCGGTGTCAGCGTTTTCAAGATTGAAGGGCGTGCCCGCGGTCCGGAATATGTCTATACGGTGGCCAATTGTTATCGCCAAGCCATCGATGCCTATCGTCAAGGAGAATTCTCCAAGGAAAACGAAGATGCCATGGCCGAAAAGATTGCTGCTTGGGACGAACGTCTGGCGCGTGTCTTCAACCGTGGTTTCTGGAACGGCTATTATTTGGGACAACGTTTGGGCGAGTGGTCGCATCGTTATGGTTCTTCGGCCACGACTCGAAAAGTACGTATCGGCAAGGGAACCAATTATTTCTCTCGTTTGGGCGTGGCCGAATTTCAGCTGGAAAGCTTCGACCTTCGCGTGGGCGATGAGATACTGGTGACCGGGCCTACCACCGGTGTTATCGAAGCTATCGTTTCTGAAATCCGTCTCGACGATAAATCGGTGGAAGTGGCCAAAAAAGGCGACAGGATTTCTATTCCATTGCCTCAAAAAGTAAGAGCTTCCGATTCTCTATACAAAATAGTGAAAGTTGAAGCCGAATAATCAAGCTTTTTTCGTAAATTCGCGCGTTTTTTCTTCAAAATTAAATGGATAAAGTATGACAAGTGTTGCCATTATTTCTTCTATCCTGACTTTGATTGCAGGTGTGGGTGTTTTTCTGATTGCATGTCAGATGTTGAGTAATAGCCTGGAATCGGCAGGTTCAAACAAGTTGAAGTCATTGTTCTCCAAAGCTTCCAGCAATCGTTGGTTGGGCGTGGGTATCGGTACGGTGGGAACGGCTGCTATCCAAAGCTCAAGTGCTGTGACTGTGATGGTTATCGGTTTTGTGAACGCCGGTATTCTCTCTTTGGCACAGGCTGCTACCGTTATTTATGGTGCTAACATCGGTACCACGGTGACGGCCCAGATCGTGGCTTTGGGTATGTCTGGAAAGAGTGCCATTTCTACCTCTTTGATGTTTTCGACATTGACCGGTATAGGAGCCTTTATTTCGCTTTTTGCCAAGCAAGATATGGCCAAGAAAATAGGTGGTGTCCTAACAGGTTTTGGTATGCTTTTCGTCGGTTTGGCCATGATGAGCGGAGCGATGAAGGAGTTTTCACAATTGGATTCTGTAAAGGTTTTCTTGTCAAGCTTCCAGAACCCGATTGTATTGGTGCTGATGGGTGCTTTGCTCACTGCGCTTATACAGAGTTCTTCGGTAATGACTTCTATTGCTCTTACCATGGTGGTGACGGGTTTGGTCAACCTCGAACAAGGTATTTATATTTCCATGGGTTCCAATATCGGTACCTGTGTGTCTGCCTTGATGGCTTGTATGGCCAGCGGACGTAATGCCAAGCGTGCTGCTTTGATCCACTTGTTTTTCAATATAAGCGGTGTGATAATCTTCTTGATTGCCGGCATGTTCATGTCTATGTTCACGGGAGGTTCGCTCACTTATGGTTCTATCTTTGAATGGATGTTCCCCGGTGCTCCGCAAATCCAGTTGGCTATGTTCCACACCATTTTCAATGTAATTACCGTGCTGATTGTATTGCCTTTGACTGGTGCACTGGTGCGTTTGGTTACTGCTATCTTGCCCGACAAATTCGAAGAAAACGATACCGAAGTTTTGCGCTTGCATTATATCGACGACAACATGTTGTCAACGCCTCCTATTGCTGTTGAACAGACCAAGATGGAAATCATCAATATGGCTGCCATTGCCAACAAGAACTTCAACCGCGCTTTGGATATTATCTGCAAACTCGATTTTGCCAAGGAAGAGAAATTCCGTCACGACGAACGCCAATTGAACTTCATCAACAAGAAACTTATCAACTTTGTGGTTCGCTTGTCAGAACTGCCACTTTCGGAATCCGACCATATTTATCTGGCTTCTACCTATCGCACCATTCGCGACTTGGAACGTATCGGTGACTACGCCGAAAATATCGTGGAATATGCTCAGACCATGCGCGATACGAATATGAAATTTTCTGACGATGCCGTTGAAGAAGTGGAAAAGATCCGCGAATTGATCAACCAATTGTACGAAAAGGTCATGTTGGCCTACAGCAATATCGATTTCGAAGCCTTGGGCGAAGCAAATGCTTTGGAAGAAAAGATCGACGAACTTACCGATGCCATGGAAGACAGCCACATCAAGCGTCTGAATATGGGTGTTTGCGGTTCGGAAGCCGGTGCTCAGTACCTGTCATTGTCGTCGAATGCCGAACGTATTGCCGACCACTTTATCAACGTGGGTAAAGTTATCAGAACATTAAAACATTAAAAGTTATTACATAGCACATCATGGAGTATAATTTTAAAGCTATTGAACAAAAATGGCAAGCCGAGTGGATCAAGCGCGGCACCTATCGTGTGAAGGAGGACAGCAGTAAACCAAAATATTATGTTCTCGATATGTTTCCTTATCCTTCGGGAGCCGGTTTGCATGTGGGTCATCCGCTGGGTTACATTGCCTCTGATATTTTCTCTCGTTTCAAACGTTTGCAAGGATATAATGTGTTGCATCCCATGGGTTACGACTCATACGGTTTGCCTGCCGAACAATATGCTATCCAGACGGGTCAGCATCCTGCGGTGACCACGGCCAAGAATATTGCCCGTTATCGCGAGCAACTCGACAAGATCGGATTCTGCTACGATTGGGACCGCGAAGTACGTACCTGTGAACCTGAATATTACAAGTGGACGCAGTGGGCATTTATCCAAATGTTCAATCATTATTACGATAAATCGCTCGAAAAAGCTTGTCCCATCAGCGATTTGGTGGCTCGTTTCGAAGAAAAGGGAAGCGAAGGTTTGCAAGCTGCTTGCAGCGAGGAACTGACTTTCACGGCTGCTCAATGGAAGGCCTTCTCTCAAGAAGAACAACAACAAACCTTGATGAATTATCGTCTGGCTTATCTGGGCGATACCATGGTGAACTGGTGTCCTAAGTTGGGTACCGTTTTGGCCAACGACGAAGTGAGCGAAGGTTTGTCCATCCGTGGCGGTTATCCTGTAGAACAGAAGATGATGCGTCAATGGTGTCTGCGCGTTTCGGCTTATGCACAGCGCTTGTTGGACGGACTCGATAAGATAGACTGGACGGAATCTTTGAAGGAAACCCAACGCAACTGGATTGGTCGCAGCGAAGGTTGCGAAGTGCAGTTCAAGGTGAAAGACAGCGACATGGAATTCACCATCTTCACCACCCGTGCCGATACGATGTTTGGTGTTACCTTCATGGTGTTGGCGCCCGAAAGCGAGCTGGTGGCAAGCTTGACAACGCCCGAACAGAAGGCCGAAGTAGATGCTTACTTGGACGCAGTGAAGAAGCGCACCGAGCGCGAACGTATTTCCGATCGTCGTGTAACGGGTGTTTTCTCAGGAAGTTACGCTATTAATCCTTTGAGTGGTGAAGCCGTTCCCGTTTGGATCAGCGATTATGTGTTGGCCGGTTACGGTACGGGAGCCATTATGGCTGTGCCTGCGCACGATAGCCGTGACTACGCATTTGCCAAGCATTTCAACTTGCCCATCATTCCGCTTATCGAGGGTTGTGATGTGTCGGAAGAAAGTTTCGATGCCAAGGAAGGTATCATGATGAATTCCGGTTTCCTGAACGGACTCACTGTAAAAGAAGCCATTGCCAAGGCAAAAGAATATGTGTCAGAACATCATTTGGGTCGCGTCAAAGTGAACTTCCGTTTGCGCGATGCCATCTTCTCTCGTCAGCGTTATTGGGGCGAACCTTTCCCCGTATATTACAAGGACGGAATGCCTTACATGTTGGACGAAAGCCAATTGCCTTTGGAATTGCCCGAAATTTCCGATTTCAAACCCACCGCTCAAGGCGAGCCTCCATTGGGTCATGCTATCAATTGGCAGACGCCCGAAGGTTATCCCCTGGAATTGAACACCATGCCCGGTTTCGCCGGATCGTCGGCTTATTATCTGCGCTACATGGATCCTCACAACGACAAGGCGCTGGTTTCTAAGGAAGCCAACGAATATTGGCGACAGGTGGATTTGTATATCGGTGGTACAGAGCACGCTACGGGTCACCTTATTTATAGCCGTTTCTGGAACAAATTCCTCTTCGACCTCGGTTGCATTTGCGAGGACGAACCCTTCAAGAAGTTGGTTAACCAAGGCATGATTCAAGGTCGTTCGAACTTCGTTTACAGAATCAAAGACACCAATACTTTTGTAACGCTTAGCAAGAAAGACCAATACGATGTGACGCCCATTCACGTGGATGTAAACATTGTCAGCAACGATATCCTCGATGTGAACGCTTTCCGCGCCTGGAATCCTGAATATGCCACGGCCGAATTTATTTTCGAAGACGGCAGTGAAAACTACGTTTGTGGTTGGGCTGTGGAAAAAATGTCCAAGTCTATGTTCAACGTGGTAAATCCCGATAATGTGGTTGAAAAATTCGGTGCCGATACCTTGCGTTTGTACGAAATGTTCCTTGGTCCGCTCGAAGCCTCTAAGCCTTGGGATACCAATGGTATAGACGGTGTGCATCGTTTCCTGCGCCGCGTGTGGAACCTCTGCGCTCACGGGGAAAGCTTCACTTTCAGCGACGAAGAAGCTACCAAAGCCGAACTCAAGAGCTTGCACAAGCTTATTAAGAAACTCACTTGGGACATCGAACACTTCTCGTTCAACACGGCCGTGAGTGCTTTCATGATTTGCCTGAACGAATTGGGACGTTGCAACAAGCGCGCCATTCTGAAACCTTTCGTGACACTGTTGGCTCCTTTTGCTCCGCATATCAGCGAAGAAATCTGGCAAGCTCTGGGTCAGGAAGGTTCTGTTTGCGGTGCTCAATGGCCGCTTTGCGATGAATCTTATTTGGTAGAAGACAGCGTGGTGTACAGCATTTCCTTCAACGGAAAGACTCGTTTCTCTTTGGAATTCCCTGCTGACGCCGATAACGAAACTATTCAAGCGACGGTTCTGGCTCACGAATCTACCCAAAAATGGATGGACGGCAAGCCGGCACGCAAGATTATCATCGTTCCGAAAAAGATTGTCAACATCGTGTTGTAACGACCGGCCCTCAATACCCGCGCGGCGCTACCTCAACACCCCGGGCGGCGCTACCTCAAAATCCCGGGCGGCGCTGATAAAGTCCGCCGGGTAGGCTGATGACCGCTTGCTTCATTTCCAAAAGCAGCAAGACAGACAACACTTCACCAATATTGCGAGCGCAAGACTCCTGATGCTGGGCAAGACTCAGTTCAAGCAGGTCTTGCGCTCCGTATTTTTTGTCGGGCTGCATCAGCGAAAACAGCGTCGCTTCTTCCGAGCTGAGTCCCTGCCCAGTTCTCGCGCAGGGTTCCTGTTCGGTTCTCGTGCAGAATTCCTGCCCGGCAAACAGACTTCCGCTGCCGGTGCTGCTGAATTTTCCGCTGCCGGCGCTGCTGAATTTTCCGCTGCCGGTGCTGCTGTCCGCCCTTCCGCCGGCCTTCCTTGCCCCGCCGGCTTTCGCGCTCGGTAGGTCCCAGTTCATTTCCCGGACAATGTCTTCGGCCGATTCCACCAAGGTGGCCACTTGTTGCTTGATAATCAGATTACATCCACGGCTGTTGGCATCCACCGGCCGCCCAGGCAAGGCAAACACCTCACGATCGTAATCGCGAGCCATGCGCGCCGTAATGAGCGAGCCACCTTTCTCTGGCGATTCAATCACCAAACAAGCATCACAAAGCCCGGCCACGATGCGGTTGCGCTGCACGAAATTCGAACGATACGGCTCCGTGCCCGACGGAAATTCACTCAGCATGCCGCCACCCGACGAAATCATTTCCCTGGCCACCGCCCGATGCTGCGATGGATACACATTGTCCAGCCCATGCGCCACCACCGCCAAAGTGGGCAACCCGCAAGCCAAGGCCTTTCTGTGCGCACAAACATCCACGCCATAGGCCAATCCGCTCACAATGAGCAAGTCGGGAAAAACGCCCGCCAAGCTTGCAATCAGGTCTTCCGTTTGGCAACGCCCGTAGCTTGTCATTTTTCGCGTGCCCACCACCGACAAGATTTTGCCGGCTTCCAAATCTACATCGCCTTTCATGTAAAACAGCAAAGGCGCATCGGCACAAGCTTTCAGGCGCGAAGGGTAGTCCGCGTCTTCGTAAAAACAAATTTTCAGATGATACTTTTCGGCAAAGGCCAGCTCTTTTTCGGCGCGACGCAAGGCTTCTCCGCTACGCAAGTCGGTCAGAATTCTTTCAGGCAAAACCAAATGACTATCCTCGAAGCGGGAAGCCCAATCTTTTTCAAGCGTAGAAAACTTCCCTTCGAACAACAAAGACAAATCGCCTTGCAAGTATTTCATGAGTGGGCGGGCCGTTCCAATGCCCATGCGGGGCAGCATGCTCAATGCTACCTTATAAAGTGTTTTCATCGTATTATTCAAAAAATCTTGCGCGCCGGGATCAGAATACATCCGGCATACGTTCATGCAATTGCGCCATCAGTTCAGGACAATCTTTCGGACGTCCGTTCACCAAGGCCACGCAGACCACTTTTGCCATCACGCAAGTCTTTCCGCTCATTCTGTTCACGATTTCCTGTTCGAAAATCCAACGAATACCATCTTTCTTCAGGTTGATTCTGACCAGAAATTCGTCGCGGCTGCGCAAAGGCGTTTTGTAGTCAATTTCAATACGATAGACAATAAAGTCTATGCCCCTGTCGTGGTAGTCGGCAAAGCTGATGCCCACAGACAGCAGAAACTCATGGCGCGCATGCTCCAAATAATGTTGATAATTCGCATTGTTCACTACCCCTTGAATGTCGCATTCGTAGTCGCGCACCTTCATGGGCAGTTCGTACACATAATTCGTCAGACTCATCGGATATTGGTTTTTCGTCAACGTACCGCAAAGATAATGCATGAAGCACCCCCTTGTCAAGAGTTCGCTTCAAGTTTTTGAAGAAAGTTTTCGCTACATCATGCACACCCAACCAAATTTACGCGCCAACTCTTTGAGCAAGTGACGGTCGCGCACGGGAATGTTCAACTGCACGGTCTGGCTTGGTTCGTTGCGTCTGGCAATATTGGCCAGGTCGAGTTTGTATTGCGTTTGCATATTGAGCCAAATTTCGGCAGGAATGTCAAGCGCTTTTTCCAGGGCCTGCGCAACCTTCACCGAGATGGAGCGTTTTCCGTTGATAATCTCACACAACACAGAAGTTTTGATGCCGCTTTTCTCGGCCAGCTCCTTTTGCGTCATTTCTCTTTCAAGCAACTCATCTTTAATCATTTCGCCAGGATGAGTAGCAATAAACGGCGTGGTCATTTCTTTATTCATAATGTTTCGCAGGCAAAGATATTCTTTTATTTTTAAATATTCACAAAAATGATAATAAATTCGCGATGTGTGAGTTGGTATGTGCATCAGCGCTTTTTGAAACTTTGATGTCGCAAAGATATTGATAATTTTATAAAGTTATTAAAAAATTAAAGATTTATTAATAATGTTGAGCAAGTGACGGTCGCGAGCACCGAGCGTCTTTTCAGCAGCCGAGAACTGTTTAACTTGCCGATATCGGCAAGAATCGCTATCTATGCCATCGTTTTCGGCAAAAAACTTGCCGATAGAGCAATGTTACGCAGATTGCCTTGCGGCGCAAGATAATTACAAGGCTTTGTTGGATTACTTCAAGATTAAATATTAGGAGTATATCCCTTTTTCCAACAAAAAAACATTATCTTCGCTGCTTCGAAAGAGAACCATTATTTACATAGTATTATGGTACACAAATACGATTATTTGGTTATCGGTTCCGGTCTGGCCGGAATGAGCTTTGCGCTGAAGGTAGCCGAAAAGGGCAGTGTCGCTCTTATTTGTAAAGCAGGTATGGAAGAAGCCAATACCTATTATGCCCAGGGCGGTATTGCGGCTGTAACCAACTTGGCAGTAGATAATTTCGAAAAGCATGTGCAAGACACCATGATTGCCGGCGACCATATCAACGATCCGGAGGCGGTGCACAAAGTGGTGTATAATGCGCCCGAACAGATTCAGGCACTGATAGATTGGGGCGTCAATTTCGACAAAAAAGAAGATGGCGACTTCGATTTGCATCGCGAGGGCGGACACAGCGAGTTCCGTATTTTGCATCATGCCGACAACACCGGCGCAGAAATTCAGCGATCGCTCATCAAGGCGGTGAAGCAACATCCTAATATTCACATTTTTACCAATCATTTCGCAGTAGAAATCATCACCCAACACCATCTGGGCATCATTGTGACGCGTTATACGCAGGGTATCAGATGTTTCGGTGCTTACGTGCTGAACGAAGAAAACGGCCAGGTGGATACTTTCCTTTCTAAGATAACGGTGATGGCCACGGGCGGTTGCGAAGCCGTGTATCGTTCCACGACGAATCCTTTGGTGGCTACCGGCGATGGTATTGCCATGGTTTACAGAGCCAAAGGTGCGGTGAAAGACATGGAGTTCATACAGTTCCATCCCACGGCTTTGTACAATCCCGGCGATCGTCCGGCCTTCCTTATCACGGAAGCCATGCGAGGCTACGGCGGCATGTTGCGTACACTCGACGGCAAGGAATTCATGCACAAATACGATGAACGTCTTTCTTTGGCTCCGCGCGATATCGTGGCCCGCGCCATCGACAACGAAATGAAGCTTCGCGGCGAAGACCATGTTTTCCTGGATGTGACGCATAAGGATCCCGAAGAAACGCGTAAACATTTCCCGAATATTTATAAAAAATGTCTGTCCATCGGCATCGATATTACCAAAGATTATATTCCTGTGGCTCCGGCTGCGCATTATCTCTGCGGCGGTATCAAGGTAGATTTGGACGGACAAAGCAGCATCCGTCGTCTGTATGCCATAGGCGAATGTTCTTGCACGGGCTTGCACGGAGGTAATCGTCTGGCCAGCAACTCGCTTATAGAGGCGGTGGTGTATGCCGATGCGGCTGCCAAGCATTCTTTGTCGGTGCTCGATCGTTACGATTTCAACGAAGATGTGCCCGAATGGAATGCCGAAGGCACTATCTCTACCGAAGAACGCGTGCTTATCACTCAGAGTATTAAGGAAGTAAACCAGTTGATGGAGGCATACGTGGGCATTGTTCGAAGCAATACGCGCCTTACGCGTGCCTGGAATCGTCTGGATATTCTTTACGAAGAAACCGAAGCACTTTTCAAACGCAGCAAAGCCACGCGCGAACTTTGCGAGCTTAGAAACCTTATCAACGTGGGCTATCTGATTACGCGTCAGGCTATGGAACGCAAGGAAAGTCGCGGCCTGCATTATACCATCGATTATCCGCCTCAAAAATAATTGTCATGGCCACCGTGCTTTATCCTGATATTGTTTTCGGCCCCGTTCATTCGCGTCGTTTGGGTATTTCGTTGGGAATTAATCTTTTGCCTTTGAAACGAAAATTCTGCACCTTCGACTGTGTGTATTGCGAATGCGGACTTGGCGAAATGTTTGCCAAAAATCCCTTGCCGAGTGCGGAAGATATCGCTGAGGCTTTGCGTACCAAGTTGCAGGCTTTGAAGGCCGAAGGCATCACGCCAGATGTGCTCACTTTTGCCGGAAACGGCGAGCCGACGCTGCATCCCGAATTTCCGCAGATTGTAGAAGTGGTGACGGCCTTGCGCAACGAGTTTTTCCCCGATGCAAAAGTGTCTGTCTTGTCGAATGCCACGCAGATTCATCGCGACGAAATCCGTCAGGCACTGCTCAAAGTCGATAACAACATCTTGAAACTCGATTCCGCTTTCGACGACACCATGCGTCAGATGAATCGTCCTTGGAATCCCGATTATAACGTGGCCGATTTGGTGAAGAATTTGCAGGCTTTCGAGGGCCGACTCATTGTGCAGACCATGTTTCTGAAGGGTTCGTACTTGGGCCGCTCTTTCGATAACACCACGCCCGAAGAAGTGCAGGCATGGATTCGCTTGGTAGATGCCATTCGTCCTGCTTCGGTGATGATTTACAGCCTCGACCGGGAAGCACCGGTAAAGACGCTCGAAAAAATACCTGTGGAAAAATTGCGTGAGATTGCCGAAGAATTAAAAAAGGCCACGGGCATTGCTGCAACCGTGGCCGGGTAAGCTCTCGTACTTTAGGTAAAGAAAAGAGGTTAATTTCTAGGACCTCGCTCTCCACCTTGTCTGTTTTGGCGTGCCTGCTGGCGACGTTGCTCCATTTCTTGCAACCATTTTTCGTAAGCGGCAGCCTGCTCTTTGGTAAAGATGGCATTCAAGGCTTCCTTTTTAATATTGTTTCTCTCTTCGTATTGTTTTCTGAAAGCTTCGCGATCGAAGTTTTGAGTATTTCCTTGTTCGCGTTCGGCGCGTACTTTCGCCATTTGTACAGAATCTTGCAAAGCGCAGGTGTACAATACCTTGTAAACGTCGGCAATCTGTTTGTCAGATAAGTTGACAACTTGATGAATTCTTGCAGTTTCTCTTTCTGCGCGGTTTTGTACCGTCCATTCCTGACGGCCTTGAGCATTTCTCTGGCCTCTTTCTCCGCGAGGACCTTGCGGGCGATCTTGAGCCATCAGACTCAGAGATGCAAATGCCAATACAATCGACATCAATGTTTTAAGAACTTTCATAAAGCGTATTTTAATGTTGTGGTTATAAAAAAACCATTGCTTCGTTCACCTTGGGTTTTCGAAACAATGGCTTAGATATGTCAAGTTTAAAATGGTTTAATAGATGCAGAAAATTAATTGAATCCGCGTTCTTTTTTAATTTCTTCGTAAGCAGCATTGAGTTGCTGGAACTTTTCTTTTGCCTGGCGCTGAACATCTTCGCCCAAATGGCTCACCTTGTCGGGATGATATTTGACGGCCATTTTCTTGTAAGCTTTCTTTATCTCTTCAATGCTGGCATCCGGGCTGATTTCCAGAATCTTGTACGCACTTTCCGTGTCTTTTACAAACATGGCCTTAATCGATTCGAAATCGACAGCGGAAATTCCTAAATACTGAGCGATGCGTTTCAAAATGACAATTTCGGCTTCGCAGACGCTGTTGTCGCTTTGAGCCAAACCAAACAGATAATGAAGCAGTTGCAGACGCGATGAATGGTCCATTTGGAAACGGATTTGCTGGCAGACCTCAGGCAAGTTGATGTCTTGTTTTAGCAACTCCTTGAAAACCAGAATGTATTGTGCGGCTTTTTCTTGGCCGAACTGATGTTTGAAAAAGGCTTTCACATATTCCAACTCCGATTTCTTCAGCGAACTATCAGCTTTCATGACAGCGGCCGACAGCACCAGCAGGCTGATGCCGAAGTCTCCTTCGTGGGTTTGTTGTCTTTTGTAGCTTGTGGAGTGGGTTTGTCCGTTGTCAACGGCATATTCGCCAGAGGTCATTCCCTCAAACATTTTACCGATAAAAAAACCGAGAATTCCTCCCAAAGGCCCGCCCAGGGCCCATCCGGCAACGCCGCCGATCCATTTAAGTGCACTCATATATTATGTTAAATATTGTTCGCAAAGATAAAACAAGCAGGAATAACGAGCAAAAATTCGTTCCTTTGTATAATATTGCCATTTTTCTTGCAAAAATAATGCCAAGAAAATATGGCGGGTTTTTGTAACGTTTTGCGCAGAATATTGTCTATTATGTCCGATTTGATTGAAAATATGGGATGTACATCGGAAGAACGTTCGTTGGTGGAGGCTTGTCTAAGGGGCGAGCGCTCTGCTCAAAAGCGTTTGTACGACATCTATGCGCAACGTATGATGCCCATTTGCATCCGCTACACCAACGACCGCGACTCGGCGCTCGACTTGCTCCACGATGGTTTTGTGAAAGTGTTTGCCCATCTCGAGGATTTTAAATTTGAGGGTTCTTTCGATGGTTGGATGCGAAGAATTTTTGTCAACACAGCCTTGGGGCAGGTCAGGAAAGTGGCCGAACAGCCTTACATGGTCGATGTGGAAGAGGCTTATGGCCTGTCGCAGAACGATTATTCGGTGCTCGACGAAATGTCGGCCGAGGAGATTTTGCAGTGCGTGGCGCGGTTGCCGGATGTGTATAGGAGGGTGTTCAATATGTATGTGATGGACGATTATTCGCATAAGGAAATCGCTGAAAAACTGAATATTACAGAACCTTCGTCTCGTGTGTATTTTTTAAGAGCCAGAAAACTCTTGCAGGAAATGTTGGAGAAATAAGGAAGATAATATGAAAGAAGACAATCAATTAAAAGAATATTTTAAACGACGCTTGGGTGAATTGGGCGATGCCTCGAATCTTGGCGCTTCTCGCGATGCTCGCTCGCCGTTCGAAGTGCCTTCGTTCGAGGAAATGTTTAAGCCTGAGGAACTGATTGCGCCCAAACCTCGCCTGCGATTGTGGCCTGTTTTTGCGGCAGTATCGTCTGTGGCTGCGGCTATTTTGCTTTTATTTACCTTTGTTTTTGATGCCTCCGAGAAGGCTCTTCCTGCGGATGATTTTGCTTCATCGGATTCTGTGACGGAAGAAGTTTCGCTTGCCGACGCTCCGCTTGCGGGTCTTGCGTCACATTCACAAAGCCCTGTCGCACAAATAAATACTTCGCAGCCAACAGCAACCGGCATCTCTCAGCCAACGAAAGCCAAAGTCTCTCAGCCGGTAGGGGCCATACGACCTGAGGATTTGTTTGCGGCTGTGGATTTTGATTCTGAAACGAGGGAACTAGAACTGGTTGCTAAATTCGGAATGGCGTCCGAATCCAAAGCTGAACCCGAGTCTGAAACCGAAACTGCCCCTGAAACTGAGCCTGAATTAGCGCCCTCGCCCGAGCCCGAAACTGAGCTCGAGCCCGCAAAGTTTGAGCGCAGTATCGAAGAAGCCTACGCTGAGGCTCGTCAGCAGAAAACGAAACCTTTTTCGCGTCGTATCAGTTATGGGGCGCGATTTACTCAGAACAGCAGTCTGCTAGCTTCGGTGACGCCTTCCGGCACGACGGCCTCGCCCATGTCGAATCTTGTCAGCAGCTATGGAAATGTCGGTTTGCGTTCGGCTACTCCGAAGAATGAATGGAAAACCCCGCAAAACCTTACAAAAAGCCAGTTGATGGCCTACAAGCCGATGTATCGTTATCCCTTGTCTCTTGGCGTGGAAGTGGGCATTCCGCTTTCGCCCTTGTTCGCTTTGCATACCGGTCTGACGTACACGTATTTATCATCAGAAATCTCCGGTGGACAAGAAAATGCTTCTTTGTGGACTTTGCAGCAGGCCTTACATTATGTGGGAATTCCTTTAAGCTTGGCAATCAATATTTTCGATAGTGATAGATGGCGTTTTTATGCGGCGCTGGGCGGAGGATTGGAAAAGGGAATCTGCGGCACGCAACGTTCCATGGTAAGAAAATCTTTCGATGATGCCTATTCAACAGAAATAACTCGACAAGCAGTGCAAGGTGTTCAACCCTATGCGGCTGCTTCATTGGGGCTTAGCTATACATTTTCATCGGATTGGGCGCTGTATCTGGCACCGGGACTGAACTATTATTTCGATACGGATCAGCCTATGAGTATTCGTACAAAAAAGCCTCTTAATCTGAATGTTAGCGCCGGTTTTAGAAGATCATTTTAAAAAAGATTGAAAAAAATTCGCAAAACGTTTTGCGGCATTCACAAAAAACTATACTTTTGTGCCCGCAAAGAAAGCGTTATTGCTCCGTTGTGTAATGGTAGCACTGCAGATTCTGGTTCTGCCTGTCTGGGTTCGAGTCCTAGCGGAGCAACAAGAGACTTCAATCGAAATCGGTTGGAGTCTCTTGTTGTTTCCGGAGTCTTTTGGTTTAAAAAGTATATCCCTATGAAAAAGAGTGTATTGCTGATTGTGTCTTGCTTGCTTTATATGGCTGCATTTTCTTCGGCGAAGGCCGAAAAAGATACCATGGTGATTAAAACGAATTTGGGTGTGATGAAGGCGGTTTTTCTCGAAGAATCGCCCAAGCATGTGGCGCTGTACAAGGAAAGAATCAAGATGGGCGCTTTCGATGGAACCCTGTTTTTTCGCGTGGTGCCGGGCTTTATGATTCAGGGCGGCTCTCCCGATTCGCGCAACGCGGAGCCGGGGAAAAGGGTAGGCATGGGCAGTACGCAATATCTTCTTTCTCCGGAGTTTAACAAGGAACACGTGGCCGTAAAGGGCATGATTGCCGCGCCGCGACAGCCAGATAATATCAATCCTCAGAAGAAGTCCGATTGCAGTCAGTTTTTCATTGTGCAAGGCAAACCTTATCGCAGCGGCTATCTCGATACCTTGGAAATGGCGAAGAATAATCCGCTGAAAAATGCTTGGTGGAAGGAAAACTATATGCCTCACAAGGCTCAGATGGATAGCCTTAAAGCAGTGAATCGCAAGGAGTTTGCCAGACAATACAAGGCTTATCGCGCCGAGATGCAAGCCTATTTGGAGAATCATCCTGATGCTTTGGTTTTCAGTGAGGAAGAACGTCAGGTGCTCACCACGCAAGGCGGCGAGTTGAAACTTAACAACGAATATACGTATTTTGCCAAAGTGGTGGAAGGCCTCGAAGTTATCGATGCCATTGCGCGTCTCAAGTGTGACAAAAACGAACGCCCCTTGCAAGATGTTAAGATTCTGTCGGTGACGCTACAGTAACACGGCGTTTACAATAGCGCGGCTTTTACAGTAGCGCGGCTTTTTCGGCGCAAAGTTCACCGTCTATGGCCGAGCTGACGATGCCGCCGGCGAAGCCGGCGCCCTCTCCACAAGGAAACAATCCTTCATAACCGCAAAGATTCAAACCTTCACGATCGCGCGGAATGCGCACGGGCGACGATGTACGGGTCTCGGCTGCAATCAGTTGTGCTTCGTTGGTGAGGAATCCGCGCACATTCTCATTGAACATTCTGAAGCCCATTTGCAAGCGCTTGCGAATTTCTTCCGGCATCCAGCGATGCAAATCGGAACTTTGTAATCCGGGTACATACGAGCTGCTTGGCAGCGTTTTCGAATGGCGTTGGTTCACGAAATCGTCCATTCGCTGAGCAGGAGCAATCAAACCATTTTCAACTTGCTGATAACAAAGTCTTTCGTAGGCCATTTGCAGGCGAAGCATCTGCAGATAATCCTTGTTGTTTTCGAGGTGATGGCCTGCCCCGATGAGATTTTCGGTAAATATCGGATCATTCTCGAACTGCTTGATGAGCGATGCGAACTTAGGTAAATCTTCGGGCAGAATCTCAACCACCATACCCGAGTTTGCCCATTTCGAGCCACGGTTGGAAGGCGACATTCCGTTCACCACGATGATGCCATCCTTGTCGCCGGCAGGCACGATGAACCCGCCTGGGCACATACAGAAAGAATACACGCCTCGTCCTTCGGCCTGCTTGACAAAACTATATTCGGCTGCCGGCAAAAACTGACCGCGTCCTTTCGGACTATGATACATCAACTGGTCGATGAGCATTTGTGGATGTTCCAAGCGCACGCCCATGGCAAATCCTTTGGCTTCTAATGGAAAACCTTGCAAATGAAGCATCTGGTACACGTCTCGAGCAGAGTGGCCGGTGGCCAGAATGACCGGGCCGTTGAATTCCAAGCCGTTATGACAGCGAATGCCTTTCACCACATTTTTCTCGCAAATCAGCTCTGTCATTCTCGTTTCGAAATGAACTTCGCCGCCGCAAGCTATGATTTGTTCGCGCATGTTGCTGATAATGCGAGGCAAACGATCGGTGCCGATATGCGGATGCGCTTCCACGAGAATGTTTTCGCTGGCTCCGAATTGATGGAAAATCTGCAGAATGCGCTGTACGTTACCACGTTTTTTGCTTCGCGTGTACAACTTTCCATCGGAATACGCGCCGGCGCCACCTTCTCCGAAACAGTAATTCGACTCAGGATGAATATGATGCGTTCTCACAGCGGTGGCCAAATCTCTTTTTCGCTCGCTCACATTTTTGCCTCTTTCCACCACGATGGGTCTGCGTCCCAATTCGATAAGTCTGAGCGCGGCAAAAAGTCCGGCGGGGCCGGCGCCTACCACAATTACTTGAGGTTTGTTTGAAACATCCTGATAAACAATCTGTTCGCCTTTTTGCTTCTGTGGTTCTTCGTTGATGAAAACGCGCACTTGCAATTGAAGATAAATGGTTCTTTGTCGCGCATCTATGGAGCGTTTGAGTGTTTGAATGGCTTTCACCGACTTTCCGTCTAAGCCTTTTTCCTGACAGACAAAGTGTTTGAGCGAAGATTCGCTGGCGGCGATTTGCGGCAAGACACGCAGGTTATATTCTCTGACCATGATGATATCCGAAAACAATGTTATCCGAAGAGCAAGCGGAAAGCTTCTTCCACTTTCTTTACTTGATCTATTTGAATGTCAAATCTTTTGAAGTCTATGCTTCCCTTGGCAAAATGAGGCAGGATGATTCTCTCGAAGCCAAGCTTCTGCGCTTCCATGATGCGTTGTTCTATGCGGTTGACGGGACGGATTTCCCCGGCCAGTCCCACCTCTCCGGCCAAACAAGTGTTCTTGTCGATGGCGATGTCCAGGTTGGACGAAAGTATGGCCGAAAGCACCGAAAGGTCGATGGCGGGGTCGTTCACCTTGATGCCGCCGGCAATGTTTAGGAAAACGTCTTTTTGGGCAATCTTGAAACCGGCGCGCTTCTCCAAAACAGCCAGCAACATGTTCATGCGTCGCACTTCGAAGCCCGTGGTAGAACGTTGCGCCACGCCGTAAGCCGCTGTGCTCACTAATGCCTGCGTCTCGATCATGAAAGGGCGAATGCCTTCGATGGCAGCTGCGATGGCCACGCCACTCAATCCGAGATGTTGCTGTGTCAAAAGCAGTTCCGATGGGTTGCTCACTTCGCGTAAACCTTCGCGACGCATTTCGTACATGCCTATTTCGGCGATGCTTCCGAAACGGTTTTTCACCGATCTGAGCAGTCGGTAAACGAAGTGAGAGTCTCCCTCGAAGAGCAGGACGGTATCGACAATGTGTTCCAAGACCTTCGGTCCGGCAATGCTGCCTTCTTTGTTGATATGTCCGATAAGGATGATGGGCAATGAGCGCGTTTTGGCCAATCGGAGCAGGGCGGCCGCGCATTCACGTACCTGGGTGACGCTTCCCGGCGAAGATTCCGCGCTCTCGGTGCACATGGTTTGAATAGAATCGACAATCAGCAAATCGGGTTGGATGGCATCGACGTGTTCCAATGTTTTTTCTAATGAAGTTTCCGACACGAAATAGGCATTCGGGTTGTCAATGTTGATGCGTTCAGCGCGTAGTTTCAATTGTTGAAGGCTTTCTTCGCCCGACACGTACAGAATGGTTTTCGTGTTCATTTTCAGCACGGTCTGCAGCACGAGCGTCGATTTTCCAATACCGGGTTCGCCGCCAATCAACGTCACCGAGCCGGGCACCAATCCTCCGCCCAAGACTCTGTCTAATTCGTTGCAAGACGTAGGGATGCGCTTTTCCTGTCCCAGTTCCACTTCCGACAGGCGCAGAGGTTTGCTCTCGCTTGCGATAAGTTTGCCGGGCGCAGTGGGGGCCGTTCCTCTGACAATTTCTTCGTGAATGCTGCTCCATTGGCCGCAAGACGGACATTTGCCCATCCATTTGGCGAAATCGGCGCCGCAGTTGCTACATACGTAAATGGTTTTGTTTTTGCTTGCCATAATGCTGTTTCGAGTGCGAATGCAAACCTACATAAAAATGTCTTAATGAAAAACAAAAAAACAGATCACCAAATTGATGACCTGTCTTCTCTGAATTAGTTGCGGAGAAAGGATTCGAACCGATGACCTTCGGGTTATGAGCCCGACGAGCTACCACTGCTCCACTCCGCGATGTTTTCGGCTGCAAAAGTACTACATATTTTTGAATATGCAAATGAAATGCAGAATTTTATTTTTCATCTGGGCTAAAATTAGCTTGAAAAAAGGCGCTTTTGACCCTTGTTTTTCGCCATAAAATTTCCTATATTTGTTCGTTTTTTCGGCGCTTTGAACAAAGTTGTTTCCGATGATGTTCAAGATGGCTGTAAGTTGTTGACAGATAGTAAATTAATAATATGATTAATGAAGAATTGAACAAGGGAGTGCAGGAAGAATATTCAGCGAAAAATATTCAGGTACTCGAAGGTCTTGAGGCAGTGCGCAAACGTCCTGCCATGTATATTGGTGATACCAGTGAAAAAGGTTTGCATCACTTGGTAAACGAAGTGGTGGACAACTGTATTGACGAGGCTTTGGCCGGTTTCTGTACGGATATTCAGGTTTGGATCAACGAAAATGGCTCTATCACGGTGAGTGATAATGGTCGTGGTATTCCGGTGGATATGCACGAAAAGGAACATCGTTCGGCTTTGGAAGTGGTGCTCACGGTGCTGCATGCCGGTGGTAAGTTCGATAAGGGTTCTTACAAGGTTTCCGGTGGTTTGCATGGTGTGGGTGTTTCTTGTGTGAACGCGCTTTCGAAGGAATTTCACGTAGAAGTTTGCCGCGGTGGAAAACGTTATGAACAAGATTATACCAAGGGTAAGCCTCTGTATTCTGTGCGCGAGGTGGGTTCTGCCGAAACGACGGGTACTACCATTACTTTCCTTCCTGACGACACGATTTTCTCTACCGTAGAATACAAATATCATATTCTTGAAAACCGTTTGCGCGAATTGGCTTATCTGAATGCAGGTATCAAGTTGACGCTCACCGATAAACGTGTGGCTACGGAAGATCCGGAGAATCCTTACAAATCGGAAACTTTCTATTCTCAGGATGGTTTGAAGGAATATGTGCGTTACATAGATGCTTCTCGTCCTGCCCTGATTGGCGATATCATTCACATTGCCACCGATAAATATGGCACGCCTGTGGAAGTGGCTATGGTGTATAACGATTCTTATACCGAGAATGTCTATTCGTATGTAAACAACATCAACACGCACGAAGGTGGTACGCATCTTACTGGTTTTCGCATGGGTCTTACCCGCACGCTGAAAAAATATGCCGAAGACGAGAAATTGCTTGAAAAAGTGAAAGTTGAAATCTCCGGTGACGACTTCCGCGAAGGTTTGACGGCTGTTGTTTCTGTCAAGGTGGCTGAGCCTCAGTTCGAAGGTCAGACCAAGACGAAGTTGGGCAACAGCGAGGTGGCCGGTATTGTGAATCAGGCTATTGCAGAAGCTTTGCGTACTTATCTCGAAGAGCATCCCAAGGAAGCTCGCACCATCGTCGATAAGGTGGTGACGGCGGCCACGGCTCGTCATGCGGCTCGTAAGGCTCGCGAAATGGTACAACGCAAATCTCCGCTTTCGGGAGCAGGCTTGCCCGGTAAGTTGGCCGACTGCTCGAACCGCGATCCTGAAAAATGTGAGATCTTCCTTGTCGAAGGGGATTCTGCAGGTGGTACGGCAAAACAGGGTCGTCATCGTGAATATCAGGCTATTCTGCCTTTGCGTGGTAAGATCCTGAACGTGGAAAAAGCTATGCGTCACCGCGTGTTCGAAAGCGACGAAATTCGCAATATCTACACTGCTCTGGGCGTCACCATCGGTACGGCCGAAGATGCTAACGAGCTGAATCTCGACAAGTTGCGCTATCACAAGATTATCATCATGACCGATGCCGACGTCGATGGTAGCCACATCGACACACTCATCATGACATTCTTCTTCCGCTACATGAAGCCTATCATCGAGAAGGGTTATCTGTATATTGCCAATCCTCCTTTGTATCTGTGCAAGAAGGGTAAAATTGAAGAGTATTGCTGGACCGATCAGCAACGTCAGGCTTTCATCGATAAGTACGGTGGCGGTAGCGAATCGGGTATTCATACTCAGCGTTATAAAGGTTTGGGAGAAATGAACGCCGAACAGTTGGCTTCTACTACCATGGACCCCGAAAACCGCGTATTGCGTCGTGTGACCATCGAAAATGCTGCGGCTGCCGACTATATCATCTCCATGCTCATGGGCGACGAAGTAGGCCCGCGTCGTGAATTTATCGAGGCCAACGCAACTTATGCAACTATTGATGCTTAATCGTTAATACAAATTTATTATGAAAGTTTTCAGCAGATTGATGACATTATTGTTGATGAGCACCATGTTATGGGCTTGTCAGGATCAGACTTGTGAAATGAAGGCCGAATTGGATGCCTTGTACAAAATGGATATTCCTTTTGATATGCCTGCCTATCAATTGCCTGAAATTCCTGATTATCAGGTCAACCTGAAGGATTTTGGCGGCAATGGAAGTGGTGTCGTGGATAATACCAAAGCTTTTGCCGATGCTATTGCCCATATCAATGCCAAGGGCGGAGGTACTCTTTTGGTGGAACCCGGTATTTATCTGACTGGTCCGATTGAATTTGTCAGCAATTTCTGTTTGAACCTGCAACGTGGCGCTGTGGTGCTTTTTACCACCGATCATAGTAAATACGATTTGCAGAAAACTACTTTCGAAGGCTTGACGGCTATTCGTTGCAAGCATCCTATTTCGGGTGAAAACCTGGAAAATATTGCTATCGTGGGCGAAGGTGTCATTGACGGTCAGGGCGATTCTTGGCGACCTGTGAAGAAGGGCAAAATGACTGCCGGTCAGTGGAAAAACCTTTTGGCCAAAGAGGGTAGCATGACCAATGCTAAAGGCGATATCTGGTTCCCTTCAAAGGGTGGTCACGATGGTTATGTGAATGCAGCTTGGCGCAACAGCCAGAACATGGACTCTTTGGAAATGATCAAGGATTTCTTCCGTCCGCAGTTGCTCAATTTCCGTTATTGTAAGAATGTGTTGCTCAGCGGTGTGTCTTTCCAGAATTCTCCTTCTTGGTGTGTACATCCTTATTGCTGTGAAAATGTGGTACTTTACAAGGTTTCTATCCGCAATCCTTGGTATTCGCAGAATGGCGATGGTCTCGATTTGGAATCTTGCACCAACTCAATCGTTTACAAATGTAGTTTCGACGTGGGCGACGATGCCATCTGTATCAAATCGGGAAAGAATAAAGAAGGTCGTGACAGAGGTATGCCTTGCCAAGATGCTCTGATTGTGGGCAATACGGTGTATCATGGACATGGTGGTTTTGTTATCGGTAGTGAAATGTCTGGCGGCGCTCGTCGTATGTATGTGAAAGACTGTACTTTCCTCGGCACCGATGTAGGTTTGCGTTTCAAGAGTACCCGCGGCCGTGGTGGCGTGGTGGAAGATATTTGGATTGATGGCATCCGCATGATTGATATTCCTACCGAGCCTCTTTCTTTCAACTTGTACTACGAAGGTAAATCGCCTGTGCCTGAAGAAGGTGACGAACCCACCAAGCAGGTGATTGCTCCCAAGCCCGTGGATGAAACTACGCCTGTTTTCCGTAAGATTTACATCAACAACGTTACTTGTAATGGCGCTGCTTGTGCATTCTTGTTCAATGGTTTGCCTGAAATGAAGATCAGCGAAGTGGAAATCAAGAACAGTTTGTTCAAGGCCAAGAAGGGCGGTATCCTGGCTCAGGTTGATGGCGTTCTTTTGGAAAATGTGGAAATTGTTCCTGAAAAGGGCAGCAAGCTTCTGTATCAAGATGCTCACAACGTGGTGATTAAATAAGATTTATAGAGGAAATTAATAAATTGAATATCAATGGAAAAAACGAAATTGGTCGGTTCGAAGATCAAAAGACTTCGAGAAACGAAGATGATCAGCGTGGAGGATTTTGCCGAACGTTCGGGTTTAAGCGTTGAACAAATTAATCTGATTGAAAATAATAACCAATTGCCATCCTTGGCGCCGCTTATCAAAATGGCGCGTGCCTTGGGTGTGAGGTTGGGAACCTTCCTCGACGACAATGACCACTTGGGTCCGGTTATCTCGCGCAAGGAAGATCTGGCCGAGGGAATCAGTTTCTCAAGCCAAACGGCGACATCGCACAACAACCTGACTTTCTTCTCTTTAGCAGAAAAGAAAGCGGGCCGTAGCATGGAGCCCTTCTTTATCAATATCGATTCTGCTTCGAAAGATGGTTACGAATTGTCTTCGCACGAGGGTGAGGAATTTGTGTTCGTTCTGAAGGGCAAAATCGAAGTGACCTACGGAAAGGAAAATTTCATTGTGAACGAAGGCGAAAGCATTTATTACGATTCTATTGTCAGTCATAACCTGCACGCGGCCGACGATAAGGGCGCCCAAATCTTGGCCGTGGTGTATACGCCCTTCTAAGCCATGGAATATCAATTGACGGAAAGAACCATAGGCGGTTTCTTGGAATATTGGGCCGAAAAGACGCCCGACAAAGAATATGTGGTGTATTCCGACCGCGACCTGCGTTTTACTTACAAGCAGTTCAACGAGCGTGTCGACAATATGGCCAAAGGCTTGATGTCGATTGGCGTGAAGCGTGGTTCGCATGTGGGTATCTGGGCAACGAACGTGCCCGACTGGTTGACTTTTCTGTATGCGACGGCCAAATTGGGTGCGGTGGCAGTGACGGTAAATACCAACTACAAGCAGAACGAGCTGGAATTTCTGGTGGAAAATGCCGATTTGCATACGCTCTGTATCACGGAAGGCGTTTTCGACGGAAGCTATATCGATATGGTTTACAAGATGTTGCCCGAATTGCGCGAGACGCAGCGCGGCCATCTGAAGAGTGAACGTTTCCCTTGCTTGAAGAATGTGGTTTTCATCGGACAGGAGAAATATCGAGGCATGTACAATACGGCCGAGCTATTGCTTCTGGGACAGAATATTGCTGACGATGAACTGATTGCCATCAAGAAAAGTGTTTCTTGCTACGACGTGGCCAATATGCAATATACCTCAGGCACAACGGGTTTTCCAAAAGGTGTGATGCTGACTCACCACAATATCGTGAACGACGGTTTCTTCACCGGTGAGCACATGGCCTTTACCTCTGAAGACAAACTTTGCGTGCCGGTGCCTTTGTTCCACTGTTTCGGTGTGGTGTTGGCCACTATGAACTGCTTGACTCATGGTTGCACCCAGGTGATGATTGAATCTTTCGATCCGCTGGTGGTGCTGGCTTCGGTGCATAAAGAACGTTGTACGGCCCTCTACGGCGTGCCTACCATGTTTATTGCGGAGCTGAATCATCCCATGTTCGATATGTTCGATGTGAGTTCTTTGCGTACGGGTATCATGGCCGGATCTCTCTGTCCGGTCGATTTGATGCGCGCAGTGACGGAAAAGCTTCATATCAAGCACATTACCAGTGTGTACGGTCTGACGGAAAGTTCTCCCGGTATGACCCAGACTCGTTGGGACGATTCTTTCGAAACGCGTTGCACCACGGTGGGTCGCGAATATCCGTTTACCGAAGTGAAGGTGTTGAATCCGGAAACCGGCGAAGAATGTGCCGTGGGCGAACAAGGCGAAATGTGTTGCCGTGGCTATTTGGTGATGAAGGGTTACTACAAGAATCCGCAGGCAACAGCTGAAGTTATCGATGCCAATGGTTTCTTGCATTCGGGCGACTTGGGTGTGAAGGATCCCGATGGAAATTATCGCATCACCGGTCGTATCAAAGACATGATTATCCGTGGTGGCGAAAATGTCTATCCGCGTGAAATTGAGGAGTTTCTGTATAAATTGCCTGGTCTGAAAGATGTGCAGGTGGCTGCTGTTCCTTCGCCTAAATACGGTGAACAGGTGGGCGCTTTCATCATTCTTCATGAGGGTGTGGAAATGGACGAACAGGCGGTGCAGGAATTCTGTCGTGGAAAAATTGCGCGTCATAAGATTCCCAAGTACATCTTCTTTGTGAAAGAATTTCCGATGACGGGTAGCGGAAAAATCCAGAAATTCAAGCTGAAAGATTTGAGTCTGAAGCTCTTGGCAGAAAAAGGCATACAGCCTATTTAATAATACAACAAGTCTAAGACGATGTTTGCCAAACCGATGACATTGTCCGAGTTCAACTTTCTGCTGAAGGAAGTCCTGAACGACGCTTTCCCTGAAAGGTATTGGGTGACGGCCGAGATTGCCGATTGCAAGACCAATGCTTCGGGACATTGTTATTTGGAACTCATTGAGAAAAAGGCAGGTAGCGATAAATTGCTGGCGCGTCAGAAAGCGGTGATTTGGTCGAATGTCTGGTTTCTGCTCTCGTCTCAGTTTCAACTGACGACGGGAACTCCGCTCGCGCGTGGACAAAAAGTTTTGGTGGAGGTCAGTCTGAGTTTCCACGAATTGTACGGTATGTCGCTGGTTATTACGGATATAGATCCGGCTTACACCTTGGGCGACTGGGCCAAACGACGTCAGGAAATTTTGCTCCGTCTCAAAGAAGATGGCGTGCTCGATTTGAACAAGGAATTGCCTTGGCCCTTGTTGCCACAGCGTTTGGCGGTGATTTCCTCGGCAACGGCGGCTGGCTACGAAGATTTCTGTCAGCAACTGAAAGAGAGCGGATTCGCATACGAATGGAAACTTTTTCCGGCCTTGGTGCAGGGCGAGCAGGCCGAGTCGTCTATCTTGCAAGCGCTCGATGCTATTTTGGATGAACTCCATCGTTTCGATGTGGTGGTGCTTATTCGTGGCGGCGGCGCGACGGCCGATTTGTCTTGCTTCGACAGCTATGAACTCTGTGCGGCTTTGGCGCAATTTCCCTTGCCCGTATTGACGGGAATCGGTCATGAAAGAGACGAGTCGGTGGCCGATCTGGTGGCATTCAAGGCGCTGAAGACGCCCACGGCCGTGGCTGAATTTCTCAACAGAAAAATGACCGATCAGTGGGAACAGCTGTCGGATTACGCTTCTCGGCTCAAGTGGATGGCCGCCGAGAGTGTTCATCGTCAGCAATTGGGTCTGCAAGATTGTTTGATGCGTGCTAAATTATTGACAAACAAATCTTTGCACGAGCAGCAACAATGGCTCTCCACGCTACAGGAACGCTTGCATCATCGGAGTCTTTTGCCATTGCAGCAGGCCAAGCATCGTTTGGAATTGCTCAAGAGCGAGCTTCGTCTGTATAATGTTGAGGAACAGCTGAAAAGAGGCTACAGTTTGACACTTCGTCAGGGCAAGATTGTCAAGTCGGTCACGGCGCTTACAGCGGGCGATTTGATTGAAACGCGTTTTCGCGATGGCGTGCTGCGTTCGCAGGTAATCAATGAGGATGAAATCAATGAAGAAGTGATCCGTTAAGAAGATGTTAATTAATTGAAAGACAATATTATGGCAAAGAAAGAAAATATGACCTACAAGGCTGCGATGGCAGAATTGGAGTCAATCATGAAGATATTGGAATCGGGTCAGCCCGATGTGGACGATATGGTGAAGCATGTGCAACGCGCCAGCGAACTGATTGCTTTCTGTCAGCAAAAACTCACCAAGACGGAAGAAGCTATCGACGCTATTTTCAAGGAAAAGGAAGAAAAATAACTTCCGAACGGACCGAACGAGAATAGGCAATTCATCAATTTAGTAAATATCAAAGTTTTGAAGATGAAAAAGATACAAGTAATCACATTGTGTATGTGGCTGTCGTTGACGATGATGGCGGCAAAGCCCGTGAAGAATGTTATTTTTATGATTGGCGACGGTATGGGTTTGAACCAAGCTTATGCGGCTGCGATGGTGAAGGGCGAACCTTTGGTGATGATGTCTCAGGCTGAGGCTATTGCCTTGCAGGAAACTTATTCGGCCAATAAAAAAGTTACCGATTCGGCGGCCAGCGGAACGGCTTTGGCTTGCGGTGTCAAAACGAAAAACGGCATGATTGGCATGGATGCCGACAGCAGCCGCGTAGAATCCATACTTCGTTTGGCCGACAGAAACGGAAAATCAACCGGCATTGTGGTGACTTGTCATTTGTTTCACGCCACGCCTGCGGCCTTTTTCGCGCAAAATGTTGCCCGAGGCAATTACGAAGAAATTTCGAGAGATCTGCTCACTTTCTCGCCCGACGTTTTTATTGGAGGCGGAGCTAAGTTCTTGAAAGACAGAAAAGACGGATTTCCTTTGGCAGAAGAATTGCAGGCCAAACAACATCAGCTTTTTTATAACTGGGACGATATGAAACAGTCGCAAGCTTTTCTTGCCGGACATCCTGAAAAGCAGGGTTCTCTGATGGGCTTTTGCGCTGAAGAACATTTGCCCGATATGCTGGAAGGTCGCGGCGATTATTTGCCCCAGGCCGTGGCCATGTCTATCGATTACCTGAGTCGCGACAAAGACGGATTCGTCCTGATGGTGGAAGGTTCTGCCATCGATTTTGCTTGTCATTCAAGCGATGTGTCCGGCTCTGTGGCTGAAACGCTCGATTTCGACAAGGCGGTGCAAGTGGCCATTGAGTTTGCCAAGAAAGATAAAAACACCTTGGTGGTGGTGACCGCAGATCACGAAACAGGCGGGCTTTCTGTATTGCAGAAAGAGGATTATCAGGAAGGTAAAACATTGAAACATAAATTTACCACCACCGGACATACGGGCGTTCCTGTACCTGTTTATATATATGGTGCCGGTGCTGAGGCTTATCCTGCGTTTATGCAAAACTCAGATCATAAGGCTATTATGTCTCGTTTGATGAAATTGAAAAAATGAAAAAGTTTGCCATCATCGTGGCCGGTGGTAGCGGAAAACGAATGGCTGCCCAAGTGCCGAAACAGTTTTTGCCTTTGAACGGAAAGCCCATCCTCATGCATACATTGGAGGCTTTTCATGCTTACGATGCCGATTTGCAATTGGTCTTGGTCTTGCCCGAAGCGCAGCTCGATTATTGGATTGAACTCTGTGAACAACACGGCTTTACCTTGCCGCATGCCATCGCCTTTGGCGGAAAAGAACGTTACGATTCGGTGAAAAACGGCCTTTTGATGGTGCAGCAGCTTCGTGGCCCGCAACAGGCTTCGCAAGCGGAAAAGGCTTTGGTGGCAGTACACGATGCCGTGCGTCCTTTCGTGGACAATGCGCTTTTGGAACGTTGTTATGCCAAGGCGGCCGAAGTGGTGGCCGTGGTGCCGGTGCAGCCCTTGGTGGAGAGTTTGCGTCGCTTGAAGCCGGATGGTGGAAGCCAAGCCGAAGACCGCAGCCAATTCTGTCATGTGCAGACGCCGCAAGTCTTCGATGCCGATGCCCTTTGGGAAGCTTACAAACGTCCTTACCGGGACGATTTTACCGACGATGCTTCTGTAATGGAGGCTGCCGGCTATACGATTTCTTTAGTGGATGGTTGGCGTAGAAATATTAAAATCACCACGCAAGAAGATTTGGATTTGGCCAACTTCTGGAAAAGTTGCGAGGCTCAAGAGAAGATTCGAGAAGCCCAAGAGAAAGGCTAAAAATCCTAAGAAAACAAGCCATGGATTTAAGGCAAGAGTTGACATATCTGAAAGGCGTGGGTCCGTCTCGCGCCGAGATTCTGGCAAAAGAGTTGAATATCTGTTGCCAGGAAGATTTGTTATACTATTTCCCGTATAAATACATAGATAGGAGCCGCATTTACAAGATTGCCGAGCTGCAATCGGGCATGCCCTACATTCAGGTGTGCGGACGAATTTTGGATTTTCGCATGGAAGGCGAGGGCCGTGGAAAGCGATTGGTGGCACGCCTGGCCGACGATACCGGCATTCTGGAACTGGTTTGGTTCAAAGGCGTCAAATATGTGGAAAGCCGTTACAATACGAAAGATCTTTATTTGGCATTCGGCAAGCCGGCGCAATTCGGCAATAAAATCAGTCTGGCGCATCCCGATCTGGACGTAGCCAACGAAGGTAATCTGCGCATTCTTACCGGCGGATTGCAAGCCTATTACAGCACGACCGAGAAGATGAAAAACAGCTACCTGAACAGTCGTGCCATCCAAAAGATTATGGTGTCGCTCTTTCAGCAGATGAACGAACGTTTGCCGGAAACCTTGCCGCCTTATCTGATGGAACGTCTGCGCCTGCGTCCGCTGAACGAGGCTTTGCGATTGGTGCATTTTCCCACCGATTCTGCCTCTTTGAAAGAAGCTCGCTATCGTCTGAAGTTGGAGGAATTGCTTTATCTGCAACTGCAAATCTTGCGCTTCGCCAGACAAAGAAGCCAGAAACTGAAAGGATTTCCCTTCAAAACCATAGGCGAACATTTCAATCATTTTTATCATCATTGTCTGCCATTCGAACTCACCGGCGCGCAAAAACGCGTGTTGAAGGAGATTCGTGCCAATGTGGCCGGCAATGTGCAAATGAACCGCCTGATACAAGGCGACGTGGGCAGCGGAAAAACTTTGGTGGCGCTGATGTCTATGCTGATGGCTATTGATAATGGTTTTCAGGCTTGTATGATGGCTCCCACCGAGATTTTAGCGCAGCAACATTTTGCCAATATTTCCCGATTCCTGAAAGATATGCCCCTTAAAGTGGCATTGCTCACAGGCTCCACCAAAAAGAAAGAACGTGAGGCCTTGCACGAGGCATTGCGTAGCGGCGAGTTGAATATTCTTATCGGAACGCACGCGCTCATCGAAGATACGGTGCAGTTTCACAACCTGGGCTTGGTGGTGATAGACGAGCAACATCGTTTCGGCGTGGTGCAGCGCAGCAAGCTCTGGGCCAAGAACGTGACACCTCCGCATGTCTTGGTGATGACGGCAACGCCTATTCCGCGCACCTTGGCCATGACGCTTTATGGCGATTTGGATGTGTCGGTCATCGATGAGTTGCCGCCCGGCAGAAAGCCCATTCAGACGGTGCATCGTTACGAGAATCAGCTGGCCGATCTGTATCGTTTCATGCACGAGGAATTGCAGCGCGGACGGCAGATATACATTGTTTATCCGCTTATCGAAGAGTCGGAACGTTCTGACTATAAGAACCTGAAAGATGGTTTCGACCATATTTGCCAAGCATTTCCCGAGGTGAAAGTGGGCATGGTGCATGGCAAGATGAAGCCCGCCGAGAAAGATGAGCAAATGGCGCTGTTTTCTAAGGGCGAGACGCGTATTTTGGTGGCAACCACGGTGATAGAAGTGGGCGTTGATGTGCCGAATGCTTCCATTATGGTGATACAGAATGCCGAAAGATTTGGACTATCACAGCTTCACCAGTTGCGTGGACGTGTGGGCCGTGGCGCCGACCAATCGTATTGCGTGCTGCTCAGTTCCTTCAAGCTGTCTGAAGACGGCCGCAAGCGCATTGAAATCATGACTTCCACCAACGATGGTTTCGAAATTTCCGAAGCCGACCTTAAACTGCGCGGCCCGGGCGACATCGAAGGCGTACAACAGAGCGGCATTCCCTTCGACATGAAGATTGCCGACCTGGCTCGCGACGGGCAACTCATTGAATACACGCGCAATTTGGCCAAGCAGATTTTGTCGGAAGACCCAGAATTGGAGAAGCCGGAAAACATCATTCTCCGAAGGGAACTTAAAAAACGTTATGCCCACAAAATCAATTGGGGAGTCATTAGCTGATAAAGGAAAAAAGCAGTACTTTTGTGCCTGCAAAAATGCCGCAGGCATGAAGCGGTAAAAATTGAATCATTATGACAAAGACCAACGAACAGTTCGATGCTGTGGTGGCATCATGCAGAAGTGTATTTGCCGACAAACTGAAAGACTACGGCGCATCGTGGCGTATTTTCCGTCCCAGTTCGCTCACCGATCAGTTGTTTACCAAGACCAAGCGTATCCGCACCCTCGAAACGACCGGCATCAGCAAGGTGGGCGAGGGCATCGTGCCCGAATTGATGGCATTGGTAAACTATGGCATCATCGGAATGATACAGCTCGAAAAGGGCTTTGTCGATAAGGTCGATATGACAGCGGCGCAGGCCTTGACGCTCTACGACGAAAAGATGGCTTCCACCCGCGAATTGATGTTGGCCAAAAACCACGATTACGGCGAAGCATGGCGCGATATGCGCGTTACTTCGTACACCGATTTTATCTTGACGAAACTCAACAGAATCAAGGAAATAGAAGACAACGAAGGCCAGACCTGCGTGTCGGAAGGCATTGATTCAAATTATCAGGACATCATTAATTACGCCATTTTCGGTCTGATCCGATATCAATTCAAATAATGAACAAATTTCACCGTTCCATAGCGCTCATTGCCCGCCTTGTATTGGGCTTGACATTCCTTTTCTCGGGCTTTGTCAAGGCTGTTGACCCCATGGGAACGGTGTATAAGATACAAGATTATTTAGAAGCCTTCTCTTGGCATTTCTTCGAAGAATACGCGACGGCTCTGGCGGTGTTGCTTTTCAGTTTTGAAATGCTTATCGGCTTCTCGCATCTTTTCGGTTTCCGCCAACGATTGACTGCCCGAGTTACCACGCTTTTCGTTGTGGCCATGACGCTGCTCACGCTGGTTATTGCCATCACCAATCCGGTGAGCGATTGCGGCTGTTTTGGCGATGCGGTGAAACTGACCCATTGGCAGACTTTCGAAAAGAACATCATTTTGCTTTTGCTTGCACTGATATTGCTTCTGTACAAGGGCGAGCTTTATCACACTTTTGGCAAACGGACGGCGCCGGCGGCCTTTATTCTGAGTATGATTGTGCCTCTGTTTATTGCCACTTATAGTCATCATCAATTGCCTTTCATCGATTTTCGTCCATATAAAGTAGGTTCGCATTTGCCTTCGCAGATGATGGTGCCCGAAGATGCGCCGCAAGATTCTTTTGCCGTGACCTTCATCATGGAAAAAGATGGCAGACGCAAACATTTCAGCGAAAACGAATATCCTAGCGATACGGCTTGGCATTATGTCGATAGAAAGGAAATTTTAGTGCGCAAGGGCTATCAGGCTCCCATTAAAGATTTTGTCATCATTCATTCGCAGGAGGGCGACATCACCATGCAGGTGCTGAGCGATACATCCTATGTTTTTTTGGTGTCCATGCCTTACTTAGAAGATGCCGATGCAGCCTATATGAACGATGTGTACGAACTGCAGGAATATGCCAAGCGGCATCATTATCCCTTGTATTTGCTCACGGCTTCTTTGCATCAAGAACAACAAAGATTCGCATACGAATACAACTTGGATGCTCCATTTTGCCTCAGCGACGAAATTGCGCTCAAGACCATGGTTCGTTCCAATCCGGGCGTGGTGCTGCTGAAAGATGGCGTGGTGTATGCCAAGTGGTCGGCCGAGAATATTAATGGTTTTATTCATTATACCGATGGAGAAAGCCTTGCACAGAAATTTTTGTATCATCAGCCAAGGTATATGAAAAATACCATCGAGACGGTGTTGGTGCTCGGACTGATTGTCATGGCGTATTTCATTGTCTCTGTGTTCCGCGCCATCTCGCTCATAGTGACATTTTACAGAAAAAGAAGATTGAATCGTTTAACCCATGGAGCCGTAAAGGAAGGCTCTGATAATTAAATTATTATTTAGAATGAGAAAGAAAATTGTAGCAGGTAACTGGAAGATGAATAAAAACCTGCAGGAAGGCCTTGAACTGGCTAAGAATCTTGATGCCGTGCTGGCCAACGAAAAAGTGAATTGCGATGTGATTATCGGTACTCCTTTCATTCATTTGGCAAGTGTTTGTGCTGCTGTCGATACCAATCGTCTTGGCGTGGCTGCTGAAAACTGTGCTGATCATGTATCGGGTGCTTATACCGGTGAAGTTTCTGCCGAAATGGTAAAATCTACCGGCGCTGAATATGTTATTCTGGGTCACAGCGAACGTCGTGCTTATTATGGCGAAACTCCCGAAATGTTGAAGACCAAGGTGGAACTGGCTTTGGCCAATGGTTTGACTCCTATTTTCTGCATCGGCGAAGTTTTAGAAGAACGCAAGGCCGGTGAGCATTTCAATGTGGTGAAGGCTCAGATCGAAGAATCGCTTTTCTCTTTGAGCGCCGAAGATTTCGGTAAGATTATCTTGGCTTACGAACCTGTTTGGGCCATCGGTACCGGCGAAACGGCTACTCCCGAACAAGCCGAAGAAATTCATGCTTTCATCCGTGGCGTTTTGGCCGAAAAATACGGTCAGGAAGTGGCCGACAATTGCTCTATCCTTTATGGTGGCAGCTGCAAGCCCTCAAATGCCAAGGAATTGTTTGCCAATCCCAATGTTGATGGTGGCTTGATTGGTGGCGCTTCTTTGAAGGTAGAAGATTTTATGGGTATCGTTCGTGCTTGGTAAGGTGCTTGTAAAATTTAAAAGAATACTGAAAACCGCCACGCCGCGGGCATTTAAAACGATATGGTGGATCTTTAAGATAACGGCCACCGTATCGTTTGCCATTTTTATGCTCAAATACACGGGCATACTTACTTGGATTTCTACTTTGGTCAGTCCTGTGTTCTCGTGGTTCGGCTTGCCGGGCGATGCAGCCATGGCATACGTGAGCGGTTATTTCATCAATGTATATTCCTGCGTGGCTGTCATTTCTACCCTCGAACTGACGGCGCGCGAAATTACCATCTTAGGCACCATGTCATTGGCGGCCCATGCCATGGTGGTGGAATCGGCGGTGCAACAGAAAACCGGAACGGCCATGTGGTACAGTTTCCTGGTGCGTACCCTCGGTTCGGTGCTTTTGGGGTTGGGCTTGAACTGGGTGCTTCCCGGACGTCCCGACATGTTGCAGGCTTCGGCGCTGAGCTTGGCCGAAGTTCCTTTCTTCAATTTGCAGGGCGCATTCTGGCCGCTCTTCTTGGATTGGGCCATCGGATTGATTAAACTCGGTCTTTGGATGACCTGCCTTATCTGGGCGCTGAACGTGATACAAAGGTCGCTCTACGAGTTCGGTGTGATGAAAGCCATTTCACGCTTTTTCAAACCATTGCTCATGCTTTTCGGCCTGCCGGAAAAATGCTCCTTCCTTTGGATCGTGGCCAATATCATCGGTTTGTCCTACGGCTCGGCAGCTATTTTCGACGAATTGTCGCGAGGCAATCTCAATAAACGTGAAACCCATTTGCTCAACACGCATATCGGCATCTGTCACAGCAACTTGGAAGACTTGCTTCTCTTTGCGGCTTGCGGCGGTATGTGGTGGGTGATGCTTCTTGCGCGTTGGGTCATCGTGACAATATTCGTTTGGATGCTTCGTCTTTATTTCCTGATATCCAGCAATTCTATTTCGAAGATCAAGGTAGAATAAGCTGGAATATCTTTGCCGCAATCTTGTGCGCCGTAGCCAAGAGGATAAGGAATCCACACCATCCAGCGCGAACCAACGTTCATGGCTTTCAAGGCATCCTGAAATCCCTTAATCAACTGGTTGACACGGAAAGTTTCCGGTTTGCGGCGTTTGAATGAATTGTCGAATTCCTTGCCGTTGATCAACTTGCCGCAGTAGTGTACCAATACCTTGTCTTTTCCCGTTGGACGAGCGCCTTTGCCTTGTTTCAGTACCTGATATTGGACTCCCGAAGAGAGAATGCCTACGTCCGGATTCTCTGCGTTTTCTTCGAGAAAGGCCTCGTTCTTGGCCCTGTATGCCTGAATTTCCTGGAATGTCTTTGCCATATCTTGATAGTTTTGTGTCTGATAGCTTTACAAAAGTATAAAATTGTTGTACCTTTGCTCACAAAAGATGTTCGATAAATCATTTATTTAACAATTAATTATAGTTCTTATGTTTCAATTCGTTTCGAATCTGTGGGAAAACAATCGCCCGATGGCTATTCTTATTGCCATTCTCATTGTGGTGATTCCCTTCATGATTTTCTACATCAACAAGGCTCGTAAAGAGCATCCTAAGGGATTGATTGCAGCCGCATTGAGCAACATGGGAGAACGTTTCGGCTACTACATCATGAATGCCGTTCTCTTGCTCTTTATCTGCTCGAAGTTCGGTATCAGCGACGCAGCTGCCGGTTGGATTTATTCCGTATTCTATTTCTTGATTTATGTGCTCAGTCTGCCCGGCGGTATCATTGCCGACAGAACGCAGAATTACAAGGCTACCATTATTTCGGGTCTTTTGGTAATGGCTCTCGGTTATGGTATTTTGTCTATTCCTGTTTTCGCTGCCAACACCGGTTTCTCATGGGTACTCGTACTCACTTGCATCGCCCTGTTTATCATTGCTTTCGGTAATGGTTTGTTCAAGGGCAACTTGCAGGCTCTGGTGGGTCAGATGTACGACAATTTCGAAGCTGAGGCTGCCAAGAAAGGCCCCGAGGCTTTGGCTGCTGCCAAGGATAAACGTGATGCCGGTTTCCAGATTTTCTACGTGTTCATCAATATTGGTGGTGTGATTGCGCCTTTCATTGCGCCTTTGCTCAGAAGCTTCTGGTTGAAAGTGCACGATCTGGCGTACAATTCCGACCTGCCTCGTCTTTGCCACATGTATATCAAGGACAATGCTTCTATGGCTGCCACCGATGCCGAAAACCTTCAGAAATTGGCTCAGGAAGTGGGACATAGCGGCGCTGTAGATGCTGCTTTCTGCAATAGCTATCTTGAAATTTTCAACACGGGTGTTCACTTCTCGTTCATCGCTTCTGTGGTGGCTATGCTCATTTCTTTGTTCATTTTCATTGCCATCAAGAAGAGATTGCCCAATCCTGCCAAGAAGGAAAAGAAGGCTGTGGCCGACTATACGCCCGAAGAAAGATTGGCTAACGCTAAGGAGATCAAGCAAAGATTGTATGCTTTGTTCGCTGTATTGGGCGTGGCTGTGTTCTTCTGGTTCTCATTCCATCAGAATGGTCAATCGCTCTCAATTTTCGCTCGCGACTTTGTGACGACGGCAGCTATTCCACCGGAAATCTGGCAATGTATCAACCCGCTGTTCGTGATTATCCTGACGCCTATCATCATGTGGATTTTCGGTGCACTCGCAAGCAAGGGAAAAGAAGTGTCAACGCCTCGTAAGATTGCCTTGGGTATGTTCATCGCCGCTTGCTCTTACATCTTGCTGATGATTGTGGCCATCGCTTACAACTATCCTTCAGGCGATGACTTCCGTGCGCTCAGCGATGCTGTGAAGATGGGCATGAAGTCGAGTCCGATGGTGCTGATTGCCACTTATTTCTTCTTGACCGTGGCCGAGCTTTTCATCTCTCCGCTGGGTCTGTCGTTTGTTTCGAAGATTGCGCCTCGTCACTTGCAGGGTATTTGCCAA
This sequence comes from Bacteroidales bacterium, assembly GCA_017468435.1. Taxonomy (GTDB): domain Bacteria; phylum Bacteroidota; class Bacteroidia; order Bacteroidales; family UBA1402; genus UBA1757. The sequence goes on from JAFUIP010000007.1 coordinate 44,312, forward strand.
GGTTTGTGGCTCACCGCTACGGCCATCGGTAACCTCTTCATTGCCTTGGGTGTGACCATGCTCAACTCTTTCCCTCAACAATGGATGTGCTGGGCCGTGTTCGCCGGTTTCTGCCTCATTTCTATGGGCGTGATGCTCGGAATGGTAAAATGGCTCGAACGTGTAGCTAAGTAATGTGAGCCTTTGCTCGTAAGAATATGAAAGAGGCCGGGTTAAACATATTTGACCCGGCCTCTTTCGTGCTACAAAGCATCATCTTAAATCGATAATACCTGCAAAACGTTGATCAACTCTTTGTCGATGGGCTTGTCCATCTTGATGGCCTTGTTGAAGGGCACATAGATTATTTCATTGTCGTGGATGCCCACCATGACGTTGCGTTGTCCGTCTTTCAAGGCTTCGATGGCAGCTACCCCTAAGCGGCTGGCTAAAATTCGGTCGTAGGCAGTAGGGATGCCGCCGCGTTGCAAATGCCCTAAAATAGACACTCTCACGTCGAAATCGGGATATTCGTTTTTGACACGATCGGCATAGTACATGGCTCCGCCGCTTCCGTCCTTCTGGCTTTCCGACACTATGACGATGCTGCTGTTCTTGCTTTTGCGAATGCCTCTTTCGATGAAGGCTGCCAATTGGTCAACATTGGTTTTGTCTTCGGGAATGATGGCTGCTTCTGCTCCGGCGGCAATGGCGCTGTTTTGGGCCAAGAATCCGGCATCACGTCCCATCACTTCGATAAAGAAAATGCGGTTGTGCGAAGTGGCCGTGTCGCGAATTTTGTCCACGCAATCCAAGATGGTGTTTAGCGCGGTGTCGTAGCCTATGGTGGAATCGGTGCCAAACAGGTCGTTGTCGATGGTGCCGGGCAATCCGATGCAAGGAACGTCAAATTCCTGGGCGAAGGTCTGAGCGCCTGCCAAAGATCCGTTTCCTCCAATAACAATCAGAGCATCAATGCCGTTGGCCTTCATGTTTTCGTAGGCTTTACTTCGGCCTTCCTTGGTCATGAACTCCTTGGAACGCGCTGTCTTCAAGATGGTTCCGCCCCTTTGAATGGTGCTGCTGACGCTTTCTGTACTCAGTTCTGTAATATCGTTGTGGATAAGGCCTTCGTAACCTCTGTAGATGCCTTTTACTTTCCATCCGTTAAAGATGGCAGCACGGGTGACGGCTCTGATAGCCGCGTTCATTCCGGGAGCATCGCCTCCGGAAGTGAGCAAACCGATGGTGGTAATAGATGACATAAAAAAGAGATGATTAAGGTTATTTACTCCATTTCAAGATTGAGCGACTGGCACAACCTGACGAAGGATGGATTCTTGTCCAGCATGGACTTCAGTTGGTCTTGCGGGGTAAGCGCCTTTTTGTTCTCTTCGCCTTGACTGATGCGTACATGCATGCAAATGTGGCTGTTGTGCAGTTTCTCGCTCAAATATCTTTCTATGCTCGGTTTGAGTTCGAGCAGACTTTTCTCGGTGTACGATTGGAAAACGACAAACTCAAAATCGGTGGCGGTTTTCAACACGGGACGGTTGCTCGTCATAACCGTCATGATTTGAGGATTGTCTTTCAGACTGTGGGCAAATTCATTCCAGTGTTTCAATAGCCCCTCTTCGCTGAAGGCTTCGTTCTCTTCGACTTTCTGTACGGCTTCTGCTGGTGTCTCTACCGTTTTGGTTTGTGCGCCTGCGTTGTTGAACGACAAGGTCTTGGGCCGGCTGCTGGGCTTGGGAGCCTCCTTTGCCGGAGTGCTGTTTCGAATGGGGCTTGCAGCCGGCATGGTGTTCGCAGTGGTCCTTGGTGTGGCGGCAGGCGATGTTGTCGTGGCGGCACTGGCGTTTACGGGAGAGGAAGTCGCAGCATGAGCGGCGTGCGGCGCCTGCGGCGCCGCACTCGTTGTCGTAGCCGGTCTGTCCGTCGGTGCGCTGTTCAGTGGAGCGGCAGGCGCAGTGTTCGCGGGCGCGTTGTTGCCCGTGCACAGGCGAATCAGGCAAAGCTCTACCAACAGTCGCTTATTGCGGCTTTGTCCGTATTGCAGGCAACATTCATTGCTCACTTGCAAGGCCCACACCAAATAATTGAAATCGCAGACCTGCGCCTGCTGTTGGTATTTAAGTTTGATATTGTCACTCACTTCGAGCAAGGCTATCGTGCGAGCATCTTTGCACACCATCAGGTCACGTAGATGCGAGGCGAGTCCGTTGATGAAATGCAAGCCTTCGAAGCCCAAGTTCAGAATTTCGTTGAACAGCAACAAGGCCTCCGTGGTCTGATGTTTCAAGAAAGCATCCACCAAGCGGAAATAATAATCGTAGTCGAGCACATTCAGGTTGTCGATAACACCTTTGTAGGTCACTTTCCCTTCGCCGAAACTGCTTACCTGATCGAAGATGGAGAGCGCATCGCGCATACCGCCGTCGGCCTTCATGGCAATGACATTGAGCGCTTCCGGCTCGTAAGAAATGCCTTCGCTTTGAGCTACGTATTGCAGATGCTCTTGAATATCATTGACGCCGATTCTATGGAAATCATATATCTGACAACGCGACAAAATGGTCGGGATAATCTTGTGCTTTTCGGTGGTGGCCAAAATGAAAATAGCGTATGCCGGCGGTTCTTCCAAGGTTTTAAGGAAGGCGTTGAAGGCGGCTTGCGACAGCATGTGGACCTCGTCGATGATATACACTTTGTACTTGCCCAATGCCGGAGGAATGCGCACCTGGTCGGTGAGTTGACGAATATCTTCTACCGAGTTGTTGGAGGCGGCGTCCAGTTCCATGATATTGAACGAGCGCTGTGTGTTGAAGGCCTGGCAAGATTCGCATTCGTTGCAGGCTTGGCCGTCTTCGCGCGGATGCAGGCAGTTGATGGTTTTGGCAAAAATACGTGCGCAAGTGGTTTTTCCCACGCCGCGAGGTCCGCAGAAAAGGTAGGCATGAGCCAGTTGCTTGTTCTTGACAGCATTTTGCAGCGTAGTGGTCAAAGCTCTCTGTCCCACCACGGAAGCAAAAGTATCAGGACGATATTTTCTAGCCGAAACAATATAATTTTCCATAGCAATTAATTTGACGCGAAGATAGTTAGAAATGAAAAATAAATTGTTCCTTTGCAATGAAAATTTTACCTATGGAAAAGCTGAAAGAATTATACGCAAAAATCAAGCCTTTTTTGCCCAACAAATACATCACGGCTATTTTGGTTTTCGCCGTGTTGATGGTCTTTTTCGATAATAACAATCTGATAAAAAGGATGCGGTACGAGCGTCAGGCCAGGGCATTGAAAAAGGAAATCAGAATGTACGAACAGCAACGCGAGGAAACCCTCCGTCAGCTGGAAGATTTGCGCGTGGGTACCAGCGAATTGGAAAAGATTGCCCGTGAGCAGTATCTGATGAAAAAAGAAAACGAAGACATTTTCATTCTTGAGTGATGGCAAAACAAAAATTATCTGCCGCCGATGGGCTGTATATCTTGTCGGCTCTGCTCATGTTGATGGGCATTATTTTGAACAACGAGACCACTTTGTCGGTGGCTAAGTTTGTGTTCTGCGCCGGCGGGGTGGGTTATATTGTCTATCGCATCAAAATGGCTTACCGAGGCGAAGATTTCCGGCTGAAACGTCTCAATCGTCTGTATGCTTATTGCGGCGCGTTGGTGATACTTTCGGCTTATCTGATGTTTATCGGAAATAACGCTTTTCTTGTGTTGATGCTTATGGTGGCGCTGCTGGAATTTTATGTCAGCTACCGCGCGGAAAAATATAAAAAGGACGATGCCTAGTCCAAATTTCTGCTTCAAACAATTCGAAATCTATCACGACAAATGTGCGATGAAAGTCGGCATGGATGGCGTGACGCTGGGCGCGTGGGCTTCGCTTTCTGAAAGCCTGAAAAGTTCTGATGTCCAAATACTTGATGTTGGCACCGGCAGTGGACTCATTGCCCTGATGCTGGCGCAGAAATATCCCTCGGCTCACATAGATGCGATAGAACTGGATGCCTCGGCTGCCGAGCAGGCCCGCGAGAATGTGCGCCGCAGCCCTTGGCCCAAGCAAGTGTGCGTGTATGAGGCTTCCTTCCCCGAAATACTCGATGCGAAAGATTTCCCCAAGCCCGCAGCAGGCTATCATCTCATTGTGAGCAATCCGCCCTTTTTCAAGGGGGAGTTGCGCCCCTCTGACGAGGCGCGCAACCTTGCCCGCCACGTAGGCTCTCTCGATTTTCGCAGCCTCACGAAAGGCGCGGCCTCTTGTCTGCATCTTGAGGGGCTTTTCTCGGTGATTATTCCTTACGAAGCTTTCGATTTTTTCGACGAATGTGCCTATGAGGCAGGCTTATATCTTTGTCGTTCATGTGCTTTGGTGCCGGTAGAAGGCCGCGCGCCCAAGCGTATTTTGCTCAGCTATGGCGCCCGACGTGGCCAAGTGGAAAAACAAAGCTTGGTTGTTAGAAATCAAGATTCTTCGTATACGGCTGAATATCACCGTCTTACAAAAGATTTTTACCTCGAAAAATAATCTTTGTTTTTCTTTCGAAAAAGTGCTACTTTCGCAGATTCAAATAAAGTATAGCACTATGTCGAAAAAATTTGCTGAATATTCACAATTCAATCTTTCCGAAATCAACAAGGAAATGTTGCAGGAATGGGCAGAAAAAGACCTGTTCCACAAGAGTACGGCCTTGCGAGAAGGCTGTCCTTCTTTCGTGTTTTACGAAGGTCCTCCATCGGCCAACGGTATGCCGGGAATTCACCATATGATTGCTCGTTCCATCAAGGATATTTTCTGTCGTTACAAAACCATGAAGGGCTATCAGGTAAACAGAAAGGCCGGATGGGATACGCACGGATTGCCCGTTGAATTGGGCGTAGAAAAGGCCTTGGGCATCACTAAGGAAGACATCGGCAAAAAGGTGACGGTGGACGAATACAACGCCGCTTGCCGCAAGGATGTGATGAAGTACACCAAGGAATGGGAAGACCTGACCCGCAAAATGGGTTATTGGGTAGATATGAACGATCCTTACATCACCTACGACAACAAATACATCGAAACGCTTTGGTGGTTGCTCAAACAACTCTACAACAAGGGTTTGCTTTACAAGGGCTACACCATTCAGCCATATTCTCCCGCTGCAGGTACCGGCCTCAGCTCTCACGAATTGAACCAACCTGGTTGCTATCGCGACGTGAAAGATACCACGGCTACGGCTTTGTTCAAGATTCTCGATCCTAAGCCTGAAATGACGGCTTGGGGCGAAGCTTGTTTTGCTGCCTGGACCACAACGCCTTGGACACTTCCTTCGAACACGGCGCTTTGCGTGGGACCGAACATCGAGTACTTGGCCGTGCAGACCTACAATCCTTATAACGCTCAGAAAATCACTTTGGTGGTGGCCGAAGCGCGCTTGAACGCTTATTTCAAGGCCGAAGGTGCCGATGCCGATATGGATGCTTTCCAGGCCGGCGACAAGATTGTTCCTTATCGCGTGGTGGGCCGTTACAAAGGCTCAGACTTGGTGGGCATGCATTATGCTCAGCTTATGCCTTGGGTGAAGCCGCTCGAAAAGCTCGATGACAATGCCGCAGATTTCGTGAAAGAAGCGGCCCAACGTCATCCTGAAACCGTATTTGCCGTGGGCAATGACAAGTTTGTGGAAATGTCTGCTGAGGCTTTCCGCGTGATCCCTGGCGATTACGTTACCACCGAAGACGGTACCGGTATCGTACACATTGCGCCTACTTTCGGTGCCGATGATGCCAAGGTGGCCAAGGCTGCCAATATTCCTTCTTTGTTTATGATTAATCTTCTGGCCGAAACTCGTCCCATGGTGGATATGACCGGAAAGTATTATCTGCTCGAAGAATGTGCGCCCGCTTTCGTGGAAGCCTGTGTCGATAAAGAAGCTTACGCCGTACATGAAGGCGCTTTCGTAAAGAATGCCTATGCGCCCGAATTCAATGTCGATGGTAAGTACGACGAAGCCGCTGCTGCCAAGGCCGAAGATTTGAACATCCAGATTGCTTTGGAAATGAAGCAGGCCGGTCAGGCACTGAGGGTAGAAAAGCATGTACACAATTATCCTCACTGTTGGCGTACCGACAAGCCTGTCTTGTATTATCCGCTCGATAGCTGGTTCATTCGCTCCACTGCGTGTCGCGAACGCATGATGGAACTCAACAATACCATTCTTTGGAAGCCCGAATCTACCGGTACAGGCCGTTTCGGCAAATGGTTGGAAAACCTCAACGACTGGAACCTGAGCCGCTCTCGCTATTGGGGAACGCCGCTGCCCATTTGGCGCAATCGCGACAGTCGCGAAGAAATCTGTATCGGTTCGCTCGAAGAACTGTACAACGAAATCGAAAAGTCTGTGGCTGCCGGCATCATGTCCGAAAATCCCTACAAGAAACTGGGCTTCGTTCCCGGCGATATGAGCAAGGCCAACTACGACAAGATCGATTTGCACCGTCCTTACGTGGACGATATCGTTTTGGTGAGCGAAAGCGGCCTGCCCATGAAGCGCGAAACCGACCTTATCGATGTTTGGTTCGACTCGGGTGCCATGCCTTATGCTCAGATTCACTATCCTTTTGAAAACAAGGAAGCTTTCGACAGCCGTCGCATTTATCCCGCCGACTTTATTGCAGAAGGCGTCGATCAGACCCGCGGTTGGTTCTTCACCTTGCACGCCTTGGGTACGATGATTTTCGATTCTGTGGCTTACAAGAGTGTGGTTTCCAATGGCTTGGTTCTCGATAAGAATGGCAACAAGATGTCTAAACGTTTGGGCAATGCCATCGATCCTTTCGGTGCCATCGAAAAATACGGTTCCGATCCTTTGCGCTGGTACATGATTACCAATGCTTCTCCTTGGGACAACCTTCGTTTCGACACCGACGGCGTGGAAGAAGTGCGTCGTAAGTTCTTCGGAACGCTTTACAATACCTATTCGTTTTTTGCTTTGTATTCCAATGTGGATGGTTTCACCGGACAAGAACCCGAAGTGCCCATGTCAGAGCGTCCTGAAATTGATCGTTGGATTATTTCTTTGCTGAACGACCTGGTGCGTCAGACCGACCATTTCTACGCTTCTTACGAAGCTACCAAGGCCGGCCGTGCTATTTCCGATTTCGTTGGAGAAAACCTCAGCAATTGGTACGTTCGTCTGAACCGTAAACGTTTCTGGGGCGGCGAAATGACCCAAGACAAACTCTCTGCTTATCAGACGCTTTACACTTGTCTCGATACCATCGCCCGCCTCATGGCGCCCATCGCTCCTTTCTATGCCGACAAGTTGTTCCTCGATTTGAATGCCATGAGCGGACGTGACCAGAGCGAATCGGTTCACTTGGCTCTCTATCCCGTGGCTGACGAAGCGCTTATCGATGCCGATTTGAACCAGCGTATGCAGATGGCGCAGCAGATTACCTCTATGGTGTTGGCTTTGCGTCGTAAGGTGAATATCAAGGTGCGTCAGCCGATGCAAGCCATTATCATTCCGGCTTTGGATGCCAAACAACAGGCCGCCATCGAAGCGGTGAAAGACCTTGTCTTGGGCGAAGTGAACGTGAAGGAAATGCGTTTCGTGGAAAATGCTGCCGGTATTTTGGTAAAACGTATCAAGCCCAACTTCAAGCTTTTGGGTCCGAAATGTGGCAAGCAGATGAAGCAGGTGGCCGCCATGTTGACCTCTCTCGATCAGGAAACCATCTTTGCTTTCGAAGCTGCCGGTTTCTACGATTTGAATGTGGAAGGCAATACGATTCATGTGGAAAGTAGCGATGTTGAATTCATCTCGGAAGATATTCCCGGATGGTTGGTGGCTTCCGAAGGCCGTCTGACGGTGGCGCTCGAAGTGGAAATTTCCGAAGAATTGCGCGCAGAAGGTATCGCCCGCGAATTGGTGAACCGCATCCAGAACATCCGTAAGGATCAACAGTTTGAGATTACCGACCGCATCAATATCGAGCTTTCGCACAACGAGGCTACCGATGCTGCCGTGCAGGCCTACAGTTCGTACATTGCATCGCAGACCTTGGCCGACAGCCTGCAGCTTTGCGATAGCATCGTGGACGGTATCGAACTGAATCTCGACGAGGTGATTTTAACCATCAAGGTGAGCAAGCGTTGACGTATGGTCGGCGTTTGCCCATGCTTTTTTAGATAACTTTTTAATGATAGACATTATGGCAGAAATTGTTCGCTACTCAGATGCTGAATTGGAAGAATTCAGAGTACTGATTCAAGGAAAGATTGACAAGGCTCGTGCCGAGTATGAACAGTTGCAACAAAGTATCATGGGAGATGAAACCTCCGACACTGCACCCACTTTGAAGGCTTTCGAAGATGGTGCCAGTTTCTTGCAGAGAGAAGAAATCTCGCGTCTTGCCCAGCGTCAGTTGAAATTCATTCAGAACTTGGAGGCTGCGCTCATCCGCATCGACAACAAGACCTATGGTATTTGTCGCGAAACCGGTAAGCTCATTCCCAAGGAAAGACTGCGCGCAGTTCCTCATGCCACATTGAGCATTGAAGCAAAAGGTAAATAATATGCCTAAATTGTCAAAGGCCTGGAAGTCGGCGCTGATCATTGTATTGGCCATTCTGATAGACCAGGCTGTCAAGATTTATATCAAAACCCATTTTCAGTTGCACGAGAGCGTTCGTGTGACTGATTGGTTTTACATTTTATTCGTCGAAAACAGCGGTATGGCATTCGGTTGGGAATTCTTCGACAAGATATTCCTGACCATTTTCCGTATCGTGGCTTCCGGCGTCCTTATCTGGTATCTCGCGCGCCTTTGCAAACGCGGCGCTTCCATGGGCTACATTGCTTGTATCTCGCTCATAACGGCCGGCGCCATGGGCAATATCATCGATTGCGTGTTTTACGGAGTCATCTTCGATCATAGTTTCGGTCAGGTGGCGCAGTTCTTCCCGCCCGATGGTGGTTACGCGCCTTTGTTCTACGGAAAAGTGGTGGATATGCTCTATTTCCCCATCATCGATACCACTTGGCCGGAATGGATGCCTTTCTGGGGCGGCGAGCATTTCGTCTTTTTCAGTCCGGTCTTCAACATTGCCGATTCTTGTATCACCATCGGCGTGATTCTTTTGCTCATTTTCTACAGAAAAATGTTTGTGGAAGAAATGGAAACCGACAAGAAGAAAAAGCCTGAAGCATGAAAACACAAGGTAAATACATAGTTTGGCTTTGCCTGATTTCCTTTGCATTGTCTTTCTTGGGCGCTTGTCAGCATGATAAGCCGAAAATTCTGCCCAAAAAGGAAATGGCGCAGGTCTTGGCCGACGTGTACCTTACCGAAGCTATGCTGACGCAGCTCGACAGCAAAACCAAGCGCGAATGGTCTAAGGGCCTGAAAAACGAGTACTTCCAAGACATTTCCTATCATTGGATTTTAGACAAGCATCATATTACGGAAGACGATTTCTATGCCTCGGTGGCGCATTATTCGCGTCATGTGAATACCATGATAGATGTGCTCGACATGACGGCCGACAAGCTCAATGCGATGAAGCAGGATGTGCTTGAGCGTGAAAAACTTGAAGCCGAGGCTGAACGCATTCGCAAATTCAATCTGAAGTGGCAGCCGGTTTCCATAGACGAAGATTTCATCGAGCTTTGGGCCAAATCTGTGTACGTGGCTCCCGCCGATTCTTTGCCGACGGACACGCTTCGCGTAGATTCTCTGCTGCGCGCCGACTCGCTTAGTCGCATTGACACCTCGCTTCGCATTGATATGCTGGCCGATACCTTGCCGGAAACGAAACTTGTTCCTTTCGAAGACCAATATTATCGCTACTGGAGACAGTCGGATGAAGATTTGATGGAGGTGCTGAATGTCACGCGTTATCGCTTGGCAGAAACGCAAGAATCAGATTCGCTTCAAGTAAAGACGGAGCCAGCATTGGAACCTAAGACGGATTTGGAGCGCAAGCCGAATTTGGATACCACGCAGATTCGTCGTTTGCGTAATCATAAATCGCTCAACGAATTGGAGATTGAGTCAAAGGGATTTGTCCTCCAAAAAGACGATTTTAAAAGATAATGGCGCCGGGCTCTGCGGCAAACAAGCGCGAATTGCGAGGCCGTCAAACTGGCGAGAACTTCAGATTTGGCAAGCGCGAATTGCAGGGCCGGCAAGCGCAGACATCAGAGCAAGCGACGGCGAAATTCCGAACAAGTAATGGCTGTGGCTACCGATACATTGAGCGATTCCGAGCCTTGTCGGTCGAGCGGGAAATTGGGAATGAAAAGTTTCTCATTGACCAAAGCGGCCACTTCTTCAGAAATACCTTTTCCTTCGTTGCCCATCACGATGATGCCATTGGCAGACAAATCTTTACGATAAATATTTTCGCCTTCGAGGAAAGTTCCGTACACCGGCACCGATACCTTTTTCAGCAGTTCCGGCAAATCGCAGTAATGTACTTTCACGCGGCCAATGGCGCCCATACTGGCTTGAATGGTTTTCGGATTGTAAGCGTCGGCCGTGTCTTTCGAGCAGATAAGGTTCTCAATGCCAAACCAATCGGCGATGCGGATAATGGTGCCCAGGTTGCCCGGATCCTGCACATTGTCGAGCGCGATAGACAGAGAACGGTTGAGTTCGTTCAAATCCATCTGATGACAAGGGATTTCGAAAACGGCCAATACTTCTTGCGGATGTTGTTGTATGCTGGCCTTGCGCAGTTCTTCTTCGCTCACCACGATGATTTCATCGGCCTTTACTTTGGTGTTTCTATCCATCCAGTTTTGCGTGGCCGCTAAAAAACGACAAGGCAAAAGAGGCAGTAAATCTCCCACCAATTTATGTCCTTCGGCTAAAAACAGGCCGTATTCGTTACGAAATTTCTTAATTTCGAGGCTATGAATCCATTTTATCTTGGCTTTACTCAGCATATCGTTCATTTTGGAAAGCGAAAGTACAAAAGAAATTGTATTTTTGCGCAAACATTATCGACAAATGAAACGACTGATGATCATTCTTATGGCGGCTTTGTTGCTACAGGCTTGTAGCAGCGTGAAGTACGTGCCCGAGGATGAGCATCTTCTTCGCAAAACCACCATCAAGGTAGACAATCCGCAAGTGTCGAAATCGAATTTGAGTACACAGTTGCGACAAACGCCCAATCATCGCTTCATGGGTCTGATAGCTTTGGAGTTGGGTTTGTACAATCTCTCCGGACAAGACACAAGCAAATGGGTCAATCGTATTTTGCGCAAGGTGGGCGAAGCTCCTGTCATCTACGACCAATCGCAATCGTATCGTTCTTTGCGTGCCATGGAGCAATCGCTTTTCAATCAGGGCTATTTCAACGCAGAAGTTTCTTTGAAAGAGGATTTTATGCCCGAACGAAAGGTGAAGACCCGCTACGACGTGAAAGCCGGCGATTTATATAAGGTAAAGTCGTATGAATTCAATTCGCAAGGTTCCTCGCTCGATTCTCTTTTGCAGGCTTCAATGAAGCAATCTTTGATAAAAAAGGGTAAGGCTTTCAGCAGTGAAGAATTGAACAACGAAAGAAGCCGCTTGGTGAGCGTGGCCCGGAATCAAGGATATTATGCCATCAACAGAGATCATTTGGGCTATTTGGTCGATAGTACCGTGGGTAATCATCAGGTGGACATCGATTTGCAATTAAAGCCCTACACTCGCATCGTTACCGACGAAGTGCGTTACGAAGAGCATCATGTATATAGCATAGGCGATGTGTATTTCTTGCTTGATGTGCCCACTTCTGCTTTCTCGCGTACTGAGAACAAGTTTATGCTTTCCGACTACGACACCTTGCAAGTGGATGGTTATTACGTGGTTTACCGCAACAAGCCTTTCTTGAATCCGCGTGCGCTCATTCATGCTACCAATATCGAACCCCAGAGCATTTATTGTGCCAATGACGTGACCCGCACGTATGCCGGCCTGAATAGAATAGAGTGTCTGAAATACGTGAATATCAGATTTGTAAACGATAAAGAAGATCCGCATTCTTTGGATACCTATATTGTTTTGTCGCCCAATAAAGACAATATTTTTTCTCTCGATGTAGAAGGTACCAACACTGCCGGAGACCTTGGCGGTGCTTTGACGTTTTCTTATATCCAACAGAATATCTTTAAGGGAGGAGAAGTTTTCAATGCCAATGTCCGCGGGGCTTACGAGGCTTTGTCGGCCAGTCTGCAAAACGATTATTGGGAATATGGCGGCGAAGTTTCTCTGACGCTTCCTAAACTTGCCATGCCCTTTGTCGGTAAAAGCAAGAATCGTTCGGCTGCTACCACGGCTTTCAATTTGAGTTACGATAACCTTCAGCGTCCGGAGTTTCTGCGCACCACTATGTCGGCGGCCATGAGTTATTCTTGGCAGAATGCCTACGCGCGTCACACCTTCAATCCTTTGGATTTTGCGTACACCTACATGCCGCGCATCGATTCTACTTTTGAGGCCAATTACATGAAGGAAGGTTCATACCTCAAATACAGCTACGAAGACCAGTTTATCGTGCATACGGCCTACAATTTTTCGTATTCCAGTGTGCCTTCCGGTATAGATCAGAAGAATCGTCATTATTATACTTTGCGTGCCAATGCGGAAGCCGGCGGTAATTTGTTGTATTTGGCTTACAAACAGTTCGGAACGCCCAACGAAGATGGTCAATATACTATCGGGAATATTCCATTCTCACAATATCTGAAAGGTGAATTCGAAGTGACGGAACATATTCCTTTCTCTGAAAACCTGCGTTTGGCATATCGTTTGGGTGTGGGTGTCGCTTATCCTTATGGCAATTCCAAGATTCTGCCTTTTGAAAAGCGTTTCTATTCCGGTGGTGCCAACTCTGTGCGCGGATGGTCGGTGAGAAAATTGGGTCCCGGTACTTTCAAAAGCGATTTGCGGGGTATAGATTTTATGAACCAGTCGGGCGATGTGAAACTCGATATGAGCGTGGAACTGCGTCAGAAATGGTTCTGGCTGCTCGAGGGCGCATACTTTATCGATGCTGGTAATATTTGGACCCTGCACGAATACGACAACCAGCCGGGCGGACAATTCCGTTTCGATCGTTTCTACAAGGAAATAGCTTGCAGTGTCGGCATGGGCGTGCGCTTGAACTTCAATGTTATTCTGGTGCGCTTTGATATGGGTATGAAAGTGTACGACCCAAGCGGCCTTACAAATCAAGACCGTTGGCGCCTTCGTCAGATAGACAGCGACGACTTTGCTTGGCATTTTGCCATCGGCTATCCTTTCTGATGATGCTAAAGATTATCCTTCGTATTCTTCGATGAGCTTCAACAAGGTAGGCAGAGCTTCTTCTTCCGGAATATTCTTCTTGATACAGGTTTGAGCTTTGTACAGACTTACTTTGCCGCGTCCGGCGCCCACATAACCATAATCGGCATCAGCCATTTCGCCGGGCCCGTTCACGATACATCCCATGATGGCGATTTTCAGGCCTTTCAGATGAGCCGTTCCGGCCTTCACATGTGCGATGGTTTTCTGTAAGTTGAACAGCGTGCGTCCGCAACTGGGACAAGAAATGTACTCCGTGCGTGAGATTCTCAGTCGGGCCGCCTGCAAAATGGCCAACATGGTGCTGATATTTTCCTGAAGGCTTTGCTGTGGAGACGAAATGAAAAGACCGTCGCCAAAACCATCCAGAAGCAAGGCGCCTGCGTCGGCTGCCGCAAATAGCTGTAAGTCTTCCAATTGACTCACCTGATAATCGGCTTTCAAAACCACAGGACAAAGGCAATCTTCTTGCATCAGACGATGGAAAGCGGCGCGCATTTCGCCCACCGGATTCTGATGATGGCTTTCCAGTAGCAACACGATGTTTGCCTTTGCTTTAAGGTAATCGATTAATTTTTCGTCGATGTCGCTGTATTGCGCTTGCAGGAAACAAACTTCGGCCCGGCATTGCAAGAGCTTTTGCCAATCTTCCTCGCTTTGGAGTTGACGAGCTTGGAACAGCGGGAAAATGTCTTTGTGAACTTCGTGATGGGCGGCTTGGGCCAAATAAGTCTGCGCATCGCAGATATAGCGCTTGACATTTGTCTGTTCGTTAGCCTCTTGTTGCTCGTTGACAGTCGTATCGGGCCACTGATTGCCAAGGTAGTAGAAATCGGCAGTCAAATCGTTTGGGAGAGTCGATTCCTGGAAAGTATTTGTGGTGCAACTGTTTGCTGCAAGTTCTTTGCGAAGGTCGGCAATGACGATAGGAACCTGTCCGCCGCCTATTAGGCCAGCTTTGTGGCTTTCGCGTCTTTGGAAACGAAATGGATTGAAATCCTGGAATGTTTGTGCCTGAATGAGAGGATGATCGGCTCTTTTTTCAACATAGTCGCGCAACTTGCGGGCCACGGGAATCTCTACTTGCGGATCTTCGCTCAGGCTCACGCGGATGGTGTCGCCAATGCCGTCGGCCAACAAGGCTCCTATGCCCACTGCCGATTTGATGCGGCCGTCTTCGCCGTCACCGGCTTCCGTCACGCCCAGGTGAAGCGGGAAATGCATGTCTTCCTTGTCCATTTCTTGCACCAAAAGGCGCACCGTCTGCACCATTACCAAAGTGTTGGAAGCCTTGATGGAAATGACCACGTTGAAAAATTGTTCTTCGATGCAGATGCGCAGGTATTCCATGCACGATGCCACCATGCCTTCGGGAGTGTCGCCGTGACGGTCCATCATGCGGGCCGAGAGCGAGCCGTGGTTCACACCGATGCGGATGGCGGTCTGATGTGCTTTGCAAAGATTTAGGAAAGGCACGAAACGCGCACGGATGGCCGCTTGCACCTCTTCTTCGCTCTTGACGCCGGCAGGCATGGGGTCGGCAAAATTACCCGGATTGATGCGCACTTTTTCCACATAGTGTGCTGCTGCCTCGGCGGCCTTAGGGTTAAAATGAATGTCGGCCACCAAGGGCGTTTCAATACCTTTTTCGCGCAATCCGCAGCGGATGTTGGCCAAGTTTTCGGCTTCCTTCACACCTTGCGCAGTCAGACGAACCAGTTCGCCACCGGCCTGAATGATATCCTGCGATTGTCGGATGCTGGCCTCGGTGTCGAGCGTAGAAGTATTGGTCATCGATTGCAGGCGCACAGGACAATTTCCGCCCAAACGGAGCGAGCCGATGCGCACTTCATTGCTTTGGCGGCGTCGGTAATTGAAATAATCTTTGCAATAAGACATGGGGTTCAGACTTTGTATTCGTAGTTGGCGGCCTGGAGTTCTTCGTCGGCCTTGACAATTTTGTTCTTCAAACCTTCTTTGTATGCGGCAAAGCGAGTTGCTAAATCTTCGTCGGCCAAAGCGAGCATTTCCACAGCCAGGATTCCGGCGTTCATGGCGCCGTTCACGGCCACGGTGGCAACGGGGATACCGGGAGGCATCTGCACGATGGCCAACAATGCGTCCATGCCGCTCAATGTGGCAGAGATGGGCACACCGATAACAGGAAGTGTAGTATTGGCAGCAATGACACCGGGCAAGGCAGCAGCCATTCCGGCACCGGCAATAATCACCTTGATGCCACGGCCGGCAGCTTCTTTGGCAAATGTTTCCACTTCGGCCGGCGTGCGATGAGCCGATAAGGCATGCATTTCAAAAGGAATCTTGAATTCGTTGAGCAGCTTGGCTGCTTTTTCCATGATGGGCAAATCGGAGGTGCTGCCCATGATAATGCTGACGAGCGCTTTCATTGTATAATGTCTTAATTTATAGAATCAAAGTAATTTATTGAATCAGAGTGGCATAAGCCTGAGCGTCCATCAAACCTTCGGTGATGTTTTCTCTTTGGGTAAGCTTTATTTGTATCATCCACCCCTTGCCGTAAGGATCTTCGTTGACAAACTGCGGATTCTCTTCCAAATCTTCGTTTTTGGCAATGATTTCGCCTTCGAAGGGCATGAACAAGTCGGAAACAGCTTTCACGGCTTCTACCGAACCAAACACATCGTCCTTTTGCAAGGGCGTATTCATTTCGTTCACTTCGACAAACACAATTTCACCCAATTCGTCTTGGGCAAACTCCGTGATGCCGAGCCAGGCAATATCGCCTTCTATGCGGATCCATTCGTGGTCGCGGGTATAGAACAAATTACTTGGAATATTCATGATGTTTACTGATTTGAACGTTGTCGAGCTGTGGGAATATGCAATTGTTCGCGGTATTTGGCCACCGTGCGTCGGGCAATTCTGTAGCCTTTTTCCTGCAAGAGTTTTACCAAGGCGTCGTCGGTGAGAGCATGGCTTTTATCTTCAGCTTCAATGAGTTCCTGCATGATACTTTTTATTTCGCGCACCGAAACTTCTTCGCCGTCGGTGGTTTGCATAGATTCTGAGAAAAAGAATTTCAGCGGGAATATGCCGAATTCGCTCTGTACATATTTGCTGTTGCTCACGCGCGAAATGGTAGAAATATCCATGCCCGTGTCGGCCGCCACATCTTTCAGTCGCATGGGTCTCAGTTTTTTCTCTTCTCCGCTCAAAAAGAAGGCTTCCTGTCTGTATAGAATGGCCTGCATGGTGCTGAGCAAGGTGTTCTGTCGTTGTCTGATGGCATTAATGAACCAGGTGGCCGATTCCACTTTTTGCTTGGCAAAGGCAATGGCATCTTTTTGGTCGCGGCTGATGTTCTTCGACTGTTTCCCGCTGCGAATCAAATCCTTATAGTATCTGCTCACATGCAAATCCGGTAGGTTGGTATCGTTGAGGCTGACGCTGAGTTTGCCATCGCTGTTGTCTACCAAGAAGTCGGGAGTGATGGCTCGACCGGTTTCGTTCATCAAAGAGCTTTCCCAGTCGTTGCCCGGCTTGGGATTGAGTTTGCTGATGGTCTTTTTTACGGCATTCATTTCGCTTTCGCTGATGCCCCAGTCCTGGCAGATTTTCTGAATCTTCATGGCCGAGAAATCCTCGAAATAATTCTCTAACAGATGAATAGCTTGTTGTACTTCCTTGGTGGGATTCTTGCGTTGCAATTGCAAAAGCAGACATTCTTTCAGGTTGCGCGCAGCAATGCCGGCCGGTTCAAAACCTTGAATCATTGTCAGCACTTCTTCCATCTGTTCTTCATCCACATCGAGCGAGCGGTGAAAAGACAATTGGTCGGCGATGGTTTCCAACTGAATGCGCAGGTAGCCGTCGTCGTCGAGACAGCCTATGATGTACTCGCCAATCCAATTCTCTGTTTCTTCCAAATCGAGGTCGGAAAGTTGCTGACGCAGAAAGTCTTGCAGGCTGTCGGTCTGAACGCCCAAGAAAAACTGACCACGTTCGTTGTCGGCATTCGGATCTTTGGCTTGGGTCTCGGCATAGTCGGCGGCACGGTCGTCGTAATCGTCCTCGTAGTCGCTGAGCGTGTTTTCCGAAGCCTTGTCGTTTTCCTCGTTTTCAGGATAATTTTCGGCCAAATCGAAATCGTCTTCTTCGTTCAGATTGTTGTCCGAAGGAATGTCTTCCCCCAGTTCCAAAGCCGGGTTGCTGTCTATTTCGCGCAAGATGCGCTCTTCCATTTCCAAAGCAGGTATTTCCAACAGTTTTATCTGCTGAATCTGCATCTGGGTGAGGCCTTGCTGTTGTTTTTGTACTTGTTGCTGTTTTAACGCCATTTCTGTCGCTTTTTGAGTAATACCGCTAAAATTCGGAGCGCAAAATTAATAATTAAAAGAGCTACCGCCAACAAATTCTCTCAGCAGAGAAGTGGGTGGAATTTCGTTGTCGGCCACCGTGGCAATGTAATCCAAGAAACGCAGCAGACGGTTGGCCTCGGCATATTCCGGGCAATTCTGTGGCACGCTGCGCAAAACCGGTTCGGCATAACGTTTCAGCACCAGCAGTTCGAAAGACAAGGCAGAGTTGAAGAAAACATCGGCATTTTCCTGATAGGGGAAAATCCATTTGTCTTCTCCGGCGCGCACGCTTTTCCATCGGGCAATGGTGCTTCGGGCAGGCGTTCCACGGTATTGGGCGTCGCGTATCATGCGGCGAATGAGTCGGTTGTCGGTGGTGGCGATGCGGTTGTGATCGTCGAGCGAAATGGATGTCAAAGCCGATACATAAATCTTGAACAATACATCGGGCGAGACCTTGGGCAATAATTCCGGATTGAGAGCGTGGATGCCTTCCAGGATAAGTGCCTGATTATCTTCCAAATGAATCTTCCTCTCTTCTAAGAATTCCTTCTTTCCCAAACTGAAATCATATCGGGGCACAATGACTTCCTTCCCTTGCAATAAGTTGTTCAAATCCTGGTTGAATAAATCCAAATCGAGCGCATAGAGCGATTCGTAGTCGTAGTCTCCCTTGTCGTCGAGCGGAGTCTGTTCGCGTTCCAGGAAATAATCGTCGAGCGAGATGGCGATAGGCTTGATGCCCATCACGGCCAATTGTACCGACAGGCGCTTGCTGAAGGTGGTCTTTCCCGACGACGAAGGCCCCGATACCAAAATGATGCGCTTGCGCTGTTTCTGCGCCAAGATCGTATCGACAATCTGAGCTACACGCTTTTCCTGCAAGGCTTCCGATACCTTTATCAAGTTTTCGGCCTCGCCTCTGATGCAACTCTCGTTGATGTCGCCAATGGTGCTTTGTCCCAGCAATTCGTTCCATTGCACAAATTCCTTGAAAATGCCGAACATCTTGGGTTGAGGAATATATTCTTTCAGTTCCTGAGGATTATTCGGATCGGGAACCCTAAGTAAGAAACCCTCTTTTTCACCGGGATATGGCTCTATGTCGAAAGTCGTGATGCGCTTGGTGCTGTAAGCCAATGGGCCATAGAAATGGTCTATATGTTCGCCCATCCGCGTGTAATGCGTATATAAATGTCCGTAGCTGTTTAGCAGTTTTACCAAGTCTTGGCGGCCTTTTTCGCGGAATAGTTCGATGACCGTCGTCGTTTCCTCTTCTACCTGCTGAATGGGGATGTCTGCGGCAGCAAGTTCGTGAACCCTTTTTTTGATGGCTTCCAAATCGTCGGCAGAAACCTTTTTGTTCAAATGCAGGTGACAGAAAAAACCATTCGATACGGAATGCTCTATGCAGAAGCGCCCTTGCGGATACAATTCGTTCACGGCAGCCCCAAGGAGAAAGGTTAAGGTTCTGGTGTACACGCGCATGCCTTCTTGTCGGTCTATATCGATGAATTCCACTTGCGATGGATGATAAATTTCTGTGCCGAGATTTTCTGCTTTGTAATTGACCAAGGCGGCGATAGGTTCGAAAGACAAAAGCCCTTCTTCTCTTAATATCTCACTCATTTCGAACAAAGAAACACCGACAGGAAATAAGCGGCTTTGTCCGATGTTGCTGCAATTGATTTTGATGGTTTTAGACATGATTCTAATATTTGTTAACGAAGCCACTAAAATAGTACTAATTTCCATTCTTTTTGTACCTTTGCGAAGTTTTTACGACATAATTAACGACATTTTAATATTTACACACAATGAAAAAATCTCTTTTTACCGTAGTGGCCATCCTTGGTTTGGCCGTTTCCAGCTTGGTATTGACCTCTTGTGGCGCAAAGGCTACAGAAGGTGAAAACGCCGAAGCTCCCGCACAGAAAGTAGTTAAAGCAAAATCCATCGGCAGTCTCGAAGATTCTTTGAGCTATGCATACGGTGTAGGTTTGGGCGACAATCTTCGTCAGAATTTCGAACAAATGCCCGTAGATTTGAATCTCGACATGTTCTTGAAGGCTTTCGAACAGACTTTGAAAGGACAGGATGGCAAGTTGCGTATCAAGCCCGAAGAAGCTTATCAGGTGTTCCAGCACTGCATGATGGCTATCATGGAACAAGAAGCCCAGAACAACAAGAAAATGGGTGCCGAATACATGGCCGAAAATGCTAAGAAAGAAG
The DNA here is from genome assembly GCA_017468435.1 of Bacteroidales bacterium. Classification (GTDB taxonomy): domain Bacteria; phylum Bacteroidota; class Bacteroidia; order Bacteroidales; family UBA1402; genus UBA1757. The sequence continues at coordinate 64,200 of JAFUIP010000007.1, forward strand.
GCGTTGTTACCACCGCTTCCGGTTTGCAATACGAAATCATCACGCCTGCCGAAGGTGCCAAGCCCGTGGCCAGCGACCGCGTAAAGGTTCATTATCATGGTACTTTGCTCGACGGTACTGTTTTCGATAGCTCTATCGATCGTGGTACTCCCGCAGAATTCGGTGTTACTCAGGTTATTGCCGGTTGGCAAGAAGGTTTGCAGCTGATGAACGTAGGTTCAAAGGTTCGCTTTGTGATTCCTTCTGATTTGGCTTACGGCGACCAAGGTGCCGGCCAGATGATTGCTCCCGGTTCAACCTTGATTTTCGAAGTTGAATTGCTCGAAATCTTGAAATAATCTTTTGAGAGACAATATTTTGATAAGGGTTCTCTTTGACGGGGACCCTTATTTTTTGGGAAAACTATGAAGAAATTTGCATTGGCTCTTGTTACCGTCTTGAGCATGACCATGTTCTGCTCTTGCGATGGCTTGCTCCTTGGCGCCATGTTGCTGGGAGAAAGCATTATGTACGAAGACGAACCGGACTTCTCGTTTTTTGAGTGCGACGTTGATATTCAATGTATAAGCGATTCTGTTGCGCCCGACGGACAAAGACAGCATATCATGCTTTGCAGCGGTTATCTGAGCGGTTACGAAGGCGAGGTGTCTCTTGAAATCGACAACCACGGCCTCAAGAAAGACTTTACCATGACCGGTGCCAGAATGCCCTTCTCCTTCACCTTCTTGCAGGCTGACGAGCGCCCCGGCAATCCCATCACTTACAACATCAATGTCGGTACCGACTACAAGGGCAAACATTACGATATCATCCAGACCAGCCTTGTGGTGCTGCCGCATTGAGAGGGTTTGAAAATTTGTTTTTGAAGAGGCATCTCCTTATCTTCGCGCACAAAATAAAGTTTCCCGATGAAAGAGTTTTTCAAATTGCTTTGGCGATTGGTGCCACCTTATAAGAAGCAGGTGTTTTTCAACGTGTTGAACAACCTGCTCTCTACTATTTTCAGTTTGTTTTCTTTTGCGCTCATCATCCCCGTGCTGGAGATACTTTTCCAACTGAACGAGGGCGCAAGCTATACTTATCACGAAAATATCTGGTCATTGCCCTTGGCCGACATGGGCAATGCGCTCAAAGACAATTTCTATTGCTTCTTGCTCAACATCGTGGAAACCAAGGGCGGAGGCTTCACGCTGCTCATTCTCGGAACCTTTTTGGTGGTGATGACTTTGATGAAAACCGGTTTCATGTACTTGGCTTCGGTCAATATGATCACCATTCGTACTTCGGTGCTTCGAGATTTGCGTAACACTATCTATGCCAAGATTTTAACCCTGCCTTTGGGCTTCTTCTCGGAAGAACGCAAGGGCGACATCATTGCGCGAATGTCGGGCGACGTGACCGAAGTGGAAGCCTCTATCATGAGTTCTTTGGATATGTTGTTCAAGAACCTGATAATGTTGGTGATATATTTTGCGACGATGGTGTTCCTGAGTTGGGAGTTGACCCTCTTCGTGCTTGTTTTGCTGCCTATTGCCGGATTTTTCTTGGGACGCGTGAGCAAGCAGCTCAAAAAACCTTCGCGCGAGGGTCAGCATAAATGGGGCGAAATTCTTTCGCAAATCGAGGAAACGCTTTCGGGATTGCGTATTGTAAAGGCTTTCAATGCAGAAAACCGTATTTACGAGAACTTTGAGAAGCAAAACAATCAGTTGCGTCGTATCACGGGCCGCATTTTCCGTCGTCAGCAGTTGGCGCATCCCATGAGCGAATTCTTGGGAACCTTCATCATTGCCGTGGTACTTTGGTTTGGCGGAACGCTCATTCTCGGCGCCAACACAGGTCTTTCGGCGCAGGTTTTCATTTATTACCTTATTATTTTCTATAGCATCATCAATCCGGCAAAATCCTTTTCGCAGGCTTGGTACAGCATAGAAAAGGGCTTGGCCTCGATGGAGCGTATCGACAAGATTCTGCAAGCAGAAAATAAGATTCAGGATCCCGCGCAGCCTAAGTCTTTGAAGGAATTTACCTCGCAAATAGAGTACAAACATGTGGATTTTCGTTATCAGACGGAGCAAGTCTTGAAAGATATTAACTTAGTGATTCCCAAGGGAAAAACCGTGGCTTTGGTGGGGCAATCGGGCTCTGGAAAATCTACGCTTGTCGATTTGTTGCCACGCTTCTATGATGTTGAAAATGGCGGCATTAGCATTGACGGCGAGGATATTCGCAACTATCGCGTGAAGGATGTGCGTGCGCTCATGGGAAATGTGAACCAAGAAGCCATTTTGTTTAACGATACTTTCTTCAACAACATTGCTTTCGGAGTGGAAAATGCCACCATGGAACAAGTGGTAGAGGCCGCCAAAATTGCCAATGCGCACGACTTTATCATGGCCAGCGAAAATGGATACGACACCTACATCGGCGACCGCGGCGGCAAGCTCTCAGGCGGTCAGCGTCAGCGACTTAGCATTGCTCGTGCCATTTTAAAGAATCCGCCCATTCTCATTCTGGACGAAGCTACTTCTGCCCTCGATACCGAATCGGAACGCTTGGTGCAGGAGGCTTTGGAAAATCTGATGAAAAACCGCACTACCATTGTCATTGCGCATCGTTTGTCTACCATTCGCAATGCCGACCTTATCTGCGTGATGCGCGACGGCAGAATTGTGGAACGTGGCACGCACGAGGAACTGATGCAGCAAGACGGCGCCTTCAAGCGTCTGTACGACTTGCAATTGACATAAGATTTTCGGCAACATCACCCAAGTAATTATGCCGGCGTTCAAAACAAGGATAGTTGCTGATCTTCTTCGAGCAGTTTGAAACTCATTCTGTGATAGGGACTTACTCCATTTTCTGCAATGGCTCGACGATGGGCCGGGGTGGGGTAGCCTTTGTTTTCATTCCATTGATAATGAGGATATTTTTCGTGTAATGCCAACATGGCATCGTCGCGGTATGTCTTGGCTAAAACGGAGGCAGCTGCGATAGACAAATATTTGCCATCGCCTTTTACCACCATGGTGGCCGGAAATTCCGGATAATCGTCGGGCAATCCGCTCTGGGAGGTCTCTGCTTTCGATTTGCCATCTTCGCTTAAACGATGCAGTTGCAGTTGCGAGGGCTGACGGAAGCGGTTGCCATCTATGAGCAGGTGCTCGGGACGCAGCCTCAACTGGGCTACCGCGCGATGCATGGCCAGCAGCGAGGCATTCAGAATATTCAGCTTGTCGATTTCCTGCGCGCTCACTTCGCCCACGGCCCAGGCCAAGGCTTCTCTTTCAATGATGGGGCGCAGTTGATAACGCTGTTTCTCAGTGAGTTGCTTCGAGTCGTTGAGCAGTTCGTTGTGGAAATCTTCGGGCAGTATGACGGCTGCCGCAAATACAGATCCGGCCAAACATCCCCTTCCGGCTTCATCGCAACCGGCTTCGATTCTTCCTTTCTCCAAATAGGGTAAGAGCATAATTTCCAAACGATTGTCTATTCTGAATAAATAATGTGCATCAAGGTGTTTCCCACCGCCTGCAAGGTCAATTTGTCGATGTTGCTCATGTCGTCGTGCTGTGTGTGCCAACCTTCGAAAAATCCGCCGCGGTCGTTGTCGAAATCTATGATGTCTATGCTGGGAATTCCTGCCAATGTGTTGATATACAGGTGGTCGTCGGTAAGTATGCCGCCATCGGCCTGGATGAAAAATTGTCCGTAACCCAGTTCTTGAGCTTTGTTCCAAACCTTTTGAACGACATCGGGCGCATAGCGTTTCGAAATATATTCCCACATGAAGCAGGCATTTCGCGTGCCCACCATATCCAAAAGAATGCCGTAATTGGCTGTGTATCCGGCTTTATGCGGATGCTTTGCCCAATATTGCGAGCCTAAACACCAAGAATCTTTCACGTCTTTTCCCCAATCGGGCACGCCGTAATCTTCCAGGTCGAAAAAGATGATATCGACGCCTACGGGCAGTGTCTGCGCTTTTCCTAATTGACGGGCCACTTCCATGAGAACGCCCACGCCGCTGGCCCCATCGTTGGCTCCGAGAACGGCTTTCATTTGCAGATTCTTAGTCTTTTCCATATCGCTCCAAGGTCGGCAATCCCAGTGGGCAAACAGTAAAATGCGTTGTGCGTTTTCGGGCTGGAACGAAGCAATGATGTTGCGCATGGGTAAGGTTTTGCCGTCCCAGGCGCGGATGTCTGCCTTTTGTTCCTGCACCTCGGCTCCGAAACTTTTCATCTTGTTTACCAAATAGTTGCCGCAAGCTTCGTGAGCCTTTGAGGCGGGAGTTCTTGGGCCGAATGCCACTTGTTCGGCTATGTAACGATAGGCGCTGTCGGCCGAAAATTCAATGCTGGTTTGCGGTGCATTGTCTCTTTGTGTCGAGTTGTTTTTCTTCTTTCCCTGACAAGCGCTGAAAAGCAACAGAGAAATGAGGCTGTATAGGATGATTCTTTTAGTCATGCTGATGTGTTTTGGCAAATGATTTTACTTCGTTTAATACGCGCAAGAAGTTGCCTCCCAATATTTTATCGAGATCTTCCTGGCTATAACCTTCGCGCAATAATTCGCGCACCAAATTGAGAAATTCTCCGCAATGATTGCAGCCGACAATGCCACCGCCACCGTCAAAATCACTGCCTATGCCCACGTAGTCTATGCCCACCAAATCGCGTACATAATTGATATGGGCAAGGGCATCTTTCACTGTGGCTTCGCTCTCTTTGGCTAAAAATCCACCGTAAAGACAGATGCCCATCATGCCACCTTTTGCGGCCAAGGCCTTTATTTGCTCGTCTTTCAGGTTGCGTCGATGTTGGCAAAGCGCCCAAGCGGAAGAGTGCGAACAGATAATGGGCGCTTCGGACATTTCGATGGCGTCGTAGAAGGATTTTTCGCTTGCGTGCGACAGGTCGATGATGATGCCGGCACGATTCATGCGCTTCACGGCTTCCTGTCCGAAACAGCCGATACCATCGTGTTCAGGATGGGTGGCCTGCGAGGCAGAGTCGCAGACGTCGTTGTGTCCGTTGTGGCAAAGCGTGATGTAACAAACGCCCATTTGGGCAAATGCGTCGATGAGCTGTAAGTCTTTTCCTATGGCGTATGCATTCTCGATGCCTAAGAATATGGCCCGGCGGCCGCTCGCCTTGCAGGCTCGCAGCCCGCCCTCGTCGCACACCAACTCGCAATCGTCGGGCAGAGCCTTGGCGCGGGCCATCGTTTCTTCGAGCAGACGTTTTGCCTTGTCGGTGGCCGCTTGTAAAGCCTCCTCATCGCGTCCGAGTTGCTTGATGTAAGCCGCCATGACGATGCTGTCCAGACCTCCGTCTTGCATTTTGTCGAGATCCACGCGGTTGTCTACCAGTTCCAGCGCCTCTTCGCCCTGCGCATCAAAGTCGATTTTTCCGCGGGCAATGTTGCCCCCTTTTTTCAAATGATAATCGCCTTCGAAAAACATGGGCGCGTCGCAATGCAAATCTATGCTGATAGCTTTTTCCAAGCATTTCCGGCTTTGACGATAGAGTAGGGCTTCGTTGTGCAACCAAGCAAAAAGGGCTTGCATTTCCGGCTGACTATCGACCAAACATTCCGGATGCCATTGCACACCGATAATAGGCTTGTATTCAGTAGATTCCACGGCTTCGACCACGCCATCCGGACTCCATGCCGACACACGCAATCCTTTTCCGATGCTCCTCACTGCCTGATGATGAAAACTGTTTACTCTCAGGTTTTTATTCTTTGAAAATGTATTGATATCTTCCTCGGGATGCGCAGCATAATACGCATTAAAAATTGAAAAAAGCAAGCTGTCTTCGGCCAGTTCTGCCTTGTGCGTGCTCTGCTCGCGCGCCTCGCTCTGACTGTGCTGCAGCAAGCCTACCGCCGTGCGTTCCTTATCGAACTCCGATGTCGCGCAAACCTCCGTCTCGTTGCCCTTGAATTCGCTGGGCAAATCCTGATAAATGCGTCCGCCCAAGGCTAAGTTGAGCAATTGCTCGCCGCGGCAGATGCCGAGAATGGGGAGTTGCATGGCTAAGGCCCTGCGAATCAACGGAAATTCGTACTGGTCGCGCAAGGGGTTGATGCTGCCCAAAGCCTCGATGCCTTGTTCGCCAATCAGTTCGGGCGTGAAATCGCCGCCGCCGCTGAAAATGATTCCGTCGAGTCGAGCCAACACCGCATCCAGCAGTTCATTACTCGCACTCGAAATTGCAGGTAAAATCACAGGGCAGGCACCGGCCTTTAGCACAGCGTTCACGTATGTCTTGGCCAAAAGATGCTGGCCGTTTTCCTCGCTGAAGTTGCCACTGATGCCTATATAAGGAATGTCGTTTTTTTGCATGATTAGTCTCTTTTTGCAATATCCGCAGGATAGGGCGGGGAGATTGCACATAAAATCCGCTGTAAAGATATTGCATTTCGAGAAAAAATGTACTACTTTTGCCTGCGATTTCACTAAATAAAGTGTCATCGGGCCTATAGCTCAGTTGGTTAGTAGCACCTGACTCATAATCAGGGGGTCACAGGTTCAAGCCCTGTTGGGCCCACCAAGCACTCGGAGTCTTTCTGGAGTGCTTTTTTTAATTATTCGAGATGGATTTGAGCGGTATTAAAAACATTGTTTTCGATTTTGGCGGCGTTCTGGTAAACCTCAATCAGCAAGCCTGCATGGACGAACTCACACGCCTGGGCGTTCCCAATATCGAGGATTATCTCACGGCTTACGGCCACGTGGGTATTTTTGGCGCATTCGAAAACGGCGATGTGGATCTGCCCACTTTCTGCCGCGGCGTGCGCGAACAATTTCATCTCGATTGCGAAGATATCGACGTAGAGAATGCTTGGGCAAAGTTTCTGGAAAACATTCCATACAAAAAACTGAAATTGGTGTACGCCTTGTCGAAGAAATATCGCATTTTCATTTTGAGCAACACCAATCCCATTCATATCAAGAGTTTTGCGCTCTTCGATCAGGCTGGATTTCCCTATAAGGAATGTGTGGAAAAGCCCTATTATTCTTTCCAGATTCATCATTCTAAGCCGAGTTTGGAGATTTTCCGTTATGTTACCGACGATGCCGGCATCTTGCCGGAAGAAACGCTTTTGGTAGATGATAGCCCCAAGAATTGTGCCGCAGCGGCCAGTTTGGGATGGAAAACCTATTGTCCCGGCACTTCCGAAGATTTTTGTGAAGATCTTTTCCCCGAAGAAACCGCCTACATTATGAGTCGCGATTTCCAAGCGCCTCCTTTTCAGGCTTGTGTGGCTACCATGGGCTTTTTCGATGGCGTACACAAAGGACATCAATTCCTGATAAACGAGTTGCAGACCTTGGCCGACAAAAAACGAATGCCTTCTCTGTTGCTGAGTTTCTGGCCACATCCACGCAAGGTTTTGCAGAGCGATTATTGTCCCAGTCTGCTTTCCTCTTGCGAAGAAAAGAGCGAACGCTTGCATCATAGCCTGGCCGACAAGGTGGAAATGCTGCCCTTTACCACGGAAATGGCCGATATGACGGCCCGCGAATTCATGGAAAAAATCTTGCGAGATCGTTATCATGTGCGTTGTCTGCTTATGGGTCACGATCATCATTTTGGCAAGAATGGCAAGAGTGAATCTTTCGAAGATTATCAGCGTTACGGCGCCGAATTGGGCATAGAAGTCTTGCGCGCGGAGCCTTATTGTCAGGATGATGTCTTGCTCAGTTCTTCCTATATCCGTCGTTGTTTGCAGGAAGGTCGCATCAAGCAGGCCAATGAGGCTTTAGGTTATGCGTATTCTTTGGAAGGCGTTGTGTCAGAGGGTTATGGCAATGGTAAAAAGATGGGTTTTCCTACGGCTAATCTGTGCCTTTCAGACGATAAACTTGTTCCGGCTCGCGGGGTGTATGCAACTCGCGTTCAACTTGACGGACAGACATATCGCGCCATGCTCAACATAGGTACGCGTCCCACTTTTTGCCAGGACGACACATGCAGCATCGAAGTGCATATTCTTGATTTCGAAGGTGATATTTATCAGAAGAAACTTCGTGTGGAATTCTTGCAATATTTGCGTGAAGAAAAAGCTTTTGCCTCGGTAAGTGATTTGCAGGCGCAATTGGCCGAAGATCGCAAACAAATCAGTTCGATGTAATATCCACTTGTTCTTCCAATGCTTCGATTTCCTCTTGCATCGACTTCAGGTAGTGCTGTTGGATGAAAATTGTGGCGATCAGGACGAAAATGACCAAAGCTAGTGTAAAACCGGAAATGCAGAGGAATAAATTTCTTCTGAATCTGATGTCGCGCAGGGCCTCGTCGGCGTTGAGATATCGGTTTTCAGGAAGTTCTTGTGTGCATTTTTCCAGGATTTTCCGAAGGTAATGCGGTTGTCTTCCCTGACATTTTTCCTGAATGTACAACATAATTTTTCCAACGGCATAGATATCGCTACGCGCATCGAATTTCTCTCTGTTCTTGCTTTGCAATTCGGGAGCGGCAAATTGCGAATTGGTGCCGGCGGTATATCCGTAATGGTCTTCAAAGCAGAATCCTAAGTCGATAATCTTGACGTCGTTGTTTATCTGGGTGATAAGAATGTTGTCGGGCTTCAAATCGAGGTATGCCACGTGTTTATCGTGCAAGGCTTTCAGTCCCTTCATCAATTGGATGAAGAATTTTCTAAGGTGTTTTGTCTTGCGGAAATATTTCGGGTCCTTGGCGATTTTCTCTTCCAACGTGAGTCCGTTGATATGCTCCAGCAGCAGGTAAATGCCTTTCTCGTTCTCGTTGAGCGATACATATTTGACGATGTAGTCGCTTTCGATGCGATTTCCTACTTCGAATTCCTTGTGGAACATTACCCGATAGCGCCAGTTGTCTTTGTGTTCGGGGCGGAGTTGCTTCATGAAGTAGTCTTTGCCTTTAAGACGCACCCGATACGACAAGGATGTCGAGCCTTGTCTTTGCAGCAATTCTACTTTTTCGAACTGTTCCGAAGTGTGGATGAAGTCGGATGCCAGCATGCTAAAAATCCCCCCCCCCGTTCATTATTGCTTGGTTATCAGGTATTTAATTCCGTTTTCTTTACCGCAGACATAGTTACATGGCGCGCCTCCTTTGTGAATGAGGCAAGACAGGAACAGCGGCTCGTTCTCGATGAATTGTCCGCAACGGAAGGTGTCTTTCTTGCAAAGTTTGCTATTGATGGATTCAAGTACGGTGAAGAGCTCGTGGCCTTCGTAGCGTATCAGTATGCTGCGGTCGGGATTCCACTTAATGCGTATTTCTGTGCCGACTCTGAGTGAATTGGCATACAATTGGTTGTTGAGGATGAAATCGCTCTCGATGGAATTGGTCTGGCTCGAATATTGAAGGAAACTTTCCCAACCGGTGTATCCGATTAACTGAGAAAGAATATTGAGCGTGTCCAAACGAGGTTGTCTGATATTCTTTTTACCCAGATAACCCCAGAATCTTTTCAGCGTCATGGCGCTGATGGTGTCTTTTGTTTTATCGTAAATGCACATGGAGAGATAATCGAAATCTCGCGGCGTGTGCATATTTCTTCCTACGGTCATCTCTACGGAAGGCCGTAGAGATTCAAACACAATTTCAGTATTATCCATCCTTTTTTTGTTATCGTTCTTGTTATTGAATGGTCTCTTTGTTAAAGAGGCAAAGGCGATGAAGTTGCAAAAATAGTTAATGGAATGGAAAAATCTGTAGAAAAATGTTAAAGTGTACCAAAATGTACCAATTTAAAAATAAAATAAGCAGCTACAACATCGTTGTAACTGCTTGATTGTGTGGGCGCTGACGGATTCGAACCGCCGACCCTCTGCTTGTAAGGCAGATGCTCTGAACCAGCTGAGCTAAGCGCCCTAAGTGTTTTTCTTTCGAAAAGCGGTGCAAAGATACGGCTAATTTTTATATCTGCAAATTATTTGATGATTTTTTTGAAAAAAATTCCGTTTTTGGGGTTGGAAGAAGTCGTTTTTGAGGTTTGCACTAATTTTCTCAGCCCTTTGGGCCTCGCAATCAAACCTTGCTATTAGGTTTGCACTAATTTTCTCGTCGCTCCGCGCCTCGCAATCAAACCTTGCTCTTATTAGGTTTGCACTAATTTTCTCAGCCCTTTGGGCCTCGCAAACAAATCTTCTTTCGAAGTTTGCACCAATTTTCTCGGTACTTCGTACCTCGCAAATTAGGCTGCACCTCGGAAAAACAAAATCGACAACTTGCTTTTATTTCTCCATCTTCTCGCTTCGATAAAGTTTGAAGCAAGAAGCTTCCTTCTATATTTCAGCCTCTGTAAAAACTTGAAGCAAGAGGCTTTTTGCTATATTTCAGCCTCTATAAAAAGCCTGAGGCAGGCTTTTCGCTATATTTCGCCTCAATAAAGCCGATAGCAAGCTATCTGCTTTATCTTCGGCTTCAATATAGCAAGCTATCCGCTTTACCTCGGCTTCAATGTAGCAAGCTATCGCTTTATATTCGGCTTCAATATATCCTGATAGCGACTATCGCTTTATATTCGCTCGAATCTGGAAAATAAAACTTGTTTTATTTTGTTCTCCGCTCGGTTTGCACTAATTTTGTACCCCTATTTATACAAGGTATATTAATAAGCTTATTATGATGAATTTGAATTCTTTGACTGCCATTACTCCCGTTGATGGAAGATATCGCAGTAAAACCGAGGCTCTGGGTAATTATTTTTCTGAATACGCCCTGATTCGTTATCGCGTCCGCGTCGAAGTGGAATATTTTATTGCATTGTGCGAAATGCCTCTGCCTCAACTAAAAACCGTTCCCGTAGATCAGTTGGAATCTTTGCGCGACATTTATCGTCATTTCAGTTTGGACGATGCTCAGCGCGTGAAGACCATCGAAGCTACCACCAATCACGATGTGAAGGCCGTGGAATATTTTATCAAAGAAGCTTTCGATCGTTTGGGCCTGGCTGAATACAAGGAATTCATTCATTTCGGATTGACTTCGCAAGATATCAACAATACTTCTGTGCCTTTGTCTATCAAGGAGGCTTTGGAAGATGTGTATTATCCTGCTTTGCAAGAACTTATCGATTGCTTGGATGCTTATGCGAATGATTGGTCGGATGTGGCTATGTTGGCAAAAACCCATGGTCAGCCGGCTTCTCCCACGCGTTTGGGTAAGGAAATCAAGGTGTTCGTGTATCGTCTGAACGAGCAGTTGGTTTTGCTCAAACAATTGCCATTCTCTGCCAAGTTCGGTGGTGCTACCGGAAATTTCAATGCGCATCATGTGGCTTATCCCAACGAAAATTGGCCTGAATTCGGTGCAAAGTTCTTGTCGGAAAAATTAGGCTTGAAGCGCGAAATGTACACTACGCAGATTTCTAACTACGATAATCTGGCTGCCATTTTCGACGGCATGAAGCGTATCAACACCATCGTGAAGGACATGAACCGCGACTTCTGGATGTATATTTCCATGGAGTATTTCAAGCAGAAGATCAAAGCTGGCGAAGTGGGTTCGTCGGCCATGCCTCATAAGGTGAATCCCATCGACTTTGAAAATTCGGAAGGTAACATCGGCGTAGCCAACGCTTTGCTCGATTATCTGGCTTCGAAATTGCCCGTTTCTCGTTTGCAACGCGACCTTACCGACTCTACCGTGCTTCGTACCATCGGTATGCCTTTTGCGCATTCGCTCATTGCTTTCACCAGCAGCTTGAAGGGCTTGAAGAAGCTCTTGCTCAACGAAAAAGCATTGCAGGCCGACTTGGAAAATCACTGGGCAGTGGTGGCCGAAGGTATCCAAACCATTTTGCGTCGCGAAGCTTATCCCAATCCTTACGAAACCTTGAAGGCTTTGACCCGTACCAACGAGGCTATTACGGAAGAATCAATTGCTGCATTTATCGAAACTTTGGATGTTTCAGAGTCTGTGAAGGCCGAGTTGCGCAATATCAAGCCCGATACTTATACCGGAATGTAATTTATACTAACCAATATTTTGAAAACTAATTAATTAGAACAATGACAACAGACAACGAAAAATGGCAGGGAAAGCCTGAGGAAGGTGCCTACAATGCCGGCCGTGAAGGTAATGATTTCCGTAGCAGCTACGGTAGAGAAAGAAGTTTTGATCGTCCCAGACGTAATTTCCGAGAAGGTGGAGAACGCTCTTTCGGCGAACGTTCATTTGGTGGTGAACGTCGTCAGCACAATGGAGAACGCTCTTTCGGAGAACGCAGAAGTTTCAACAACGACCGTCCGCGTCGTAATTTCAATAATGAAGGTGGCGAACGCTCCTTCGGAGGCGAACGTTCTTTCAACAAGGAACGCTCTTTTGGTGGTGAACGTCGTCAGCACAATGGCGAACGCTCATTTGGAGGTGAACGCTCTTTTGGAGAACGCAGAAGTTTCAACAACGATCGTCCTCGTCGCAGCTTCAACAACGAAGGTGGTGAGCGCTCATTCGGCGGTGAACGTTCTTTCAACAGAGAACGCTCTTTTAATGGCGAACGCTCATTTGGTGGTGAACGTCGTCAATACAATGGTGAACGCTCATTTGGTGGAGAACGCAGAAGTTTCAACGGCGATCGCCCTCGTCGTCCCAGAATCGGTGGCAAGAAAGAGAATCCCGAATGGCTGGCCGAAAACAATTTCAAGGCTCCTAAATATGCGCCCAACCTCGATCCGACAACGCCTATCCGCTTGAACAAATTCTTGTCGAATGCAGGTATTTGCTCACGCCGCGAAGCCGACGAATATATCCAGGCCGGTGTGGTAAAAGTGAATGGCGAAATCGCTACTGAATTGGGTGTTAAGGTAATGCCTACCGACGAAGTGATGTTCCACGATCAGCCCGTGCGCATCGAACGCAAAGTGTATGTGTTGCTGAACAAGCCCAAGGATTGCGTGACTACTTCCGAAGATCCTCAAGAACGTCTTACCGTAATGGATTTGGTGAAGAATGCTTGCTACGAACGTATTTATCCCGTAGGTCGTCTCGACCGCAATACCACCGGCGTGCTGCTCCTTACCAACGATGGTGACTTGGCATCGAAACTGGCTCATCCCAAGTACGAAAAGCGTAAAATTTACCAAGCTACCCTCGACAAGGATCTGCCTCAGGAAGTGATGGACGAAATTGCCAAGGGCGTGGATTTGGAAGGTGAAATGATTGCCATCGACGAAATCAGCTATGTGAACGAAAAGCCCAATGTGATTGGTTTGGAAATTCACTCAGGACAGAATCGTGTGGTTCGTCGTATTTTCGAAAAATTCGGTTACAAAGTGTATAAACTCGATCGCGTCTATTTTGCAGGTCTGACCAAGAAGAATCTTCCCCGCGGAAAATGGAGACATTTGACAGAAAGAGAAGTTGGTTTGCTTAAAATGGGCGTATTTGCATAAAATCAGATAATTATGGAAAAAATAAAAAGAACCAAAGTGGTCGATTTGCTGCAACGCAACGACTACGGAAGCATGGTAAACGCCAAGGGTTGGGTGCGTACCCGCCGTGGCAACAAGCAAGTGAGTTTCATTGCGCTCAACGACGGTTCTACCATTAATAATGTTCAGATTGTAGTGGATTTGGCCATCTTTCCCGAAGAATCCTTGAAAGATATCACCACGGGTGCCTGTATCAGCGTGAACGGCGAATTGACAGCTTCTCCCGGTAGTGGCCAGGCTGTTGAAATTCAGGCTCGTGAAATCGAAGTGTTGGGTACTTGCGACAATACTTATCCTCTTCAGAAGAAAGGCTGTAGCATGGAATATCTGCGTAGCATCGCGCATTTGCGTCCGCGTACCAATACTTTCGGTGCTGTGTTGCGTATCCGTCACAATATGGCCATCGCTATTCATCAGTATTTCCACGAAAGAGGCTTTTTCTATTTCCATACGCCTCTTATCACGGCTTCCGATTGCGAAGGTGCCGGCCAAATGTTCCAGGTGACCACGATGAATCTTTACGATTTGAAAAAAGACGAAAATGGTTCTATCATTTACGATAGCGACTTCTTTGGAAAGCAGGCAAGTTTGACGGTTTCAGGACAGTTGGAAGGCGAATTGGCCGCCACGGCTTTGGGTCAGATTTATACTTTTGGTCCGACTTTCCGTGCTGAAAATTCCAATACGCCTCGTCACTTGGCCGAATTCTGGATGGTTGAACCCGAAGTGGCTTTCGCCGACAAAGACGATCTGATGGATTTGGAAGAAGACTTCATTAAATATTGTGTTCGTTGGGCTTTGGACAATTGCAAAGACGATTTGGAATTCCTCAACAAGATGATTGACAAAGGATTGCTGGAACGTCTTCACAGTGTGGTCGATACCGAATTTGTGCGTTTGCCTTATACCGAAGGTATCGCCATTCTGGAAAAAGCCATTGCCAATGGTCAGAAATTTGAATTCCCTGTATATTGGGGTTGCGATCTGGCTTCTGAACACGAACGTTATTTGGTGGAAGAACACTTCAAGAAACCCGTTATCATGACCGATTATCCCAATGAAATCAAGGCTTTCTACATGAAGCAGAATGAAGATGGAAAGACGGTTCAAGGTACCGACGTTTTGTTCCCGCAAATTGGCGAAATTATTGGTGGAAGCGTGCGTGAAGAAAGCTACGACAAGTTGATGACCCGTATCGAAGAAATGAACATTCCTATGAAGGATATGTGGTGGTATCTCGACACGCGTCGTTACGGTACATGCCCTCATGCCGGTTTCGGCCTTGGTTTTGAGCGTCTTCTGTTGTTCGTGACGGGTATGTCGAATATCCGCGACGTGATTCCTTTCCCCAGAACACCGCGCAACGCAGAATTCTAATAGGTGAGCAAAATCAAACTCCATATATTGGGTTGTGGTTCGGCTCTCCCGACCAGCAAACATCACTTATCCTCGCAGGTTCTCGACTTGCGAGGTAAGTTGTTTATGATAGATTGTGGCGAAGGGACGCAGCTTCAGTTTCGCAAAACGCGGCTCAATTACAACCAGATAAGCGATGTCTTTATTTCGCATTTGCATGGCGACCATTGTTTTGGGCTTATCGGGCTTATTTCTACTTTGAGCCTTTTGGGCAGAACGGCGCCGCTTCGCGTTCATTCGCATCCCGATTTGGAGGCTTTGCTTCGTCCGCAGATGGATTATTTCTGTCGGGAAAATAAATTCGAGGTTCAGTTTTTCCCTTTCAATCCGCGTGAGCACGCGCTCATTTACGAAGATCGCAACTGGGAAGTTTATACCTTGCCGCTCATTCATCGCGTGGCTTCGACGGGTTTTCTGTTTAAGGAAAAGCCTCGTTTGCCGCACATTATCAAGGATAAAGCCGATTTTTATCAGATTCCGCTCGCGCAATATCCGGCCATCAAAGCGGGTGCCGATTTCGTCACTTCCGATGGTGAGGTGGTCCCGAATCGTTTTCTTGTGCGCGAGGCTGAGGCGCCCAAATCGTATGCTTATTGTTCCGATACGGCTTATAATGAGCAACTTATTCCTTTGTTGAAGGGTGTCCAATATTTGTATCACGAAGCAACCTTCTCTGACGAACATTCTTCTTTGGCGGAATACACGCAGCATTCAACGGCTTTGCAAGCGGCTAAAATCGCGCAAGCTGCGGGCGTGGAGAATTTGATTCTTGGTCATTACTCGGCGCGTTATCCCGACGAACGTGTTTTGTTGGATGAGGCTCGTGCTGTGTTTCCTTCTACTTTTGCCGCGCAGGAGGGCGATTGTTATGAGTGGTAAACGCCTTGTTTTCATGCTATTGGCCTTGCTGATGCTTGGATTGGTTTCTTGTGCCGGCAGCCGGAATGTGGCTTCTTCGAAATCTGCGGCTCCTGCAGCTCCTGCGAGTTCGGTTTCGAGTTCTGCGAGTTCGGTTTCGAGTTCTGCGTCGGCCACTTCTTCAGCGTCGCTTGCTGCTTCAGCGTCTTCTTCGCTTGCTTCTGCGAATTTTGCAGAGCATCTTCTTCCGAAAACGGAGTTTCTTCCTCCGAAAACGGAGTTCCGCGGCGCGTGGATTAGCACCATCAACCAGACTAAGTACGCTCAAATGAGCGACTTCCAGATGATGCTTTACTTCGAGAATTTATTAGATTCTTTGCAGTCGGCCGGCATCAATGTGGTCTTGTTTCAAGTGCGTCCGCAATGCGATGCCTGGTATAAATCGTCCTACGAGCCTTGGAGTTGTTTCATTACCGGAAAACAAGGCAAGAATCCGGGTTGGGATCCGCTGTTTTATCTTACGGAGGCTTGCCATCGACGCAACATGGATATTCATGCTTGGATCAATCCTTATCGCGTGAAGCTGACGGTGAAAGAATCCGATTACAAAGAGCCTTTCGTGCGCAAGTATCGTCATCTGATGGTAAAGTATGGACGCAGCCTTTGGTTGGATCCCGGATTGCCTGAGTCTCAACGACATATCTTGAGGGTGGTGCGTGAAATCGTGCGCAATTACGACATAGATGGCATTCACATGGACGATTATTTCTATCCTTATCCGCTGGCCGGCCAGGCTTTTCCTGATGATAAAAGTTTTGCAAAATATGCTGCATCTCAGGGGTTTACCTCTTCTCAGAAAGCCGATTGGCGTCGTCACAATGTCAATACTTTGGTGCGCGATTTGCATAAAGTCATTCGCGAAGAAAAGCCTTGGGTTCGTTTCGGCATCAGTCCTTTCGGCATTCATCGCAATCTGAAGCAAGATCCCGATGGCAGCAAAACCAATGGTTTGAGCAACTACGACGACCTCTATGCCGATGCGCTCACTTGGATGCGCGAAGGTTGGATTGATTATTGTATTCCGCAGATTTACTGGGAAATAGGTCATCCGGCAGCCGATTATACCACGCTTTTGGAATGGTGGGCCAATCATACTTTTGGCGCGGCTTTGTATATAGGTCAGGATGTGGCTCGAACTATGAAACCGCATCAGCTCAGTGAAAAAATGTCGCAGGCGCGTGCGCAGTCTAATGTCTTGGGCAACTGCTTCTTTCCGGCTTATGAATTAGAAGCGAACGCTGGCGGCGTGGTCGATAGCTTACGGCGTGATTGGCATACTTATCCGGCCTTGGTTCCCGCCGACAACAGAGATTTTCATGTTCAGCCCGAACCTGTTTATTCGCTTGATGTTCATTCTGATTATCAGAAGGGTACGCATCTTGCATGGAAAACGGTTCGTAGTAAAAACGAAATGAAGAAGCCCTCGTATTTTGTGGTGTATCGTTTTCAGCAAGGCAAAGCGGAGAATCTTCAAGATCCGCGAGCCATTGTCGGAATTTGTCGGCAGCCTTTTTTTAGTTTTCCACCGCATCCTCACAAGGGCAATTGGGTCTATCATGTGACTGCTTTCAATCGTCTTCACCAGGAAAGTGCCAGCGAGCGAATCGTTATCAGTGTGCAATAATCCTTGTATTTATAAGGTAAAGGTGCTCAGACAGAAGTAGATACCGCAAGCCAAGGAAAGATAGGCGAGGATTTTTTCAAAAATACTTTGCACGTCGTTGAAGAAAATGCCTGTCATAATGGCGAAAGGTGCGGCAAGCAAAATCAGGAACTGGTAGCGCGATGGCCAGAAAAGCATCATCATCAACATACAGAGTAAAGCGGTCACTATCAGCGCGGTATTGAACAAACGCAGGCTGTTGCGGCGGCTCTTGACCCCGACACCCAGAAAATGGAAAATGCTGATGAGCGATAGGACGGCGATGCCAGCGAACAATACCCATTCATTGATAGCGGGTCGGATGGGCGAGTAGAATCCCTCAATGCTTTGCCTGAGAACTTCGTCGAAAATATCTTGTCGGTCGAAGACAAAAGTGAGTGCCCAAAACGCGCCGATGACGGTGCCCATGCCAAACAATGATGCTATCCATCTCTTGAAATTCAAGGTGTTGACTATATTGAAGATGATCCAAAAAACTGGTATCAGCAACAAGAATCTGGGCAGGAAAATGCCGGCTATGCTCAAGAAAAAGAAAGCATTAAACAGTCTGACCCGGCATTCATTCTGTCGGTAACATTCAAAGAAATTAAGGCAAGTAGCCAACAGGCAAGCAGAGGCGAGAAAACTCTGAGGTTCAAACAACAGGGATGGGCAGGCGGCGTTAAGCAGAAAATAGATGGTGGCAGGGAAAATGCTCAGATTTCCAAGCAGTTCGTAATGCCTAACCAGCAGCTGGATAAGGAATGCATTGCCGCTTACCAGCACCACATGAACAATGGCCGTCCACCAAGGCCAACCACTGCAAAGAACAACAAACAGCCCGGTGCTCACTATAAAGAGCAGACAGGCTATTTGCCATAACCAATTTGCGCGGGTCAGCCGGTGAGCCATTGTCGAATGTTTTTACAGGTCGAAACCTTGTTTTTACAAGTCGAAACCGATGTCGTGGCGGTAGTAAGCTCCTTCGAAGCTGATCTTCTTCACGTTTTCGTAAGACTGTGCCAATGCGGCTTCCTTGTCTTTTCCGTAAGAGCTGACTGCCAAAACGCGTCCGCCGGCGCTCACGATGGAATTTTCCTTCAAGGCAGTGCCTGCATGGAAAATCACACTGTTTTCTACTTGGTCCAATCCGCTGATAACTTTGCCTTTTTCGTAGGCTTCGGGATAACCTCCTGAAACCATCATCACCGTTACGGCAGCTCTTTCGTCGAATTCCACTTGCTTGCTGTCGAGATTTCCTTGGGCAATTCCCTCGAACAAATCCACGATGTCAGATTTCAGACGAAGCATCACCACTTCTGTTTCC
Organism: Bacteroidales bacterium; assembly: GCA_017468435.1. Taxonomy (GTDB): domain Bacteria; phylum Bacteroidota; class Bacteroidia; order Bacteroidales; family UBA1402; genus UBA1757. Next base: position 82,944 of record JAFUIP010000007.1, read on the forward strand.
GGGTCGCCCATACGCGCGTTGTATTCAATCACGTAAGGTTCCATGCCCACTTCGATCAATCCGAAGAAAATGAAACCCTTATAATCGATGTTTTCGCTGGCCAAACCTTCCACCGTCGGACGAATGATGCGGTCTTCCACCTTTTTCATAAACACTTCGTCTGCAAAAGGAACAGGCGATACGGCGCCCATGCCTCCGGTATTCAGTCCCACATTGCCTTCGCCGATGCGTTTGTAATCTTTTGCTTCAGGAAGAATCTGATAATGACGACCATCCGTCACAACGAAAACCGAGCATTCAATACCAGACAAAAATTCTTCTATGACCACGGTCTTGCTGGCATCACCAAACTTTCCTTCCAGCATGGTCTTGAGTTCGCCGATGGCTTCGTCCAAGCTTTCCAGAATCAAAACGCCCTTGCCGGCTGCCAATCCGTCTGCCTTCAGTACATAAGGAGCTTTCAAACTCTTCAGGAAATCTATGCCTTCTTCCAAGTTCTCAGCGCTGACACTCAAGTATTTTGCTGTAGGAATATGGTGTCGCATCATGAAAGCCTTGGAGAAATCCTTGCTTCCTTCCAATCGGGCACCGCTTTTCGACGGACCGATAACGGGAATCTGCTTCAACGCTTCGTCCTGTGCAAAAAAATCGGCAACGCCTTTTACCAGAGGATCTTCCGGACCCACCACAACCATGTTGACGTCATTTGCCAATACAAAATCTTTGATGGCGCAGAAATCATCCGCCTTGATGTTGACATTTTTTCCTACTCCGCAAGTGCCCGCGTTACCGGGTGCAATGTACAGATTTTCAACTTTTTGGCTTTGAGCAATTTTCCATGCCAAGGCGTGTTCGCGGCCGCCGGAACCGAGCAGAAGAATATTCATATAAATACTGTTTTTTTTGATGGTTCAACTCGTTTTTAACAATGATGCAAAAGTATAACAAAAGTATCCAAACTCAAAACTTAAATGTCAGAACACTCCCAATGCTGGTTCGTGCGCTTTCCCCTTGATAAAGAACGCTTTTCGCTCTTAAATGAATCTGAAGCCACTGCGAATGGCGATAGTTAACCAGCAGGTTGATGCCTTGACCTTTTCCGTAGAAACTCGAAAACGGCATACTCCCCGCAAGATCAGGCGTATAAAGGTAAGCGGCCATTCCCTGATCGCTATCGAACAAGGCATATTGCAAACTGATACCGACCGGCTCTTTCTCCGGCTTGTACGCAAGGTCCTGTGCAAAACAGAAAGACTGCTTACGGCCGTTGCTATTTCCGAGAAATCTTCGTTTGGCAATCTGTACCGATGTCTTGAAACGCCACGAAGCCTGTTCCAATACCATTTGCACTTTTGCCTGTCTTTCTATTCTGTCTTGAAGCTCACGCACACCTGGCGCAGCCTCGGCAGCCGGCAGGTTCTCGCTCAGGAACTTTTCTTTGTAACGTACTCCAAGCGAAAAGATGTCATTCGGTCTCCAGTCGGCTTCAAGTTGTGCGTTCCATCCGTTCGAAGGTGCATTCACTCCATAGCGCAGCCACTCAAATCGGTAAACGTCCACAAAACAGCGGAAGTCGCACCCTTTCATCAGTCGGAAAATTCCAGCCAAGAAAATGCCTTCTTCGTTGTTCACACCGCTTTTTTCGCTAAATGCTGAGGCAAAAGGCGCCTGATATTTCGGCTGAAATTTCCGAAGTGATAAGCTCAATTGCACGTCTTGGCTCAGTCTTCCGTTCAAGTGGCCTATCGCCGCCCAATGACCCTGATGGTCGATGGCCGATTCTCCGCCACAAAACCAATCTCCCAGTCGCCATCGCCAATCGAGAGAGAAATTGCCACCTTGCAGACCTCTGAAATAGAACTGGTTGTATGCCTGCCATTCAGGTTGCCATTCCGCTCCGAAACGATAGTGCAAAGCATTGGCTGCCCACTGAAACTGTCCGTGACGACTTTGGAATCGAAGTCCACCGACCCATCTGTCCGCATTCTTTCGTTTGGCTGCTTCCTTTTCCGTTCGATGCAATCCGTCGGTCTTTAGCGAAGTGAAAACGCTGTCTTTTAGGTTGACATCAATCTTTTGAAACGAGGCAAACACAGCCAATGAAGCCTGAGGAAGTACTTGCAATTTCGCAGCAGCACCTCGGTAAAAACCGCTCTCTGCGCAAGATTTATGCACTTTGAACGTCTGGTTTCCGCTCAACCATTGCTGCAGCGCTTGCGATTTGCCACCGAAAGCTCCCGAAGAGATTAGCAATCCTTGTCCGAAGTTTACCCGGTAATCGCCCAACAACAAGTGTTGCAGGCATTTGTTTCCTTTATGCTCAAAATGCACACCCACATGATCCATCCATGCTTCGCCCTCGTCTTTGTCTATACTGAGGCCCATTTGCCACTGAGGTTTGCTTCGAAAACTCAATTGGTAGGCGTTCGACAATCTAGGCCCTAAATAAGCCGAGTCGCCATCTATTTTCCCCAAGCGTAAGTTGTTCTTTTGCTTTACTTGCCAACGGCCAAAGGAAAGCGAGTGCGGCTTGTCTTGTTCCGATGCTGGATCCGATGTCTGTCCGACATACACGAAAGATCTCACTTTCTGTAAGGTTAGCGGCGTCCATCCTTTCACGAGCAACAATTCCGAGACAGCGTGCAATGGTCTGTACCTCTGTAGGTAAGCAATCAAAGATTCCTTCTCGTACAGATTCAGCATAGGCAGGGCACGGATGCTTTCTTCGTCGATGGTATTGAGATTCAATGGCTGCTCCCAATACTCCAACAACTCATCGTACCAATCGCTCAGCTGTTCGTCGCCATACAGTTCGCCGTAGTCCTCTATGAAACTTTCGAAATCTTGTGTCCGGAGGAAATCTTGCGCCTTGAGAGATGCGACCCTTACCACAAGAAACAAACACACGATACCATGAATAACAAAAGGGTTACATCTCATAAGAAGCACACATAGACGGACCAAGACGGAAATCATAAGACAAAGCCGTACTCACACAAAACTTTCCTTGACTCCAAGCTACTCCGACAGAAGGTCGGGCAGCGGGCAACCTACATCCCAAACGAACCAGACATTTCCCCAACGCAAATTCCATGGCATAATGGCTCGTCAAGCTACGCCCGTTGTAGGCCAGTTCGCCCAGCAGGACCATGTCTTCCTGCGGTTCGTATGCGGCCGACAAATGGCAAGTATGCAGCCGCGCAAAATGCCCATCATGCCAACACAGCAAGTGCCAAAGCAGTACATGAATCTGCCAACGATCATCCGGAAAAAAACACAAGGATTGATCCGCTAAACAGTCAGCGCCCGTTCCCCTGAGACTCTGATGATAATGCACAGCGGCTCCGGCTTGCCAAGAAGATGCAAAGCGTTTCATGGCGCGCAATCCTATACCGATGTTTCCTGTCGAAACATAATCCAATGCGGCTCCATATCGCCAATCGCTCTTTTGTGCGTAGGCGGATACACTTGTTAGTAATAAATCGGGCATCAGGTACGGCAATGTTACCTTGGCATCGAAGTATCGAAGCGGGTTTGAACTTTTGATGGGTGCATACTTATTGGTTGCGGTCAAAGCTTCGCCCATGGCCATACTGCGTGCATCGGACAAAAGCACGTTCGAATTCGTTGCCTGCGGCATGGCTAAAGCGCACCACAAGCCATATAGGAATATGGTAATGAGGTTTTTCATGGTTGTTTTTTATAAGGATATTGGTCGCAACAAAGATAAACGCCCGGTACGCCCAAACGCAAACACTTTCAGTTCATAATATTTCCTTAAAAGAAATATTTTCAACTTAAAAGAAAGAGTATTAGTTTGTTATCTTTATAAAACTTGTGTACCTTTGCGGCAACATGTTCACCCCGCTTCTCATAAGAACAGCGCGCTCAGGGTGAACTTTTTATTTTATTTATATACCATGATTAAAACAGTTTTCGATGCCAACTTTTTATCGTCTGGCGACCAAATCCGTTTACTTAAAACTAGAGGCCTGTCTTTTAAAGACGAGTCCAAGGCGCTACACTTGCTCGATAATATCAGCTATTTTAGGCTGAAGAGTTATCTTTTGCCATTTATAAGTAATAAACAGACAGGATTGTTTAAAATAAATTCAAGATTTGAGGTTACATACCTGCTATATAAGTTTGACTCAGCTCTGAGAAAGCTTATTTACGTTGAGTTAGAAAAGATTGAAATATCATTGAGAACACAAGTATCTCAGAATTTTGCCATGGCGCATGGTTTATACTGGTTCTCAGATGCTTCATTATTTAGTGATGCGTGTAAGCATTCAAATATTCTTGGAAATGTTGAAAGCGAATTAAATCGCTCAGATGATGATCAAATTTTATCATTCAAGAAAATACATAACGAACCGTTTCCTCCTAGCTGGATGACCATGGAAGTGACTTCATTCGGTACGCTTTCATTGTTATTTAAGTATATGAATAAAGGAAGAACAAAGAGAAGAGTTGCAAAGTACTACGGTATCGCAGATTCTATCTTGGAGTCCTGGATTCATAGTTTTGTATATGTCAGAAATATCTGTGCTCATCATAGTAGGTTATGGAATAAAACATTGAGAGTGATAGCTTGTATTCCTAAAAAGACGGCTTTGCCATTTATTAAAGAAAAGGTTCAGAACGATAAGGTGTATTATATTTTGTGTATGATACGATACATGTTGCAAATAATCAGTCCAAATAGCTCATTTACAGATAGATTAAAAAGATTGTTACAGGATTATCCAAGTGTGGATATCAAAGCAATGGGCTTTCCTATACAATGGGAGTCGGAACCTCTATGGTCGTTATGAGATATTTACTTTTTGTGAGGTTCTTAATTTACATCTTTTGCTTTATCTTCGCCTTTCGAAAAGATTGGTGCGCGCACAGTGAGTATTGTGCCGTGGATTTTGCCCGAATACAAAGATGAAAAAGACGATGATTATACTGTGTATGGGGCTGCTGATGCTGTCGGCAGGCAATCTTCGTGCAGGTGAAAAATCGCAGCCAACAAGCGAAAAATCGCGGCCGGCAAGCTCAATATCGCAGCCAATCTCGCAAGTGCCGCTGCAGACGGTACCCGCATATATAGATGCGCAGGGCGATACCATTCCCACCATTTTGTTGCGACCTTTTGTAAAGTACGGGCCCGAAACAGTTATGACAGCCAAGCAGGAAAAGTACTATTGGCGCTTGGTGCGAGATGTGCGTAAGTGTCTGCCATTGGCCAAGTTGGCTGCGAATACCATGATTGAAACCACCGAGTATATTCGCACGTTGCCCACGCAGGAAGAGCGCGAAAAACACCTGCGGAAAATGGAGCGAGACCTTATTAAAGAATACGAACCTGTGCTACGAAAAATGTCGTACAGCCAAGGAAAAGTGCTGTTGAAACTGATTGTACGCGAATGTAATTCAACACCTTACGAAATACTACAGGCTTATCTGGGCAATTTTGCCGCCGATTTTTGGCAGACCGTTGCCCGCCTTTTCACCGCCGACCTCAAAATGGACTACCATCCTGACGGCAAAGACGCTCTCATCGAAAAAATCGCCACAAAAATAGAGCAAGGCGAGTTGTAAAAAAGCCCCGGAACGAAATGATAGATGTTCGTCCGAGGCTTATTAGTTGAAATTCTTTTTTTTACAACCCGAAAGCGGTTTTTACTTTGTCGATGTAATCGAGTTTTTCCCAGGTGAAGAGTTCAACCTCGATGTCGAGATTGCCTTCGTAGCGCGAGCGGAAATGCTTGGTGATTTTCTGCGGTTCGCGTCCGAAGTGGCCGTAGGCAGCCGTTTCCGTGTAGATGGGCTTGCGCAATTGCAGACGCTCTTCGATAGCCTTGGGACGAAGGTCGAAAATTTCGGCCACTTTTTGGGCAATTTCACCGTCGCTCAGGGCAACATTCGACTTGCCGTAAGTGTTCACGTAAATATTCACAGGCTCGGCCACGCCGATGGCATACGACACTTGGATAAGCATTTCGTCGGCCACGCCGGCAGCCACCATGTTCTTGGCAATATGACGGGCAGCGTAAGCAGCAGAGCGGTCCACTTTTGAAGGATCTTTTCCGGAGAATGCGCCACCACCGTGAGCACCTTTTCCACCATAAGTATCGACGATGATTTTGCGTCCGGTGAGGCCGCTATCGCCGTGAGGGCCGCCAATGACGAATTTGCCCGTGGGGTTTACCCATAAAATAAGGTTTTCGTCGAGCAAGGCTTTGAGGCGAGCATCGGCATTGAAAACGCGAGGCAGCAGAATATTCTTCACGTCGGCGTAAATTTGGTCGAGCATGGCCTTGTCGTCGGGCAGGAATTCGTCGTGCTGGGTAGAGATAACGATGGTATGAATGCGCAAAGGATTGCCATTATCGTCGTATTCCACAGTTACTTGCGACTTTGAGTCGGGACGCAGGTAGGTCATTTCCTTGCCTTCGCGACGAATCTCGGCCAAGGCCAGCAACAGACGATGTGACAAATCGAGCGGCAGAGGCATATAGCTGTCGGTGTCTTTGCAAGCGTAGCCAAACATCATGCCTTGGTCGCCGGCGCCTTGGTTCATGGGGTCTTCCTGAGCAGCTCCGTCCACACCGCGGTTGATGTCTTCAGATTGTTCGTGCAAGGCCGACAGAATGCCGCAAGACGAAGCATCGAACTGATATTCGCTTTTGGTGTAACCGATTTTGTTAATGATCTGACGTGCCACTTCTTGCACATCTACATAGGCCTTGGATTTCACTTCGCCCACTACCACCACTTGGCCGGTGGTGACCATGGTTTCGCAGGCGGTTTTAGATTGAGGATCGTATGCCAGAAAACGATCGACGAGCGCGTCCGAGATCTGGTCTGCCACTTTGTCGGGATGTCCTTCCGACACTGATTCTGAGGTAAATAAATATCCCATAACAACATTTAATAATGGCCCGAAAGCCGGTAAAACATACGTTATAGGGAAGGGGAAAGTTTGCGTGAGTCTTTAGCATTTTTTTCACGTGGTTGCAAGCGTTCAAATCCTTCCACAAAAACGCGGCAAAATTACAATAAAATTGTGTAACTTTGCGGCTTTCATGAAAAATTTTGGACGATGGTAGTAGATTTCGGAAAAGATTACGAATTGATTGACACCGGCGACTTCGAGAAATTGGAGCGTTTCGGGCCCTATGTGCTACGTCGTCCGGAGCCTCAGGCCGTGTGGAAAAAGGCTTTGCCCGAGCATCGTTGGCAAGCGGCAGATGCGTATTTCAAGCGCAGTTCGGCCAATGCAGCCGGCGAGGAACGTGGCCAATGGCAAAAGCGTGCTTCCATGCCCGACCAATGGTGGATCTCGTATCGTCCGCAAGATATGAATTTGCGTTTTCGCTTGGGAATGACTTCTTTCAAGCACGTGGGCATCTTTCCCGAACAGGCTTACAACTGGGACTTTATCTACGAGAATCTGAAACAATATAAGGGAGCAGAGACGCCTAAGGTGCTGAATCTCTTTGCCTACACGGGCGGTGCTTCGCTCGCGGCTAAGGCTGCCGGCGCCGATGTGACCCATCTCGATGCCGTGAAACAAGTACTCAATTGGGCGCACGAAAACATGGAAGCTTCGTCTTTGGACAATATCCGCTGGATGCTCGAAGATGCTTTGCAATATGTGCGTCGTGAGGCCAAGCGCGGCAAACGTTATCAGGGTATTATCATGGATCCGCCTGCTTACGGACGTGGTCCCAAAGGCGAAAAGTGGATTTTGGAAGAAGGCATCGCGCCGCTCATGGAGGCTTGTTCGCAAATACTCGATCCGGAGCATGGTTTCCTTATTTTGAATCTTTATTCCATGGGCTTTTCGCACTGGGTGGCCGACAATCTGATACGTTGTTATTTCCCGAATGCACAGGCACTTGAAAATGGCGATTTGAGTTTTGTCGATGCGGCCGGCCGGCGTCTTCCCCTGAGTGTCTATGCTCGTTTTGTCAATAAATAAACATCGAATAATATGAAAAAATTACTTTTTGCTTGCTCTTTGTTGGTGATGCTGACGGCTTGTCAGGAACGTTTCAGCGTGGAAGGCCGCGTGGACAATGCAGAGAAACAGACCCTCTATTTTGAATGGCAATCTTTGGAAGGCAATCAGTTGCTCGATTCTGCTGTGTTGAAGGCCGATGGCAAGTTTTCGTTCAAGGAAAAAATGCCCGCCAATCCTGAGTTTTATCGCCTGCGAATGGGCACGCAGTCTATTCCATTGGCAGTGGATTCGCTCTGTCATATCGTGGTGACCACCGATTCGGCCACTTTCAATACCGGCTATGGCGTGGAAGGTTCTGTGCAGAGCCAATATCTGCGCGAGCTCTCTCTTTTGCAAAAGCAAACTTTGGCCGCTTTCGATTCTATCGATGCTATGTGGGTTTCCGGTAAACTGAAAAGAGACGATTACATGGACAAAATGCTTGCCTGCGTGCGCTCATACAAGGATAAGGCTACCGATTATATTTATCGCGATCCCAAGTCTCCTTCCGCTTATTTCGCTTTGTATCAGCGTCTTCATCGTTATCTTATTTTCAATCCGAATGATAAGGACGATAGTAAGTTGTTTGCCGCCGTGGCCACTTCTTGGGAAATGTTCTATCCGGAGTCTAAACGTACGCAAAACCTTAAGCAACTGACACTTTCTGGCATCAACGAAGTGCGCAGACAACGCGAAGCTGAACAGACTTCCGTGGAAGACATCAAGGTGACGGAAATCGAATTTATGCCGTATTTCAACATTAAATTGCCCAATATTTTTGGTGAGCAACAAGAACTTTCTTCATTGGAAGGCAAGGTGATATTGCTCGATTTTACGGCCTATCAGACTGAGTATTCAGCCGAAAGAACCTTGGCCATGCGCGAACTCTACAGACAATTCGAAGGTCGTGGTTTCGAGATTTTCCAAGTCTCGCTCGATACCGATGAGCATTTCTGGAAAACTTCTGCGCTGAATTTGCCCTGGGTTTGTGTGCGCGATGCCAAGAGCCTGACTTCGCCGTATTTGCGTATGTACAACGTAACGAATATTCCCACTTTCTTCCTTATCGACAAGGATGGCCACTTGGTGGCTCGCGACGAAACCATCGAGGATTTGGGAAAAGAAATTGTACGATTGTTGAAAAAGTAAATTCTTCGCGGCTCGAGCTAAAAAATTTCGTTTGAAAGTTTTTTATACTCAAAAGTTTAACTACTTTTGCCTGCGTATGACAAATAATTGTTCCGACCGGTGCTCGCCGGCCGGGATTCTTTTTCTGTTTGTTATAAAATTGCATTAACATTATTTAAAAGATTAATAATATGGCTATCAATTACATGACCGAAGCTGGTTACAAAAAATTGCAAGAGGAAATCGAATTCCTCGAAACGGTAAAACGTCCGGAAGTGGCGCATCAGATTTCGGAAGCTCGCGAAAAGGGCGACTTGTCTGAAAATGCTGAATATGACGCTGCTAAGGAAGCTCAAGGTATGCTCGAACTGAAAATTGCTCAACTGAAAGAATTGGTGATAAATGCCCGCATTCTCGATCCTAGTAAGGTGGATACCAGCACGGTACAGATTCTTACCAAGGTACATTTGCTCAATGTGAAGAACAATCAGGAAATCGCTTATACCATCGTTCCCGAAACCGAAGCCAATTTGCGCGAAAAGAAAATTTCTGTGGGCTCTCCTATTGCCAAAGGTCTTTTGGGCCACAAGGTGGGCGAAACGGTTGACGTAACGGTGCCCGCAGGCGTGCTTACTTTCACTATCAAGAATATCACCATCGACTAATCAGCATTACTATGGCAAGCATTTTTTCACGTATTATCGCAGGCGAAATTCCCTGTTACAAGATTGCAGAAAACGATCGTTTCTTTGCCTTTTTGGATATCAATCCCTTGCAGGAAGGTCATACTTTGGTCATTCCCAAGGAAGAACAAGATTATCTTTTCGACTACGATGACAAGACGATAGCCGATATTATGGTGTTTGCCAAGCAGATTGCTAAAGCCTTGAAAAGCAGTATCGATTGTCAGCGCGTGGCTGTGGCTGTTCTGGGTATGGAAGTGCCTCATGCTCACATTCATCTGGTGCCGATCAATACGGAAAAAGATATTCTGATGGGTAATCCGAGAAAGCAGTTTACGCCCGAACAGATGCAGGCAATTGCCGAGAAAATCAGAAAGGCTTTGTAAGATGTCCGTATCATTTGGCGGGCGCCCGAGTTTTTAGAAAGATTTCAGGAAAGTTTCTGCAAGCCGTTTCGGCAAACGAGTCGTCCGGCTTTTCTTTCTTGTTCAAAGATATTGGCATTGACACTTTGGTCGTGCCAATTTTCTTTATGCCATAAGTGGTACTGAATGGCCAAACTTCTGAGCGAGCGAAGTTTGTAGCCCATGCCTTGTAAGCGCCATTGTAAGTCGATGTCTTCGCCTATGGCCGGCAACTGATAGTCTTCGTTGAATCCATTGATGGCTTCCAAGGCCTTTTTCGACATGGACATATTGGCGCCCACCAAGTGATGAACCTTCCTTATTTTGGGAATCCATGCCCATAATCCTTTGGGCGACAAGAAGAAAGCTTCCTCCAAGAATCGCTCCTGACGGTTGTTGTGAAACAGGGCCAAGCCAAATATCTTTTTGGATAATTTTGGCAACACATCTTTGGGGTTTGCCATGAGTTCTTCGCTCTGTTTCTGACAGAGTTTCACGCGCTTACCTCCCAAAAATACGCCTTCCTTTGCGTAACGGCGATGCATTTCCACAAATCTTGGATGCGGCACGCTGTCGCCATCGATAAAGATAAGCCAATCGCCTTTGGCTGCGCGGATGGCCGCATTCAAAGCTCTGTTTTTTCGCCAACCAAGATCAGGCTGCGTCAGGTGTTGGTAGGCTTGTTCGAAAGGGTAGGACGCAATGAAATCGGCCATGGCAGGGTCTTCTCCGTCTTCCGAAATGACGATGTCAAAATTCCGGTAACTTTGCAGTTTGAGCGCATCCAGTATGGTTTTCAAGGCCGGAATATTCTTATAGACAGATATGATGAGTGAGATTTTCATTTGCGCGAGTGGCTCAAGTGATTGTAGTGCAAGATCTTTTCGGTGCAAATGCCAGTGTCGAGGCCGCGTGCTTGCGCATAAGCCTGAGCCATGATGCGCAATTTGTCGTCGCTCACGTGGAAGCGGTCGAAGTTGGCGCAGGCCTGCTCGAGCGAAACTTTGCCGAAGCGCATGCGGTTCAAATCGAGCAATTCTAATTCGCAAGTCGCTTCTTCGCTTATGCGAGTTTCCATTTCCGAGAATCGGCTTTCGTTCGTGAAACTCACTAAAATATTGCCACCGGAATAATCTTTGTGGTAAATACCTGCTTCGTGCAGTCGTGCCGTCAAAGCGCCGACAGCCTTCAGAAAGATTTCTTGTTGCTTGGCATCGAGTTTGTCAATGTCTTTGAAATGAATCGTTTTTTGCGAAGCTTCGCAGACATAATAACTCTTGTCGAAACAAAGTCCGCAGCGTTCTTGGTAAAACGCCACCGGACGAGGCGTCAGAATGCCGAGACGAAGCAATTTGTCGGCGTATTCGTATGAGCGTTCAGCCTTAGATTTGCGCAGGAATCCGTAGATGATGCGGTTCACCCAATTGGGCTTTCGGAAAGATTTTACCACGTAGCTGTTTCCGTCTATCTCGAAGCTTCTCAGTTCGTTACGACCTTTGTAAATGACATTGCCTTTGTTGTATTTGAATTGCCGGGGCAAGCTTTTGACGAAAAATGCCAAGTGCTCTGCCTTCTCTTTGTTGAGCGAATCAGCGGGCGAGGCATCGGAAACGGTGGCAGGCGCGGCATCGGAAACGACAGCAGTTGCGGCATCGGAAACGGCGGTAGGCACGGCATCGGGATGTATGCGCCACTTGCGCGGATGCAGGCAACGATGACAAATATTCAGGAACTTCGACCACGAACGATGATAATGAAGCGGGCCGCCCAATTGGGCTTCGTAAAATTCGGGATGAAGTTCGTTCAGTTCTTCAATGAGTTTGTGTTTGCGGCTTTGTGTAGCCCTGCGCTTGGAATTGGCATGCACACGATAATAGAAACCCAGCATTGGCAGACGATAAAAGCCTCCTTTTCCGTTTTTGAACATGGAAATCCAGAAGGCCCAATCCTCGCGACCTTTGATATGTTCGGCATATCCACCGCAAGCTTCCCAATCGCTTTTGCGATACATGGCACAGTTGTCGATCATGTTCTTACGCGCCAGCATGGGCAGGCTGAAAGGCGCAAAATGCATGGGACCCGATTTGTCGCCGCAGTATTCCACCTCGCAACTCACCACTTTCACTTCGGGATGCGCGTCTAAGTACTCGGCCGCCGCTCTGATATAGCCCAGCGTGATATTATTGTCGGCATCTACAGGCAGGATGTAAGGGCCTTGCGCCAAACGAATGGCGTGGTTGCGTGCAGCAGAGGCTCCGGCATTGGCTTGCGAAAACACTTTGATTCGTTCGTCCTTTTCGGCAAATGTGCGGGCAATGTGTAAAGACTCATCTTTCGAACCATCGTCCATCAAGATGATGTCGAAGTTTTCGTAGTCGGAGGCCAAAACGGAAGTGATGGTCTCGGCTAAGTAGCGTTCCATATTGTAAATGGGCACCACCACGGAAACATGTGTAGGATAAGTCTTTGCCATGATTTAAATTTTATCGAGACCTTTGGTGAATTTCAACCAATAATATTTGATAGGATTCGTGTATTTCAACTGCTTCCAGGGACGGCTTCCGTGAGGCGTGTGCAGCACGGCATTGTCGCTCATCAGGTAGTTTTTGAAGCCCATGGCGCAAGATTGATGCGAAATGAAAACGTCGTACCAATTCTTTTCCGGATTCAGTTGATGAAAATCGTAAGCCGAAAGGAATTCGTTGGTAATGAGCGTGCAGCAGAAACTCAGTCGCTTGTTGGTGGGCTGAGAAATCAGCGGCAATTTTTGTGCGTATAGGTAGGGGAAATTGATCGCCCCTTCTTTATCGACGGTGACGGCGGCCACCATGCCGGCTTTGTCGTGAGCCTTGGCATAATCGTACATTTTTTGCAGGGTATCGCTTTTCACTTCAACGTCCGACTCAATGAGTATCAGCACGGCTCCTTCGGCCAAGGCCTGTTGCTGTGCGGTTTGCAAAGTGAGCAGGTAGTTGGGCGAAGGTTTGTCGGTAAGATCTTTGATATGAATGAGTTGGAATCCGTATTCAGTGGAAAGTTCGCTCAATATGGCGCTGTTCTCTTCGCTACTGTTGTCGTTGAAGATGGTGTAACGGAAAGGAACGTCCAACTGCGATTGCATCACCGAAGCAATGGTGCGACGCGTGGTCTCGATGGAATCTTTCACCGGTGTGACAATGTGGATGGCTGCCATGATTATAATGTTTTGAAGCTGTAACCTTCAGATAAACAATGTTCTATATATTTCGGAAGTGCGTATTGCATATTCCTTTGCGCTTTCAGAGAGTCGTGGAAAACGATGATGCTTCCCCCGCGGGTATATCGGATGGCCGTCTTCAGCACTTTCTCCGGACTACGTTTGCGATTGTAATCGTGCGGCACCACGTCCCAAAGTACAATGCGGTATCGTTGGCGAAGTTTTCTCAGTTGCGCGCAACGCATGATGCCGTGCGGCGGACGAAACAAATCGCTCTTGATGAGCCGGGCTGCCTTTTCCACGTTTTCCACATACGAATCGCTATGGGTGTGAATGCCTTGCAGATGGTTGTAGGAATGATTGCCCGTTTTGTGTCCGCGACGCAAAAGCTCTTGATAAATGTCGGGATGCTTATAGACATTCTCGCCCACACAGAAAAAAGTTGCCTTAATCTGGTACTTATCGAGGAGGTCCAACACCCAAGGCGTAACCTCAGGTATCGGACCATCGTCGAATGTAAGATAAATCGTCTTCTCTTTGTGTGTAAAACGCCATCTGATGCCTAACATAGCGCTCTTATCTGATTGCTTGATAAAGTCTTGCGTATTGTTGGAACAAATCTCCGTACAACTTGATGATTTCCGGATCCTTGGCGCCCATCTTGCTCAGCAAGTCTTGCAAGGTGTACAATTGATTGTTGGCCAGACGAAGTCCGGAAGTCCATTTGCTTTGAGGCTGGCTGAACACCCAGTTGAGACATTCTTCGCTGATGGCAACGGCCTCGGCAATCAGAGCGCGGGCTTCTTCGGTCTTGCCCATCGTGTAGTACGCTTCGATGATTTCCTGATAGCCGGCCAAACCTGCATCAATATAATTGACGGGGAAGATTTCTCTGGGGAAGATTTCTTCGCAACGTTTGATGGCAGCTTCAGCTTTTTCGAAATTGCCTTCTTGGCAAAGGGCCTTGATAAGCGTACCGAACATCTGACGCTGCGTGCGACACATTCTCAGGTTGTTTTCGTCCAGATAAACGTTCGGATCCTGGATATTGCCCCAACGGAAATTGTTGCAAAGATTGTCGTACATCTTTTCCGTATCGACAAAGCGAGAAACGGGCGCAATCTTATACACCAAACCTTCGTGGATGAAATAACGCTGATAGCTTTGCATCAATGCAGGATCGACGGTGACGGCAAAGTAGAGCGGGCGGTTCCATTCGCATTCTTCTATGAGTTTGAGCAACATCAGTTCGTGCTTGCCCAAGTAAGATTTTCCGCTAAAGTTGAAGTCCATCTTGTTGACGATGCGATGGGCATGCTTGCTATCTACGTAGTGGTTGTCGAGCACTTGCTGTTTGTCTATGTCTAAATACAGACGGTTGGCGGGAATGTAGTCGATGTCTTCCTGATAACCTTGGATACGCTTGGTGAATTCCTTGTCGCTTTCCAACCAAGACATGGCCTGCTGCAAGGAAATAGAATCCTGACGACGAGGAATGATGCGGGCCACATCGCGCTTGCCGTTCTTGTACATGGGTTCGGTCCAATCTACAGGGAAGGCTTCCGATTCGTAATAAGGACGAAGCATCTGGCTGTAGTACCAGTCGGTTTGCAGATAAGACATGTTGCAGACGCGGACATCGGTGCGCACGCCTTCCACTTCTTGGATATACCAAAGCGGGAAAGTGTCGTTGTCGCCGTTGGTAAAGATGATGGCATCTTCTTCGCAGCCAACTAAATAGTTGTATGCAAAATCGCGGCAAGTGTAGCGTCCGCTGCGGTCGTGGTCGTCCCAGTTTTCGCAGGCCATCAAGGTGGGAACGCCCAAGCAAAGCACGCTTACCAAAATGGCAGCCACGGTCTTGGGCATGATTTTTTGCACCACACGGAACAAGGCGGGCACGGCCAAACCAATCCAGATACAGAATGCGTAGAACGAACCGGCGTAAGCATAGTCGCGTTCACGAGGCTGGTTGGGCGTTTGGTTCAGGTAAAGCACGATGGCAATACCGGTCATGAAGAAGAGGAAGAAAGTAATCCAGAATCCTTGAACGCCTTTCTTTCCGCCGTAGGCCTGAGCCAACAATCCGAGCAAGCCCAAAATGAGCGGCAGCATGTAATAGCGGTTGTAGCCCTTGTTGTTTTGCAATTCCTGAGGCATGTCGGCAAAGTCGCCCACCAACATCTTGTCGATGAACTTGATACCGGTAATCCAGTTGCCGGCGTGCATTTCGCCCATGGTGCCCTGAATATCGTTCTGACGTCCGGAGAAGTTCCACATGAAGTAACGCCAGTACATGTAGTTGATCTGATACGAGAAGAAGAAACGCAGGTTTTCGGCCATGGTGGGCTTCATGACGGTTTCTTTCTGTCCGCATTTGTCGTAGGTCACTTTCTTACCTTGGAAATTGCTCCATGCTTTGTAGGCTTGGATATGGTCTTCGCGTCCGCTGTGCATACGGGGGAAGAACATATTCAGTTCGTCGGCCATGACGGGACGTTCGTTGTATCCGATAATTTCGTAACGGTCTTTTTCTTCGGGCGAAGCTTTGGCTTTTTTGTTCCAAACGGCGCCACGCTTTTCGTATTGAGGAATGCAGTTGTTGCCGCTGCGTTTCCATTTCACTTCAGATACGAAAGTCTGGCCGTAAAGCAGCGGCGTCTCTCCGTATTGTTCGCGGTTCAGGTAACGTTCCAGCGAGAACATATTGTCGGGCGAGTTCTGGTCCATAGGCGGTTGAGCCGAAGAACGAATCACCGTAAGTCCGTAAGAAGCGTAACCGATAAGCATCACCATGAGCGAGAGCAATACCGTGTTCATGAGGCTTCCGCTCAGTTTTTTCCATTTCAAAGAGAAAACGACGATGGCGGCAATCAGTACCACCCAAAGCCAGGCTTTATATCCCACGAAAGGAATTCCCACGAAAATGATGTTGAAACAGAAAGCTATACGTGAACGCATTTCGTTCTTACCCTTGTAGGTTTCCCAAAGTCCCCAAACGATGCTGGCGATAATCAGTATGATGTAGATGATGGCTCCGGTGTTGAAGCTGCAACCCAAGACATTGACAAACAACAAGTCGAACCAACCGGCCATGTTGACGAAGCCGGGCACGATGCCGTATAGGATGATGGCCACCAGAACGAAGGATGCGAGCAAGGCCAAGATGGCGCCTTTCAGGTTGGCGTTTTCAGCCTTCTTGAAGTAGAACACCAGTACCAAAGCAGGGATACAAAGCAAGTTAAGCAAGTGTACACCGATAGAAAGTCCCATCAGGTAAGCGATGAAGATAATCCAACGTTCGGCAAAAGGCTCGTCGGCGCAGTCTTCCCATTTAAGGATGGCCCAGAAAACCACCGCGGTAAACAGCGACGAATAAGCATACACTTCGCCTTCGACAGCCGAGAACCAGAAAGTATCACTGAAGGTATAAGCCAAGGCACCTACCATACCGGCACCCAACACGGCAATGCTTTCGGCCAAAGTGGGTTGATTCTCGTTCTTGAAAACAATCTTGCGGGCCAGATGCGTGGTGGTCCAGAAGAGGAACAAAATGGTCAAGGCACTGAAAATGGCCGACATGGCGTTGATGCACATGGCTACCATTTCGGGGCTTGATGCGAAATGTGCGAACATGCGTCCGGTAAGCATGAAGAAGGGTGCGCCCGGCGGGTGTCCGACGTCGAGTTTAAAGGCTGCTGCAATGAACTCACCGCAGTCCCAGAAACTGGCTGTCGGTTCGATGGTCATTAGATAGGTAATGGCTGCAATAGCAAATGCTACCCATCCGAAAATGTTGTTGTACAGTTTGAATTGTTTCATTATGATGGTATTTATCTATTTTTTAGACAGATGAATAATAACCCGCAAAGGTAATAATACTCAGTGAAACAGCCAAGTGGAAATACCGATGCGAATCAAAATACTTTCACTATCTTTGTCGCCAATTTTAGAAGCTATGGAAGTTATCAGCAGTTTACAGAATCCGAAGATAAAGAATATCATCAAGTTGCAGACCAAAGCCAAGGAACGTCGTCAGCAACAATTGGTGGTGGTGGAAGGCGCGCGCGAACTTTTTATCGCCATGTCGAACGGCTATCAGCCTCAAGCTGTGTATGTTTGCCAAGAATTCTTTGCCAAAAGCGATTATCCTCAACTGCTCGATTCCATCAAGCCTTCTTTGCTGACGGCCCTGACTCCCGAAGTCTTCCAGAAAATAGCTTATCGCGAGGCTTCAGATGGCATCCTGGCCTTGCTTCGTCCCAAATCGCACGAACTCGACGACCTGCAGCTTTCCGACAATCCTTTCATTATCGTGCTTGAAGCGGTGGAAAAGCCCGGCAACTTGGGCGCCATTCTTCGTACAGCCGACGCAGCCAAGGCCGATGCGGTGATTATTTGCGATCCGCACACCGACATTTACAATCCGAATGTGGTCAGATCGAGCATTGGTTGTCTGTTTTCCGTGCCTTTGGCTGTAGCAAGTTCTCAGCAAGCACTCGATTGGATGAAACAACGCGGCATCAAGACCTATGCGGCCGAATTGCAGGCTTCCAACTGGTATCACCTGAACAATTACACCAAGCCTTCGGCCATCGTGATGGGTACCGAAGCAGACGGACTCAGCCAGTTCTGGCTAGACCATGCCGATGCCCGCATCAAGATTCCCATGCGCGGACTTATTGATTCTCTGAATGTTTCTGTATCGACGGCGGTGCTTGCTTTCGAAGCGATGCGTCAAAGAGGATTCTAAAGCTTCACTTGCGAAACGCTGATTTTTCCATGGCTGAAAACCGATGCCATGTCTTCGAACTTCTTGGAAGCTTCTGTGGTGAGGTATTGTGTTTGGCCGTTTTTCTCGCAGCGTGTTTCCATCTCCGGATGACGTAACAGATAGTCTTCTAAGCTTTTGGCTACCAAATCGCCTTGTTTTACGATTTGCACTGTTTCCGGCACGAATTTTCGGATGCTGTCGATGAGCAGCGGATAGTGCGTACAGCCTAAAACCAGTGTGTCGATTTTGGGATCTTGAGCAAACAGTTCGTCAAGGTATTTCTGAACGAAAAAATCTGCACCGGCTGAATGATGTTCGCCGCATTCCACCAAAGGCACCCACATGGGACATGCCTTCGAAACTACTTGAATGTCTGGATAAAGCTTGTGAATTTCAATAGGATACGAGCCCGACTGAATGGTGCCTTCCGTGCCGAGCAACCCAATGTGACGGCTGCGCGTGATCTTGTCGAGGGCTTCTACTGTCGGACGCAGAATGCCGAGTACGCGGCGCTCCGGATCTATCTTGGGCAGGTCGAGTTGCTGAATGCTGCGCAGGGCTTTGGCCGAAGCTGTGTTGCAGGCTAAAATAACCAAGGGGCAGCCCCTACCGAAAAGGTAACGGACTGCCTCCAAAGTGTATTCGTAAACCACATTAAATGAGCGGCTTCCATAAGGTGTTCTGGCATTGTCTCCCAAATAGAGATAATCGTATTGAGGCAGATGTCGCTGGAAAGCTTCCAAAATGGTCAATCCGCCGTAACCGGAGTCAAAAACACCTATAGGGCCCATTCTCAGTAATTATTTCAAACCTAATTTAGAACGGATGGCGTTGGTAACGTCTTTGCATTTAGCCTTTGAATAATACATCAAAGCACTGGGCGTAGAGATGTCGAAAATGTAAACCAAACCTTGTTCGTCGCCGACAGCTTCAACGGCCTTCATCAGCTTTTCGTTGATGGGCACGATGAGTTCTTGTTCGGTCTTCTGCAAAGAAGCCTGGGTTTCCTGATAGTAGTTTTGGATACGTTCTTCCAGGTTCTGGATTTCAGCCATACGACGAGTACGAATCAACTCAGGCATACTGTCGCGTTGGGCAACAAATTCTGAACCCTTCTTCTGATATTCTTCACGAAGTGCCAACAAATCGTCTTCGTAGTTCTTGGCCAATTGATCCAACTTCTTGATAGCTTCCTGGGTTTCAGGCATTGCCTGGAAAATTTCAGCTCTGTTAAATACACCGAATTCTTGTGC
This sequence comes from Bacteroidales bacterium, assembly GCA_017468435.1. Taxonomy (GTDB): domain Bacteria; phylum Bacteroidota; class Bacteroidia; order Bacteroidales; family UBA1402; genus UBA1757. The sequence goes on from JAFUIP010000007.1 coordinate 102,378, forward strand.
AAAAGCCATCATAGGCAAGATGCACAGCATGATTACAAAAATCTTTTTCATTTCTTTTGTTTACTATGTTATTGATTATTAATATCCCATCTTTTTCAATACATCCTCGCTCACGTCGATGCTGGGCGATGCAAACACGATGTTCACACCCGAAGCACGATCGAGAATGAGCACGTAGCCCTTTTCTTCTGACAATTCTTTTACCGCATTATAGACTTCGTCTTGAATGGGAGCCAAAAGACTTTCTCTCTTTTTGTAGAGTTCGCCTTCAGAACCAAAATATTTACGGTTCAAATCTGAAACTTCTTTTTCCTTGGCCAGGATCTCGTTTTCTTTGGTCTTCTTCATTTCGGGAGAAAGATACACCATTTCAGACTGATATTTGGCATACATTTCCTTGGCTTCCTTGGCCAAGGCATCTACTTCTGCCTGCCATTTCTTAGATATCTGGTTCAACTGTTCGTTGGCCATTTCGTAACTCGGAATACGCGAAAAGATGTATTCCATATCGATCAACGCATACTTCTGTGCAAAACTGCTGCCCATTGCCATGATGGCGATAATGGTGCTCAAAACTAACTTTTTCATAATGTTGATATTTAAAGGTTAAAGTTTTATCAAAATAATTAATGATCACGCGGATTAGAATTCTTGTCCCAAAACGAAGTGGAATTCGCCACCGTTTGCCTTGCCGGTTCCATCTACCGAATCGAAACCGTAAGCCCAGTCAATACCCATCAATCCAATCATTGGCAAGAAGATACGCAAACCTGCACCGGCAGAACGTTTCAATTCGAAGGGCGAGAATTTTTTTATGTCGGCCCAAAGGTTACCGGCTTCCAAGAAAGCTGAGGCCCAGATAGTGGTGCTTCCTTCCAGCAACAAGGGATAGCGCAACTCCATGCCGATACGTTCATACAAATAACCCACACCAAGCGAACCGTTTCCGTAACCTCTCAAGGCAATCACGTCGTAGGCATAAGCGCTCGAATAACCGGTCATACCGTCACCACCCATGTAGTAAGCACCGAAAGGCGTCAGTTTACGCTTGTTGTACGAACCAAGCAAGCCGAGGTCGAAACGCGTGGCCAATACCAACTTTCTGTCGGAAGAGATCGGCGTAAAAGTTTTCGACTTGAAGGTAATCTTATAGTTTTCCTGCCAACGCATCAACTCTTCGCTGCTCATCTTGGCATAATCGGCGTCGTCCAAACCGTCAAAAAGCGAGTAGGGAGGTGCCAATGAAGCCGACAAGGTGAAGCTTGAACCGCTACGTGTGTACAGAGGATTATCCATAGAGTTTCGGCTCAGCGTGATGCCCAAGTGGAAGTCGTTACTCAAACCATTGTTGATGATGAAGTAAGCCCAATCGTGCATGTTATATTGTTGGAAAGCCAATTCGGTGTACAATTGGAAATAATCGTCGGGCCAGGTGAGTCGCTGTGCGATACCGGCCGAAACGCCCCAGAGTCGGATAGATTTGTTGGGGTCTGATTCCATTTCGTAATAGCTTCCGTCGTCGTAACCATAACCGTAGCCATAACCGCCGTAGCCGCCATAACCATATCCGCCATAGCCACCATAATAATTATTATAATAGTTGGCCATGTTTTGGTAATAGTTTTTGTAATAACGGTCGCTCACGCCGGTCTGATATGAATAGAAAGCGCCCAATGAGAATGAGTTAGGACGTTTTCCGCCCAGCCAAGGCTCGGTGAACGAGAAGCTATACGACTGGTAATAACGACCATTGGTACGACCCGTCAAACTCAATGTCTGACCTTCGCCCTGAGGCAGAATCTTATAAGTGCCTAAGTTGAGCAAATTGCGCACCGAGAAGTTGGTAAACTTCAGGCTGACAGAGCCGATAACACCCGTGGTACCGTAACCCAATGAGAATTCCACCTGGTCGTTGGCCTTGGTTTCCAAGCTCAGGTCGATGTCCACCGTTCCGTCTTCGTAATTGGGAATGGGGTTGATACCCATGGTTTCCGGGTTGAAGTGTCCGGTCTGGGCAATTTCACGAGCCGAACGACGCAGCGCCGACATATTGAACAATTGTCCGGGTTTGATATACAGCTCACGACGGATAACGTGTTCGTACAGACGGTCGTTACCGCTGATTTCGATACGGGAAATGGTAGCCGGTTCGCCTTCTATCATGCGCATTTCCAAATCGATGGAGTCGCCTTCCACGCGCACTTCCACAGGATTGATTTGGTAAAATAGGTAACCATTGTCCATATAAAGATTGGTGATGGCCTCGTGTTCGTCTTCCTTGAGGCGCTTGTTCAGTCGCTTCTGGTTGTAAACGTCGCCCTTTTCTATTTGCAGCACTTCGTCGAGGAAATCGCTGGAGTAGAGCGTGTTGCCCACCCAGGAAATGTCGCGGATAAAGTACTGGCGGCCTTCGTCAATCTTCAAGTAAACGTTGACGCTCTTGTCGTCGTAGCGATATACCGAGTCTTCCAAAATGATGGCATCGCGGTAACCGAATTCGTTGTATTTATCGATAAGCGCGTATTTGTCGTTGATAAATTCTTTTTCGATGAACTTCTTGGATCTGAAGAAGTTGAGCAATTTTCCTTTGCGGTTGGTCTTCTTCATGGCCCAGTCGATACGGCTGTCAGGGAAAGCCTGGTTGCCTTCGATGATAATGTCGTTCACGCGGATTTTATCGTGTTTATCTACAATGATATTGACAATCACCTGGTTCTCCTTTTTGGGATCATCTTGTTGAGTGACAAAAACTTCCGCGTTCTTAAAACCCTTGTCGTCGTAGTATTTTTTTATCAAAGTTTCCGCACGTTGCAGAATGTTCGGCGTGATCTGGTTTCCAACCACCATATTCAAGCGCGTTTCCAAATCTTCGCGTTCCGATTTCTTCATGCCGGTGTAGTTGACGGCAGAGATTCTGGGACGAGGACTCAACTTGATGCGCAACCAGATGTTGTTGGCTTCGATTTTGTCGGCAAGTATCTGGACATCAGAAAACAATCCGTGACGCCAGAATCGTTTGATGGCATCGGTGATGTCCGAGCCGGGCACGGTAATGCTTTGTCCCACAGAGAGTCCGGATATTCCAATGAGGGTGTAGTCTTCGTAATTGTCTATGCCTTCCACGGCGATGTCTGCAATCTTATACTCTCTAGGCGAAGAATAATAAATCTGAGGTGTCTCCTGCGCAAAACTCTTGAAAGAGAACGCGCACAAGACAAACAAGCAGAGCGATCTGACTAAAAATGGTATTTTTTTATTGTGCATCATGTTGAATCTGTTCACTGGTTTTTCCGAAACGTCTTTCTCTCATCTGGAAATCGATGATGGCCTGGTAGAAGGCTTCTTCCTTGAACGCGGGCCAGGGGGTCTGACAAAAATACAATTCTGAATAAGCGGCCTGCCAAAGCAGGTAATTGCTGATACGGTATTCGCCTCCGGTTCTGATCATCAAGTCTGGATCGGGAATGTCGGCGGTGGTAAGGTACGAACTGAAAACCTTTTCGTCGATGTTGTTTGCATCCAATTTGCCGGCCTTGACATCCAAAGCGATATTTTTGGCGGCTTCGCAGATTTCCCAACGCGATGAATAGCTGATAGCCAGCACCAAAGTGAGCGACTGGCAATGCGCCGTGCGTTGCATGAATTCGTCGGCCTTGGCGCGAACAGAGGGCGACAGACGATCCAAATCTCCGATAATCAAGCCCTTCACATCGTTCTTGATGAGGTCGTCGGTTTCGCGGTTGATGGCGTCGATAAAGAGATCCATCAGGGCGCTCACCTCTGCTTCGGGACGATTGAAGTTTTCCGTTGAAAACGTATAAAGCGTCAGGTAAGAAATACCGATGGTGCGGGCGGCTTCCACGATGGTACGCACGCTGGCCACGCCTTCGACATGTCCGAAAACTCTTTCTTTACCTTGAGCTTTTGCCCAACGTCCGTTGCCGTCCATCACAATGGCGATATGACGAGGCAGACGCGACTGGTCTATTTGATCTTTATACGATTTCATTCTTTATAACAATTTGAACCTATGTACCATAGGTCGTAAGTGATAAAACATTTCAATTCGGCAAAGTGGTCTTTGTTTTTATTCCAGGCACTTTGTCCCATCCAAGGTGTCGAGAGCTGAAAATCTTCTCTGCCGGCCTCATGGTCGAGTTCGTCACTGAAACCGATGTGATAAGACAGTTCGATACCTAAATTCACCCGAAATGGGGTCTTGTATTTTACGCCGATGCTCAAAGGAACACAGGCAGTCGTTTTCCATCCTTGTTGCGCTTCGAAAACCAACAATCCGATGCCGGCGCCCACGTAAGGCGAAATTCGGCTCGAACCCGGTTTGTAGTCGGGCGCTCCATATTCGTAGAAATTCAATTCCATCTGCACATTTCCGTCGAAGACTTGGTTCAGAAACGAAAGATCCTTTCCCTGCGGAAATTGCTCGCTGCGTCCCACCGTGCTTCCCGAAAGCTGTCTCCATCCCAAATCGCCTTTGAGCGAAAAGCGTTGGTTGAAGTGGTAGCGTCCCAAGAAAGAAAGGCTCGGCTCGCAGTTGTTGAAAAACTGCTGGTTCGCATCACCCATATAGGAAGCTACGCCGCCCATGGCTCCCAATTCCATACGATAACCCTGTGCCGAAAGACACAAAGCACATACGAATAGAACGAATATCAGGGCAAAACGTTTCATGCGAATCTTATTTTTTTTCGAACAACATTCTGTTCAAATGGGCCTGCCAAACTTTTTTGTTGCTTCCTTCGTTGCCTCCGAATACTCGGATATATTTTTCGTCGGTCACAATTTGCGCATTCACCAGACCTTCTTCGATGGCCTTCAACTGTACTTTCGATTCGGCCAATTTCCAGTTGATGCCGTGGTTTTCAGAAATATACAAATCATGATAACTTCCTTTTTCGTTCTTGCCGCCAATCAGGTAAAGGTCGCCGTCGTAGTAGAACATGCTGGCGCCTTGTAAAAGTAAATCGTTGCTGGCGGTGTTGGAGATTCTGGCCCAATACAAGCCGTCCATGGTGGACCAAGTGCTCTGTGCGTAGCTGCCGTCTTTTGTCAAACCGGTGGTGATAACGATAAAATCGACATCGGTAACGGTGGTGCTTTGCACCGAGGCATACGCGCTCATGGGAAAATCTGCGGGGACTGCATCGCCCAAGGTCCAAGCGTTTTCGTAACGTGCAAAGTGAAGTTCTCCGTTTTCGTCTGCTATAATACCAATTAAGGCATTGTTGCTCAAGTGTTTGCGTCCTTTCAGTTCTCCGTGAAGAGCCTTTACTTTGTAGGCGCCGGCGGTTTTGTTCCAAGTGATGAAATCGGCCGTGGCAAACATTTCGCCCTCTTGATTAGCCATGTAGAAACTATCCTGGAAGGCACAAAGCGATTCAATAAGCAAGTCGCCGTTCAATCCTCCGGCCGCAGCTGCAGCTGACCATGTGAGACCATCATTCGATTGATAATGAGCCAGACTCTTGTCACTATTGGTATAGAAACAATGCAAATAATTGTCGATGACTAACAGTTTCTGTGTGCCTTCGTAAGCGGGATAAGTGGCATTCACCGGGTAAGATCTCATGGAGTCCGGATCTACCTGATGTCTGTTGACGTACACCTGATACGTCATTTTATGTTTGCCATTTTCGGAATGATTAATCAACTCGAAGGGGCCGCCGGAAGTCCAGTCGCGTCTTTCTTTGTCTTTCCATGCCTGTCCGTCGATGGTGATTTTGTCGTTGGAAGACAAGGTCTTGATGGTGGGAAACAAAGAATCTACGTCCGAACCGAAAGGCAATGAGTCGGGATTGTAGATGCGATGTCCGAAATTGTCGATAAGAAACTTATAATCTTTGAGTTTCGGGAAGGAGTCGAATCCGAAGTGGCTCAACTCTGCAGGGTTATATTCTCCGTCGCTACTTTTGTTGCAGGCTGTGTAAAAGCAAAGCAAAATGCACGCAATCAATAAGATAGCGAAACGTTTCGTTGTTGTAAGAAGATAATTCATCTAAGGTTTGTTTTTGATGGTGTCTGTTTTTACTGCATATTAAGGCGCAAAGATAGGATAAATTTTCTTTATATTAGGTATGATTAAGGCTTAAAAATATGCTGTATTTTGTGACCGCTGCAGGTTATTGTTTCTCGGCAGACGAAATGATGACTGTTTTCGGCGGAAATCTTTAGTTGCGGAGCTTGTACTCCGGGGCCAATTTCCCAAGGCGCGGTTTCAATGCGGATTTCGTCCCATAATCCTTTGTCGATGAGGCTTTGATGCAAACGGCTTCCACCTTCTACCAGCAATCTTTGAATGCCTCTCCGATGCAATTCTTGCATGATGTCTTCCAGGTTGTTGCCTTGAATCCACTGGCAATTATCTTTTGCGCTATTTTGTTCTTTCTGCGTGAAAATCAATGTCTTGGCGCTTCCGTCCAGTAATGTTGCGTCCGAGGGAAGTTTTCCTTGGCTGTCGAGGACGATGCGAATGGGCTTTCTGCTTGAAGGCCAGTTTCTTACGGACAATGATGGATTGTCTAGAAGGGCGGTTCCGCTTCCCACCATGATGGCATCGCTTTCGTGACGCAATTTATGTACCAAAAGACTGCTGAAATCATCCGAAATTTGCAGGGCCGGTGTTTGGGGGCTGTTTCTGATTGTATCTATCTTTCCATCAAGGCTTTGTGCCCATTTTAAGGTAATATACGGACGCTTCTTCTGGTGGAAGGTGATGAAGCTTCTGTTGAGTTGCAGGCAGGCTTCTTTCTCTACGCCGACAATTACCTCTATACCAGCATCTTGTAGTTTGCGAATTCCTCTTCCGCTTACTTCTGAAAATGGGTCTTCGCAGCCAATGACCACCCTCGGAATTTGCTTCTCGATGATGAGGTCGGCGCAGGGCGGAGTCTTGCCGTAATGCGAGCAGGGCTCTAAACTAACGTAAAGTGTTGATTTCTTGAGTAATTCCTGATTCTTGACGCTGTGGATGGCATTGGGCTCTGCGTGTGGCTCGCCGGCCTTTCTGTGCCATCCTTCCCCGATGATTTTCCCCTCATGCACCACCACGGCTCCCACCATCGGATTGGGTGCGGCAGTGTCAATGGCGTTCAGTGCCAATTGGATGCATCTTCGCATAAAAATTTTGTCTTCTTCCATCTTGACAAACGGGTTTTGAGGCATTATATTTGTGGTCTTGAATCAGTATATGAAACATATTTTATCACAGGCTCGGGATGCTTTGCAAAAGCGATACAGCGACAGGGAAATACGATTTCTTGTCAAGGATTTGCTACATCATTTCTGCGGCTGTTCCGACCTCGATTTTTATACTGGCAAAGATATAAATATTTCATTAGAACAAAGGCAAGAAGTGAATAAGGCCCTGCGAATGCTCTCGGATGGAATGCCAATTCAGTATATCTTAGGCGAATGCGAGTTTTATGCACGTCGTTTTTTGACGCAGGCTCCGGTTTTGATTCCGCGTCCGGAAACGGAAGAACTTGTCGATTGGATTGTGAAGGAATATTCTGATAATCAGGGAAATTTATTGGATGTGGGAACGGGTAGCGGTTGTATTGCCGTGTCGTTGGCTGCGGAGACTTCCATGAAAGTGGAGGCTTGGGATATTCTGCCGGAGGCATTGGCGCTTTGTCGTCGGAATGCCGATTTGCATCAGGTGAATGTGGAAGTGAAATGTCAGGATTTGTTCAAGGCGCTTGGAAGTGTAGAAAGACGATACGAAGTGCTGGTGAGCAATCCGCCGTATATCTGCCAAAGTCAAGCTTCTAACATGCAGGAAAACGTGCTTTCCTACGAATCGCATCTGGCCCTTTTTGTTCCTGACGAAGACGCACTTAAATATTATAGGGCATTGGCTGAACTCGGCAAGGAATGTTTGAAAGAAGGCGGATGTATTTATATGGAAATCAACGAGTTGTTTGGTGATGCGACAGCCAATCTGTTTCGTGATGCCGGTTATAGGAATGTGGAATTGCGCCGCGACCTCTCGTCGCGCGACAGAATGATAAAGGCCTGCCTATGAGTGCTTACAACGACGCGCTCCTTTGGGCGACTTCTTATTGTTCAAGGTCGGAACACTGCGCAGCAGATGTTTTGTCGAAGATAGATAAATACGAGCTGAATCCGTCTCAGGTGGAACAATTGCTCGCGTACCTGAAACAAGAAAAATATATAGACGAGAAGCGTTACGCCAGAGCTTATGCATTGGATCAGTTTCGCTTTGCCCAATGGGGAAGATTGAAAATAGCTCAGGCCTTGCGGATGAAGCATATACAAGATTCTGATATACAAGAAGCTTTGCAAGAAATTCCCCAAGATGAGTACTTGGACGTGTTGAAAAATCTTTTACTGAAAAAACAAAAACAGATGAGTGCAAAAACACCTTACGAATTGACCATGAAATTGCTCAGATTTGCGTATAGTCGCGGGTTTGAGCCAGAACACATACGACAATGCATTACCATCTCAGACGATTTTTAGACCTTTGGTTTCCTTCTTTGTGCTTGGTTTGCGGGCGGCCTTTGTTGTTGTCGGAACAGCATATTTGCATGGCTTGTTGTCATCAGCTTCCATGGCTTTCGTTGCGTTCTTTTCGCGATAATGCGGCAAGCTTGCGTTTGGCCGGTCGTTTGCCTTTTGGAAAAGCGGTGGCCGCCTTCAAATATCAGAAAGAATCCTCGGTGCAAGTTTTGTTCGAGGCCTTCAAGTATCACGGCAATAGTCACTTGGCCTTCTATTTGGGTGCTATGGCGGCGCATAGGTTATTGCCTGCGGGTTTCTTCGAAGATATCGATTGTCTCTTGCCCTTGCCCTTGCATGCGGCCAAATTTCGTAAACGCGGCTATAATCAGGCAGAACGCATAGCGGCAGGAATGTCTTCGGTTACAGGGATTCCTGTGGAAAATAAGGCGCTTGTCCGGCAAAGGGCGAATGCGACCCAAACGAAGAAAAATCGATGGCAAAGACAAGTGAATGTAGATGAGGCTTTTGCTTTGCGTGATGCCGCTCGCATAGAAGGAAAGAGAGTGCTTGTTGTAGATGATGTTCTCACCACGGGTGCGACCATGGCGGCTTGCGGGCAATCGCTCTTGGCGGCTTCTCCGGCATCCTTGCATTTCTTTGCTTTGGGCTTGGCTTGAATTTGTTTATTTCTGTGGCTTTTTTTATTTTTGCACCTCTTATAAAGAATAAAATTTAAAACTTAATCAATATGAAGACAGTAGAAAAGATGATAGCTGAAAAACTTCTGGCTATCAAGGCAGTAAAATTGCAGCCCGAAAATCCTTTTACCTGGGCAAGTGGTTGGAAATCTCCCATTTATTGTGACAACCGCAAGACTTTGGCCTATCCTCTGGTTCGTAATCTTATCAAGATTGAATTGGCTCGTCTGGTGCGCGAATTGTATCCCGAAGCCACTGCTATTGCTGGTGTGGCTACAGGAGCTATCGCTCAAGGCGCAATGGTGGCCGAAGAATTGTCTATGCCTTTTGCTTACGTTCGTCCAAAACCCAAGGATCATGGCATGGGAAATCAGATTGAAGGTGAATTGAAAGCCGGTGAAAAAGTGGTGGTTATCGAAGATCTTATTTCTACGGGTATGAGTAGCTTGAAGGCCGTGGATGCTTTGCGTCAGGCTGGTTGCGAAGTGCTGGGAATGGTGGCTAATTTTACTTACGGCTTCCCCTTGGCTGAACAACAATTCAAAGAAGCTGGTGTTACTTTGACCACTTTGAGCAACTATAATGCCGTGCTCGAAACCGCTGTGGAGACCAATTACATTGCTGCTTCCGATCTTGAAACTTTGAAGGAATGGCGTAAGGATCCGGCCAATTGGGGTATTTGATATGAACGAATTTGTCAGTCCGGTAAAGATTGTTCCGCATCCGGCTCAAAATGTGTACGATAAGCTGGCGGATTGGAATAATTTGTCGCAGGTGGCGCCTTTGTTACCCTCCGACAAGGTGGAAGAATTTTCTTTCGATGCCGACTCTTGCCGTTTCAAGGTCAATGCCATGGGTGTGGGTCGCATTGCGCTGCGAATCATCGACAGAGAACCTTTCAAAACCATCAAGATAGCTTCCGAGGAATCGCCGATTTCGTTTACGATGTGGATTCAAATCAAAGAAAAGGATTCAGAATCTTGTTACATTAAATTGACTTTGAGAGCAGATATCCCCTTCATGCTTAAAGGTATGGTTTCTAAGCCATTGCAAGAAGGTATGGAGAAAATTGCAGACGTTTTGTCGCGTTTGCCTTATTGAAGAATGATGAATAAACTTTGGCAGAAAAATACAGTTGTCGATAAAGATATTGAACGTTTTACGGTGGGTCGTGATGCGGAAATGGATATGTATCTGGCTGAGTACGATGTGCTTGGCTCTATGGCGCATATTACCATGCTCGAAAGTATCGGTCTGATCGAGAAAGATGAACTGCCCGTGCTGCTGGCCGAGTTGCGTGCCATACATGCTCAGATTAAGGCAGGTGATTTTTGCATTGAGCCAGGCGTGGAAGATGTTCATTCTCAGGTAGAACTTCAGTTGACGCGCGCCCTGGGCGACATGGGCAAGAAAATTCACAGCGGCCGTTCGCGTAACGACCAGGTTCTTTTGGATTTGCGTCTGTTCATGCGAGCAAAAATAGAAGAAGTGGCTCAGTCGGTGACGCATCTTTTTCAGGTGCTGAGCGAGCAGAGCGAGCGATATCGTCATGTCTTGATGCCGGGATATACGCATCTTCAGATTGCCATGCCTTCGTCTTTCGGTCTTTGGTTTGGTGCTTATGCAGAATCCTTGGTGGACGATATGCAGTTGCTGCAGTCGGTGTACAAGATTTGCAATCGTAACCCTTTGGGCTCGGCGGCCGGCTATGGTTCTTCTTTTCCCTTGAATCGTCAGATGACGACGGATTTGCTTGGCTTCGAAGGACTTAACTATAATGTGGTGTATGCGCAGATGGGCCGTGGAAAGATGGAGCGCTTGGCTTCGTTTGCCTTGGCTTCCATTGCCGGCACCTTGTCGAAACTTGCTTTCGATGCCTGTATGTTCAATTCGCAAAATTTCGACTTTATTCGTCTTCCGGCGGAATTTACCACAGGCTCGAGTATCATGCCGCATAAAAAGAATCCGGATGTTTTTGAGTTGACGCGTGCCAAATGCAATAAGATTCAAGCCATTCCGCAACAGATTTCGAGCATCATTCAGAATCTTCCTTTGGGATATTTCCGTGATTTGCAAATTATTAAGGAAGTCTTCTTGCCCGCTTTCGACGAATTGATTGACTGTCTGAAGATGACGGCCGCCATGATGTCGCAACTGAAGGTGAAGGAGAATATCCTCGACGACGAAAAGTATCTGTACCTGTTCAGCGTGGAAGAAGTGAACAAGCGCGTGCTGCAAGGTGTGCCTTTCCGTGAGGCGTATCGTCAGGTAGGTTTGGAAATCGAAGCCGGTGATTTCCAGACGGATAAGATGGTTTCGCATACCCATGAAGGTAGCATCGGAAATCTCTGCAACGAGCAGATTCGTCAACGTATGCAGGAGATGAACGAAGGCTTTGGTTTTGAAAGAGTTAATAAAGCAATTACAAAATTATTAAAAGCATAAACAGCTATGAGAAAGATTGTTATCAGTTCTTTGGTGGCCATGATGGCTCTTACCATGAGTGCTCAAACGGATGTCAGCCTTTTCTGGCGCTCCGACAGTGTGCAAATCAGCGAAATTATCACGCCCGAAGGCGACCAGTACCGCAAAGTGGGTCACCATGGTCCTGCCATCGAGAATAATTACATGGGTTTGCGTATCTACTTCAACCACAGCGGTTCCATCGATGTGTATTCAAAACAGAAACCTCAATTGGAATTGGCTTCAGCGCTTTGGTATCCTACTGCAAAGATGCAGGCCGAAGGCTATGGCTGTGACGAATACAAGGTTGGCTCCACGGTTGGTTTGGGTGGCTACAATCTTTGGGATGGCAAGGAAGTGCTCAAACTGACGGCAACGGAAGGTCGCGAAGCTCGCGTCAAGAAAATCAAAAATGGTGCTGTGGCCGAGATGCTTGCCAAGGGTGTTCCTTATAAAAACAAAAAGGTGGACATTCTTATCCGTATCACCATGCGCGATGGTGAACGCGAAGCTATCGTGGAAGCATTTTGCAAGAAAGGTGGTAAGGTTCAGTTTGTTACGGGTGTAAACTTCCATCCCGGCAAAGAACTCTTTACCGACGAACAAGGTCATATTGCCACTTGGGGTCGTCATCCTGCCGATGTGTCAAAGAATCCTATCAATATCGGTGGCGGTATGGTGTACAAGCCTGGTACTTTGGAACAGAAAAAGATTACCAAGAATGCCGTACTGCTTATCAGCAAGCCTTGTAAGCATTATAAGACGAAAATTGTGTCTGCCGGCGAACGTGAAGCCGATTTGAACAATGCAGAAAAATTCATTCAATACGTGAAAAACTTAAAGTATTAATACTATGGAAATTGCATCAATTGTAGCTGTTGCTAAGAACTATGCCATAGGCAAGAACAATGCGCTTCTCTGCCATTTGCCCCAAGATTTGAAACATTTCAAGGAAATTACTTCGGGACATACGGTGATCATGGGAAGCAATACTTTCTATTCTTTGCCTAAAGGAGCTTTGCCAAACCGCAGAAACATAGTGCTTTATCCCGAAGAAAAAACTTTTCCGGGATGTGAGACCGTACATTCCTTCCCTGAGTTGATGGAGCTTTGCAAAGACGAAGACAAAATCTTCTTCATGGGCGGCGCTATGGTTTACCGTCAGGCAATGGAATATGTGAACACGCTGTATATCACGTGGATTCATCACGAATTCGAGGCTGATGTGTTCTTCCCTGAAATTGATATGAATGTTTGGCAAGAGGTGGAACGTGAGGATCATTTGGACGCTGAGCCCTATGCTTTCTCTTATGTTCGCTATGTCAGGAAATAAGTTACGTGAGAAAATAAAATGATTATGAAGAAATCCTGCTTGAGTTTTTGGCTGATTTTGTTGTCGGTCATGACGTTGGCCGCACAGGAAATTAGCTTCGAGAAATCTGTACACGACTTTGGTAATGTGCGTGAGGGAGGTAAGGTGACGGCTCCTTTCGTGTTGAAAAATACGGGAGATGCACCGCTCATTATTCGTCGCGTGTCGGTGACATGTGGCTGTACCACACCTTCTTATCCAAAAACGCCCATTGCTCCTGGCGACACGGCTGTGATTGATGTGGCATATAGTACCGACGGACGTCCCGGAAACTTCAATAAGAATGTCACTGTTTATAGCAATGCTTTGTCTCAACCGGCTTATACATTGACTATCAGAGGTTCTGTGGAAGGTCGTCAGAATACGCCCGGCTCGGTGTATCCTAAGGAAATCGGTCCGCTCAGATTGCGTTCCAATCAATTGTTTCTGGGCGAGGTGATTTTGGGAAGTTTGCGTACGGAAACCATTTCTGTGTTCAATCAGAACGAAGATTTACCCATCAGGATTTCTTTTCACTCTGTGCCCAAGCATATCAGGGTGAGTGCTAGCAATACTTTGTTGCCGGCCGGTGAAACTGCCATTATCACAGTGAATTACGTTGCCAGCGATATCAAAGACTATGGTCGTCGCGAAGACTTTTTCTATGTAACGGTAGAAGGTTCGCAGAAATTCAGCGGAAAGATTCGTGTCAATGCTTTTTTGAAGGAGGATTTCTCGAAAAAGAAGAATTCGACCAAGAAACCTTTGGCCTCCTACTCGGGAACCGTGGTCAATTTGGGGCGTATAAAGAAAGGACAAGTAGCTGAGGCTGAGCTTGTTTTGAGCAACAAGGGAAACGAAACCCTGCACATTCGCAAAATTGATTGTCCTGCATCGCAATTGATGGTAAAACCCGACAAGAACAGTGTTTCTGCCGGCAAATCGACTCGCTTGAAGATTTCATTGGATAGCAGTAAATTGCGTGCAGACGTGAAGTATTATATTGATGTTATTACCAACGATCCTGTGAATACCATTCATCGCATCACAGTGAACGCAACCATTGTAGAATAATGCAAGAACATATCGAAAACGATCCTCATTATCAGGGTCTGGCTGTAAACGAAGGCGTAGAACGTCTGCCTATTGTCAATCCTTATCGCAAAAAAATCCATCGTCATCATTATACGGTCGATGAATATGTAAAAGGAATTCTTGCCGGAGATAAAGTGATTCTTAGTCAGGCAGTTACCCTTGTTGAAAGTTTGTTGCCGGAGCATCAGCTTATTGCTGACCAAATCATAGAGAAGTGTCTGCCCTATGCGGGCAAATCGGAACGATGGGGTATCACAGGTGTGCCCGGTGCGGGTAAGAGTACCTCTATCGAAGCGCTGGGAATGAGTCTGATACGTCAAGGAAAGAAGTTGGCGGTTTTGGCCATTGACCCCAGTAGTGAACGAAGCAAGGGTAGTATTTTGGGCGATAAAACCCGTATGGAGGAACTTTCGGTGCAGGAAAATGCATTCATTCGTCCTTCGCCCTCGGCCGGTTCTCTGGGTGGTGTGGCCCGTAAGACGCGCGAATCTATAGTGCTTTGTGAAGCAGCTGGTTACGATACAATTTTTGTGGAAACGGTGGGTGTTGGTCAGTCGGAAGTGGCGGTGCATTCCATGGTCGATTTCTTCTTGCTTATTCAGATTGCCGGCGCCGGTGACGAGTTGCAAGGTATCAAGCGCGGTATCATGGAAATGTCTGACGGTATTGCCATCAACAAGGCCGACGGTGACAATCTGAATCGTGCCAAGTTGGCCGCTGCCAATTATCGTAATGCGCTCATGCTCTTTCCTATGCCGGAAGCCGGTGTTCGTCCCGAAGTTATGACATATTCTGCAAAGATGGGTACAGGTGTGGATGAACTCATTGCCATGGTGCAAAATCGCATCGCATTATGTAAGGAGAATGGTGTGTTCGAAGCGCGTCGTCACAGGCAAGACAGCTACTGGATGCACGAAACCATCGAGGAGGCTTTGCGCAACCATTTCTATCATAATGAGCATATTATGCAGTTGATGGAATCCAAGCAGATGCAGGTGATGAATAACGAAATGACAGCCTTCCGTGCAGCCCAGGACTTGCTAGATTTGTATTTCCACAAAATCTAAGGTTCGGATTCCGGATTGCCAAAAGGGTTTGGATTCCGGATTGCCAAAAGGGTTCGGATCGCAGTATCTAAAGCGCTGCGATTCTGTCTTTTACTTGTTCCATTAGCCAGGCGGGCGTAGAAGTTGCGCCACAAATGCCTATGTTGTTTTTGCCTTCAATCCATGCGGCGTCAACATCTTGCGGTCCCGAAACGAAGTGAGAATCCGGATTAACCTCCTGGCAAGCTTTGAACAGCGCTTTTCCGTTGGAACTCTTGGCATCGCTAACAAAGACGATGCAATCGTGCGAGGCGGCAAATTCCTTGATTTTGGGCATTCGGTTGCCAAATTGCTGACAGATAGTGTTGTGAAACTCAAAGAGTTCGGGCTTTTCTATGCGCTCTTGAATCATTTCCACCAACTCCATGTAGGCGGCTTTCGATTTGGTGGTTTGTGAAAACATCACGATGGGAAGGCTAAAATCGAGTTTTTCAAGGTCTTCCTTTCTTTCAATGACGATGGCAGTGTTGTTGGTCTGTCCTACCAATCCATTTACTTCCGCGTGGCCCAGTTTTCCAAATATAAGTAGTTGGGTTTGTGTGCCTTTTCTTTCTTCGTAAATTCTTTTGATGCGTTTTTGCAAATTCAGCACCACCGGGCAAGTGGCATCAATTACTTCGATATCGTTCTGCTGGGCAATTTCATAAGTGGAAGGCGGTTCGCCATGTGCGCGGAAAAGTACGCTGGTGTTGCGAAGTGTGGTCATTTCTTCGTGTGTGAGCGTTTTCAGCCCTTTCTGACGAAGTCGTTCTACTTCTATGGTGTTGTGGACAATGTCGCCTAAACAGTAAAAACTATCGCTTTCCTGCAATTTGTCTTCTGCTTTTCGAATGGCATTCACTACGCCGAAACAGAATCCGGAAAACTGGTCAATCTCAATGTTGCGCATCTTTCAATTCTTGATATTTGTTTAATAACCAGGCATTTTGCTCTTCAATTGTCATCAATCCGTTATCAAGGACGAGCGCATCTTCGGCCTGGCGGAGCGGGCTGATGGGACGAGTTAAATCCATCTGGTCGCGCATTTCGATGTTTTTGCGAATATCTTCCAGACTGGCATTTTCTCCCTTGGCCAACAATTCATCGTAGCGGCGCTTGGCCCTGATGCCGGCATCGGCCATGACAAAAATTTTCAGGTCTGCATGGGGAAATACCACGGTGCCAATGTCGCGTCCATCCATAACCACGTCGCATCCGTTGGCGATTTCTCGTTGTAAGTCAATCATTTTCTCACGAACTTCTGGTACTTGCGCCACAATGCTCACCGTGTTGGAAACCTCCATGCCACGTATTTCTTTTTCCACATTCTCGCCATTCAGACAGATATCGGCTTTGCCATCCGCATTGGGCGAACAGAACGAAATTTTTACATCTTTTAAACTGATTTTCAGTGCTTCAAGATTGATTTCTCCGTCAACAATCAAATGATTTCGCAGAGCAAACAAGGCAACGGCTCTATACATGGCGCCTGTGTCGATGTAAGTGAAAGCCAGTTGTTTAGCCAATTGTTTGGCCATGGTGCTTTTGCCGCAAGAAGAATAACCGTCAATGGCAATGATAGTATGTTTCATCAGAAAATGGATTTACTTAGGGGAATGGAAATATTGAAACTCAATGAATTACCGCTCACGTGATACTTTGCGTATGCCAAGCCAATCTGCAAATGTTTCACCTTAAAATGACATCCGGCACTCAGTCCGCTGAGCATATTGCGTTGTTCTATACTCAAATCGACGCGACGGCGGATATTGTAGCCCAAGGCAAGATGGAAAGCATCGCTGGGCATAAATTCTACACCTACTATAAAGTGTCGCAACAATTGTTCGTGCCATTTCAAATCGGGAAGATTCCACTCCCACAGATGTTCACCCGTCAATGAGATTCTGAAAGGCGCGTGTTCCAGTTTCTTGCTGGCGCCCAACTGAATATCCCAAGGCAATCTTTCGTAGGTATCTTGATATGGTTTGAACTGCGAACCGATATTTTTGGCCACAAGCCCCGCCCAGAACAGCTTTTCCTCGTTAAAATAATACAGTCCCAAATCGACTGTCATGCCTAGCGAAGTGTATTCATCTAAAACCGAATAAATGAAATTCGCAGAAATACCGCCCCGTAAATAATCAGTCATCAAGAATGAATAGGTGCCGCTCAACGCAATATCTTTTGCGGCAAGCTTGCCTATGCTTTGTCCGAACTGATCGTTGCCTTGAATGTGTCCATAATCCAGATAGCGAACGCCGGCAGCCCAAGCGCTGATATCGTTAATCTTTCTGGAATATAATGCGTTACCAAAATGAATGTCGGCTACATAATTCATGTAACCCAAAGATAACTGATGATGATTGTCCGACGAAAGCAAAGCTGGATTGTGCAAACTGAGGCTTAAATCGTTTTCCGGAGACGATAAGATATTTCCGCCTAAGGCTGCGGCTTTAGCGGAAGCAGGCAAAGAAAGAAACTCATAGGTAAAGGAATTGTTTTGCGCTCTTCCGCTAATGAAAAAGGCGCTGCAAAACAAAACTATCGTGATAAGGCAGTTTCTCATTTTTGATGCTTGATAAATGAATTTCGGCATGAAAACCGAGTACAAAGATAGTTCTTTTGAGAAAAAATGCGAGAATACGTGTTTTTTTTATGGATAAAGATTTTTTATTCACAAAAAAATGTATCTTTGCGGGTCGAGAAAATATAGAAATACAATAATATCATTATGGAAGAGAAAAAAGCCGCAAGAGTCAATCTTGAGAAAAATCGTGTAACCTATTTTCTGATGGGTCTTACGGTGGCTTTGGGCTTCATCTTTATTGCTTTTGAATTGTCAAATACAGAAGTAAATGTAGCTGAAGTTGAAGACTCACAGGCCGTCGTAGAAGAAGAAGTGATGGTAGAAATTACCAGACAATACATTCCGCCACCACCACCTCCACCACAAACTGTTCAATCTGACCTCATTCAAATTGTGGAAGATAACACCTTGGAAGAAGATGTGGAATTCGAATCTATGGAAGATGACCCCGAAGAAGCTATCATCCAGAACTACGATGGCGAATTTTCTGAAGATTACGACCCCGAAGGTGAAGTGTTCGTTGTAGTAGAAGAAATGCCTTCGTTCCCCGGTGGTGAATCTGCTATGCAAGCATTTATCAGAAAGAATTTGAAGTTCCCGCAGATTGCATTGGAAAACGGTATCTCAGGTCGTGTTATCTGTACTTTCGTTATCGATGGCAAGGGTAAGATTACCGGTGCTGAAGTTATCCGTTCGGTTGACCCCAACCTCGACAGAGAAGCATTGCGCGTTATCAACATGATGCCCGACTGGAAGCCTGGTAAGCAACAAGGTAAGCCCGTTCGCGTACGTTACACCTTGCCAGTTGTATTCCGCCTGCAGAACTAGTTGAATCAAATATCATATACGGCACACATCATACCTTAAGCGTATTTTGTGTGCTGTTTTTTTCTCCGATACTCAGATTTTTTAAGCTATGAAATCGACCAAAGAATTGATTAGTATCCTCCAGGATAGAGTGAATCATCTGGCCTTTAAGTCGCAACCTGCCGGATTGTATGAACCCTTGTCGTACACCATGAGTTTGGGTGGAAAGCGCGTGCGTCCTTTGTTGTGTCTGATGGCCTGCAATCTGTTCAAGGAAGATGTGGAAGCGGCCATTGCTCCGGCTTTGGGTATTGAACTTTTCCACAATTTTACCCTGTTGCACGACGACGTGATGGACCGTTCTTTCATGCGAAGAGGTAAGCCATGTGTGCACGTGAAATGGGATGAGAATACGGCCATTCTTTCTGGTGATGCTTTGCAAGTGGTTGCTTATCAGTATATTGCACAGGCTCCTGCCGAATCTTTGCAGGCTTGTTTGGATTTGTTCAGCACCACAGCATTGGAAGTGTGTGAAGGCCAATCGTATGATATGCTTTTTGAAACGCAATCTAAGGTGGGCGAAGAAGAATATCTCGAAATGATCCGCCTGAAAACGGCTGTGCTTTTGGCTTGTGGCTTGAAAATGGGTGCTATCATCGCCGGCGCTTCGGCAGAAGATGCGCAACATTTGTACGATTTCGGTATTCATATCGGTATCGCTTTCCAGATCAAGGACGATCTGCTCGATGTATGGGGCGATCCGGCTATTTTTGGAAAGGCTATCGGCGGCGATATCATGTGCAATAAGAAGACTTTCTTGCTTATCAACGCATTGAAGCGTGTCGAAGGTGCTCAGCGCGACGAATTGCTGCATTACATGACTTCCAACGATATAGAACGTTCTGAAAAAGTGAAGGCGGTCACCGCTTTGTACGAATCGCTTAGGGTGCGAGAAGAATGTGAGGCCAAAATGAATCATCATCAGGCATTGGCTATGCAAGCGCTGGCTTCTTTGAGTGTTTCTGAAGATAAGACTTTCTATCTGAGAGAGTTGGCCGAAAGTATGATGAAGCGTCAGATGTAAAATTAACGTGTATGCCGTATCGTCGATTGCCGAATACAGACCAAGCCCGCATTCAGTCTTTGACCAAGGCAGTGGAACAGGGTGAGATGTTGGGTTACTTGGATTTGCCCTATGCTTACGCCGTGCATACGCAGGCGGTGAACCTTCTCTCGCGCATGGAACGTGCAAGCGCTGAGTATCAGATTGCTTACGATCGTCAGGTGAGTTTTGGAAAGGAATACCAGAAGCACATGCGTATGGCCAAGCTTTACGTGTCGCACTTTATTCAGGTGTTTCAACTTTCGGTGATTCGTGGCGAAATTAAGCCGGAAATGAAGGCTTTGTATCATTTGCCCGAAGATAGTACGGCGGTGCCCGAAATCGGTACCGAAACGGCTTTGATTGAATGGGGCGAATATATTATTAATGGTGAAAAGGAAAGAACCGCCAAAGGCTCGAGTCCGATTTATAACCCTTCCATTGCTAAAGTGCGTGTGTTCTACGATAATTTTGTGCAGGCTCGCAATTCGAAAAATGTGTTGCAGGCCAATACGAAAAGGGCTATGCTTAACCTTGATGCCTTGCATGCAGAAGTTGATGCCTTGATTCTGGAAATTTGGAATGCTGTGGAAAACCATTACAAGGATCTTCCTATGGATGAGCGCATTGCGTCATGTAAAAAATTCGGTATCAATTATTATTATCGAAAGGGTGAAAAGGCAGAATAAACGATGATTGATACGCATACGCATTTGTATTTGCCCGAGTTTCAAGACGATATTGATGAGGTGGTGGCCCGCGCCCGCGCCGCGGGCGCGGCCTGCTGCTGGCTTCCGGCCATTCATGCCGACAGCTTGGCAGCCATGGATTCCTTGGACGAACGCTTTCCTGGCTTTTTTCGCTTGTTTGCCGGTTTGCATCCCACCGAAATCGACGATAATTACCCCGAACAGCTACGCCTGATCCGTGCGGCGCTCGACAGCGGACGTTACACGGGCATCGGTGAAATCGGCATGGATCTTTATTGGGATACTTCCCGTCGCCAGCAGCAGGAATCCGTATTGCGAACGCAATTGGATTGGGCCATCCAACTCGATTTGCCAGTACTATTGCACGTTCGCAACGCCTTCGATGAGACGCTCACCATTGTTCGTGAGTATTATTCCAAGGGTCTTCGCGGTGTTTTTCATTGTTTCTCCGGTACTTTGGAGCAAGCTCGCGAAATTGTGGAACATGGTTTTTACCTTGGTATCGGCGGAAGCATTACCTATAAAAACTCCCTGCAACGCGGCTTTATCAACCAGATTCCCCTGACTTCCATTGTGGTGGAAACCGATTCGCCCTACCTGAGTCCGGTGCCGTTCCGAGGTAAGCGAAACGAGTCGGCTCACGTGGCCTACGTTATCCGTGCATTGGCCGATTTATATGGTTTTGAGGCCGATTTTGTCGAAAAACAGACGCAGGAAAATGCAATTTGTTTGGAAATTCAAAAAAATACTAAATAAAAGGCTTTGAAGTCGTAAATTTTTGCTAACTTGCGCGGTCTTTTTTAGGAGAGATGCTCGAGTGGCTGAAGAGGCACGCCTGGAAAGCGTGTAAACGGTGTGGAATCGTTTCGCGGGTTCGAATCCCGCTTTCTCCGCGAGATAGAGAATTTTTTGAAATTATTTTTATTAATCATTAAAACAATAATCAAAAATGAAGAAGTTTATTGCTCTTTTCACATTGGTGAGCTTCATGACTTTGGGTATGTATGCTCAAGAACCTGCTGCTACTATCGCAGAAGGTCAAGACACCGCAGCCGTTGTGGCTGATTCTATTGCTGCTCCTGTAGAGGAAGTTGTTGAAGAAGCTGCTGAAGAAGGCCCTGTAGGTGCTATTTACAAAGCTTTGAAAATTAAGTTTATTGAAGGTTCTGCCGGCTTCATGAGCTGCGTTGCTTTGGCTTTGGTGCTTGGTTTGGCTTTCTGTATCGAACGTATCCTTTACCTGAACCTTTGTTCTGTTGACACCAAGGCTCTGTTGGCCAAGGTTGAAAAGGCTCTCTTGGAAGACAAGGATGTTAACAAGGCTATGGAAATCTGCAAGAACACCCGCGGTCCTGTTGCTTCTATCTTCTACCAAGGTATCAGCCGTTTGGATCAAGGTATTGAAGTGGCTGAAAAGTCTATCATCTCTTACGGTGGTGTTCAGACCGGTTTGATGGAAAGAAACTTCCCCTGGATTTCATTGTTCATCTCTATGTCTCCTTCTTTGGGTTTCTTGGGTACTGTAATCGGTATGATCCAGGCATTCGATAAGATCCAACAGGTTGGTGATATCAGTCCTACCGTTGTTGCTGGTGGTATGAAGGTGGCTTTGATTACTACCGTATTCGGTTTGTTGGCTGCTATGATTCTGCAAATTTTCTTCAACTATATTCTTTCAAAAGTTGACTCATTGACCGGTGAAATGGAAGATGCTTCTATCTCATTGCTTGATATCTTTGCAAAAATGGACCTTGCTCAAAGCAAATAAAACATTTGAATTATGTCTAAATTAGTGAACATCCTTCCCAAAATTTTGCTTTGGGTCATGATGGCAATGTCTGTGGTGGCTATCGCCTTGATATTCCTCGGAGGAAGTGTAGATCCTTCTGCAGAATATCTAGAGCCCGTTTATACAGATGTATTGCTCTATTGGATTGCAATTTCTGTGGGAGTTGCCTTGTTGGTGACCTTAGGATTTGCTTTGGTACAATTGATTAAGGGGATGATAAAGAATCCATGGGAGGCTATTAAGTCTTTGATTGGTCCTATCCTCCTGATTGCTCTTTTGTTGGTAGGATTCTTCTGTCTGAACGATTATTATTTCTTCACTTCAGACGATATTCCCACCTTTGACGGTACTATTACTTTGGCTATGAATCAGTTGTCTAATATGTGTATGTTGGGCATCGGTGTATTGGCAATAGTAGCAGTGCTCCTTATTATTTTTGCAGGCGCATTTAAATCTAAAGTGAAAGAATAATGGCCAAGAAATTACCACAACCGAACACTAGTTCTACAGCGGATATCGCGTTTTTGCTGTTGATTTTCTTCTTGTTGACCACTACGATGGACACCGATACCGGTATTACCCGTCGTCTTCCTCCGCCTGTGGATGAAGATGTGGAACAGAAGGTAGAAGAACGCAACACGCTGGTTGTATTGGTAAGTTATGACAACCGTATCATGTGCGAAGGCGAAGAAATTCAGCTCAGCGAGTTGAAGGACATTGCTAAGGAGTTTATTGACAACCCCAACAATAGTTCTCGTTTGCCTAAAAAAGTACCTGTAACGATTGAATTCTTGGGTGATGTGGAGATTACCAAACCACACGTTATTTCCCTTCAGAACGACCGTGCAACCAAGTATTGGCGCTATATGGATGTGCAGAACGAGTTGATCGCTGCTTACAATGAATTGCGCGACGAATTGTCTTTGCGTGAATTTGGTAAGCCTTACGACGAACTCGACGAGCCGCATCAGAAAGCTGTAGCTGCTTATTATCCTCAGAAAATTTCTGAAGCTGAACCAAAGACTTATTAAACAATAAACTATGGGTAAATTTAAGAAAAGTGGCAAAACAGAAGTTGGCGAACTGAATATGTCGTCTCTGTCCGACATTGTTTTCATGTTCTTGTTCTTCTTCATGTCTGTTACGACCATGAAAGAAGTTGACTTGAAGGTGGAAGTGAAAGTTCCTCAAGCAACTGAATTGACAAAATTGGAAAAGAAGTCGCTGGTTACATATATTTATATAGGTAAGCCTAATCGTCAGAACCGCGCTCGTATGGGTTCAGAAACCCGTATCCAGCTCAATGACAAGTTTGCCGAAGTGGATGAAATTCAAGATTATATTGCCCAGGAAAAGGGTAGTATGAAAGAAGAGGACCAGCCCTACATGACTGTTTCTTTGAAAATTGACCGTGAAACCTCCATGGGTATCGTCAATGACGTGAAACAAGCATTGCGTAAAGCTTATGCCTTGAAGATTAACTATTCGGCAGGACGCCGCGATAATTCTCAAATGCAATAAGTTTTAAGACATATCATTAAGAATCGTGATGGCCACAAGCTGTCACGATTTTTTTTGCTTGGCCTTGAACATTCGCCTCGCAGTGAACATTCGTACCTCGCAAATTAGGCTTCGCCTCGGAAAAACAAAATTCTGCAACTTTTTATTTTGTTCTCCTCTCGGCTTGCACTAATTTTGTTCTCAATTTTGGAGTATGGTATCAGTAGAGAATATATTGGTTGAATTTGGCGGTTTTACCTTGTTGGACGAGATTTCTTTCGTGGTCAACAAGCGTGACCGCATTGCTTTGACGGGCCGAAATGGCGCCGGAAAATCGACATTGCTTAAGATTATTGCCGGGATGCAGATGCCCACTTCTGGAGTGATTTGTGTGCCTAAAGACTTTACGATTGGCTATTTGCCTCAGGTACTGAAGACTACGGATACTTGCACCTTGCAGGAGGAAGCGGCCAAGGCTTTCGACCATATCTTTGCCTTGCAAAAGCAAACCGAAGATTTACAAAACGAGCTGGCCGATCGAACGGATTATGAATCGGCAGAGTATCAACGACTTATAGAGAAGTTGAATCATAATAACGATATGCTCTCGCTTTCCGGCGTGTACCAATATCAATCGGAAATAGAAAAGACCTTGTTGGGACTTGGCTTTAAGCGAAGCGATTTCGAAAGACCTACCAGCGAGTTCAGTGGTGGATGGCGTATGCGTGTGGAATTGGCCAAAGTTCTTTTGCAAAAGCCCGATTTGGTTCTCCTTGATGAGCCGACTAACCACCTTGATATTGAGTCGATTCAGTGGCTCGAAAGTTTTTTGTCGCAGCAGGCGAAAGCTGTTGTGTTGGTGTCGCACGACCGCGCTTTCCTCGACAACGTCACTACGCGTACCATAGAGATTTCGCTCGGTAAGATCTACGATTATAAAGTGCCTTATACTCAGTTTCTTGAGCTGAGAAAAGAACGACGAGAACAGCAGTTGCGAAGCTATGAGAATCAGCAAAAGATGATTCAGGATACGGAGGCATTCATCGAGCGATTCCGTTACAAGGCGACCAAGGCGGTGCAGGTGCAGTCGCGCATCAAACAGTTGGAGAAATTGGAGCGTCTGGAAGTGGACGAAATTGACAATTCGGCCATGAATCTGCGTTTTCCGCCGGCACCACATTCGGGTCAGTATCCGGTGATTATCGAAGATTTGCACAAGGCATACGGCGAACACACGGTTATCCGCAACGTGAATCTGACCATAGAAAGAGGCGAAAAAGTGGCCTTTGTCGGCCGAAACGGTGAGGGAAAATCAACCTTGGTGAAGTGTATTTTGGGCGAAATTCCATACGAGGGAAAACTGCAGCTCGGACACTTGGTAAAGATTGCCTACTTTGCTCAGAATCAGCCATTGTTGATCGACGAAAACCTAAGCGTCTTCGATACCATAGACCGAGTGGCGGTGGGCGATATCCGTACCAAAATTCGCGATATTCTCGGTGCATTCATGTTTGGCGGCGAAAATATCGACAAGAAAGTGAAAGTGCTTTCGGGCGGAGAACGAAGTCGCTTGGCAATGATTCAGCTTTTGCTCAGTCCGGCCAACTTGCTCATTCTCGACGAACCTACCAACCATTTGGATATCAGATCGAAAGATGTTTTGAAACAGGCTATAAAGGAATTTCAAGGCACGGTTATCGTTGTCTCGCACGATCGCGATTTTCTGGATGGATTAGTAGATAAGGTATACGAGTTTTCTCAGACGAAAGTGATTGAGTATCTGGGTGGTATCAATGATTTTCTGCAAAAGAAAAAGATGGAAAATCTGCGCGAGATTGAACGACAGCAAAGCAGCCAGCCGATGCAACATACTACGGATAAACCGAATACAGTGGCCAAGCAACAAGCTGTATCCTCAGAGAAAACGATAGATAAAAAACAGCAGTACGAGGCAAGAAAGGAAGCTGCGCGACAATTGCGAAAGTTGCAGCAGCAGGTAGATAAATGTGAAGCCGAAGTGCAAGCTTGCGAAGAGGCTCTCTCGAAAACCGAGCAAGAACTTTCGACACCGGAAGGTGCTGCCAATCAGGAACTTCATGCTTTGTATGCTAAGCAGCAGAAATCGCTCGAAATGGCCATGAGTTATTGGGAAGAGGCTTATAAGCGTCTCGAGGAAAATTCGCCGCAAACCTAAGCGAAGGAAAACTTGCCGCAAGCAGCAATTCAAAAGCAGGATGAACGCTTTGACAATGAGAATTTAACAATAGAACAAAATTAGTAAACAATGAAAAAAGTATTGACAATCTGTATGTTGGCTATGGTTTTGGCCTCATGCAACGAAAAAATGGCTCCCGTTATGGTAGATGGATTACAATTTGATTATTTGGACGAAAGTGCTGATCCTAAGCAAGATTTCTATCAGTATGCAAACGGCGGTTGGATGGAAAAGAATCCGCTTCCCGCAGAATATGCGCGCTTTGGTAGCTTCGATATGTTGGCTGCCAATGTGCAGAAGCAATTGAAAGATTTGGTTGACACATTATCCACTCAGGAATATGCAAAAGGTACTGCAGAACAGAAGATTGCAGATTTGTATCGTCTGAAAATGGATAGTGTTCGTTTGAACAAGGAAGGCAATGCGCCCATTCAGGCCAATTTGAACGCCATCAAAGCTTTGCAGGATAAGAATCAGGTTGTCAAGATGATGGCTCAGCTCAATCAAGTTGGTATTTGGCCCTTCTTTGCCATGTACGTTTCGGCTGACGATATGAATTCAACCATGAACATCGTTCACACTTATCAGGCAGGTATCGGAATGAGCGACCGCGATTATTACTTGAAGGATGATGCTCGTAGCAAGGATCTTAGAGCTAAGTATCAGAAGTTTGTGGCTAAAATGTTTGTTTTGTCCGGTTATCCTGAAAAGACCGCTAAGACGGCCGCTGCTGAAATTATGAAGATCGAAACCGCTTTGGCCAAGGCCCAATTCAGCCGCGTGGAACTTCGTGATCCCTACAAGAATTATCACAAGATGAATGTGGCTGAGTTGCAGCAGCTTGTTCCCAATTTCGATTGGAAAACTTATTTGGAAGAACTGGGTATGCCTATCAACGAAATCAATGTGGCTCAAGATGTTTTCATGAAGGAAATGGCCAATGTTTTTGAAAAATCCAGCGTTTCTGCGCTTAAATATTATTTGGCATGGAATGTTATCAGCGATGCCTCTTCGTCTTTGAGTGATGATTTTGCCGATTTGAGTTTCGAATTCTATGGTAAGACCTTGTCGGGACGTCAGGAACAATCGCCCCGCTGGAAACGCGCTGTTTCTTTGCTCGATCATACTGTGGGACAGGCACTTGGTATTACTTATGTGAATCGTTATTTCCCCGCTGAAGCCAAGCAACGCATGGTGGAATTGGTGGGCAATCTGCAAGTAAGTTTGGGCGAACGCATCGATCAGCTCGCCTGGATGAGCGACGAAACCAAGCAAAAAGCGCACGAAAAATTGTCGAGCTTCCGCGTAAAAATCGGTTATCCCGATGAATGGAAAGATTATTCGGCTTTGAACATCGATCCCGCGCTGTCTTTGTATGAAAACTTGATGGCCGTGGCTCGCTTCAGTTTCGAAGAAGAAAAGGCAAAGGTGGGCCAGCCCGTCGATCGTGACGAGTGGTTGATGACGCCGCAGACGGTGAATGCGTATTACAATCCTACCACCAACGAAATTTGTTTCCCCGCCGGCATTTTGCAGCCTCCTTTCTTCTTCCAGGAAGGCGATGATGCTGTTAATTATGGAGCTATCGGTGTGGTTATAGGCCACGAAATGACTCATGGATTTGACGATCAGGGCTGCCAGTACGACAAGGATGGAAACCTTTCAAATTGGTGGACCCAGGAAGATGCCAAGCAGTTTGCCGAAAGAACCAAGGTACTCGAAGATTATTTCAACAAAATCGAAGTGGCTCCCGGTGTGTTTGCCAACGGCGCTTTCACTTTGGGTGAAAATATTGCCGACCACGGTGGTTTGCAGGTGTCTTACAATGCTTTCAAGAAAACCGTTCAAGGTAAAAAGAATATTGCTGTGGATGGCGTTCCTGCAGACCAACGTTTCTTCATTGCCTACGCACACGTCTGGGCCAACAATATCCGCGAACAGGAAATCTTGCGTCGTACGGCCGAAGATCCTCACTCATTGGGCCGCTGGCGCGTGAATGGTACTTTGCCTCATATCGGAGCTTTTGCCGAAGCCTTCGATTTGAAGGAAGGCGATGCCATGTATTTGCCCGAAGCTGAACGCGTTTCAATTTGGTAATCATGACTTTGCTCGAAAAAGTAAAACAAATATCTATCAAGGACTTCACCTACGATCTGCCGGACGAGCGCATTGCTAAGTTTCCGGTAGATCCGCGTGACAGTTCGCAATTGCTTTTGTATCGCAACGGAGAAATAAGCCGCAGTCAATTTCGTCATTTGCCTGACTTTCTGCCCGAGAATAGTCTTTTGGTCTATAATAATACTAAGGTAATCAGGGCGAGAATGTTTTTTCGAAAGGAGACCGGGGCGCAAATTGAGATTTTCTGTCTGGAGCCTTTGTCTCCGGCCGATTATGCGCAAAACTTTCAGGCGCAGGGATCTTGCGAATGGCTCTGTTTGGTGGGCAATCTGAAGAAATGGAAAGGCGGCCAATTGAGTCGTCAGCTTATGGTCGATGGCAGGGAAGTTGTTTTCTCGGCCGAGCATATAGGCGTGGAAGACAAGGCGCAACGCATTCGTTTCTCGTGGACACCGGCCGAAGTTCGTTTTGGTGATTTGTTGGAACAAGCTGGTCAGATTCCCATTCCGCCCTATCTCAATCGCGAGTCGCAGCAAAGCGACGAGCGTTCGTACCAGACGGTATATTCTCGCATCGAAGGTTCAGTGGCCGCGCCCACGGCGGGTTTGCACTTTACGCCGGCCGTCTTGCAAAATATAGACGACAAGCAAATCAAGCGTCAGGAAGTGACTTTGCACGTGAGTGCTTCGACCTTTCAACCAGTCAAGTCGGAACAGATGGACGGACATCCTATGCATCTGGAGTTTATATCGGCCGACGAGGCTTTGATTCGTGATTTGATGGCATACGAAGGACGTATTACGGCAGTCGGAACAACCTCTGTTCGCACGCTGGAGAGCTTGTATTGGTTCGGCGTTCATCTGCTGGAAACCAAGTTTGCCGAATCGGCCTGGACGCTCGACCAATGGTATCCTTATCAGTCTCATTCCGAATACAGCATGCAGGAAGCCTTGCAAGCCATTCTCGACGATTTGCAACAGCGGGGCGAAAGCGTTTTTACGGCCAGTACACGTCTGCTCATTGCGCCGGGTTATACTTTCCGCGTGGTGAGCGACATTATCACCAATTTCCATCAGCCGCAAAGCACCTTGCTCTTGTTGGTGTCGGCCTACGTGGGCGAAGATTGGCGAAAGATCTACGATTATGCTTTGCAAAACGATTTTCGTTTCCTGAGTTACGGCGACAGTTCTCTGCTTCAGGTGAAGCGCTCCATTTCGGACAAATCGTTTTGATAGACAAGACAATAAAGAACCGAATTATTCGTTACTATACTTGAATTGTTTATCGAATGAATATAGCCTTCAGGATGAAAGTTTTTAAATACATAATTCTCTGTCTGACAGTTGTTTTGTCTTCCTGCTCCGTGATGCGCGATGTAAGGAAGGCCGACAAGCATTATAGCTACGGGGAATATGTGGAAGCGGCGAAGATTTATTCCAAGGCTTATCGTCGTATCGATTCAAAGGAAAAGGCGCTTCGTGCGAAAGTGGCTTATAATCAGGGAGAATGCTACAGAATCAGTAACCAGACGCTTAAGGCGGAAAATGCTTATGCGAAGGCTATCAGATATAATTTCCCCAACGATACCATTTTCTTGCAGTATGCCTCAGTGTTGCATAAAAACGGAAAATACAAGGCTGCCATCGTCAATTACGATCGTTTTTTGGAAAATCATCCGGAGAATGTTTTGGCACTCAACGGGCTTTTCGCTTGCACGCAGATTGAGCAATGGAAACTCGAAGCCAAAGACTATGAGGTGCGTAAGTCGGTTAAACTCAATCTGAAACGCGGTAATTTTGCGCCCATTCTCATTCCCTTGGAGTATCAGTCGGTGCTATTTTCCTCGTCGGCCACGCTGAAAGAAGGCATGAAACCAAGCAAGATTACCGGTTTGCCCGAGAATGATTTTTACCTTTCGCAGCTCGATCAATTTGGTAAATGGGAAAAACCGCTTGCAGTGGAAGGCGCCATCAATAGTGAGTTTGACGAAGGCGTGGGCTGTTTCGATAGCAATGGTACGACACTGTATTTTACGCGCTGCGTCACCAAATCGACAGAAAGCGGTGGCAATTCCAAGGCGGCTATTTATCGTTCGCGACGTTCCGGTGAAAAATGGAGCGAGCCCGAATTGTTGGAGATTGGTCGCGACACTTCCGTTATTTACGCACATCCGGCGCTCTCCAACGACGGTAAGTATCTGTATTTTGTGAGCGATATGAAGGGCGGATACGGCGGCAAGGATATTTGGCGTGCCGAAATGATGGGCAATGTCTTCGGTCCGGCCGAGAACCTGGGTCCCGACATCAATACGCCTGGCGATGAGATGTTTCCTTATTTCCGTTCCAACGACGAATTTTATTTCTCGTCCAATGGCTTGCCCGGTTTAGGAGGTTTGGATATTTTCCGCGCTGTCTATAACGAGGAAGATTCTCTTTGGAAAGTAAACAATGTCTTGGCGCTCAACTCGAATGCAGACGATTTCGGCATTGCTTTTTTTGGTAACGAAGAACGCGGACTTTTCTCTTCTAACCGCAAGGAAGCCAAAGGAGTAGATAAAATTTACGAATTCGGAGAGCCCAATCGTTTAGTAGAAGTGAGTGGCATGGTCACCGACCGCAATGGAGAGCCTATTCCCGATGCTACCATCCGCATTGTCAACGATAATGGTACCAACACCAAGATTCGTTCGCGCAAAGATGGCTCGTACAGTTATCAGATTGAAAAAGCGGCCCAATACGTGATGCTCGGCACTTCGCGCGGTTATCTGAATTATTCTAACCAATTCTATTCCAAGGATAAAGATACTTCTTACGTGATGGATTTCGTGCTGACGTCTTTGCATCTGCCAGTGCGTCTCGACAATATTTTCTTCGAATTCGATAAGGCGACTTTGATGAAAGAATCGGCGCCCGCTTTGCAGGAACTCTTGAAGCTTCTCTTTGATAATCCGCATGTTACCATAGAAATCTCTGCGCATACCGATCGCAAGGGCAAAGACGAATATAACCTTGCTCTCTCGGCCCGTCGAGCTCAAGCTGTTGTTGATTATCTGGTAGGCTCCGGCATTGAGAAAGAACGACTTACGCCTGTGGGTTACGGCAAGAGCAAGCCCACCAAAGTGACCAAGGCTTTGTCCGAACAATATCCATTTTTAAAAGAAGGCACAATTTTGTCTGAAGATTACATAGAATCCTTATCTTTGCAGCAACAAGACATTTGCGATCAAATCAACAGACGATGCGAATTTAAAGTCTTGAAAACCACCTATAAACTATTTTAATTCCATATTATGAAGCAGTATTTAGATTTACTTCAGCGCGTTTTGGACGAAGGTCAGATTAAGCACGACCGCACCGGTACTGGCACTCAGAGTGTTTTCGGACATCAGATGCGTTTCAATCTTGACGATGGTTTTCCCGTGCTGACCACCAAGAAACTTCACTTGAAGTCAATCATTTACGAGCTTCTGTGGTTTTTGAAAGGCGATACCAATGCGCGTTATCTTCAAGAAAACGGAGTGCGTATCTGGAACGAATGGGCCGATCCCGATGGCAATTTAGGTCATATTTATGGTTATCAGTGGCGTTCTTGGCCCGATTACAAAGGTGGTTTCATCGACCAGATTTCCAATGCAGTCAACGATATCAAAAACAATCCCGATTCGCGTCGTATCATTGTAAGTAGTTGGAATGTAGCCGATTTGGACAATATGAACTTGCCTCCTTGTCACGCTTTCTTCCAATTTTACGTTTGCAACGGACGTCTTAGCCTGCAACTTTATCAGCGTTCTGCCGATATCTTTTTGGGTGTTCCTTTCAATATCGCTTCTTATGCTCTCTTGCTCAAGATGATGGCTCAAGTTTGCGGACTTCAAGCCGGCGATTTCATTCACACTCTCGGCGATGCGCATATCTACCTCAACCACATGGAGCAAGTTAAACTCCAGCTCTCTCGCGATCCTCGTCCGCTTCCGCAAATGCTTATCAATCCTGATATTAAAGACATCTTCGATTTTAAGTACGAGGATTTCGAATTGATTAATTACGATCCGCATCCTCACATCAAGGGTGTCGTGTCTGTATAGCGCGCAATCTGCAAAGCGCTGTTCGTTTTCGCCCTCGGTCATTTACTACAGTAAACTCCCTTCGGGCTCAAACTCCATCACTTCACATCTCACACACTCTCCAGACCCGACGGTCGTCTCTGTTTAGTGCGCGATCTGCGGCGCCCGCTGCGGCTCGTCCTTGGTCACGTACTTCAGTACGCTCCCATCGTCCTTGCCTTGCGGCCACCACATCTTACACACTCTCCAGACCCGACGGTCGTCTCTGTATAGCGCGCGATCTGCGGCGCCCGCTGCGGCTCATCCTCGGTCACGTACCTTAGCCTTAGTACGCTCCCGTCGTCCTTGCCTTGCAGCCACCACATCTCACACACTCTCCAGAGCCGACCTTGAGCACTGATGCGCAGATCTGATGTTGAGCGTTGATGCACTGAGCTGATAATCGTCTCTGTATAGCGCGCAATCTGCGGCGCCCGCTGCGGCTCATCCTCGGTCACGTACCTTAGTACGCTCCCGTCGTCCTTGCCTTGCGGCCACCACATCTCACACACTCTCCAGAGCCGACGTAGCGCGTGATCTGCAAAGTTCGATGTGGCTCGTTTTTGTTGTTCTAGATAATTTTTTTGTCACCAATGTTTACATAGTGTAAAATGAATATAAAATAATATTGTATTTTTGTATCCGGCTTTTTGTGACCGGTAGTAACCTTGAATCAATGCCTATTGGAATAACATTCATCACTAGGGCTTTGACTTGAGTGCTTTCAAGTGTGATGTTCGAAATGTTTCCGCTCCCTATTTGAAGAAGAATTGTCATCAGAGAAAAATCATTGCAAAAAGGCTATTAAAAGTTACAATATATTGGAACATTATTTATATTTGCACCATGAAAAGGAGAATTTTCACCTTTGGCCGATATTTTGCCGAATTTATGGAGGGCTTGACTGCCAAAGAACGCGAGAAAGTTGATTATGGTTTGGTACTCTTGAAAACACAAGATCGCTTACCCTCGAAGTTTGTAAAACATATCCGGAATGGATTGTATGAGTTAAGAACTGAATATGATGGTAATATTTATCGCGTTTTTTTTGTTTTTGATGAAGATAAAATTGTCGTACTTTTTAATGGTTTTCAAAAGAAAACCCAAAAAACACCATTAAGAGAGATTAATATGGCACTAAAAATAAAGGAGGATTATTATGAATACAAAAGAAAGCATGATACAGAACTATGATGCAGTATTGGATGCCAGATATGGAAAAGAAGGTTCTTTGGAGCGCTTGAATTTTGAGGAAGATGCCTACGCCTATTATACCGGGCTTATTTTAAGGGACGCCCGAAAGGAAGCTAAAGTGTCGCAAGCTGAATTGGCGAGACGTACC
Organism: Bacteroidales bacterium; assembly: GCA_017468435.1. Taxonomy (GTDB): domain Bacteria; phylum Bacteroidota; class Bacteroidia; order Bacteroidales; family UBA1402; genus UBA1757. The sequence goes on from JAFUIP010000007.1 coordinate 135,823, forward strand.
AATACTACCAAATCTTACATTTCTCGTATCGAAAACGGGGTGATTACGCCGAGTGTCGCAGTGTTTTATCGAATGGTTGCTGCTCTTGGAATGAGTGTTGAGATTGTAAAGTTGGCGTAAGTAAGGCTCTAAAAATAAGGAAGGCTGTATCGTGGTATGTCTATTGATACAGCCTTCTTACAAGATATTAATTCATCCGATACGTCCAATCTCGTCTTTCCATGTTAACGAATCTTTTCCACAGGCAATTTTTTTGAGACAGACAAAGATAAATGATTTTATTAGTAAAGCAATTTGCAACTAACAAAAAAACCGAACCACGTTGTGTGATTCGGTTTTGTTTTGCTGGGTAGCTCGATTATTTCTTGCGGTTACCGTAGCGGCTCATGAACTTATCTACGCGACCAGCGGTGTCAACCAACTTAGACTTACCGGTGTAGAAGGGGTGAGAGGTAGAAGAAATTTCCAATTTTACCAAGGGAAGAGTTTCTCCTTCGTACTCGATGGTTTCTTTCGTCGCAATAGTCGAGCGAGAAACGAACATATCGCCGTTTGACATGTCTTTGAAGACTACAGGGCGATAGTTTGCGGGATGTAAATCTTTTTTCATTGTTGTTATTTTTATAATTATATATATTCTAAATCGTTAAGGCTCAACCACTAACATTGTTTGAAAAGGGGAGCCGTCTGCATACAGAAATCAAAAATCTGTATTGGCCTGCAAAAGTAGATAAAATTTGTCAAATACAAAAAAATACTTTCACATTTTTGTCTTGCGTATAGATAAAAAGAGTATTTTTGCACTTGATTCTGAAAAACGATTATTCATTTAAATTTTTAATACAATGGTAAATTACAAAGAGCTTGGCCTGGTCAACACGAAGGAAATGTTTGCCAAGGCTGTTGCAGGTGGTTATGCAATCCCTGCTTTCAACTTCAACAACATGGAACAGTTGCAAGCTATCATCATGGCTGCTGCTGAAACCAAATCTCCTGTTATTCTGCAAGTTTCAAAAGGTGCTCGTAACTATGCCAACCAGACATTGTTGCGTTATATGGCCGAAGGTGCTGTAGAATATGCCAAGGAATTGGGTTGGGAAAATCCTCAAATCGTGCTTCATCTCGACCACGGTGATAGCTTCGAAACTTGCAAGAGCTGCGTGGATATGGGTTTCTCTTCTGTGATGATCGACGCTTCTTCTAAGCCTTTCGAAGAAAACATTGCCATCACCAAGCAAGTAGTGGAATATGCTCATCAGTATGGTGTTACCGTAGAAGCTGAATTGGGCGTTTTGGCCGGCGTAGAAGACGAAGTGGCTGCTGAAGAATCTCATTACACCAAGCCCGAAGAAGTAATCGAATTTGCTACTCGCACCGGTTGCGACTCTTTGGCTATCTCTATCGGTACCAGCCACGGTGCTTATAAGTTCAAACCCGAACAATGCACTTTGGATCCTCAGACCGGACGTTTGGTTCCTCCTCCATTGGCATTCGATGTTTTGCACGAAGTTGAAGCCAAGTTGCCCGGATTCCCCATCGTTCTGCACGGTTCTTCTTCAGTGCCTCAAGACGAAGTGGATACCATCAACAAGTATGGAGGTAAGTTGGAAGCTGCTGTAGGTATTCCCGAAGAACAATTGCGCGAAGCTTCAAAGAGTGCTGTTTGCAAGATCAACATCGACTCTGACTCTCGTTTGGCTATGACGGCTGCTATCCGCAAGACCATGGCTGAACATCCTGCAGAATTTGATCCCCGCAAGTATTTGACTCCCGCTCGTGAAAGCATGAAGAAACTCTACATTCACAAGATTGTCAACGTGTTGGGTTCAGACGGCAAGGCTCTCTAAGCCGGCTCTAAGAATTCGGCTATTTGCTGAAATTCAGTCAATAAGAAAAGGCTCTCGGTTATTTCACTTCCGGGAGCCTTTGGTTTTGTGATGCGATGGCTGCTTTATCGGTTGATGATGGCGCCGGTTTCCGGATTCAGCACGATACTCAGTCCGTCGTAGGTTTTCAGGCGAAGCAGTTGGCCCATTTGAGCCAGTACCATATCTTGTCTCCAAAGCGTTTGGCTGCCGTCCTTGATGGAGATGTTGGCCATTTCCGGCTGATAATAATACAATCCGGCAGGTTCTTCTTTTTTGAATGTTTCGTTCTTTTTCTTTCCTTGGAAACTCAGGCTGTCAGGCGTTTGGATGATGTTTCTCTGAGAATTTTCGATGAAGCAATAAATGGGACGTCCGCTCAAATCGTCTTTGTCGATGATGCCATCTTGCGATGAGAAACGGCAGACAATGTCGTGGTGATTGCCCTTTTCGGGAACGAACTGCACCTTGCACTGATAAACGATTTCCTTATGGCTGCCCACGAAAAGCTCCAGATACTGTTTTTCCATGTCGTTCAGTTCCTGGAGGAAAAGTTTAAAACCTTCGCCATCCAAGGGATAGTTTTCCAATTCGCCATGAAGCAAGGCAAGGCGCGTTTCGCGAATGCTGAAAATTTGACGTGCAGCCAATTCGGCCATCTTTAGGCTTGAGTTAGCCAACTTCATTTCCTGCGTTAGATAAGATTGAGAAGCGCCTATTTCGTTTTGTTTGCTCGGTTTGACAAAAGTTTGCGAAAGCTGCAATCCCGCTTTCTTTTCGCTTTCGATAGTGGCAGGCACAGCGTTGACAGCCAGCAAGATACCATCTTTATTGCAAATGGTGTTCAGTTCGGGTGTGGGGATTTCTTTTTTGCCCATTCCTTTTTTTGCAGCCAGCTTTTCAGCCAACATATAGAAAGTTCTTTCGGGGTCGGCAATGGTGTAGGGCTCCACTTCTACAGAAACAATTTCGTGGGTAAAAGAATGCTCCGTGATGACGCGGCCGTAACCTAAGAAGCGTTCTGCATAACGTGCTAATTCTCCGGGACTTTCGTGAATGCAACGTACATTGAAGCAGAGCGTCAGTCCGGTTTTCGGCAGTTGGTAAACGTGGGCATCGTTGGGCAGGCTGTCCACCAAGGGATAGGTGTAAATCTGTGCGGCCATCAGCATGGGGAAGGCCAATAAAATGCTAATCAACAATTTTTTCATACCATTTCTTTTAATGTCTTGAAGGCTTTGCCTAAATAGCGGTAAAGATCGCTGGCAACCAAGCTTTCTTCAGATTCGTATTTCAATGCGATATCTCCGCTAAGTCCGTGAAGGTAAACACCTAAGAGGGCCGATTCGGCGCAAGTGTATCGCTGAGCGAGCAAAGATAATAAAATTCCCGTTAAAACATCGCCGCTTCCACCGGTGGCCATGCCCGGATTGCCGCTGCTGTTGATGCTGTATGTTCCATCTGGCTGAATGACAGCGGTTTGTGCGCCTTTCAGAATAAGGTGCAGTTGATATTTCTTGGCAAAGTCAATGCCTTTTTTCAAACGATCGTCGTAACTGAGTTTCTGCGAGCTTCCTATCAGGCGTTCGAATTCCTTGGGATGAGGCGTCAGGATGCAATGCGGGCCGAGCAAAAGCAGCCAATCGGGGTTTTCGGCAATGAGGTTGAGCGCGTCGGCATCGATGACCATGGGCTTTTGGGTCTGAGCATTCTGCCGAAGCAGTGCTTCTAGGGCGCGTTTTTGTTCGTGGCCCTTTCCCAATCCGGGACCGATGGCAATGGCGTCGTATTTTTCGAGTGAGAGATGAGTGTCGGCAAAACGGTCTTCGTGCGAGGCGTCGCGTTGTACCATAGCTTCGGGCACGGCGGCTTGCAGGCAATCGTAGATGCTTGCTGGAGCGTGCACGTGGAGCAGGCCGATGCCGCTGCGGAGCGAAGCGCGCGCCGCCAGAATGGCGGCGCCGCACATTTCCCTACATCCGGCAATGAGCAAGCCTCTTCCGAAGTCTCCCTTATGCGCGAATTTATCTCGTTTATGCAGTAATGATGAAAAATACTCTTTCATTTTGATGAATAATTAAGGAGAAACAAAGGTAATACTTTCATATTTTATTAGTAACTTCGCGCGATTTTTTTATTTTTTGAATCAGCCTTTGGCGCAATGATACAAGTTTTAGATAAGAAGTTTCGTAAGTTGTTCTCTGAGAATGAGATACGCATACAAGTGGAAAGGTTGGCATCTGAAATCAAGGCCGATTTGGGTGATAAACGACCCTTGTTCGTGGCTGTGCTGAATGGAGCTTTTGTCTTTGCTGCAGATTTAATGCGCGCACTCGATTTTCCTTGTGAGATAAGCTTTGTCAAGCAGCGTTCTTATCAGGGAATGGAAAGTAGCGGAAAGCTTACTCAAGTGCTTGGATTAGACAGTGATATCAAAGGTCGTCATGTGGTTATAGTGGAGGATATAGTAGATAGCGGCTTGACCATGTATCATCTACGCGAGCAACTCTTGCAGCAGCAACCGGCCTCTTTGCGTATTGCTTGCTGCACGTTCAAACCCGAGGCACTGAAGTGTCCTTTGAAACTCGATTATGTCGGCTTCGAGGTCTCTACCTTGTTTTTGGTAGGCTATGGGCTTGATTATGATGGGTTTGGGAGAAATTTAAAAGATATATACGTTTTAGCAGAATAGTATAATAGTAGAAAATTAAAGAGATGTTGAACCTTATTATTTTTGGAGGTCCCGGATCAGGAAAGGGTACCCAAAGCAAATTATTAGCAGAAAAATTTCAATTGACACATTTGTCAACAGGCGATTTGCTGCGTGCTGAAATGGAGAAAGGCAGTGAATTGGGACGTATTGCTAAGTCGTTCACAGATGGAGGCAATCTGGTTCCGGATGAGATGATTGTGAAAATTTTAGCATCGGCTATCGATGAACATAAGAATGCAAATGGTTATATTTTCGATGGTTTCCCTCGCACGGTGGCTCAAGCTGAAGTCTTCGATGATATGTTGAAGGCCCGCGCTCAAAAATTGGATGCTTTGTTCGATTTGGTAACGCCGGACGAAGTGCTGATTGAGAGAATGTTGTTCCGTGCGCAGACTTCCGGTCGTGCCGATGATAATCCTGAAACTATCAAAAAGCGCGTGGAAATATATCATCAGCAGACCGCTCCTGTCTTGGATTTTTACAAGGCTCGTTCCATGTATACGGCCATTGATGGGACGCTCAGTATAGAAGGAACTGCGCAAGCCATTGCAGACGAGGTGGCTAAATTGTTATAATATCAATATGGCTGAGAGCAATTTTGTAGATTACGTAAAGATTTTTTGCCGTTCGGGAAAGGGCGGTGCGGGTTCAACGCATTTCCATCGTGAGAAGTTTGTGGCCAAGGGCGGTCCGGATGGAGGAGATGGCGGACGAGGTGGTCATGTCATTCTGAAAGCCAACCGTAACTATTGGACGCTCATTCACTTGCGTTACGCTCGTCATGTCTTTGCCGAGGCCGGACAAAATGGAATGGGCTGTCGTGCTACCGGGAAGTCGGGTGCTGATAAGATTATCGAAGTGCCTGTGGGAACGGTGGCTTACGATGCCGAAACCGGCGAATTCCTTTGCGATGTCAACGAAGATGGTCAGGAAGTGGTGTTGTTGAAAGGTGGTCGTGGTGGATTGGGCAACTGGAATTTCCGCAACGCGGTGAACAAGACGCCTCGCTTTTCGCAACCCGGTGAGCCGATGGAGGAACGTCACGTTATTCTCGAGCTGAAACTCTTGGCCGATGTGGGTTTGGTGGGCTTCCCCAACGCCGGTAAATCAACCTTGCTCTCTGTTTTGTCGGCTGCTAAGCCCGAAATTGCCGATTATCCTTTTACCACCTTGGTGCCCAATCTTGGCATCGTTCCCTATCACGACGACAAATCTTTCGTGATGGCCGACATCCCCGGTATCATCGAAGGGGCCAGCGAAGGCAAAGGCTTGGGTTTGCGCTTCTTGCGTCATATCGAGCGAAACGCCATCTTGTTGTTTATGGTGCCCGCCGACAGCGACGATATTAATAAGGAGTACGAAATCTTGCTGCGAGAATTGCAACAGTATAATCCGGAACTGCTTGATAAACAACGCGTACTGGCCATTACCAAATGCGATATGCTCGATGAGGAATTGATGGCCGAAATTCGTCCCACCTTGCCCGATGTGCCTGCCGTATTTATCTCATCTGTAGCCAATTTTGGTCTCGAAGAGCTGAAGAATGTGCTTTGGCGTGAGTTGATAGACGAACGCAACCAGATTCGCGAAATCGTTCATCGCGATCTTGATATCGCTTCTGCACAGACCGACGATGAAGAAGATTTCGATGAAGCCTTCGACGAAGACGACAACTACGACGAATACGATTTTGACGAATAATAAACTCCCGAGAAACTCTGACATGAACCCCGAAAGTTAGACAAAAAACTTTCGGGGTTTTGTTATGTCTAAAAAGTATAAGAAACATGGCTATGCAGAAAGGCTAA